>NZ_AUXT01000025.1 GCF_001625595.1 Pseudoalteromonas luteoviolacea NCIMB 1942
AGTGGGTGCGCATTATAGGGATATTTCAAAATGGCGCAAGCGTTTTTTTGACTAAACATATAAAAACACTTGCAAATGCTCAATTTACAGACAAAACACCATTTTTTGTTGATTAAACGTACTATTCAGCACTTAATCACATTCAATTTCCAATAACCAACCACACTTCTCTTGATACTTTGCTTCTTGTTCCAACTCTGTGCGCATTAAAGGGTGTGTTTCCAACCAAGCTTTCGGCACAGTTAAAGTTAGTGTTTCAGGTTCACTTGCTGTGAGGAATAGTTCAGGCAGCACATCATCTTGACGGCGCATAGATAAAATAACCCCAATGCGCAATAACCTAATTAGCACTTCCGCCAGACGTTGATTAGAACCAAGTCGGGCAAAGCTATCGGCATCAATATCCAGTCGGTGATTACTTACCATGGCCGCAATCAATTGCTTTTGAGCTTTGGTATAACCGGGCATAACACTATTGTTAAGAATATAAGCACTATGCTTATGGTATTCTTTATAATCGATCAGTAAGCCCAGCTCGTGAACGACTGTTGCAGCACGTAAAGCATCAGAGCCAAACTGTGTATTAATCGACCAGTACCCTTTAAGCTGCTTGAGAAAGCTATTACTCATCTCAAAGACACGCTGTGCTTGCAAGTTGTCAACATGATATCGAGCCATAAAACAATTCAAAGTTCGCTTACGAATATCAGCAACACTCAAATCGTCAATCATGCCATAGAGCACACCTTCACGTAGCGCCCCACCGGCTAAGCCCATGCGTTCGATTTCAAGCGACTCAAATAGCGCAATCAAAATTGCAAGACCAGATACAAAAACAAGTCGACGCTCTTCACTCAAACCAGGCAGATCAAGTTTAGATATTGTCTCGCAGTCAATCGCCATTGATTTAATTTGACTGAGCTTAGATAACACTAGGTACTCATCAAGACCTAGAGCCGCAAAGATTTCTTGTATCGCTTGAACCGTGCCTGAGGCACCTATGGCCAACTCCCAACCAACTTGTTGAAACTCTCCTGCATGAGGGGCTATCACTTCTTTTGCAGCCGTTATCGCTTGCGCAAAGTTCTCTTCGCTCAGTAAGCCATTTTTGAAATACTTTTCAAGGTAAGTAACGCAGCCCATATTTAGGCTGTAATATATATGTGCGTCAAACCCACGACCAATTACAACTTCTGTACTTGCTCCACCGATATCAACTACAAGCTGCTTACCATGACATGAAGAAGTATGAGCAACACCTTTATAGATAGTGCAAGCTTCCAACTCGCCGCTTATTATCTCAATTTTATGATTGAGAATTTCCTCAGCTCGCACCTTAAACTGTTCTGCATTTTGAGCTAGGCGCAATGTCGCAGTTGCAACAATTTTAATGTTTTGCGGTGGAATATCCTGTAGCCGCTCCGCAAAAAGTGATAAACATTCCCAACCCCTTTCCATTGCTTCTTGAGAAAGCACATTTTGCTCATTGAGCCCGGCGGCGAGCCTAACTTTACGCTTTACCCTGCCAATTGTATGGACTCCACCAGCCATATGCTTTGCTAAAAGCATGTGGAAGCTGTTTGAGCCCAAGTCTATTACAGCATATACATTATTTTGTGGTGAGTTATATCCCACGCTCGTAACCTCTACTTACCCTTACTACATCTAATTATGCTTAGACGCTGATTTTTGATAACTGCCTTGTCTGCGAGTATTGCCACGCTTTCTCTGACCAGATTGATAATTTCTGCGATGTTGTTTTACTGGTGGCTTGAGGTCATCAAGTAATGCTGTTTTGTCGTAGTGAGAAACAGGAATAGAGTGTGCTATATATTCCTCAATCTCTTGTAGATTGTATGCATATTGCTCACAAGCAAAACTAATTGCATGCCCCGATGCACCAGCTCGACCAGTTCGACCGATACGATGCACGTAATCTTCTCTGTCATCCGGTAAGTCGAAATTAAATACGTGGCTTACTTCAGGGATATGCAATCCTCGAGCAGCAACATCAGTCGCTACAAGTAAATCCAATTCCCCTTTAGTAAATTTAGTCAAAATAGACAAACGTTTCTTCTGATTTACATCACCCGTAAGTAAACCAACACGATGACCATCAACCTTCAACCACTCGTAAACATTCTCACAACTGTGCTTTGTGTTTGCAAAGACAATTGCCTTATCGGGCCAATCTTCCTCTATTAGAGTTAAAAGTAAAGGTAATTTGTCCTCTTGTGAGGGGTGAAATAATTCTTCTTGGATGCGTTTGCCAGTTTTAACATCAGGTTCAATCTGAACATGGATCGGATTGTGCATATGCTCAAAGGCCAGCTCCTGCACTCGGTAAGATAGGGTCGCAGAAAACAGTAAGTTCAAACGCTCTTGCGTTCCAGGCATACGATTAAATAGATAACGAATATCTTTAATGAAGCCCAAGTCAAACATTCGGTCTGCTTCATCAAGTACCACAACCTCTATACTATTGAGGTTAAACGCGCCTTGTTTATAGAAGTCGATAAGTCTACCGGTGGTACCAATTAAAATATCAACGCCTTTTTCTAGTTGCGCCCGTTGTTTTTCATATTCTTCGCCACCATATACTAAGCCTAACTTTAAATTACAGTGTGGTGCGATAACTTTTGCATCTTTGTGGATCTGTATTGCCAACTCTCTAGTCGGCGCCATAATAATGGCTCTGGGTTGTACAGATGATTGCTGTTCAGGTTTATTTTGCATTAAACGATGACAAGTCGCAGTAAGGAATGCCAGTGTCTTACCGGTTCCTGTTTGCGCCTGACCCGCAATGTCCCTGCCTTCACATATGTAAGGCATACACTTTGCTTGAATTGGCGTACAATGTTCGAAGCCATTCGCTGTCAAACCGGCGACCACTTCCGGTGCTAAAGCAAAGTCTGAAAATTTGGTATTGGTCAAATGTGTCTTAGTCATAGCAATAAAGCATAACGTTTAAACTTGCAATAAGAAACAAGAGTGTTTAAATACGCACTAAATAATTCGCCTAATTTCTAACGGAGAATGTAATGAGCGACAAAATTATCCAATTAACTGACGACAGCTTTGAAGCTGACGTACTTAACTCAGACAAACCTGTTCTTGTTGACTTTTGGGCTGAGTGGTGTGGTCCTTGTAAAATGATTGCGCCAATTCTTGATGAAGTAGCTGATGAGTTTGAAGGTAAGGTAACTATCGCCAAACTAAATATCGACCAAAACTCAGGCACGCCTGGAAAGTTTGGTATCCGCGGTATTCCGACACTACTTCTATTCAAAGACGGTGCGGTTGCTGCTACTAAAGTTGGCGCACTTTCTAAGACTCAGCTTGTTGAGTTTTTAAACGACAACGTTTAAAAACTCAAAGCCCAAATAACTCAGTAATTTGGGCTTTCTCATTTTGCTTGCCAGCGAAATTTAAAGATTAATGGATTAATTTTTTGTATAAAGACTGGACGACTCGATGGCTAGCTGCTAACTTATAGAGCCACAAACCTTTTTATCGAATTTCAACTCAATCCCTCGTGCGACGAGAAAACAACGTTAATTAAAGAACCCACCAATATGCATTTACGCGAACTTAAAGACAAGTCAATAAATGAGCTTGTAAAACTTGCCGAGTCAATGGGACTCGAAAACGTAGCCCGTCTTAGAAAACAAGATATCATTTTCGCTATCTTGAAAGCCCATGCAAAAAGCGGCGAAAACATCTATGGCGGCGGTGTTTTAGAAATTCTCCAAGACGGCTTTGGCTTTTTACGCTCTTCCGAAGCTTCTTACCTAGCAGGACCGGATGACATCTATGTATCGCCGAGTCAAATCAGACGCTTTAGCTTGCGTACTGGTGATTCAATTAGCGGTCTTATCCGTCCACCTAAAGATGGCGAACGCTATTTTGCTTTATTAAAAGTTAACGAAGTTAACTTTGATAAGCCTGAAAACTCTCGAACTAAAATCTTGTTCGAAAACTTAACACCTATCCATGCTAACGAACGTTTAGTTATGCAGCGTGGTAACGGTAGTACTGAAGATATCACAGCGCGTGTATTAGACCTTGCATCTCCAATTGGTAAAGGTCAGCGTGCACTCATCGTTGCTCCGCCAAAAGCAGGTAAAACGATGTTGCTTCAGAATATTGCACAATCTATTTCTTACAACAATCCAGATGCAACTCTAATGGTACTGCTCATTGACGAGCGTCCAGAAGAAGTAACAGAGATGCAGCGCTTGGTTCAAGGTGAAGTTGTTGCTTCAACATTCGATGAACCTGCTAGCCGTCACGTGCAAGTAGCCGAAATGGTAATCGAGAAGGCTAAGCGCTTAGTGGAGCACAAAAAAGATGTAGTGATCTTACTAGACTCGATCACGCGTTTAGCACGTGCTTACAACACCGTAATCCCTTCATCAGGTAAAGTACTTACAGGTGGTGTAGACGCCAACGCACTGCACAAGCCTAAGCGTTTCTTCGGTGCTGCGCGTAATGTTGAAGAAGGAGGTAGCTTAACCATTATCGCAACGGCACTTATCGATACTGGTTCTAAAATGGATGAGGTTATCTACGAAGAGTTTAAAGGTACAGGTAACATGGAATTGCACTTGCATCGCAAGATTGCTGAAAAACGTGTATTTCCTGCTATTGACTTTAACCGCTCTGGTACACGCCGCGAAGAGCTGCTAACTAAGCCAGACGAGCTACAGAAGATGTGGATCTTGCGTAAAATCGTGCATGAAATGAGCGAAATAGACGCGATGGAATTCCTTATCGACAAACTCTCGATGAGTAAAACGAACGATGAATTTTTCGACTCCATGAAGCGAAAATAATCATAAAAAAACCTGCAAATGCAGGTTTTTTTTTACCCTTTAAAACCTTGGAATTCACTTTGAACTAGTCTATACCTATTAGTCTAATTGGAAAAAAACTTCTAATTTTTAAGACCATAGAAGGGAGACTTAGGTATATGCGTTTAAACGTCGGAGTGATCAGTACCACGTGCGCTAATCTAACCATTACAGTACTTTGCGCTTTATATTTCGATTTTTCATTATCAGCAACACTTACGTTATGCACTTTAATCGTTCTGAGCGCTCTTGTAGTTTACCTATTGATCTCGAAATACAGCAGTAAAGGCAATTACCTAGATAACTTGGTCAGCGCCTTGCTCGCTGATGCTAATATTGACCTAACCTATCGGTTTGATGAACGAGACAAGCAACTCCCTAAGGCATGTCTTGCACTCAATGCAGGGATAGCCACCATTGAACACATTATTTGTGAAGTATACACCTGCTCAGCTCGACTTGCGCCGATGGCCGATGATCTCAGGGACACCTATGCATCTATGACTCAAAAGGCCACCATCCAACATGCACATGGTGAAGATCTGGCCAGCTCCATCAATCGTATGCTTATCGTTTCAAGAGAGTTAGATGAAAATTTAGATAAAATTTACTGCTCTGTTGAAGAGGCGACCGAAGCGGTCAAAAAAACACGTATCGATACCGATAAAAGTCAAGAAAGCCTAATTAGCCTCGCGGAACACATTCGACAAACCAGTAAACAAATTGAAGCGCTCAAAGCAGACAGTGATGCGATTAGCGCAGTCATAGATGTTATCAATTCCATTGCAGATCAAACTAACTTACTTGCCTTAAATGCTGCTATTGAAGCCGCTCGAGCAGGAGAACAAGGTCGTGGATTTGCGGTCGTTGCTGACGAAGTACGCAGTTTAGCTGCGCGTACCAGCCAATCTACTCAAGAAGTGCGAGCAATGGTCAGTAAAATCCAAGCAGGCACTGACAGTGCCCACTCATTAATGCTGCTTGCTTTAGAAGAAACAGATAGAACCGTTCAACTCTCTGATGAATCAACCAAAGAGGTTGATCAAATCGAGCATGCGATGCTCGACATCAATGCGATGTCGCACAGTATTCACAGCCAAGTTAAACAGCAAAAAGTGGTGTCTGATGAAGCCCAAGCGAGCATTGAATCAATGGTTGAATTGAATTCAGACGCCCTTTCAAGCTCTAAAATTCAAGCAGTATCCAGCACTGATTTAATCAACCTCTTTAGTAGTATCAACGAGAAATTAAGTATTTTTAAAACAGAAAAACCTGAACCTGATTTAGACCCTCGCGTTGACAAAAGTCGTTCTCATAGTAGCGAATCAGTGATTGAACAGTCAAAAGAAGCGCCCTCTGCTGATTTAAGTGATTCAGGAGATATCGAGTTGTTCTGAGTAAGCTTGCACTTTGAGTTCATCACACAAGATCAAAAATAGGTCTTGGTATTGAGCTGAATTTTGTTGCTTTAAAGCTGCTTCGAATTGTTTCGCAATATCTGCAATCGGCAAGAATCCAAATATCGCAGCGGCGCCCGCCAATTTATGGCAGTGAAACTGTAACCCGGCATAATCTTCCTCCTGCCATAAATCGATCAGCTTATAACGCTCTTGTTCAAGCGTTGAAGCAAAGCTCTGTTTCAAGTCAGCCATATCTAGACTGATGTCGGTATCTGTTTGCCGATTGTAATCGTTGTTCAATGTGGCATTCAAAACTGAGACTAGTTTACCTTGCTCCAATGGTTTACTTAAATGTCCATCAAAGCCACTGTCTAAATAATACTTAATTTCATGTTCCATGACATTCGCTGTTAGGGCATATATAGGCCCTTCATAACCCGCTTGGCGTAATAAACTTAATGCCTCAAGTCCATCCATATGGGGCATTTGAATATCCATCAGTACGAGGTCTGGGTAGCTGCTTAAACATTTTTCTACCGCCTGCTTACCATCCGATGCTGACTCAACTTGTAAGCCTAGGTTTGACAATATACGTTCGAACAAAATGCGATTGTCATCATGATCTTCTGCAAGTAAGACCTGTCCAGAAAACGCGTGCGTGCCAAGCTCTTTAATTTGCTTGCAGGGCTCCTGTTCATCTTGTTGATTGAGCCGAGTGCACGGCACCCAAAAAGCAAACCGACTACCAACGTGTAATTCGCTGGTAACCCTAATTGTTCCCCCCATCATTGCAGCAAGTTGCTGCGATAAACTAAGCCCGAGTCCAGAGCCACCAAAGCGTCGCGTTATACTATTGTCGCCTTGCTGAAAATGCTCAAAAATCTTTTCGAGCTGAGCAACTGACATGCCTATTCCTGTATCACTTACACTAAAGAGGATCCCATCATTCTGGGGTTCAGCCAATAATTCAACGTGTCCATGGTGGGTAAACTTAATTGCGTTACTCAGTAAATTGATTAAGACCTGTTTTACTCTGACGTAATCCAAACATACGCGATAAGGGGTCTCCAACCGATGATCAACAATCAGCTCTAAGGATTTTTCCAAACAAGGGTGGTGGAACATATCGGTGATGTCAGACAAGAGCGACTCCACTTTAAACTCTGTGAGCTCTAGTTCAAGTTGTTCTGCCTCAATTTTACTTAGGTCCAATACATCGCTGATAAGCTCTTTTAAGTGTCTTCCCTGTCGCATAAGTACGGTCAAGGATGCTTTTAGCGCTTCATTGTCATGATGCTCATGGAGCATGTTTTCACTGTATCCCAAAATAGCGGTCAACGGTGTACGTATTTCATGGCTTATGTTGGCGAGAAATTGGCTTTTTACTTGGTTCGCACTACGCAATTGATCTGCGGTTTTTTGCAGCTCAGCTGTGCGCTGTGCAACTTCATTACTCAAGTCTAGTTTAGCTTTGCGTTCAATCGTACGACGATACCACGCCACCAAAGCTAATAAAGCAAAGCCAACCACCAACCCACTCATCCACATCAATTGCTGATGCTGCTTTGTTCTTAGCTCTTGTAACTGCTGTGCTTGTTTAAGTTGAGCCAACTCTTGGCTTAACTCACTTTCTTCAAACCGCTTTTGATACTTTTCCGCTTTCTCTAACAGAGCCTGATTCAATAATTGGAAGGTCGCATGATCGTAATCTGTCAAAGTGCGCAGCGCTTGTGCCGTATCACCTTGTGCAGACTCGGCTAATGCAATGATAGATAAAGCCCTTTTTTCGCGTAGTTCAGCACCTAAAGCTTGATTCATTTCTAAGCTTTGCTGCGCGGCCTCTTTGGCCTCCGCGACTTGACCTTTAACTAAAAAAACTTGGGCTTGCACATACAAAGCTTCAGACATGTTTGAGTCATTTTCAGCTTTTTCTGCATAATAAATGGCGAAGTTGACCTGCGTTTCAGCCAGTGACATATCACCAACAGCAATACTCACTTTTGCTAAATTACTATATTCATATGATAAGTGTTTAACGTCATTGACCGCTTCATAGTAATCAATGGCTTTTTGCAAATAAGTGCTCGCCAGCTCAAAGCGTGCCGTTTGGGTATATAGCACACCTAAATTAGCCTGCGACAGCGCGATGCCATAGCTGTCCCCAAGCTTTTCAAAAAGACTGATAGCCTTTTGAAGTAATTCTTCGGCTTTTTTATACCTCAGAAGGCGTATATACACACCTGAAATGTTAAGAATAATATCAGCCTGATCTTGCTCATCACCGTGTTGTTTGTACAGCTCATACGCATCCAAGTAATGAGACAAAGCACTCATCAGGTCATGCATTTTCACATATGCCAGACCTAAGTTATTCTGAATATGCGCGACTTCAATTGGAGGCTGATGGCTTTTGGCGAGCTCCAATGCACGAGTATAATCCTTTTCCGATGCAGCAAATTCGCCTAAATGATACCAACCAATTCCCTGCATTTTAACCGCTGTAAATTGTCGTGTGAGGTCTTGTAGTTCATTTAGCTCCACTTCCATTCGCTTAAAAAACTGAATACCTTGGCGCAGCTCTCCACGCTGAAAGGCCACTTTTCCTAACAGTTCAAAAAGAGAGACTTTTTGCAAAAGAGAAAGTTTAGGATGGTTTAACAATTGCTCACCCACCATCTGTTGCTCTTGCCATCTCTCAAGTTGCGCAATATTCTGTATTTGTTGCTCTAGTGTTTGTACTGAACTACCCTGTTCTGATCCATAGCCGAAAATGCTCAGTCCCAAAGTAAAGATCACTATCAAGCACTTATGTATTAAAGCCATCCATGCCATCCCGATTTGCAATAGCGTAATAATTAATCGACAATATTTATGGTCATGAAGATACACTATGTTTACAGGTCGAACAATGCTCAACCCAATTCTCAATATTATTTTTGACATTATATCTGCGACCCCACATTTAAAAGTTCATGAGCTCGCGGAGCAGCTAAAAACCCTCGGTGCATTGCCTGAGTTAGATAAAGATAGCCATAAAGATCTGTTTAAAAGAAACTTTTTAATAATGAATGGGCTATATCAATTACAAAACGAACTGTGCGACACACACCATCTTGTGCATATCTCTGCATTAGATATCTATATAGAACACCTTAATATGGATCAGGAAACGGTTAGTTCAGATCACGGTAACTTACCATCACATAACGATCCACTTAAAAGTTATTATTTAGATTGGAACAATTATGACACCAGCAAAAAAGAAATTGAGGCACTATTAAGTGAATTTTGGCAAAACTATTTAAGCGTCCAAACAACCCACCCCAGTGCCCAAACGCGTGAAACATTGGTAAAAAAGTGGCACCTACCCGATAAGTACGACTTGCCTACATTGCAAAAAAAGTGGCGAAGACTTGCTTTGTCTTGCCACCCTGATAAAGGCGGTAGTGGTGTCGAATTTAATCAAATTAAACTCGAGTATGACCAGCTAAAAATGGCGCTATAATTAAAAAGAGGCCTCTACGCCAATCGCTTAGCTTTAATGCGTTTACCTTTGATTTTATCGGCATGTAATTTACGAATAGCAGGCTTCACGGCATCTCTATAAATAGCAATATACGCTTGATTGTCTTGCACTGTAATAGTGCCGATATGCGCTGAGCCAATACCATTTTCACCCGTTAGACACCCAACAATGTCTCCTGCTCGTACTTTTTGCTTTTTGCCCGCATCTATCATGACAGTCACCATACGGGGTTTATACGCCGGCTTATCAAGCAGGCTCAGTGGAGGCGTTGGTGATGGATTAAATTCTCGTTCATATAGCTCGCTGAGCTGCTTCACTTTAAAGGTTTCGTTTTCACCATACAATGAACAGGCAAAACCTTTTTTTCCGCCACGGCCTGTGCGCCCTACCCGATGTACATGTGTTTGTGGCTCGAGCGCCATATGGTAATTCACCACCATATCGATATCTTCAATATCCAAACCGCGGGCCGCAACATCCGTCGCCACCAGCACTGAAGCACTTTTATTTGCAAACCTGAGTAACACCCTTTGGCGCTCGATTTGTGCTAAATCTCCATGCAGCACGACCACTTGCAAGCCAGTTTCTTGTAACTCACTGAAAAGCTTTTTGGTTTCAACTTTGGTATTACAAAATACAATGCAACTTTCTGGTTTATGTTGCAGTAATAGCAACCTTAAAGTGTTGAACCTGAGCTTGTTGTTTTTTAGCAGGAAAAACTGTTGTTTGATCTGTCGATTAAGCGTTTCGATTTCACCTTTAACCAAAGTGGGCGCACGCATAAAACGCTGCGACAATTGTTCAATGTCTTTAGGATAAGTTGCACTAAACATCATTGTCTGACGTGTTTCAGGGAGGTAAACAGTAATACTTTCAATAGCATCAATGAACCCCATATCTAACATTTGGTCCGCTTCATCCAAAGTAAAGTGGCTCACTTGAGTTAAGTCTAAGGTCCCCTTAAATAAATGTTCTTCGACTCGACCAGGTGTACCAACCACAATGTGCGCACCATGTTCCAGCGAACTTATTTGTGGCCCGATAGGCTCACCTCCACAAATAGTCAACACTTTCACATTGCCCAACTCTCTAGCAAGCTTTCGTACTTCTTCAGCAACTTGATTGGCAAGCTCTCTGGTAGGTGCTAAAACAAGTCCTTGGATCTGCTGCAATGATGTGTCTAATTGCTGCAACATTGCCAAGCTAAAAGCCAATGTTTTGCCTGAACCAGTTTTTGCTTGCGCAACGATATCTTTGCCCATTAGCAGCTCAGGTAGGCTTTGTGCTTGAATCGGCGTCATTTTGCTGAAACCAGCTTTGTTAAGTGCCGATAGTAACTCTGCACGCAGTGATAATTGAGTAAAAGGCGAGTTCACATGGTATTCCTGACAAATCAAAGTTCGCTGATTTTATCAAAAACCCCTACCTTTGGTATACTATGCAATCATCTCAATAACACGCGCTTGAAGCTTCCGCTCTCTCAGTTTCACTTTTTCTAACAATTCACAACAGCGCGCTCTTATGCATTTCATCCTATTAACGTTTTAAAGCGTGGATTTCGGTGTCAAAATAACCACATCACTACCGATTAAGGAACATTATGAAACGTGCATTTCGTACTTTGATTAAAACCAGCATATTACCACTATTTGCACTCTGTACGAGCTACACCACAGTAGCTCAGGAATTTACTCAGGCAGAATTAGACACCGTTGCTAAAGTACGTGATCACGCGCGCAACAGCGACTTAAGTTGGCAACTCGTTAAGTCTTTAACCACCGAAGTTGGCCCTCGCTTGCCAGGTACAGAAAACGACAAAATGGCGGTTTCATGGGCTAAACAAAAGTTTCAACAGCTCGGTTTTGATAAAGTGTGGTTGGAACCATCCAAATTCCCAGAGTGGAGACGTTACCATGAATCTGGATTCATTTTGACACCAAGCAAGCAGCCCCTGCACCTCACGGCACTCGGTAATAGTATAAGTACCCCCAAGCAAGGCTTATCAGGTGAAGTTGTATTATTTGAGACTTTTGACGAGTTAATTGCAGCGCCAGCAGGGAGTTTGAAAGGTAAAATTGCATTTATCAATTATCGTATGAACAGAGACATTGACGGCAATGGGTATGGTCCAGCTGTAAAAGCCCGTAACAAAGGCGCGGTAGAAGCTGCCAAGAAAGGGGCAATTGCCTATATGATGCGCTCGGTCAGTACCAGCCATCATAGGTTCGCCCATACAGGGGGCAGCCATTACACTGAAGGAGTCAGTAAAATTCCCGCAACAGCGGTTGCAAACCCTGATGCCGACCAGCTCGCACGCCTTGTGGCACTTGGTAAACCGGTCAAAGTAGAAATGAATATTCAAACGGAAGATTTAGGCGAAGGGACAAGTTACAACGTCATTGGTGAAATCACCGGTTCCAAGTACCCAGAACAATATGTACTTCTAGGCAGCCACCTCGACTCTTGGGATTTAGGAACTGGCGCCCTAGACGATGGTGCCGGCGTCGCATTAACCATGGCTGCGGCAAAGCACATCGCCGATCACACTCGACCTGAACGCAGTATTCGTGTTGTGTTATTTGCAGCTGAGGAACTCGGATTATGGGGTGCCAAAGCCTATTTTAAACATTACGAAGAGCGCTTAAGTAATATCGTCGCAGCCGCCGAGTCAGACTTTGGCGCTGATGTCGTGTACGCTTTTGAGTCTAATGTGAATGCAGCTTCCCTCCCTGCCGTACGCGACATTGCGAAACAGTTAAAGCCGCTGGGCATTAAATACATTCGCAAAAACGCAGCGCGTGGAGGGCCAGATCTGATCCCATTCAAGCAGATGACATCGGCACCAATTTTCGATTTACATCAAGTGGGCACCGACTACTTTGACTATCACCATACAGCCGATGATACACTCGATAAAGTTGACCCAGATAAACTAAAGCAAAATACAGCAGCCTACGCAGTATTTGCGCTTATGGCAGCCAATGCAAAAACTGCAATGTCGGGTAAATAGGCCTCTTTGTGTCAAAACTAAGCCATGTTATCTTGGTTTTGACACACATAATAAAAATTACGGTGTAGCTCACCAAGGAGATGCCAATGATAAAAAGCGCCCTGTTTCGTACCCATGATGTGATCACTGCATCTATCAGCCGCTATAAGGCCATCATCATTGCCTTTTTGCTTGTCGGCTTCTGTGGCTATTGGATTGCGCAGCATCAGCAAACACAAACACAACAATCGATGTGGTTACATGCGCCTAAAGTTGACGATGTCATCATGGTCGACTTTGGCAGAATCCAAAGTGACCGAGTGTATCAACCTCAATTTAGAGTGGTACAAGTGATAGCCGTAGACACAGATCTAGTTACCTTGAAACAGGGTCGTTACACCTATGCGAGAAAACGCGATGCAAAACGTGCTATCCAACTCGATAACCTGATGCTAGATGACTACTTCAAAGCAGAACCCTGGCGTTTAACGCGCAGCGAAATTTTAGACTTGTATCAAAGTGGTGGGATCTATGCAGCATATCGGCCGAATGATATCTATGTACTAGGCGGCATCGTTAAACAGCGTGCTCTACCGCATTTCCCTAAACATCAAAGAGCACAATTTTCACCGCAAAATAGCCAAGGAATTAGTTTATATCAACAGGGAGATTTGATTGCAGCGCGCCAGTCATTTGAAGCAGCCGCAAGCAGCCAAGATCAGTGGGGCATGTATAACCTTGCGACTATGCTAATTGCAGGAGAAGGCGGAGAGCAAGACTTACCCCGAGCCTTTGAATTGCTCATTAAAGCAAAAGCACAGGGTAACCTAAAAGCACACGAAGCGTTGGCTTCTCTTTGCCAATTGCATCAAGTTTGTGAGTGAGCCTGCGACCGAGAATGCTGCACTAGGAATCGCTCAAAATCACTCGCATCGCTTGGTTTGGCATGCAAATATCCTTGAGTGTAATCACACCCTAACTGTTGCAGTAACTCTAGTTGAGCTGGGGTCTCAACCCCCTCAGCGATCACTGTGAGTTTTAATTTACTGGCCATAGACACTATGGCGCTGATAAGCGTCTTGTCTTCTTCATCTTCGGGCAAGTCTTTGATAAATGCGCGGTCAATCTTGAGCTTAGATAAAGGAAATCTTTTTAGATAACCTAGCGACGAATAGCCCGTACCAAAATCATCAATAGCCAGCCCAACCCCCATGTGTCGTAATTGCTCCAACTGCAATTCTATCTCATCTGAATTATCGGCTAGTACAGTCTCTGTAATTTCAAGCGTTAGGCAAGTCGCTGGTAGACCAGTATCTTTAAGTACTTTATCTACCAAGCTTACAATATTCTGGCGTTTAAACTGGGTGCTAGATACGTTTACAGACACAAAGAAAGGTCTGTCAGTTTTCGTAAGCCATGAACGAGCTTGTGCACAAGCCTGATACAGCACCCATTCACCCATCGCCAGTATGAGCCCAAGCTCTTCACTAATAGGAATAAAGTCAGCTGGAGACACTTCACCGAGCGCTTCATTATGCCACCGCAACAATGCCTCACACCCCAGTTTATTCCCCTGGCCTACAATCGGTTGGTAAACCACTCTCAGCTCTTGGTTAGCTAGCGCGCGATGCAGCGCCCCTTCTAACTGGCTGCGGGCTTTGGCATGTTCATGCATAGCCGCCGTAAAGAATTGAAAACAATTGCGACCATTTTCTTTTGCTTTGTACATGGCGCTGTCAGCATTTCTTAATAGCACCTTTCTATCTTCACCATCATCTGGATAAAATGTGATGCCCATGCTACCTGATACATACGCCTCATGACCTTCTAGATGGAATGGCTCACTCAACGCACTGAGGATCTTTTCAGCGACTTTTTCCATATCCCCGATCATTTCCATTTCTGGTAATAACAAGGCAAATTCATCACCTCCCAAGCGCGCAACTGTATCAGAATTTCTTGTGCATTCTCGGAGCCGATTCGCAGCCTCAATCAGCAATAAATCACCAATATGATGTCCCAGCGTATCATTTACCGCTTTGAAGCGGTCTAGGTCGATGAAACACACCGCTACACGAGACTGTTTACGCTCAGCCTGCGTCAATGCAATATCAAATTTAGCGTGATAGTGATGACGATTAGCCAGCCCCGTCAAATTATCAAAATTTGCCTGCTGCCACATCAATTGCTCATTGCGTTTTCGCGAGGTGATATCGTTAAATAGCGCCACATACATATCTATATCGCCATGTTGATCAAACACGGCTGAGACTTGTAACCAACTTGGATAAACCTCACCGTTTTTACGCTTGTTCCATATTTCACCTTCCCAGTGGCCGCGTGAACTTAAAGCGTCGTATAGCTGAGTAAAATAAGCGGTATCGTGACGACCAGAATTAAAAATTGCCGGTGTTTTTCCCATTACTTCAGGTCCGCTAAAGCCCGTGATCTCCGTAAATGCCTTGTTGACCATCTGAATGCGATTATGCTTGTCAGACACTAACACACCTTCACTTGTCGTCGAGAAGACGGTGCTGGCAAGACGTTGTTCTTGCTCATCAACCAAACGCTGAGTAATGTTTTGTAGAAGGTAAATGTGGCCATATAAACCACCATTGTTGTCCAATACATCCGTTTTACTTATTTCAACATCTAGGGTGCCAAAATTCGTATCCAACTTACACTCCCGAGGCTCAAACTGAGTTGCCTCTACGCACGTGCAATCGCCTAATGCATCAGAGATCAATTGGCCATCTAATTTTCCTAGGTCTTGATAAGCTGCACGGTTTGCAGAAACCACTTTTTCATCTGGATCGGTAAAAATGAGATATTCGCCAATAGCATCAAAAATCGCATTTAGGCGTGCTCTTTGATATTCCAAGCGGCGCTTGGTTTTGCGCAAACGCAAAAACCCCCAACCTAGGATCACCGTCGTGCCTATAAAAATGGCGATTACACTACTGAGTAAAAAGACTTGTACAGTGCTGGCATGTTTTATTTCTTTTGTTTGTAACGCAACTTGCTGTTCCAAATTACTTTGATAATGCCACAGCGCATGCTCTAACTTGCGCCGCGCACTGACATCTTGGATCACCGAGAAAAGTAAGGCCTCTCCGTTTGCATCCATAAAAGGCGATGAATAAACGGACACCGTACGGTTTTCTCCGTTCGCCAACCGGTGTTGAAAAATGAAATAATTACGTCCTTCATTTAATGCTGATAGTCGCTCTTTCTCAACTTGTTGAGGTGTAAACTGATTAATCTCTTGAATATATAAGTTTTCTAATTGTGCTTTACTGTAGCCGTAAAAGTCTGCAGCGGATTGGTTGGCACGCACAATCCTGCCACTGGTAGGTTCAATCAGCAACATAACTGCACTGTGATTATCGAATACCTCGGTAGGCAAACCCTGCGCCAAAGATTTCGGAGTAAAGGCTACCACTAGTAAGCATAATGCTAGGTAAACTATTGTTGTTATTGTCTTCAAGTCGCCTCCAATAGATACCCGTCGACTCACTCTGACTATAGCCCAAAGGCCAAATCAAGGAAACATAAGAGTCACAATCAAAGGTAAAAAGGTAATTGATAACAAATCGAGAAACGCGACAGTAACGTATAACGAACACCAATACCTTGTTAATTACAGACTTCTCTGTAGCAACCAACCAAATCGATTAATACCATTATTCCTCGCTTAGAGTATGTTCAGAAGGTGGGGAGTTGATATAATTGTTGTCACAGATAGGCTTACTCACTGCGTAATAGGCTAAAATGAAATATAAAGACTTAAGAGAGTTCATCGAATTGCTTGAAAAGCAAGGTGAACTTGTCCGCGTCAGTCAACCCATTTCAACCAAGTTAGAAATGACTGAAATAGCAGATCGCACCTTACGTGCCGGTGGTCCTGCAATTCTATTTGAAAACCCAGAAGGGTTTGATATTCCCGTCCTTGCAAATTTATTTGGCACGCCGAAACGCGTCGCAATGGGCATGGGTCAGACCGATGTCAGCGAGCTTCGTGAAGTTGGTAAGCTCTTGGCATTTCTCAAAGAACCTGAACCACCAAAAGGCATTAAAGAAGCCATAGGCCAAATTCCGGTTTTTAAGCAAGTACTCAATATGCCTGCAAAAGAGCTAAAGAAAGCGCCTTGTCAGCAAGTTGTATTAAGTGGTGACGATGTCGATTTAACTAAGCTTCCTATTCAGCATTGTTGGCCGGGTGACGCTGCGCCACTGATTACATGGGGCCTAACAGTGACCAAAGGGCCACATAAAAAGCGTCAGAACTTAGGAATTTACCGTCAACAGTTACTTGGCAAAAATAAAATCATCATGCGCTGGTTATCTCATCGAGGCGGTGCATTAGATTTTCAAGAGTGGTGTAAAGAACACCCCGGTGAACCCTATCCAGTATCTGTGGCATTAGGTGCCGATCCAGCGACCATTTTAGGCGCGGTAACACCAGTGCCAGATACGCTCAGCGAGTACGCATTTGCAGGGCTTCTGCGCGGCAGCAAGACCGAAGTCGTCAAATCCATTTCAAATGACTTACAAGTACCAGCCAGTGCCGAAATAGTACTTGAAGGATATATTGAACAAGGAGAAACCGCACCAGAGGGGCCTTATGGGGATCACACTGGTTACTACAATGAAGTGGATGATTTCCCAGTCATGACAGTAACTCACATTACGCATCGTGAAAACCCGATTTATCACAGCACTTACACAGGCCGCCCACCAGATGAGCCGGCGATTCTTGGTGTGGCACTTAACGAAGTCTTTGTGCCAATTTTACAAAAGCAGTTCCCTGAAATTGTCGACTTTTACCTCCCTCCTGAGGGATGTTCCTATCGTATGGCGGTAGTCACGATGAAAAAACAATATCCTGGCCATGCGAAACGCGTGATGATGGGAGTTTGGTCTTTCCTGCGCCAGTTTATGTATACTAAATTCGTGATCGTCTGTGATGATGATGTAAATGCTCGTGACTGGAATGACGTAATCTGGGCCATAACGACCCGTATGGATCCTGCGAGAGACACAACTATGATAGAAAGCACGCCAATTGATTATCTCGATTTTGCGTCGCCTGTATCTGGACTTGGCTCTAAAATGGGAATGGATGCAACCAATAAATGGCCAGGCGAAACGGACAGAGAATGGGGTGTACCCATTATGATGGACGAAGATGTCAAACGCAAAGTCGATGATATTTGGGACAGCTTAGGCATTATGGATAAGCAATAACATTTTAGTATTGTGCACTTTTAGCAAAGTTTGTTTTACTTTCAGGTAATTTCCAAGCAACGCGATATAACAATATCGCGACTAAATATGTTACAGTGCGCATACTTTCGCCAAGGTGCTTAATAAAAAGGTTTGAAATGCAGATATTAAAAGCGCGTGTAGAGGCTATTTCTCCTCTCACAGAATTTGTTTACAAGGTGCTGTTAAAGCCACAGCAAGACGCAGAATTTTCCGCTGGCCACTATTTACAACTGGTACTTGGTGAAAAAGACAAGCGTGCATTTTCGATTGCGAGCAGCCCATCGAATAAACAAGAGCTAGAGCTACATATTGGCGCTTCAGGTGCTGACTCATACGCTATGCAAGCATTGGAGCATCTGAAAACAGCCCATACAGATGGCATTGATGTAGATTTAGAAGTGGGACTTGGTGTGTCACAAGTGCGTCCTGAGCAAGCAAGACCAATCGTCTTGTTAGCCGGCGGTACTGGGTTTTCATACGTAAAGTCTATGGCTGACCATCTTGCAGAAATTAATTACGAGCAACCGGTCTTATTCTATTGGGGCGTAAAAGAAGAATCTGCGCTCTATGCAAAAGCAGAAATGGAAGCGTGGGCTGCGAGCAAAAAGAACTTCCAATTTATCCCTGTCGTTGAAAACGCAACTGATACTTGGCAAGGCCATATCGGCTACGTGCATCAGGCAGTTATGAAAGACATCATCTCTTTAGAACCATATAGCGTATATATGGCTGGCCGCTTTAACATGATTGGCATCGTCCGCGATGATTTTATCAATCATGGTGCCAGCAGCGACTTCATGTACGCAGATGCCTTTGCATTTATCAAGTAATGCAAAATAGAGCGCGCAATATTTAAGTTGCGCGTTCAATCTAAAAAAACAATCGAAATAATATAAATAATCAATTTTAAAAATAAATCGGTTTTGCGCATACTACTCCTAACACAAGACAGGAGACATACCATGGCAAACCAATTTATTGAAGACATCATGTCTTTCCAATTCCCAGTTATCACCCCAGAAACTGAAATTACAGAAGCAATAGAACAGCTGCAAAAGTTTGATTTATTCGGTGCTCCCGTGCAAGACAAACATGGTGCTTTAGTTGGCTTTATCTCTGAACAGCAATTGCTCGCGCCTTTACTACAAAGCAGCTACTTTTGTGATGGTGCAACTCAAATATCAGAACTGATGACAACAGAACCGCTAGCGGTAAGCAAGAATACAACTGTGCTGGACTTAGCCACTCAGATGCAACAAGATAAGCCCAAAATATACCCGGTTATTCAGGCTGACAAAGTGATTGCGATTGTCACACGTAGCCACGTGATCAATGCGCTGAGAGATAATTATTTAAGCTGCTCAAAACACTGAGCAGCCCAGCCAAAAATCACATATATTTTTGTAGTAAAGCCTGCTTGTCAGCATCATTTAAGAACGCAATTTCAACTGCATTTTTTTGCGCTTTTTGAATGTTAGCCTCACTTAAACCAGCAAGTGGCGCTGCTTTGGTAAACTCGTTATCTAACTCAATGCCCTGCACTGCGGGATCGTCCGTATTGATGGTTGCTAAGATACCGTGATCCAAGAACTGTTTTAGTGGGTGGGTTTCGATACTTGATACTGTACTCGTTTGCAAGTTACTGGTTAAGCAAGATTCAATACCGATGCCGTTATCTCTTAGGTAGTCCATCAGCGCTGGATCTTCAATGGCTTTAACACCATGGCCGATACGGGTGGCGCCAAGCTCTTTAATCGCTTGCCAGATACTGCTCGCACCTTCAGCCTCTCCAGCATGGATAGTAGCACTTAAGTATGCATCTCTAACCTGCCTAAAGTGCTCAATAAATAACTCACCAGGAAAGCCCAACTCATCACCCGCCAGATCAACAGCTACCAAACTCTCTTTGAATGCCAATAATGCATCCAGTTCATGCTGACATTTTTCAACACCGAAAGTGCGAGACATGATACCAATCAAGTTCACTTTAATATCACGCCCTTGCGCTGCACGTTTAACACCGTCTACAACGGCCTCAACCACACCTTGCGGATGCAGGTTATGTGTTTTCGCCATGTAATAAGGGCTAAAACGCAGCTCGGTATAATCCATTTTTTGTGCGATAGCATCCTCAACATTTTCTACTGCAATGCGATGACAAGCATCATAGTCACCTAGCACCTTAACACCCCAGTCTAACTTTGCTAGAAACGCCATTAAGTTCGGCGCATTGTCAATCACCTGAACATGAGGGATCAGACCTTCCACGTCATTAGCTGGTAGTGGCATGTTAAATTTCTGACCGAGTTCTAAAATCGTCTCAGCACGCACGTTACCGTCTAAGTGACGGTGTAAATCAAGTAAAGGTAGTTTGGTATTGATCATAAGGCACTCGGTTTGCAGATAAAATTTTTCAGATCATACGCAGCTTAAGTTTAGATACAAGGACAATTATCCGCAAAGTTCAACTAAACAGACCACTATTGATCAAAATACAAGCACTTAAATTGTCAGGCAAAGGATTCGATAAATCAAAGTGAAAAAGAGGGGGAAGTAGTAGACCAGTGCGGGAGCACACTGGTCTCGTTGTTTTATTGCCCAGCACTGCTGAGCAGCAAATATGCTTTTTCAAACTGACCAGTTTTTGCAAATGCAATCTCAGCTTGATGCTGCCAAAGCGATTGCCAGGGTGAGTTTGAGAGTGAGTCGAATATTTGGGCAGCGAGGCCATGATCGCCCTCACCATTGGCCATACACGCCAAACAAAACAATAGCTCGGTATGCTCAGGATGTTTCTTTAGCTGTACTTGAATGGCTTTACGCACCTCAATATCACCTCCGCCAGCAAACTGTAATGTCTCTGCAAGCGCCAAAAACTGAGACTTGTTGAGCATTTTAAGGAGCCCCTTCCTGACCATTTCAAGCTGACCAAAGCGCACACAAGTGCGTATATAAGCTTCTTGGCTCTGCGCCCGCAATGCCCTCGGCAACGCGCTGTGCAATGCGTGAATATCTTTGCCACTATGGCGTAAAATAGCTTCAAAGTAAGATACGAAAAACTGCGACCACTGCACATCAGACCAATGCAATTGCTTATGTCGTTGTTCAATCGTCGATTGCAATGTATCCCAATCTTTTGCCTGTAGTAATGCTCTGATATACGCGTTTAGCTCCGTCGGCGTTGCTTTTTTCATTTGCGCGTGGGGCGCTAAGGTACTAAGTGCTTGACTGTCTTGCTCTGCAGCCAACCAAAGTTCGCTTACCTTACTTTGAGCAGCTTCAGATAGCTGTTGCAAATATTCACGCGCAACGACTTTCTTACCCGCATGCAACGCCGCCTTAGCTTGAATGGCCAATTGCTGATCACGCCATTTACTTGGAAACTCAGATAATTGCAGCGTGTAACCAAGACTATCAGGTTGGCTATTAATAAGCGCCCAAACACTTTGCTCAAAGGCATCCTCTTCTCGTTGCTGACGCTTCTTGAAACGACGCTTTGATAGCCCCCCAAAAGCTCGCCAAAACACTTTGGAAACCCTCGCAATTAGCCAAAGTACAAACATACCGGCCATTAACATGAACAATAAAGAGACCAATGTGCTTTCAACGGTATATTGATTAAATGAAACCAGTACATAGCCCTTTTCATCTATGAGTAAATGAGAGCTCGCAAGCACTGCAAAAAACAGTAAGAGCACACCAATTAATCGGATCATTGCAACCACTCCTTCAATGCCGTTGGTGTTGCCAATTGCACATCGTGATGTGTCCCGAGCTCACTGCGCTTCAGTTGTTTTAGCGACTCCACCAAGCTATCACTCGCGGCGCTATTAAGTTTAAAATAACGACTGAGTGTATCCTCAGCACCTTCTAATGCAGCATAATAAACACTACTCTGCCCATCCAAAAAGGCACTTTGCGCTTGCTGTAGATAACTGCGCAATTGACTGCGAATGAGCTGTTGCTCTTGCGCATCTAACAGAGGATCAATGACCGGCTTATCGTGTTGCCTAATCGTCAGAAAGTCCGAGCGAATTCTTTGCCAACTGCGAGACAAGTTAGCTCGCCAGTCATTCACGTCAGTACTGAGCTCTGCGTTATGCTGTACAGCCTCTTTTGGCTTTTCAATTGTTTTCAATGGCAGGCTATCAATTTGTGACAATAATCCAGCTAGCTCCATATATACAGCCTCGGTATTTGGCTGTGGCTGCGCTTGCAGCTTGGCAATATCAGAACTAATGGCAAGCAATAATGCATCCGTGCCGCTTTCTTGTGACAACGCTTGCTGCAGGCGTTTAAGGACCATAACTGAGCCTAAATAGTCTCGCTCACTCACGGCTTTAAATTCGGCATAACGGGCGAGTGAACGTAGCTCAGAGCTTAACGCCCCACCCACTTGTTGACGCGCTTTTAAGAGCACTTGTTGCAAACTTGCTGTGACTTGTGATTGTTGTTCGGCTAACTGGTTAGCAATGGCTTGTTTTTGCTGTGGCCACTGTGATTGAAGTTGATTAAGAGCGGCCAGCGCATTATTGAGGTCAACCTGCAACTGCTGGTTTTGCTGCTGAAGGTTTGACAACGCAGCAAGTTGCAGTGCTTCTTGTTGTTTATCATAAAGAAACAGCCCAGCTGTGGCACCTATGCCACTAAGCGCGACCAACAGCGCAACAACTGCGGTCTTACTAAGCTTCGCTTGAGGACCGTGTGATACATTGTCTGGTGCTACTTCCATATTCTGATTTGATACAGACGTTGTTGCTTCTTGGTTTTTTTCCGTCATTGCGCTGCCCTGTTGGGAAGTTAATTTACAGATGGCCATTAAGAGGGACTGGTTATCAGCACCATCACTCAAGGTGATCTGTTTATCGGTTATTTTAAACTGTATTTTTAAATATTGCGCGGTGCGCTCGCTCACCACGACAAAATGTCGTGTCTTTAGCCAACGAAAAAGCGCCGACTGATGACAATTAAATATCGCATCAACGGCTGCATTACTGGTGACCACTATACCGTCAATTTGCGCTTCCATCCAGTGGTCTAACCAGTCATCGGCCGCTGCCTTAGCCGGAAGCCGTTCATACACGCAACAACTGTTTAGTATCGCTTGCCGCGATTTAAGCGTTTTCGCAATGTGAGCCCTACCACCCCGCCCTTTAATCAATGCGACTCTAGCCTGTTCGACATGTTGTAACTCTGGTAAAGCAACCAGACCTTCTGAGTCTTGTTTTGTGGGCACAGTGGCACTGCGAGCAAAGTGATGTTGGATAGCTTCTGCGGTTTGTTGCCCGACTGCGAGCACATGGTTACTCGCAGGAAGTGTCATTGCGAACTTTTCTAGCTGCACCGCGAAATTAAGCACTGCATCTTGTGAGATAAAAATGAGTATTTCGGCTTCACAGACCTCTATGAGTTGGGCCTGTGAAACTTCAACACTATTGAGCTTCAACGCAGGTGTACACAGTGCTAAAACGCCCTTTTTTTCCAGCTCAGTGGCAAGTGCTTCCCCTTTTCCTTGCGGCCGAGTTATGGCAAATTTCACATTAAGCGTCTCTGTACACCTCGGCTAAAATCTTATCTGCACCTTGCGCTAGCAGAGATTCAGCCAATTCAACGCCCAATGCCTCAGCTTGCTGTAACGCACCCGTTTTTTCAGCGCGTAAAATAGTGCTGCCATCCACTGCGCCGACTAACCCTCTAAGGTAGATCTGGTCGCCTTGTAGCTCAGCGTACGCACCAATTGGAACCTGACAACCACCTTCAAGGCGACGATTCATTGCGCGCTCAGCTAATACTCTTGCACGTGTTGGAGCATGCTCTAGTGGAGCAAGTAAACTTTGCACCCGCGCATCATCACTGCGACACTCGATACCTACCGCACCTTGACCATTTGCTGGTAAAGATTGCTCAACAGACACATAGCTGGCGATACGTTCGGCCATTTCTAATCGAATTAGGCCTGCCGCCGCCAATATAATGGCATCAAATTCGCCGGCATCTAGCTTGGCCAGTCGAGTATTTACATTGCCGCGTAAATCTTTAATTTGTAAATCGGGCCTCATCTCTCGGATTTGACACTGCCTGCGTAAGCTTGAAGTGCCAACGACGGCTCCCTCTGGCAACTCATCAATATGTTGATATTGATTAGAAACAAACGCATCACGCGGATCTTCTCGCTCACATATTGTGTGTAATGTAAGGCCTTCAGGAAAGTCCACTGGCACATCTTTCATTGAGTGCACGGCGATGTCTACTCGGCCTGCTAGCATGGCCTGCTCAAGCTCTTTGACAAACAGCCCCTTGCCACCGATTTTTGCCAGAGGTGTATCTAAAATCTTGTCGCCTTTGGTAGACATGGGCACTAATTCTACAACAAGGCCTGAATGATAATGCTCTAGTTGCGCTTTTACATATTCAGCCTGCCAAAGCGCCAGCGCACTTTTGCGCGTAGCGATGCGAACAATATTGTTTGTTTCTGTCATGTTTTGCCTTGTCGGCTCTCTATGGAGCCTTTGCTAAAATTCGAAATGATTTCTGTGCCAACAACTGACCATTTTGTGTGATAACTTCAACTCGCCACTGGCCCGTTTGGCTTGGCATTATATTTTTACTCGAGTAAGTACGAAACCTCGGTGCACTAATAGCCAGAGTGATCTCTGCCATTAGTTGCTCTTGGTGAAACCATAAATGTTGCACCACTTCACCCTGAAGCCCTTTGATCTCGGTAAAGAAATAGAGCTTTTCCTCAAACCGATTTTGCTCTACAAGGTGTTTTAACACATTGACAGGTTCACGATTTTCAATACCAGAAGTTAGCACTGCACGGCTGATATGACTGGTATCCACTTTGGCGTTTAGCGCTACACTCGCAATTTGCGCGTCGTCTGCAAATCGCGTAACAGAAGCCTCTTCTTGTAACTGAGGCGGTGAGGTTTGCGTTTGTTCAGTATTTTCTGATGCAATCTCCAGTATGTCTTCATCACCGCTTGCCACATTGGCAACAAGCGTAGCTGACTGCTCGAGCCCTGTAGATTCACTGTTCTGCGAAATGAGCGCTGGCACTTGGGGCTCTTCAATCACAGTCTCTGAAATTTGGATAGCAGACGCTGATAACTCGGATACTTGTGTGTCTGTCGCGTCAACAACTTGTGGTGCTATTATTGCCGGCTCACTCGGTAATGATGTTAGGTCATCTGCATATACCGATTTAAAAACGCCATAAGACAACGCCATAACCCCAAAACTCATCATGGCCAATACAGTAAAGATCCGCCGCCAGTGATATTGATAGCTCACAGAATTGGCCTGTTTTGGCTGCGATTGAGCATCAGTCACTTTGGTTTTGATCACTATACGTTGAGTCATTCGTCTGTCCTAATTTCACTATGACAAGCGCGAGATTAACCACGCTCTAATCGCCTTGAGCTCTTCCAAACATACTTGGTGCTCCATAGGATAATCTTGCCAACTTACATCATACCCTTGATTCACAAGTGCTTCATAAGCTGTTTTTCCCGCCTGCATAGGTACAACTGGATCATGCCTACCATGTGCCATAAATATGTTGAGTGCACTTTGCTGCGCTTCGTCAGCCAACTTTTGTGGCGCACACATATATGTCGATAACGCCATGACACCTGCTACTTGGAAAGGTAAACGAGGCGCTAAGTGCAAGCTAATTACGCCACCTTGAGAAAAGCCTGCAAGAATAATTTTATCTGCGGGAATACCTACTGCAATTTCTTTTTCGATCAGACTTGATACCAAAGCTGCGGACTCTCTTACACCCGCTTCATCGGCACGATTTTCAAGATCCATGCTTTTAATGTCATACCAAGCGCGCATTTCCATACCACCATTTATGGTAACTGGTTGCACAGGAGCATGAGGAAAGACAAATCGAACACCCAATTCGTCCGGCAAAGCAAGTTCAGGTGCGATAGGCAAAAAACCATTGCCCGAGTCACCTAATCCATGTAACCAAATCACCGTTGCCTTGTGTTGCTGCTGTGCAGCGTATTCTACAAATTCTAACATCAGTCGTGTTGCCACTCTACTTTTTGACCCGCCTGACGAGTCGCCGCATCTGACATGAATTGCCAAAACTCAGCTCCCGAGCGGTTATCTATCCATTTATCATCACGCAGTTCAAAGTGATGCCCATTAAATTTTGTTGCTACCCAAACTTGATGCAAAGGTGCTTGTTTGTTGATAATAATCTTAGATTTATCAGCAAAGATAATTTCGAGAATACCAGAGGCAGATTCATAATCTAAATCTGCATCACAATCGTCAATTTGCTCTTCGATCGTCAGCATCAGTGCCTCGGCTAATTGATGATATTCATGATCTGTCATGGCTAACTCCTTAATTCCGGTAATGTACAGCCCAACCTTCCCCAATTAGGGAATAAATTTCGACCGCAAAAGCTGCTTTTTTCGCGAATTCTGTTACTCTGCGATTATAAAGGCACTGACATCATTAATCTAATGAAAGCGACATACACTCAATTTAGCTTACTGGCTCTAGTATTGACTAGCACCTTAACGTTATCAGCTTGTGGGCAACGTGGTCCACTGTATTTACCTGAAGATGCAGATAAAAACCGTACTTCTCAGCCACAACCCGAAGCACAAGATAAAGCAAAAACTGACGAAAAGGAGTGATAAATGGACTTTTTCCAGTATCAAAATAACGAACTTTTTGCCGAGCAAGTTGCTGTAAAAGACATTGCCAACGAATATGGTACACCTTGCTATGTTTATTCACGCAAAACGTTGGAACGTCACTATCGCGCATTTACTGATGCTGCTGCAACACATCCTCACCTAGTATGCTACGCAGTCAAGGCTAATAGCAATTTAGCCGTATTGAATGTATTGGCTAAGTTAGGGGCTGGCTTTGATATTGTTTCACAAGGTGAACTCGCTAGGATATTAAAAGCAGGTGGAGATCCAAGTAAGGTAGTTTTTTCTGGTGTCGCGAAAACCGCTGAAGAAATCACCTTTGCGCTAGAGAAGCAAATTAAATGTTTCAATGTAGAGTCTAAAGCGGAGCTGGAGCGTATCTCTGACATCGCCTCTCAAATGCAGACTTTGGCACCCGTGTCGATTCGAGTTAACCCAGATATTGATGCCAAAACACACCCTTATATTTCTACAGGGTTGAAAGAGAACAAATTTGGTATCGACATCAAACAAGCATTTGACGTCTACCAACTCGCCTGTACTCTACCAGGCATTAAAGTCGTAGGGGTTGATTTTCATATTGGTTCACAACTAACAGAAGTTGAACCATTCTTGGCTGCTTTAGATAAAGTATTGGCCTTGGTAGATATGCTGAAAAGTGCAGGTATCGAATTACAACATCTCGATATTGGCGGTGGTTTAGGGGTTCCTTATGATAGTGAAAAACCACCACACCCCAGCGCCTATGCAGCTCAAGTCATTGAGCGCCTTGACGCCTATTCGGAGTTAGAATTAATTTTCGAACCAGGCCGCGCCATTGCTGCCAATGCAGGTCTGTTGGTCACCAAAGTCGAGTATTTGAAGCCGACCAAAGAGAAACATTTTGCAATTGTAGATGCCGGCATGAATGATATGCTGCGTCCCTCTTTATATCAAGCATGGCAAGAAATCATCGCCGTTAACCCAAGAATGGATGACACACCTCAACATACCTATGATGTTGTAGGGCCGGTTTGTGAAACTGGTGACTTTATCGGTAAAGACAGAGTACTCGCGATTCAACCGGGTGATTTACTCGCACAACGCAGTGCTGGCGCATATGGCTTTACCATGAGTTCAAACTATAATTCAAGACCGAGAGTTGCAGAAATAATGGTAGATGGTGACACCGCGCACTTAGTAAGAGCACGAGAGTCCCTAGAATCTCTATGGCACGGTGAAGCGTTACTTTCAGAATAATAATTGCGTATTTTTATCGCACTCAGTGACTCAATAGTAAGGTAATATGTTTGTAAATTTTTCAAAGATGCACGGCTTAGGAAACGACTTTGTAGTGATAGATAATGTCACACAAAACGTCTTTTTATCTCGTGACCAGATCCGAAAGCTCGCTGATAGGCACTTTGGCATTGGTTTCGATCAGTTACTACTGGTTGAGCCCCCTTATTCTCCTGATTTGGATTTTCACTACCGTATTTTTAATAGTGATGGCACCGAAGTGGAGCAATGTGGAAATGGCGCGCGCTGTTTCGCGCGTTTCGTGCGTATGAAAGGCCTCACCAATAAACACAAAGTCAGTGTTTCAACCAAAGGTGGAGACATTACGCTTTATACTGAAAAAGACGGGCAAGTCACGGTGAACATGGGCATACCACAATTTGCCCCTCAAGAAATCCCATTTAAAGCGCAACAAAGCGAATTGACCTATATTTTGAGAGCCGGTGAGCATACTGTTTTTTGTGGCGCAGTTTCGATGGGCAACCCGCATTGTGTTATCGAAGTTGAAGACATTGAGCATGCAGATGTTGATACTTTGGGGCCATTGTTAGAAACCCATGAACGCTTTCCTAAACGCGCGAATGTTGGCTTTATGCAAATTATCGATCGCGAGCATATCAAACTCAGAGTTTGGGAACGAGGGGTAAATGAGACCTTAGCCTGTGGCAGTGGTGCATGCGGTGCAGTCGCTGTTGGTATTAAACAAGGGAAGTTGGCCGATACCGTGCGTGTTGATCTGCCTGGTGGGACTTTACAGGTCCGCTGGAGCGGGGTTAATAAACCAGTAAAAATGACAGGCCCTGCTGAACATGTTTTTGATGGACAAGTCGCTATATGAGTAAGAAAGACCCTTTGATCACAGATACAGAAGTCATGGCTTTTTTGCAAAAGAATCCAAGCTTCTTAATTGAGCATCCATACTTACTACTCGATCTTAATTTACATATCCAGCAATATGGCGCACCAAACCTTGCACTGATGCAACAGCGCCTACTGCGTGAAGAAAATGCTAAGTTACAAGCACAAATAGAGCGCATGATGGACTCAGCCAGAGAAAATGAGCTGATATTTAAACTCTTTAATGATTGCCAGCGTGCGCTTTGGTACTGCCAGAGCTTTCAAGAACTTGCTGACATTTTGGCGGATACTCTGACACAGTCGCCAAAGATAAACGTATGCCAACTAATACCGTACGATACAACATTAGAAGGGCTAGTAAATAGACGTTTAAGTAAACTACCTCGCTATCTTGGTCGTCTAGATAGGCAAGAACAAAAGCTGTTATTCAGTGGCTTTGATTGTCGCTCTGTTGCGCTTTACCTACTCGGTCCAAGTGACAACCCAACTGCAATACTCGCTTTTGCAAGCGACTGCGCAGATCACTTCTCACCTGATAATGGCAACTTATTTGTCAATGAGTTGGTGTCGTCCTTACAACTGCGTTTAAAAGAACTCGCATGAATGAAGGTGCTGCCAACACACTGGCAAAACAATGGCAGCAACCCATTACAGAGTTCATGGCTTACTTGCACTATGAGAGACAATATTCCCCACACACGGTGCGCCAATACCAAACCCAGCTACAATTAGCCGCATACTTTTTCGCAGAACATTGCCATGATTGGTTTTCTGTCAGTAGTGAGCAAGTACGTCGTTTTTCCATGCACTTGCGCAGCAAGCAATACAACCCCAGAAGCATCAATCTCAAGCTCAGCTGCATTCGAAGCCTGTATAAATTTTTAAAAACCAAGCATACCGAGAACCCTCAGCTTCACAATCCCGCGGCAGGTCAAAAAGGGCCAAAATTTCAAAAGCCTTTACCTAAAAACCTCGATGTCGACCAGATGCTGCAATTACTCGAAATTGATGCAGATGATGCACTTGCGGTGCGAGATAAAGCCATGATGGAGCTCATGTATTCCAGCGGTTTGCGCGTAAGTGAGCTGGTAAACACAAACTTGCACGACATTCGCGAAGGTGAAATACGCGTGCTCGGTAAAGGCAGTAAAGAACGAGTTATCCCCGTTGGGAAAAAAGCCCTCGAAGCCATTGATACTTGGCTTAAGTTTCGACCACTTTTTGCCCACGATGAAGAACTGGCTTTGTTTGTGAGCAAACGAAAAACGCGCATCTCTGTACGACACGTTAGGGCACGCATGAAAGAATGGGGCATAAAGCAAGGTATCTCAGCAAATGTCCATCCACACAAGTTGCGACACTCATTTGCTAGCCATTTGTTAGAATCCAGTGGCGATCTTCGGGCCATTCAGGAAATGCTTGGCCACAGCAGTTTATCTGCTACGCAAGTATATACTCACGTAGACTTTCAGCACTTGGCAAAAGTATATGACCAAGCCCACCCACGTGCCAGACAAAAGAAATAGTGCACAATAGGCAGCTTCATTTTGCTCCGTAATCACTGTTTTCGCGTACAATAGAATTACACAGCACCGAGCACAAAGAGTACTATGCGATTTAATAGAGCCATTTCTCCTATCAAGGTTTTAAGCTTTGATTTAGATGACACACTTTACAATAACCACCCTATTATTCTAAATGCCATACAAGCAATGCAAAGCTACTTACAGTCAATTCCTGAGTGGGCCAATCAACAGGATGACTACTGGCTTAAGTGCAGACGGCATATTGGTGAAACTCAGCCGCATTTACAAGACGATGTCACAAACTGGAGAAAAGTAGCGCTTGAATATGGCATGTCACAACTAGCGTTAACAAAAGAAGAAGTAGCAAGATATTCATCCAATGCCTATCAAGCATTCGCCACTGCACGCAGCAACATAACTGTAGACCAATCAGTCTTATCATTACTACGGGAGCTAGAAAAAAAATATACGCTTATTGCGATTACCAATGGTAATGTGGAAGTTGAAAAGTTTAATCTTGCAGGCGTATTTGAGCACGTGTACCTTGCAGGCCTTGATGGAAAAGCAAAGCCTGACGCAGCCTTGTTTGAACGTGCATGTCATGACCTCAAGGTCAATCCATCAGAGATATTGCATATAGGGGATAGCTTGGACACCGATGTACAAGGTGCTAATTTAGCTGGGTGCCAAAGCGTATGGCTCAACAATCAGCAAGCTACCTATAAATACAAAGGGTTAGCGGACATTGAGATCCAAGATATTCACCAACTCGCCTTTTTAAAATAGTCTAGGTTAGCAGCGACGAATTACACCAAAATACTCGCGGGCTATGCCCGCTTAAAATATACAGCCCCTCTCTCCGATCATTCGCACGCCTGAAAATGAATACGCATAATTTAGAGCAAGCAATGATTTACGCCTCACAATATTAAACACCATCATTGTTTTTTGCTGTTAATTTAAAGCTGAACAGCTAATCGTGCATATACCGCATACATTTATTGTTTCGTAAATATTATTTGTTCCTTTTACCTGTACACCCTACAATCTAAATAACGAAGGGGTGCTCAATCCAATAAGGAAATTATCGATATTACTTTTTATAAGCGGCCTTCCAAGGTTAAGATGAAAAAAAAAGATGATGAGGTTAAGCTCTGATTATGAAAAAGATAGTTGTTACTGGTGCTACAGGTTTACTGGGGCGCACGCTCATGCAAGTGCTCGCACATTCAAATACGGTAATTGGCACAGGTTTTAGCAGAGCAAAACCGCCTATTGAGCAACTCGATTTGAACCAAGAAACGGCCATTGTCGACTTTTTAGACAAGCACCAACCCGATGTGTTAATCCATGCCGCCGCCGAGAGAAAACCAGATATCTGTGAAAACGATCATCAGGCCACTATTGCATTGAATGTGAAAGCAGCTGAGTTTCTCGCTAACCAATGTAAAGCGCGTAAAATTCACTTTATATTCGTCAGTACTGACTATGTTTTTGATGGTACATCGGCACCTTACCTTGAAAATGCATGTCATTCACCAGTCAATTTTTATGGTCAAAGTAAAGCCCAAGCAGAGCAAACTATTCTGAGCAATAGCGCACTACATACCATTATCCGCGTGCCCGTGTTGTACGGTGAGGTAGAATATCTCGCAGAATCTGCCGTCACGGTCATTGCTCAACAGATACTTGAACAACCAAATAGTAAACATGATGATTGGGCAATTCGGTTCCCAACCCATGTTGAGGACATCGCTTTAACGTTACAAGCACTAATACAGCAGCCGGAGTCAAACATTGGCGGGATTTTCCATGTCTCCGACAACCAATCCATGACCAAATATGGCATGGCCAAACATATTGCAAATGTTGTTGGCAAGGATCCTGCGGATCTTGTTTCTGTCCCAGAACCAACACAAAACGCAACGAGGCCCTATAATTGTGCCTTAAAAGACTCTCGGTTAGCAGCACTCGACATTCAATTCACCCGTGACTTTGCTAACGCTATCAAGCAAGTATTAGCGCCTCACCTCGAACAGTAAAACATATAATTAGGGAGCCCGTAACGATGCGATCAATAATCAATCTAATCCTACTATGCTCCCTGTCATTGAATATCTACTTAGATTGGCAACGACCTAACTCATTCTTGCAAAAAGTGTTTAGTGATGATGTGGAAACGTTATTGGTTACGAATACTGTTGCCAGTTACACGACAGAAACAATTGAGCAACCACCAACTCAATCACTTCTTGCCCAAGCTCAAAGTAACCCTGCTGAGCAGAGCTTCGCGGATGGCGACCTAATGGAAGCCCTTGCCCAGTGGCGAACATCAACCTCGCATACACAATCAATCAGCACCATTCATAACTGGATCAATAAGCTAAAAAACACTCTAAACAGCGCAACGTCTACGGCACTCGCTGAGTATCTTTTATTTGTGCAAAACTATCTTGCCATCGTGCCTAATGACTTTCTCGCATTACAATTTGAGGCAGAGATTTTTGTGGCACAAGGGGAGCGAGTTGAGGCAATTTACCGTTTTATACGACTTTTTCAACAGTACCCAGAGCATGAGTATCTAAAAAAGGTCATCACTGAACTAATCAGTATCGAGTTAAGTGAATTACTAGAGCAAAATAATTGGCATGAGTTAATTGAAAAAGGTCAACTTTGGCTTAGTGAGCAGCCTGAAAACCTCGTTTTAATTGCGCATATTGCCAAGGCCTACTTAGCACTAGACAATAATTTAGAAGCAGAGTTATTACTGACCCAATTGAGTAAACAGCAGCAACAACATCAATTGATTGCACCGCTACTCGCAGAGCTCAACAGCAAACATCAGCAAGTTGAAACAATCCCGCTTGTGCGACATGGCGAGCATTATATATTGCAGGCCAAAATAGCCGGACAACAGATAGACTTAATGATAGACACAGGTGCTAGTACGACAGCCCTCACTTCGGCGCAATTTGACCTGCTGGGCTACGGTGTCAGTTTTTTAACTTCGCGACGGGTAAGTACAGCAAATGGGGTGGTCGAAATACCTTTTTATCAAAGTGCTGGGATCCAAATTGGGTCTAAACAGCAAACACCTTTCGAATTCGGTGTTATGACCTCTTCCACTCAAGGACCAGGGTTACTGGGGATGAATTTTTTGCGCCATTTTAAGTTTGAAATTGACCAGCAAAATGCCCAGCTAATTCTCAAGCCTCGACAATAGGTTTGGTCAATTCTTGGCTGAAATATGTAAGGTGTCGAGCTACTTGCTTGAGGTTGAGAGTCTTTTATTCATAAAAGTCAATTCAAGCGGCGTTTGGCTCACTTCACCTATCCCACCGCCAGAGATGTGCACAACTTCAAAATGCTCAGACATACGCTCGATAAATTGAGTGACCTTAGACATGCAGTCTGGTATTGGCGACAATTCAATTGTTACAACACTCAACATACTCTCTAACTTAATAATGTCGTCAACCATATGATATTCATCACACGACATACTGATATTCAGCATAGTCGCATTGTCTTCAATAGTACCGTATACAGCAATAAGTGTTTCTAAACTAATATCCACTTCATTAGTATGATCACTCACTCGACGACGCAATAGTCGGTTGCCACTACTGTAAAAGGCATACAGTAAAACGCGGTTAAGTAGCGCTTTTATGTGATGCTTACTTTGTTTTAATCGACCAAACAAAACACTTTGTAGGGACTTAACCCCACAGCTCAACGCACTACTCACAATAGAAGACAAGCTCAACTGGTAGTCCACACCCACGACTTTGCAATCGGGGTTTAACTGCTGAAAAGCTTTATCAAAAGCCCAGTTTTCATCTGCCCCTAAAGACAGCAGTGTTTTCGTTTTTGCGATAGCACGTGCGGGGATCAGGTGACCACGCTCATGTTGCTCACCTACTCGCACGAGATCAGTACACTGATTTAAATCCAGCTGTAATTTATTGATCTCCACAACAAGTAACACCAATTTAACCTAAGTTAGTTTAAGTGTAACTTTAATATCTATGATTGTTTTAATAAAGTGTGAATTTAAGTCAAAAAGCTTTGTAAATTTGTTTTATAAGCTCAATTATCTCGGCACAAAGAGCGTACTCAAGAAACAGATAAGCGCATTGGGTAGGGGGTACTTTTGATACACTTTATTTAAAAACTGCTGCCAAGCAAGGTGCTTGAGCCGCATAATTTCATGCTCGTCTATTAAACCTTGATACAAATGAGCAAAATCTTTTAAAAATTGTACATCACGCCGGCGATTATTCTTTGCATAACCTTTGCCAGCATAGTGAATAAAGCCTGCTCGACGATAACCTTGCTTTCCAAACATATCCATTCGGTTAAAGTCTTCGCTAAGCGCTCGGTGTTTAAGTTGGTTACCAAACAGTTCATAGTTAAACAGTGTTTGCTCGTAAAATCGAACCTCATTACAGACCAGCTGTAGTCTTGAAAGCGTTGCAAATTCGAATAAACGACATCCTTTTGATGCTAATATCACACCCACATTATAGTAGACAGGTTTATTGTTAAAAGTTGGCCAATCAATCTCACCCAACACATTTTCTATTAACAATTTCTCATGGTGACGGGGGCAAATCTCTCCTTCATTGAGCATATACACGGTATCTAAATCGTTATATTTTTGAAAAATATCCTCGGTATCGGGGTGCACTAAAATATCAGCGTCTAAATATAAAACACGATCATACTCTGCTAGTAACTGACCGATACGCAACTTTTCAGCCCAAGCGGGATTTGCGCCAAATTTGGGAGATTGAATATCAACTTTAAAAGTTAATGCATCTGCAACAACTAAATCAGCCCCTACTTTCTTAGCATAATGACGAAAACTATGAATAGCCGCTTGATACATGGGGTTGTCGCCTATCGCGAGTGTAACAATTACTTTGTTCAATCTACTCCCCTATATTCGCTCTTTAATATCTATTAAAGTTGTGCCCATTTTAGCCGTAGTGACCCCTCTATTGACGGCTACCACCATGATTAGTTCAACTAAAAATGGAAAAAATTAAACATAGTTGATCCTAGCGATTCGAGCGCATTCTAGTAGAGTTTATTATCACCAAACGGCACTTCAAGTTGGTTACTGCCTTTACGCGCTGGCTGGCCAATCATTTCATCATAGGCACTTTGATGGCGAAGTGTCATTTGATGATAGTCGATATGCTGTACCAATTTTTGTAATGCCAAGGGGTTTCTGGCGCGAATGGCTTCACCTTTGCTATCCACGACAAGATACTCAGCATCCCCTACACAAGCGATTAGGTTGTACAAGGCAACATCTAAAGAGTTCGCGACAAATTTAGTGACCGGCTGCATATCACACAGCGCTGCCAGTGTTATCTTCATAATCTTGTTCCAAAGTAATGATATACGACAACGCTCCAGATGCGGTTTAATCCCATCAATAGAAACCCATTAATCACGCGCAGACATTTGATATACTCATCGTTTATTTTGCTGAAGTTAGTAGTTTATGCCTAAATCACACCATACTCCTCCTATGCGCCTAGCAAAGTATTTAAGCCATTGTGGTGTATGCTCTAGGCGTCAGGCATCAAGGCTTATTGACCAAGGGCACGTGCAAGTAAATGATAGGCCTGCCAATCATATAGATCATGTTAACGACCAAGACAAAGTCACCGTCTGTGGTGAACTCGTTGCGGGGTTAGCCGAAAAACTACTTTATCTTTACCACAAACCGGTAGGGGTCGATTGCAAGCTCAATGAAAATGACCCTTGCAGTTTAATCCACTACTTACCCAGTGGGCCAAGAGTGTATCCGGTTGGTCGGCTTGACAAAGACAGCAGGGGCTTACTTTTGCTTACCAATGACGGCGAGCTATGCAATTCACTGATCCACCCTGATCATCACCAAGAAAAAGAATATATTGTCACGGTAGATAGAGATATAGATCCACAGTTTTGCCAACAAATGGCACAAGGCGTTCCTGTGGATGGCCAACTCACGTTACCTTGTATCGTAAGCCAAATCGCCCCCAAAACCTTTTCTATCATTTTAAAACAAGGACTGAATCGCCAAATTAGAAAAATGACGAAGTTTTGTGGTAGACGTGTCGTTGATCTCAATCGTATCCGTATTGCCAATCTCGTACTTGACCCCGATACCCTCGCCGAAGGTGATGTTTGCCAAATCTCTTTGGATGCCCTGAAACTAGAGGATTTACAAGCTTAACGCCACCATTGTGATGGGGCTGATGAGCCCTATCGACCAAGTTATTGAGCGCAGTAAATCCCAGTCGCACCAGTAAAAAACACAATAAAGTATCCGCGCGCCAATATGAGCCATCGCTAACCACTGAACACCATTGGAAGTGTGATTGGTCCCCAGTACAACAGCAAGGGCCACAGCAAAAACAGCGAGTGATTCAAAACAATTGTAGTGTGCAGCAACCGCACGCGCACCTAGTCCCGTTAGCTGATGTTGCTGCACCCTAGGCTGCTTATTGTTGTAACCACCGGCCTTGTGCATCTCAATAATGACTGGGATTTTCGCAAAGTAAGGTAACAATATACTGACCAAGGCGCAGCTAATTATCACATCCATGAAAGGTCCTTTTGATTGCATTCTCAGTTATTAAAGCGCATTTTGACATGTGATGAAAGGGTAAAAAATATGCGTATACAAATGAGTAAAGCCACCAAATGACATCAAGTGGCTTTACGAGTAACATCGCACTAAGTATAGGTTTATTTTCCTAAAGTCGCACTGTGACAGATTGTCGCACACACTCATATTGCTCAGAAAAATGCCCAATATCACTATTTTTCATTCGAAAACCATCAATGGAAATAGTAACTTATTTTTAAGCTTCACGTTTAGAGTCAACTATGGGATGGATCTTTTTTACCTGCCTAGCTGCGTTTAGTCAGGCATGGCGCAATGCGTTGCAAAGTCAGCTAAGTGCACATGCCAGCGTCGCTACCGTCACGCTCGCTCGCTTTCTTTTTGCGCTCCCACTGGCCGGGTTATATGTATACTTACTCTACTCATTTCAACCAGCCCCTCAGCTCGAGGCCAGCAACAGTTTGGTCAGCTATATTGTTGCAGCTAGCATTATGCAAATTGTTGCGACTGCGCTGATGGTTATTTTATTTAAGCAAAAGAGCTTCGCTATTGGTGCCGGCCTTGCAAAGAGCGAAGCGTTGGTTGCGGCTGTATTGGGCATGGTCTTTTTTGGCTCTGCGCTCACATTACTGGGCTGGTTAGGAGTACTTATTGGTGGTGTTGCAGTACTCATTCTGAGTGGGTTTAGCCTGCAAAACTTCAACTGTAAAACAGCGGCTTTAGGCCTAGCTTGTGGCACATGCTTTGCGCTTACATCACTGTGGGTCAGAGAAGCCAGTTTGGCGAGTGCCTTGCCTTTCCCCCACAGTGCTGGTTGGGTGCTCTTCTGGGTATTGAGCTGCCAAACATTTATATTATGCCTATACGTTACAGTCAAAGAGCCAACTTCTTGGCGTGTAATTCGACAACACTTACCACTGATTTTACTGGTCAGCTTAGCAAGCTGTATTGGCTCTATTGGCTGGTTTAGTGCAATGAGCTTACAACACGTAGCGTACGTTAAAACACTCGGACAAATTGAAGTATTCATCACTATTCTCATTGCAACTATCTGGCTAAAATCTCCGCCCAAGATGCGCGATACGTTTGGACTTATTTTAATCGCCATCGCCGCCATTTTAGTCATGGCGAGCTAACAGATAATCACCAAAGCAAACTAAAAGCGTTATTTTTCACTGTGGGATCCTTCACCTATACTGGAGTATAACTCCATCCAAAATAGTTAGGATTTGTGTGCCAACGAGTCAACATTATTTCAGTAAACCCGATGCGGTTGAGCAGGTCAAAAACAGACTGTTTAAACAGCTAGCCTGCTATTGTTGTGCGCTTCACACTTTTTTGATTTTCTTTTTTTGGTATTGTGATGTGTACTTTTTGGCATTTATCAATATTGGTAGCGTCGCGCTATGGTTGCTGGGCATTTATTATCTACAACAACAAAAAAGCCATATCTCATTGCACCTGTTTTGTTTAGAAGTCACGCTACATTCCATCTTGGTATGTGCCACACTCGGTATGGCATACGGGTTTCAATATTACCTTTGGACCATTGCTAGTTTGATCCTGCTTGATATCAGACTTAAGCTAAAATTGGCTTCAGTACTCGCACTGGGCTTAGTGGTTGCTTTTGCCATGTTATTCGAGCTATTCGATAACGTCCCCAACACTTTTATATTCAGTGAATTGGCACCTTATATTCATTTTATAAATGTTCTCATCTGCGGCTTACCTTCCATCTATACGATTGGCCATATTCGCGAAATCACTTTCTCACATCGCTACCAATTAGCGACTCTTGCAGCAAAAGATCCCCTTACAAGCCTATTTAATCGTCGTTACGCCAAAGAATTGATCAACAATGCGCAAGAAGATTGTTTAGCAACCTCTCGCCAAATGTGTGTGATCATGGCTGACATTGATCACTTCAAAGCGGTAAATGATAAGTTTGGTCATGATGCGGGCGATGAAGTATTGATAGATGTTGCATTAAGGCTGTCTAGATACGCCCTCCATTCAGATATTGCAGTACGCTGGGGTGGGGAGGAGTTCTTACTTGTACTGATAAATTGTGATCTTGAGCAAGCACAAGCTCGCGCTGAAAATATTCGCCGAGATATCGCGATGCATGATTTTTACGGGGAAACACTCAAAGTCACGATGAGTTTTGGTATTGCCCAGTGGCATCCAGCAATCCCATTTAGCGTGGCAGTACAACTTGCCGATGATGCACTGTACGCCAGTAAGGCTAAAGGTCGTAACTGTACAACAGCCACTGCCCCTAGCCAAACAACCAACTTGGGCTAGTTTGTTGTTATTACTTTACTGCTGTTCACCATTGATTGGTAACAGCTCAATGGTATGAACGACTTCACCCGGAAGTAATGGAGTTAACTGTCCCTCTGCATAGGCTTCGAATCCGCTTCGATAATACGGAGAAAGTGGGTGGCCACTTTGTCCACCAGCTACTGTCATTACTGCTTTATGTAAGTGTCCAGGCTGAGCAATAAATCGTTGCGATGCACCAAAACCTTTACTCTGTACGGCTGGCATAAAAGTATCCCCAAAGCCAGGTATTATCGGCATATCTAAGAAACGACTCAGCATTGGCATTTGCTTGCTAAACGGATGCTGTACCATCAATGCATTTACTTTGCCCCACTGCCAATCCGCCATATTACTGCCATACTTTTTGGCCAGCCCTTGTTTGCTTCGAGCGTGTGCTCCTTCTAATAATGCCTGCCAGGAGTCATAGCCATTGCGCCAACTTTCAGGTTGCTTTTCAATTAGCTGCCATAGCGCAGGTTCAAAATAACGTGTCAGGTAGCTCAAGGTCTCACCTTCTTGCTGGAGTCGCTGTTCTATTTTGGCAAATACAATATCAATGACACTGGCACGAAAGTTCTTTACCAATGTATATCCAACAGAGTCACTACATGCACACCCTTGCCAATTCTCTAGATGAACCAAAGTCTGAACATGGTCTTGTCCTTGCGCCTGCGCAGTTAAAAGCGTATCTGTTAGAAGATTGTACCAAGGCATCAGAAATATGGCCTCATTATCTAATTGAAGAGCGTTAAAGTCCGCTTCACTAAATGCCTGTCTCTCCATTAGACGATCTCGGATTTGTTGCGCTCGCGCACCGAGTGCATAACCACCATCACCAAAACGGCGATGATCCAACGCAGACATAACTCGGGAGTTAGCTGTCCACAACTTACCATTTTCGGGATTCATGACTCGTGGGCGGTTCAGTTCATTTATTTGCCATAACTCAGCTTCAGCACGTGCCGAAGCGACCGCGAGATCATTGGGAAATACCCGAGAAGGTAAAGCTCCCGTAGGTTGCCATGCGGCACTACCTTTACTGTCAACCACCATCAAGTTTTGAACAGGGATCCCCACATTGCTCGCCGCATCTAAAACGTGCTCTACAGACTTGGCTGATTCAAAACGAAGAAGGTTTAAGTTAACGGCATAAGGCTGATGCGCAACCCACTGCAACGCATATTTTTTGCCATTAATTGACTTAACAGGTCCAAATTGGCTAACCATTAAGTCATATTGATGTGACTGACCATCTGGTAAAAGTATCGTCTGAGATTCTTCTCTAGTTTCATCTTCTTCGGCCAACTCAACCCAGTCGGCCGTATCTAGATATCCATTTGTGAACCCCCAAGCAACGTGATCATTACTCCCAACAACCATCGCAGGTACCCCTGGCAAGCTCACCCCAGTTACCTGCACCTTTTCCCCTGCTTGACTGTTGTAATTAAGTTGTACGCGATACCAAACAGCGGGAACATCTAAGCCTAAATGCATATCATCTGACACCATTGCTGAACCTGTCGCAGTTAAATCGCCTGTTACAGCCCAGTTATTACTGCCATGAATAGGAATAGGTTTGATATTTCGATACTGAGCAATTTTGATATCGCTAGGAAGGTCAGGGATGGCGACGACTGGCCTATCAATTTGGCTACCGTCCAAAGCAGCTTGAAAGGTGCTAGGCTGAATAATAAAGTCAACCATATCTTGGCCATACAGTGCTTCAAGATGAATTAGCGCTTTATCTCTTTCAAAAGTATCTGCCTGCAAGTCCAAGTACATGCTGAAAATCGCCAGCATTGAGTCAGCTGGCTGCCATGGTTTTGCTTCTGCACCTAACAACAAGTATTCAAAGCTAGTCGTACCTGACTGTGCACGCCCATCATTGACACCATTTGCATAATTTTCCAGCAATGTACGCTCATGGGAATCCATTGCTGCAATAATTTGTTCACTGCGCTGGCGAAATTGATGGAAGCGCATTGACTTATCCAGGGAAAGCGCAGCTTCTCCAAATAGTTCACTCAATTCACCAGCTGCATTTCTGCGCAATAAGTCCATTTGGAAGAAGCGGTCTTGGCCGTGCGTATACCCCATAGCGTAGGCCACATCAGAACGACTTGTAGCTGTAATAACTACATGGCCGAGCTTATCGCGGCTTAACTTTGTCGGAGCATGTAAAACATCACTATACCCTCGGCCATCTAACGTGGGTAAGCTCAGGGATAACACACCATATATAGTGGCTGTTAGTGCCAACCCTGCGAGCACCACAATAGAGATCAAAACTTTTAACCATTTCAGCATAAACTTTCCTTAACATTAAAAATGCCAACCGTTATGTACTGTATTGAATCCAACAATAATAGTAAAGTTGCATCAAATTGAATACCAATTAAAGCTTCTCTGTATTTGGCGACTTCAAGCTCAGACAACTATAGTTAATAGATTCATGGAATCTATTGAAAAGATATGCAAACAGAGACGGTTGTACCGCAAAGGAAAGCATTTCTCTCAAAACTCAGCGTAACCCTATTGCTCGCTGTTATTGTGGCCACAGGATGGTATATCGATCGTGTTAATCATAAACACATGATTGAAGTACAGAAAAATAGTACTTACGAACATGTAAATGTATATCGCACACGCATAGAGGGAAAGCTTGCGGCCAACATACAGCTTGTCAGGGGCTTGGCGATTGCTTTGGGCAATAACAATACACTCACCCAGCAAGAGTTTGAGCATATTGCTGCACCTTTATTTGATTCTGACGATATATTGAAAAACTTGGGTGCGGCGCCAGATATGGTCATCCAGTTTGTCTACCCACTTAAGGGCAACGAACGCGCAATTGGCCTTAATTACCTTACTCACCCAACACAAGGAACAGAAGCATTACAAGCCAAAGAGAGTGGTAAAATAGTGTTAGCTGGCCCCTTAGAATTGATGCAAGGAGGCGAAGCACTTATTGCCAGAGTCCCAGTATTTACAACAGAGAAGTCATTTTGGGGCTTATTATCCGTGGTAATCGATATGGATAAGCTGTACGCCAGTGCGCGTATAAACGAACTGGAAGACAATTATCAAATCGCTATTCAAGGTCAGCACGCACGTGGTGAGCAAGGCGCCTACTTTTACGGTTCACATGACATCCACCGCCTCAACCCACTGGCATTCAATATCAATGTCCCCTCAGGCTCTTGGGTCCTTTATGCGGCACCGCGTTTCGGGTGGTCGGGCGAAGACTCCGCACTTTGGCCATTTCGTCTGGCGCTTGTCATCATCGTCATATTTTTTATCATCGCGTTTGTATTTTTTACGCGGCTTTTAAGGCAGCTTGAAGATCAGGCCAACTCTCTCACAAGTATGGGATCGCTTGCACAAGTAGGTGCCTGGTCGGTAGATCTGAGCAACCATGAAATTAGCTGGTCTACCGTCACGCAACAAATATTCAATGTACCTCAACATTATCAACCATCTTGGATGGGTAGTACTGAGTTTTTTAAAGGGGGAGCCCAGCGGAAAAAGTTTCAAGACGAAATGGGAACTGCAATCAAAAAAGGAGCGCCATTTGAAGGAGAGTTTTTAATCGTCCCTAAAGACAAGCCCCCTTGTTGGGTTTTGATAAAAGCACAAACCAAAAGAGCTGGCGCTAAAACACTCGAGGTTTTTGGCTCAATTCAAAACATTCATGACCGTAAAGCCATGGAAGTTGAGCATGAGAAAGTTGCTAAAAACAATGAATTACTGGTGCAATTGAGTACACATGAAGCGATACTAAATAACCACTTAGATCGCGCTCAGGAGCTCTGTATAGATATCGTATGCCAAGGTGTAAATGCTAATAGAGCCAGTATATGGCTATTTAATCATGAACAAACACACTTATATCCTGTGTGCTTCAGCAACACCAAAAAAGATAGACTCCAGCATTTCCCACCTTGGCGAAAAGCATCACAGCCTGCTTTATTCAACGCACTTTTAGAAAAAACACCGATAGAGGCTTGGGCCGCAACGAGCCATAGCATCACCCGCACAATAGCAGAGCAGTACCTCTCACCGTTTGAAATCGATGCCATTGTGTTTATGCCGATACTCTTTAAAGACAATATATTTGGCGTACTTAGTGCTGAGTTTAATACCTCTTACCCCCAATGGACGCAAAGTGACCGAAGATTTCTCAAAGCCATTGCAGCCATGATAGCGAGCTTATATAGCAGCCAACAGCAACAGCAGGCGCAACACAAGGCAATCATGGATAAAGAGCTCGCTGAACAGTCAGCAAAAGTCAAAGCGACATTCCTTGCAAGTATGAGTCACGAAATTCGAACACCGATGAATGGCATACTGGGCATGCTGGACGTACTGGGCAGCTCAAATTTAAATGATGGGCAAAAGCGACATTTAGGGCTTGCACAAAGCTCAGCAGAGTCATTGCTAACTATCATCAATGATATTTTAGACTTTTCGAAAATTGAAGCGGGGAAAATGACCGTCGACTTAGTCGAGGTTGACCTTGTGCAAATTATCAGTGACTGTTTTGCGGCGTTTGCACCTAAAGCGATTGAACAGCACACCGAGCTCTTTTTAGACAGCCGCAACATGCAGTGCCAATTCGCTAAAACCGACCCTCATCGGCTCAAGCAAGTGCTCAACAATTTAATCAGTAACGCCATTAAGTTTACCGAAAATGGTAAGATCACTCTGACCTGTTACACCGAGCAAACAAATTCAAATACGCGTTTGTGGTGCAGTGTTGAAGACACAGGTATTGGCATAAGTAAGATACAACTTGATAAAATCTTTGAGTCATTTACTCAGGCCGACCTATCAACAACGCGTAAATTTGGTGGCACAGGGCTAGGTCTAACCATCGCCAAACAACTGTGCGAGTTGCTGGGTGGTGCACTGCATGCCTACAGCAAACTAGATGTAGGTAGTACCTTTACATTTTATATCGAATTACAAGACGCAAAACCTATCGAAGCAATAGACAGTACCAGCAATTGCCTCGTGATCATTGATCAACATTCTCAGACCGAACTGAGCGCACGCCATATGCTCAATGCATGGCGGATCCCGACAGAACATTTTGTACACGTGCCTGAAGCGCTCGATTTTGTCAAATCACAGCACAATTTACAGCCCGCTTTTATCATTACAGCATCGATTTTGACACAAAGCTCAGAGTTAGATTCACAAGCACTATTAAACTTAATAAAGAAAAATAAACTCAAATACGCAATCTTATGCCACACCTTAGACGAACTCTCTGGTCGCCCTCAATTCAATAGCAGTAATACTTTACTGGCACCACTGACCCCAGCTAATGCACTCGCTTTATTACAAAATGACAATGCTCAATCATCGAATATGCCTGACATAAAACTGGGCTGTAAAGTGCTGCTAGTAGAAGATAATAAAATCAATCAAACTGTGGCGCTGAGCTTTTTGAGTAAACTGGGGGCTAAAGTCGATTGCGCGATTAATGGTCGTGTCGCATTAGAAATGCTACAAAATACCGAAAATACATATGACGTGATTTTGATGGACTGCCAAATGCCTGAAATGGATGGGTACACAGCAACACGAGAAATACGCAAAGGTGTGTGTGGAGAGCCACATCAAGATGCCGTGATCATAGCCCTTACGGCCAATGCCATGGAAGGAGACAAGCAAAAGTGTCTTGAGGCTGGAATGGATGCCTACTTAAGCAAACCAATTAACTTTGAGCTGTTGACTAAAGCACTACACGAGTGGACCAGTACCGCTAGGAAAATATCAATAAATAGCATAGAGTAAGTTTAGTTTTGGGGACGCATCTAGCGCTTTTCTAAGCATTTTTTGCTTAGTGACTGCGCATCAAGCATGTGTTTCAAGTTGTATAAAGTATTAAAAAAGGAAATCTATGAAACTCAGCAATATTGAACAAAGGCTAATTGGGTGCCTACTAGAGAAAGAAACAACCACCCCAGATCAATACCCTTTATCGGTTAATGCATTGACCAACGCCTGCAATCAAAAGTCTAATCGCGATCCGGTTTTATCCTTAAGCGAAGCAGAAGTGCTTGATGGCCTTGATCAACTAAAAAATCGTCGGTTAGTGATGTGTGACGAAGCACTCTCAGGCCGAGTATCAAAGTATACACACCGCTTCTGTAATACTGAATTCAGCAGCTTACAACTAAATGAACAACAGCGTGCCATTGTCTGTTTAATGCTCTTGCGTGGTCCTCAAACGCCTGGGGAATTAAGAACTCGAAGCGGCCGCCTAGCTGATTTCAGTGATGTTGCACAGGTGGAACAAGCACTCTCTGAGTTACAAGCGCAAGAGTTGGTTGTAAAGTTGCCCAGAGAGCCAGGAAAGCGCGAAAGCCGCTATCAACACCTGTTTGGCGACACCGAAGAGCAAAGCAGCGCAGAAGAGCCTCTAGATGAACCAAAGGAATTGACCGCATTACTGGATGAAATAAACCAACTGAAAGCTGAATTAAACTTAATTAAGCAACATCTTGGACTTTGAGCAACATATCACTAAAAACGCCATTGCTCCGAGACTTTAGGATCATTTAAACTGCAATACACAAAATAAAATTAGGCCAGAGGATTTCCAATGCGTGAAGCAATTATTGCCGAAATGAAAGTTCAACCTACAATTGATGTTGCCGAGCAAGTGACGCGACGCGTGCAGTTTATTAAACAGCGTTTACTGTTATCCCACTGTACCAGTTTGGTACTCGGTATTAGTGGCGGAGTTGACTCATCGACATGCGGACGCCTTTGCCAGCTGGCTGTAGATGAATTAAACCAAGAGCAAAACGATAAAACGTACCAGTTTATTGCGATGCGTTTACCTTATGGTACTCAAGCGGATGAAAAAGAAGCGCAACAAGCTCTGGACTTTATCCAGCCAACCCAAAGGCTTGCTGTCAATATCAAACCAGCCGCAGACGCCTTACATGAACAAGCCATGTTAGCTATGCAAGAAGCGCATTTAGACTTACCTGAGCAGGCACAAATAGACTTTGTTAAGGGCAATGTTAAGGCGCGTCAGCGTATGGTTGCTCAGTACGAAATTGCTGGGTTGAGCCAAGGCTTGGTGGTTGGAACCGATCACAGTGCAGAAAACATAACTGGGTTTTATACCAAATTTGGTGACGGTGCATGTGACTTAGCGCCTCTATTTGGTTTGTCTAAGCGCCAAGTAAGAGCATTAGCAGAGCACTTAGGTGCACCAGCACAACTGGTACATAAAGTACCAACAGCAGACCTAGAATGTGATAGACCAGGGCTAGCTGATGAAGCCGCTTTGGGACTAAGTTATGACAATATTGACGATTTTCTTGAAGGTAAACCCGTTTCTGACGAGGTAACTGAGAAATTAATCACCATTTATCAACGCACTCAGCATAAGCGCCAACCAATCCCAACCATTTACGACGAAGAATAAACCATTCCCAGCCTCTGTCTGATTTACAATATTCGGAGGCTGTCTACGTTCATTAAATTAACAGGTTTATAACACAAGTTATGTACAGCCAATAAAAACTCATGCTAATTTAGTGATCACTAAGTCTTTTTTACTCGTATGTAGCAGCTAGTAAAAGACGAGAAAATGGAAAAGACCCCTGCGCTGGCTGAACGCAATGCAGGCATAAAGCTCTGAAAAGTGCTATTAAACAAAGGAAAATCCATGAAAGCCCCAATTTTGATAACGGGTGGTGCTCAGCGCATCGGCCTTGCTATAGCGAAATATTTTATTGAACAAGATATGCCGGTCATCATAACTTACAGAACCAAGCATGACGCTGTTCAAGCACTGGAAGCGCAGGGTGTAACGTGCCTCCAAATAGATTTTGATAAGCCTAATGCACGGGATTCTCTTGTTACACAAGTGAAAGCACATACGACACGACTGCGTGCAGTGATCCATAACGCCTCCAGCTGGGACTGTGAAAAACTCAACCCCGATCATGATGCTCTATTTGATAACATGATGCGTATCCACGCCAAAGTGCCCTATTTACTCAACTTAGCGCTGGCACCTTTGCTTGAAGCCTCAAATGAAGTGGCTGATATCATTCATATTACCGATTATGTTGCGGAAAAAGGCAGCCCTAAGCACATTGCTTACGCTGCGAGTAAAGCGGCATTAGACAACCTAAGTCGTTCTTTCGCAGCTAAGTATGCACCGCAGATCAAGGTCAACTCTATCGCACCCTCACTGATTATTTTCAATGATCATGATGATGCCGATTACAGAGCAAAAACGCTCAAGAAGTCGCTGATGGGAATAGAACCGGGGTGCCAAGAAGTAATTTCAACTATAGAGCTTTTGTTAAACAGCAGCTATATAACAGGTAGAACACTTGCCGTTGATGGCGGCAGACACTTAAAGTAAACATCGGAGCGCAGACAGTGGGAGCGCTCTCAAAAAGAATGCGAGTCATATTATGCATGATGAATTAAAGAACAGTTACAAACAGATCATCAACGCGGTTGGTGAAGATATAGAAAGAGAAGGCTTGTTAGATACGCCAAAACGTGCAGCTAAAGCAATGGAGTATTTAACACAAGGTTATAGGCAAACACTATCCGAGATAACGAATAATGCCGTCTTTACTTCAGATGCCGATGACATGGTATTGATCCAAGACATTGAGTTGTACTCTATGTGTGAACATCATCTGCTTCCCTTTGTGGGCCGCTGTCATATCGCTTACATTCCAGATGGTAAGGTGTTAGGCTTGTCTAAGTTTGCTCGTATAGTAGACATGTTTGCTCGTCGCTTCCAAATTCAAGAGCAATTAACTCATCAAATAGCAAAGGCTGTTGAAGAAGTTACAGGCGCACGCGGTGTTGGCGTAATCGTGGAAGCAAAACACATGTGCATGATGATGCGTGGTGTTGAAAAGCAAAACTCACAGATGCGCACATCTGTCATGCTGGGCAACTTTAGAGAAGATGCAAAAACAAGAAACGAGTTTTTACAGCTTGTAAAGAACGGCTAAATTGCAAGGGTATGCCATGATGCATAACGCGATAATCAATATCACTAATCTCAGGCTAAGAACCTTTATTGGGTTTAATGAAGAAGAACGTGAGAAAAAACAAGATGTAGTTATCAACATTGAAATCCACTACCCAGCTGATACTGAGTGCTTGCAACAGGATGAAGTTGACCACGCCCTAAACTATAAGACCATCACAAAGGCAGTGATTAAACTAGTTGAAGATGGGCACTTTTTACTGCTTGAAAAACTGGTCGCGGATATACTAGAGCAATGTCATCAGCATCCAGCTGTCACCTTTGCCAAAGTTCGCGTAGACAAACCCCATGCTCTACGCTTTGCCGACTCAGTCTCACTCACATTGGAGTGGACCAAAGCGCTTAATCAGTAAAAGCCTGAGCACGATGCCAAATGGTGTCGTGCTAAAACATCTTCATCGCTAACGCAATAACAAGCGCGTATCTCAGTCCTTTTCCCAATGTCACTAAAAGTAAAAACACACGTAGTCTTACTTTAAATACGCCTGCCACAAGAGTGAGTGGATCACCGATTATTGGCAACCACGCAAACAATAAGCTTAGCGGACCAAACTTTTGATAGTGCTTTCTGGCCTTTGACAAGCTGCTTTCAGATACGGGAAACCAGCGATAGTGACTCAAAACTTCAACCCGAGTGCCCAAATAATAATTCACACAACTACCCAACACGTTTCCCAACGTTGCACAACCCCACAACATTAGTACCGACCCCATTTGTTTTGCAACCATCCCAGATAGCAATAGCTCTGACGATGCAGGTAAAAGCGTTGCTGAGACAAATGCACTAAATAAAATACTCAGATAAACCATAAGTTAAGAAAAGCCCGCTAGCCACAAAGCACATGACAAAACTTGCCTTGTTCCCAAAAATACGCGTAAATATGCTCAGCCTAACATAAGGACAATAACAATGATAAAAAGACGTATAAATACGGCGTTTATAGGCGCAATTTGCCTCTCTATTGCAGCCTGTGGAACGACGGAATCAAATACCCCTAACCCTACATATGAAACCTACATCGGTGTCGGAGAGACTTTTAAACATACCCACTTTCAAGATATCTCTGGCAGAAAGATTGACTTAACACAACAAGCAGGTAATAAGCTCATCATTCTCTTTGCTACATGGTGCTCAGACTCAAAACGTACATTCAGTGAGCTGAATGCCTCACCGCTTGTAAATGACGATACCCTCACCATATTGGCCATAGGTAGAGAAGAAAACAGCAATTCACTCGCAGAGTTTGCCAAAAACTATCGTGTCACCGTGCCATTGATCACTGATGAAGACCGAAAAATTTACAGTCAGTACGCCAATAAAGGTATCCCTCGACTGATTCTACTTGATGAAAATAACCGCGTGGTCAAAACTTTAATTGGAGAAAGCGGAAATATCATCGAGCAAATCACATGGAACTAACTTCTGATGTCGTCAATATACTTACTATGGCGAAAGTCATTCAAACGGCCGTCGCACCAGTTTTTTTACTGACGGGTATAGCTGCCTTTTTAGGCGTGCTGTCTAACCGATTAGCTAGGATCACTGACCGAGCACGACTTCTCGACAGAAAGCTCAATGCTAACCCAGATGAAGCATTACACTTTACCCTTACTCAGGAAATGCGAGCACTTTTAAAACGCTCTCGTTGTATCCACATTGCCTTTAGCATGAGCGTATTAAGTGCACTTATGGTTTGCGCAGTTGTAGTACTGTTATTTATCTCTCACTTATATACCTGGTCACTGGGTATCACAGTCTCTAGTTGCTTTATTGCAGCAATGCTTTTGCTGATCGGTGCTTTTATATCTTTACTGGCTGAAGTCATGCTGGCCACAAGGAGCATGAGGCGTGGAATGATATTTAAAGATATTGGCTGAGTTCATCATTTGTAAGAGCGGTTGGCGCTAAATGAGACTTAACGTAGCCCACAATCACATCTAACACTTATGGAGCTTCACGCTCAATGACGCCATGGTTGCCTTCACTGAAAGTATTGAGCATAAAAAAACACCGGCAACAGCCGGTGTTTCTATTCGTGATTGCTAATGATTAGCAGATTACTTTTGCTTGCGACGACGTAGTGCAGCAAATGGAGCAGCTAGCAGTGTTAACCAAGCTAGTGAACCTGAATCATCGTCATCACCGTTGTCTTCTGCAACATCGATTAGGCGCACTTCAACACGTACTTTATCTGAGTACTTGCCTTTAGCGTCTTTCGCCATGATGTCGAAGCTGAACTGACGGTCAAATTCGAAGTCTAGGTTACCTGCAACAGCAAGTTGACCTTCTGCATTTACAGACACAAGTGTTGTACCAGTGATTACAAACTCAGTTACGTCGTTGTCGAAGTCTGAGAATGCAATTGTGCCAATTGCAGTGCCTACTGGGCTGTTTTCTTCAATGTTGAAGCTCTGACTTTCTTCAATCATTGGCTTGCCTTCAAGCTGATCTTCTTCAACATTGAATACAACTGTTACCGCTTCTGACTCAAGGCCATCTGCATCAACCGCAGTTACCATCACTTCTTGTTTTGCACCTAGGTCGAAGTCAACTTCACCAGCAACAGTGATTTTACCTTCAGCATCGATTGCAAATACGCTAGAGCCTTCAAGTTTGAATGAAGCAACATTGTTGTCTTGGTCCATGAACTCAAGCATGCCAACTTCTGTACCAGCTTCAACGTTTTCTTTTACGTCAAACTCTTGGCCTTCAGCAACAGCTGGCGTTTTCTCGGCTTCTTCGTCAACCGCGTTCATTACGTCAACAATGATGTTTGTTTCTTCTGATTTGAAGCCTTTCTCATCATGAGCAACTACTGTTAATTCTACCGACATAACACCTGCGTCATAGTCAGGCGCGCCAGCTTCAGAAACTGTTACTTCACCAGACGTAGATACAGCGATACCATCATGAGACTGTGCTACAACTTCGAAAGAAGATAGTGCAGCTCCACCGTCTTGCTCTGTTAGCTCTAGCTGACCGATTACATGACCCGCTTGAGCATCTTCAGAAACTTCTAACTCAACGTCAGCGATTACTGGAACAACAACAGCTGGTAACATGTCTGCTGTTATATTCGCTAGGATTTGGTCATCAGAAGCTAGAGTAAATGGCTTGTAGCTATCTACAAATGCAGATGCACCAGGTGCTAGAGACTCAACTGCATTACCATCTGCATCAACTAGAGAAGCAGGTGCTGTAGCGAATGTTGTGTGACCAGTTACAGTGTCTGTTACTTCGAAGATACCAGACTGGTAGTTACCGATACCTACTTGTGCTTGGATCATGATGTCATCACCAAGGTTAGAAGTATCTAGACCGATTAAGTCAGTACAACCAGAGAAAGTAATTGTGTTAGTACCACCTTCGTGGAACATTGCACTTAGGAATCTCCACTGGTCTTCACCATCTACGATTTGACCACTTAGCGTACGCGCACGACCAATAACTTCTGCGCTACGACCTACATCGCTGTAGTTTTGTAGGAAGAAGTCATATACGCCATCGTAGTTAACATCTAGTACCATACGGTAGCCAGCTTGACGGTGCATAGTTAGTTCGTCACGTAGTGCCATTGACGCCGTGAAGAATGCGCCAGAATCACATGTGCTGCTGCCGTATACGTTGAATGAAGAACTTAGGATATTGAATTGTTTATCTTCTGCTGATGCTTCTTGGCCTACGGCAACAAGCTGGTCTGTTACAACATTAAATGTTGTGAAACCATTGTTTGTTACCTGAACACGCTTATCGCCTTCTTCAAGTACAGTCACTTCTACGCCTTCATTCGCGCGAGGAAGTACGTGGTATACCATGTGAATGTCGTGATCAGTATCCGCTGTAGATTGGTCGTCAAAGATTAACGCACCATCTAGCTCAGAAAGCGTTAGCGACGCTGCACGTGCAGCAAGGTCATTTGCGCTTTGCGGGTTAGCTAGGCTCCACTCAGGCAGCTTACTTGGGTCAATTGTTAGCTTAACTTCGAAAGAAGCTGTTTCACCTGCACCAACAGTTACAGAAGCAGGGATTTCCCAGCTTGTCGCGCCTAGCGCTGTATCGCTTGCATAGCGGTCTGCTGTACGAAGGTTATAAGTTTTCTCTTCACCTGCGAAGTTCTTAACAAATACAACTTTAGTGTAAGTTGTTGTTTCTTCTAGTACATCGAAACCAAATGAAAGAGCAGCTTGTGTAGTATCGTAGTCACCGTGATGTACCCATGCAACGGTTTGTGATGCGACAGCTTTCTCAACATCTACTAGACCTGCACCGATTAAGCTGATTGGCGCTAGTTCTGCATTAGGGTTGATTGACTTAGGCTCCATGAATACATTTAGGTTTGCAGTATTCATTAATACAGCCTTCACTTGCGCTGCACTTAGTTCTGGTCGTGCTTCACGAACTAGGGCAACAGCACCCGCTGTGATTGGGCCAGAGAATGAAGTACCAGTAGCGCCCGCTAATTGATCTTGAGTACCCGTCGCTGCAACCTGGATGTTTACACCTGGCGCTGTGATTTCTGGCTTAAGTAGACCGTCCATAGAAGGGCCACGTGAAGAGAAGTCAGCAACAGTATCGATTGCTAGGTGAGACTCGATACCAAATGTAAATACTGGCTGTTGACCAGATGCAAGTACAGCTTTAATTGCAGCACCGTCATCTTGTGTAACAGAGATAGTTGGGATAGTTACTTCATCACTCGTACCACCGAGGCCTGGAGCACCACCAGCAACGTTGTTTGCAATGATTACGTACTTTGCACCTTTAGCTTGAGCACTCAATGCTTTTGTTACGAATGCACATGCACCACGGTCAATTAATACCGCTTTATCAGTAAAGTCAACATCGTCACCAAATGCTTCACAACCATTTTGGTTTGATTCAGGGTATACTAACTCTGTGTCTGCATTAGAGAATGAGAACGGGTCTTGAGGACCAAAACCAGCAGTACCTACTTCAATAGACTTACCATCAAGCGTACCTAGTGCGAATAGGTCATTGATAGTTGGGTGACCCATTGCGCCTACAGATAGTGCATTAGGTGTTGTACTTGGACCACCGATACGGAATGGGTGGTTACCATCGTTACCCGCTGAGATAACAACGTTTGTGCCCATTTTAACTGCTTGGTGGATTAAGAACTGAGTACCGTCTACACGGTCCGTTGAACCGAACTCACCACCCAGTGACATGTTAATTACGTCAACACGGTCGCTGATATCGCCGTCACCATTTGGATCCATGGCTGCTTCAAGTGCACCTAGCTGCGCAGCGAATGGGCAACCGCCGCCACACACTGAGTAAACGTACAGCTCAACATCTGGAGCAATACCTGTTACAGAGTGAGATACAGATGTACCATGAGATGTTGGTGCATCATCGTCAGTTGGGGTTTCAGGATCATTTTCAATCGGGTCCGCATCGTTACGCATAAAGTCGTAACCGCCTTTCACCTGACCTTGTGGCCATGTTACGGCTGTAGGATCTGCTTGAGCAGCTTCATATGCTTCTTTTGTTCCCGCCGCAGGGTTGAATACTTTGTGCGTGTAGTCAATACCAGTATCAAGTACTGCTACTTTTTGACCTTTACCTGTGAAACCAGCCAAGTTTACTGGCGCGCCCTTGATGTAATCATTTGCATCAGCAACATGTAACTCATAATCGTAAAGAGGTAATACACGAGCAACTTTAGGATTTTGTTTGATTTGTTCTAGCGCAGCATCTGACGCTTCAACTATAAGCGTTGATGCTAGTAATTTAGTTGAACCAACAACATTAATGTTTGCATTTAATTGAGCAAACTCACGTTTAACTGCTGATTGAACTGCCTCAACAGAAGCTACTGTGTCACGTGCATCGCTTGTAGAATAGTTACCTTGCACCATCAGGTCTGCAGCAGTTTCTTGTTTAAGTACAACTAGAAAGGCTTCAGCTCTATGTTCTTGCTTAGCAGATTGCTCAATACTAGCTGCTTGTGTGTTAACTGAACGAGTATTGGTCTCTAGTGATGCAGCACTTACTGACGCTGCTGTAAGAGCACCTGAGACAGCCATCGCTACCGCTGTCGCTTTAAATGAATACTTGGCCATAGTTTCCCCTAGGACTTGTTGTTTAATTTGGTGTTTATTTATATTTAGAGAGTAGAATCAATCATCAATATAATGTGACTACATGGTTAATTGCAATAATAGAAATACAATTAAGTTACAAATATTGCAATTTAACTTTTCACAGATTAATAAACCGCTGTTTTATATGAATAAAATTCAATGTAAAAGAAAGTAAATGAATGATAAATAAATTTCCTGTAAACAAAGTACACCACCAAGATTCCATTTAGCAACATGTCAATTTTTACACAATCTATGGTTACCAATCATTAACCACATTTCCCTTGCTAATTTACACAGAAACCCTTAAAAAGGTGTGGAATTATTTATTTAGGGGCACTTATGAAAAAACCATTAACATTGTTGGGTCTGCTAGTCGGACTCAGCTTCAATAGCCAAGCTGCCAGTACAATGTTTGAAAACAGCAAAGATGCAATTGAATACCGCAAAGCCAGCTTCCAATTAATTCGTTACCAAATTGGTGATATGGGTGACATGTTAAAAGGCAAAATTCCTTTTGATACAAAACGATTCTCCGAACGCGCCCACAATGCAGCTCAACTCTCCAAAATGCCTTGGGAAGCATTTACTCCAGATTCAAACAAAGGTGACACAAGCGCATTACCCGCCGTATGGAGTGATAGAGCTACATTCGATAAAAAAGCGGCCGACTTTGCAAAATACGCTGAAGCATTAGCAGTTGCATCTGAGTCTGGAGATAAAAAAGTGATCGCTAAAGCGTTTAGAAATTGGGCGAAGGGCTGTAAAGACTGTCACAAGTCATTTAAAGACTAAATAAACACCCACAGACAAAGTACGTTACATACGTGAACAAGAGAGTAAAAAGTCTACACCTTTCTCTCTTGTTCAAATTGGGGTAACTACTCATCAAAGTAGTCAAAGTCATCATCTCCTAAGTTACGCCTCAAACGTTTCTGCTCTAAGTAATCATCCAATTTCTTACGCACTTTTTGTCGCTGTTTGTTGGCATCTTTATCGCTTAAAGCACCAAGCTCAGCCTGATATTCTTCGTCCAAAGGATCATAGGAATATGTTTTACCCATGATAGACTCCTATTCAACCAAACAGTGCCAGCTTCCAAAAGGCTGGCACTGTCATTGACTCTATGCACACAATGTCACATTAAGTGCAAACTTCATCCCATCGGCGCACTATTACACATAACGTTATTTAGTCTTAAATAAGCGATTTTGACAGTGAATGATTTTTATCGTGACGATTTAAAAAACCAATTAGACTAATTATTAGTCAACATCACCAACTAGTGGTTAATATATATACCCAGTTTCAACTAAAAAAAAGAGGATGCTACATAAGCCATTGATTTATATTGATTAGCCATATTGGCACTGAACTTGATATTCCTTATCTATCATCAACGTATAAGGATTCCACAATGAAACAAGCGCTACTAGTTACAGCCATTCTATCAACCACGCCGGCGCTGGCACATGATGACAATCACATTGCTTTCACTGTCGATAATTGCCAAGTTGAATTTCAAAATAATGTTGCAATTACACCAACCGAAGTTGCCATCACAACATCCAGCTCGCAATCACTCACCATTGATGCTGATGGTCACACCTTCATTAATGGCCAGCAAATGGACGTGACAGAACAGCAGAAAAGAGCTTTAACTCTCTACGCAGATACATTGCGCGTAGAGCTACCAAAAGTCGCAGCAATGGCGACTGATGCAGTAGAAGTAGCCGAAGTAGCACTCAATGAAGTCGCTATCGCATTTGATTTAGATGGATTAGACAAGCTCTCCACAGTGCTCGATGAAGTCAATCAGGAGATCCAAGCAACCTTTTACCAGCAAGGTAGCTTTGTCATGGGAGAGCAGGCATTTGACAACTTTAGTGAAAACTTTGAGCGTCAATTCGAAGAGCGTATCGAAAGCGCAGTGAAAAGCGCCATGTTTGAGTCCATCGGCTCTTTGCTTGTCACCATTGGTTCTGAAATGAACAATGGCAACATGCAAGCTTTTGAACAGCGTATGGAAAATATGGGCAAGCAAATAGAAGAAAAAGTCACAGCCCAAGCTGAGCATTTAGAGCAGCGAGCAGAGTCACTGTGTAATAATTTTGAGCAAATCGCTGAGCAAGAAGCATCTTTATCCCATGCCATTCCGGCGCTATCCAGCTACAGTCTCATGCGCTTCACAGCAAATTAGCAACACTTCCAACCAAATCAGTGGCGGGCACATATTTGTTGCTCGCCACTTTTCATTTGTGCAATTAGCTGACCGAGCTTTTTTAAATGCGCTTCCACGTGCTCGTTCCAAGGCAACCCATAGCTAATGCGGATGCAATTTTGAAAGCGCTCAGAAGCACTAAATAACTGACCGGGCGTTAAACTAACCCCCTGTGCCATAGCGAGAGAGAACAATTTACCACCGTCAAAACCAACGCCCAGTTCAAGCCAAACGACACATCCGCCGCCCGGATCGCTAACACGCACATCCTGAGGGAAAAATTGACGAATACAACTGAGCATTTTTTGTTTGTTATCCATCAATCGTAGCCTCAGCTTTCGCAAGTGACGTTCATAATCTCCAGATGCCAAATAATCAGCTAGGACCCACTGATTAATCAAAGAGGAAGAACAGCTCAAAGCGCGTTTAATACGCCTTGCCTGAGCCACAAAGCCAGGTGCTACCATCCAACCTACACGGTAACTGGGTGCTGCCGTTTTCGAAAAGGAGTCACAGGTAATGACTTGACCAGCTGACGCATAATATTGCGCTGGTTTACCTCGATATTTAGAGAAGTGAAGGTCGCCATAAACATCATCTTCAATCAGTGTCACGTTTTTAGACACCAGTATATCTAACAGAGCTTTACGCCTGCTCTCGGGCATAACACTTCCAAGTGGATTGTTGATACTTGTTGAGCATATACAAGCGCTTACAGCATGCTCATCTAGCGCCTTTTCTAGGTCTTCTAACCATAATCCATCGTCTGGACAGACAGGGATCTCAAGGGCACGCAAGCCTAAATTTTCGATAAGCTCGATGATGCCGAAATAGCAAGGAGATTCAATCGCCACCACCTCTCCGGGTTTTGTCACGCACTGTAAAGCTATGGCTAACGCTTCTTGCGCCCCATTCGTGATCACAATGTCATCTGTGGAAATAGTGAGGCCCATATGCAAATAGCGTTGCGCAATTTGTCTTTTTAATCTCTCCAAGCCATCCATCGCGCCATACTCTAAAATCTGACTTCCGGCTTGCTTTAATGCCTGACGCATCATTTTAGCTAGCACTTGCTGATTGCTCATTGCAGATACAGGGTTTGCAATACCAAAAGGCGCGTTATGAGGTGAATGTATCCCGTCATAAACTTGTTCGATCAAAGTCTGTTTATTAACTTCGGTCGGTTTGACTGGTAGTTTGCAGCGCTTGGGTAATGCACTTTTATCACTGTCACTCAAAAAGTAGCCAGACTTTTCTTTTGAATATATGCGCCCTTGCGCTTCCAAATGATAATAGGCTTGCTTTACCGTCGGGATGCTTACCGATAATTGTTGCGCCAATTTACGCAATGATGGCAACTTGGTACCAGGACTGAGTAGCTCATTCGTGATCATCTCATTGATCACATCAATCACCTGCTGGTAAAGGAATTGTCCGTGATGCATTGAATTCTCCAACTCACAATCTGTATAGGTCAAAAAATCATTTTTCTGTATCTATTATACACAGACCATCGGAGTAAACTGCAACTCGCTGCAATAATCAAGTTATATCAAAGGGAACGACAATGAAAAATTTGCTGCTATACGTCATTACTGTTCTTATCTGGGGATCAACTTGGCTGGCAATTGAGTTTCAACTTGGCCAAGTTAATGAGGTTGTTTCACTATTCTACCGCTTTGCAATTTCGGCACTGTGTATGTGGGCCTTTGTCATTTGGCGTAAGTTACCAATGATGCAATTCACATTGGCAGATCATGGCTTTTTTATCTTATTAGCGGTAGGTAATTTTGGCCTCAACTACTTGCTACTGTACTGGGCACAGGGGAGCCTTACCTCTGCAATGGCGTCAATCGCTTTCTCATTCATGCTGGTTCTAAACATACTGAATACTCGGCTATTTTTTGCAAAACCCATCGCAGTAAAAACCTATTTTGGTGCGCTGTTAGGGGTATCTGGCATCATCGCATTATTTTGGCAAGATCTCAGTGCTGCCAGTTTTTCTTCTACAACCTTTGTTGGATTAGTACTAGCTTTAGCAGGCACTTTCGTCGCTTCTTTAGGCAACATGGTTAGTATTCGTAACTCCAATCGTACAATCGGCGTGTTAGAAGGCAATGCTTGGGGCATGCTATACAGCAGTATATTACTTGGTCTGTACGTCCTGTTCAGCCCACAGTCTTTTGCTGTTCAAGCAGATGCGAGTTATTGGGTATCTTTATTTTACCTCGCAGTTTTTGGCACCGTGATCGCCTTTGCGTGTTACTTTTCACTACTCAAAAATATTGGACCTGAACGCGCCAGTTACATTATCGTCCTGTTTCCTGTCGTCGCCGTATTACTGAGTACATGGTTTGAGGGCTTTACTTGGCAGCTCAATACGTTTTTTGGCTTTGGGCTTATTTGTCTTGGCAACTTATTGGTATTAGTACCAAAGCAGGTGCTTGCCAAATTTATACGCCGCCCCATACCGCATGCTGCCAATACTAATTAAGCACTTTAAATTGCAGCAACGCCGCTTTACATTTTACCACTGCAGGCGTTGTTGCAATTAAGTCGCCATCAGCCTCTATAGGTAAACCTGACGTTTTTATCTCTAGCTGTTGGCATGACCTAACACTGACCCAGCGCAATCGTGTATGTCTTCCAAATAACATCAGCGCAAAACACCATAATCGCTTATACCAAGCGACAGCTGGGATGGTGATTACTTGTAATACCCCATCGTCTAGTCGTGCATCAGGAGCTGGCGTTAAGCCCGCCGCAAAATGACGGCCATTACTAAATAGGCACATCATAGTTGCTTGACGCCCATATTCGTATTCGATTGGCGTACCTTTATATAAAGCCAACTTTACGAGACCTGCGATGGTATAGCTCAATTTGCCAAAGGGTTTCTTTCCACCCATAGCCGACACCACTTCAGCATTAAAGCCCACACCTGCAATGTTGATAAAGTAACGATTACCAACCTGACCAATATCGATATTGCGTACCACTCCGGCAAATATGGTATTTCGCCATTGTTGCATTGAATAGCCAAACTGCCGACTAAAATCATTTCCCGTACCACAGGGCAATAAAGACAAAACAACTTGAGTACCCGCAATAGCATTAACAGCCAAATTGAGCGTGCCATCACCCCCTAATACTATTACCTGTGTGTATTTAGGAATAAGATGTTTTACCTGCTCAAGATCCGTTTCAAAATGACCACATGTCTCATACCAATATAGCTGTATTGCGTGAATTTTTGCCTGCGCATGTAACCATTTTGAATGTGCTGAAAATTTCTTCCCCTGCTGCGGCCTATAAATCACTAACAAAAAACAAAACTCCCAAAATAAAATTATCCGAATAAACATTCAAAAAATAAAATTAAAACCCTATAAAACCACAAAAAACAACAATAGAAGATCGAATAATTATTCACATCATTAAATTAAACTCAAAAAAAACCCACCTTGCATTATATTTTCTAATGCGACAACAGTAATTTTTATCGCTTTAATTTCATTCGATGTGAGTGCAAAATAACCAAACAATAGTCATCGTAGGAGACACAGATATGCTTAATACAGCTGCTGCGTGCAGCAACACGCAAACCACAACCAACCCAACGTTAAACACTATCCAAGCGCCAAGCATTCAATGGATACAGTGGTTAAGTAAGATTGGTCGATCTTTACAGCTAAGCTATGTGGTCATGCATAAGTAAATCTGTTGACTTCTCAATATGGCATTCTCTTCTAATGCCATTTTTTTTGTTTTTCAGCGCATCACACCTACACAATTTCCCACAAAAATTACTCCAAAGTACAAATTTCGGGCAAAAAATTCAATAACTTCGGTTTTTTGTGTGTTTTTTCGGCAAACGATTAAAAAACTATTTACAGCACCCAATTCGATAAGTATTATCTTTGCCCATGGAGAGATGGCTGAGTGGTTGAAAGCACCGGTCTTGAAAACCGGCATACGTTAATAGCGTATCTAGGGTTCAAATCCCTATCTCTCCGCCATTTTTAAAAGTTTTGCGTCGGAGAGGTGGCCGAGTGGCTGAAGGCGCTCCCCTGCTAAGGGAGTATAGGGTTTGTAGCCCTATCGAGGGTTCGAATCCCTCCCCCTCCGCCA
>NZ_AUXT01000026.1 GCF_001625595.1 Pseudoalteromonas luteoviolacea NCIMB 1942
GCGTGCCTCAAATCAAGCAGGCTATAAGATCACACAAGGCACGACCGACTACCTTGAAGGGCAGGACTATTTAGGTGCAACGGCGGATCAATTTGGCTCTCAAAGCGAGATCCAAGTGATGTTGAATGAAGAAGCCACGGCAAAGCTTACCTTTACTGAACAACTTAACACAGGTGATAAATCAGTATCGGGTCGAGTGTTTGTTGATATTAACCAAGATGGCGACCCTAACGGTAATGACTTTGCGTTAGAAGGCATTGCGATCCAACTAAGCGGCCTGGATCTCTATGGAGAAGTCGTTGAGCTCAGTATGGTAACAGATGCCAAAGGCGCATTTAATTTCACAGATCTGCGTGCCTCAAATCAAGCAGG
>NZ_AUXT01000027.1 GCF_001625595.1 Pseudoalteromonas luteoviolacea NCIMB 1942
TGCAGCATAAGCTGGCTTTTTTACTCATTTAAGATTACTTGCTCAAATCAAGCATTAACTTGTTCAAGCGAGTCACAAAACTGACAGGGTCTTTTAGACTGCCTCGTTCTGCTAACAGTGCTTGGTCAAACAAGACTTCTGACCATTGCGCAAACTTATCCTCATCCTGCTCATCATTTAGATGCTTCACTAATTGATGCTCTGGATTTAATTCAAAAATTGGCTTACTTTCTGGTGCAGACTGACCAATTGACTCCATGAGCTTCTGCATTTGCGAACTCATATCATGGTCATCTACTACAACACACGCCGGAGAGTCTGTTAGACGATGCGTAAAGCGAACTTCTTTAACTTTATCACCTAGTGACGCTGAAATACGCTCAACAAGTCCAGCTACATCTTTTTCGCTCTCTTCTTGCGCCTTTTTAGATTCTTCGTCTTCTAAGTCACCTAGGTCTAAATCACCACGCGTCACTGACTGGAATTGCTTACCATCTAATTCTGTTAGATGGCCCATCATCCACTCATCAACACGATCTGACATAAGTAGTACTTCAATGCCCTTCTTACGGAAAATCTCAAGGTGCGGAGAGCTCTTAGCCGTTGCAAAGCTATCTGCAACTACATAGTAAATCTTATCCTGACCTTCTTGCATGCGTTCGACGTATTGCTCAAGAGATACATTCTGAGTGCTTTCATCAGTGCTTGTTGAGCTAAATCGTAATAATTTTGCAATCGCTTCTTTGTTTGCTGCGTCTTCAGCTGGGCCTTCTTTGATTACTTGGCCGAATTCATTCCAAAATGTTTGGTACTCTTCAGGTTTATTCTTGCCCATGCGGTCAAGCATCTTCAATACACGAGATGTACAACCCTTACGTATAGCCTGTGTAATTTTGTTATCTTGAAGAATTTCTCGTGATACATTCAACGGTAGATCATTTGAATCCAACAAGCCTTTTACAAATCGTAGATAACTTGGCATGAACTGCTCAGCATCGTCCATGATGAAGACGCGTTGAACATATAGCTTCAAACCTGTTTGGCGGTCACGATTCCAAAGGTCAAAAGGTGCCTTTTTCGGAATATACAATAAGCTAGTGTACTCTGTCTTACCTTCAACTTTGTTGTGTGCCCATGTCAAAGGCTCTTCCCAATCGTGCCCTACATGCTTGTAAAACTCTTTGTACTCGTCTTCAGAGATCTCTGATTTGTCGCGTGTCCAAAGTGCTGTAGCGCGGTTAATCGCTTCCCACTCACCCGGTTGCGCTTCAATTTTTTCACCATCAGGGCCTTCAGATTCAGGTACTGGCGCTTTAAACATTTCAACAGGAATAGAAATGTGGTCTGAGTATTTAGTAATAATTGAGCGTAAGCGGAATTCATCTAGGAACTCACCTTCGTCTTCGCGCAAATGAAGGGTAATTTCAGTTCCTCGTTCGGCCTTTTCAACATCTGCCAGTGAGTACTCGCCTTCACCTTTAGACTGCCACTCAACGGCTGTGGTTTCACCTGCTTTACGTGTACGAACGGTCACTTCATCTGCAACAATAAATGCAGAGTAAAAGCCAACACCAAACTGACCAATTAATTGAGAGTCCTTCGCTTGATCCCCCGTAAGATTTTGGAAGAATTCTGCTGTGCCTGATTTTGCGATTGTGCCAAGTGAGCTAATCACTTCCTCACGGGACATACCGATACCATTGTCAGAGATAGTGACAGTTTTAGCTTCCTTATCAGCGCTTACACACACTTTAAGATCGGCGTCTCCTTCATACAAGTCGCCGTTTTGCAAAGCTAAATAGCGCAGTTTATCTGCTGCATCTGATGCATTTGATACAAGTTCGCGTAAAAATATTTCTTTGTTTGAGTACAAAGAGTGGATCATGAGGTTTAGAAGCTTACCTACATCTGTGCCAAACTGGTGGTTTTCTTTGTTTTTAATATCAGACATTCGATATATCCTAATCATTTTAGTACACAAGCTCGTTGTACTATTATTCTGTTTGTAATGTTATGGTTAGGTATATTGTGATGTGAAAAGGTTTTTCAAGAGGTAAATAGAATTTTTTTATCGTCTGTATTCGCAAAGGGCAAGCAAAAACAGTGCTACCTGCTTGGCTCTCACTGTACTGCACGAAACCTAAGTTTAGCGCAGTACGTTTAACAGAGTCAGGGTTACTATGCTGATTTTCGCGCTACAAAAGCCATGTCTGAGGCGTCGCTTTGCTCCAAAAGCATAAGAAAGTTAGGTTTGCCGAATAACATCATTACATCTAATAATTGTGATGCTGATAATTCCGTTTTCCCAGATTCCCAGTTTGAAATGGTTGCTTGGTCGACTGGTGTAACCAGGCTTTTACCTAATTGAGCCTGTGTTAAGTTCATGTCTTGACGCATTCTGCGTATAGTCATTTGAATATAACGTTTAGCATCTTGTGTTTGCGCTTTACGCGAACGTTCATTTCTAGAGATCACACTCATAACATATCCATATCCATTTTCAGCATTCCACTAACATTAAGCTGGATATGCTTACTAACAGAGCTAGTCCACCCAACCAAAAGTAAGAAAAAATGATTAAATTACCCCCGACCCAATTAGACAACTGAACTCATTTAATGTAGTCTATCTGGGTCAACTGAGTAAATAATTGATCGGATTGGGTTATATGTCAACAGCTTTTGCAACAAGATTGAAACAACTAAGGGTATCCTTAGAAGAATCACAAATTAGTTTTTCTGAATTATTAGATATACCTACCGCCTCATACCGTAAGTATGAGAAGGGAGAGAGGGAGCCTACGCTATCCGTAATTGAAAAGTTTTTTTCACACCCGTTAACAGAGAAACATGCGTGCTGGTTAATTACAGGCCAAGAGAGACCCAATGTGACCACTTCAATCCAATCTAGTCAGTTGCAAAATGTAACCCAATCGTATGACAAAGATTTTGAATCTCAGTTTTTGAAAGCTGCAAAAGAAAGTTTGCTCTTTATTTGTCACCTTGGATGGTTTAAAAGAGGTAAAGAAGTAAACTTCGATAATTGTGGCAAAATTTTATTAAGAGACTTACAACCATTTTTAGACAAGAGAGTTGTAAACCCAACTAAAAAGGTCGGTTAGTATTATTGAAGCGTTAAAACATATCGAGCGCTAGTAAACATAGCATTTAAACCCGAGCATCAGTATCGAGCCAAAGAATACAAAGTTAAAGCAGGTTACTATTACGTAACGAAGTCTGCTTTACGCTTACAATTATAGTTTGGCAATGTCTCCCTTGCCACAACACACAAAAGCCCACTCCTTCAAATTAGTTACTAACCCGAATAGAAAACGATCAAGTTGGTATAAACCAGAAGCAAAATTTGCTTACCTTATGTATCTGGCATAAAGACCGAATGTGGCTTTAACTCACTTCAATAAGTTTCACTGAACACACACCTTAAAAAGGAACTAAATTGAACACAATCCGTCAATAAATTACATTTTGACCAAATAGCATACGCAGAGATTATTTTATCACTTTAAGGCTAGGCTTGGGATCTGTCTCTTCATGAGTTTGGTAGTTGAAATCCTTTGAGTCGTCTCGAAAATCTTCAACACGCTTTAAAACCATTTGCACGCCATCATGCTTTGCAAGGTCATTATCACTTTCTAATGCCTCCCCTAAGTCCATAACGATTTCATAGGCTTTATTATAGAGCTCGTCCGGCACCTCAGATTCTTCTTTTGTTGTAACCAAAAAAGCACGTACTTTCTTTTCAAAACGGGTTAGTTCATGACCATTTATGACTACTGCTAAAATAAAACAAATAACTAAACAGTAAATCAACAATAAAACTATTAGTAATGGCATGTCAGCTTTCCCTAGCAAACTTATTGATCATGAATATCTTTAACGGGTATTTCGCAACCAAGATAAATTGAACAATCGTGATTGTTAGGATCAATATAGAAAAAACTGAGTTGAATGCAACAATGTCCATATAGCCATAGACAATTAATTGAGTTGTTTTTAATACCATACTGAGAAACTGCAGATAACAACAAAACCTCGCCACTGGAGAAAACGTGCAGCCTCTCACGGCATGCAGAAGTGTAAGTGTTATAATGATAGAAGCGGACGTACAGGCCGCGATAAAGTGATAAATCTGCCTAAGGGCCATTTGCTCAATAGGTAACGTTACTATGTAATCTAGTAGTTGCTGAAAAAGCACGTAAAAAACAAGTGTAACCAAGGCAGCCAAAAAGCATGAATGCAGCTCATGGTCGTCTCTCGTTTTAAGGCTTCCTGAACGCCCAAACAACAAGCCTAAACGGTACTGTTTAAAGTAATAAAGCAGATAAACGACAACAAGGAGCATGAGCGCTTTAAGTACCCAGCTAATTAAGTCTATAAATTCATTCATAAATGTGAGTTATTAATCAACCTGCTAGGTGTTTTAAGCAAATATCGGCTGAGTTTTAATCAGCTCGCATGCAAACACTCTACTTAAACCACTTATTGTTATTGTCTTGTCATTTTTGGGCTGATTTTTTATAGTTTAAATCTCATTAACCCTTAAAAATCTGTGTAAAAATACACTCAAATTACTCATTTCCATTAAGACAAAGGCGATAGCGTTAAGTAGCCACACTTATTTTACTACCCATAAGCCATTTCTCTTCTTACAAACTTGATCGTCTAGTTCAACCTCACCCTCTTCGCTTTGAGTCGTTTCAGGTTGCTTTTGATTCCTAAACTTTTCAACACGCCGAAATACACTCTTGACACCGTCATACTTTACCATGTCATTATTGCACTCCAGTACTGCCCCCAAATCATCTACTATTTCATACGCCTGATAGTAATCTTTTTGGGTGATCACGTCTTCGCTATCAGCAGAGTCCTTTGCTATTAGTTTTTTTACCTTTTTTTCTATATTATTTAAGCTATGACCTTTTACTATCACGGTTAAACAGATAGTAATTGCCAACATATAAAGTAATATAGCAGCGATTAGCATTGTCACAGAATATACCTTGTTTGTATCTAGTAACGTATATATTACAAGTAATAGTTAAATTGCCGAGTAAAGATCAAGCGCCTCAAACTTTTGTTCAAAACACTAGATCCAAATCCACCATATTTCTGAGTCTTAAAAACAATCATCAGTAAATATTCCGGCACTAAAATAATATGTCCCCCTAACTAGAATTGCAACCTCTAATTTTACATTTTGTAAACAATACTGAGTGCAAGCCCTAGTCAGGTTAAAATGATAAGCTATTGAACAGATTAAGATTTAATTCAATTGTAACGTTAGAGCGTTTTCCTTCCAGAAAATGCATGCATTAACGTCATGCCATCAACCAAGTCTAACTCCCCTCCCACAGGCATACCGTGGGCTATTCTCGACGCTTTAACATCAAGATTACTACAAAGTTCAGCAATGTAGTGTGCTGTAGCTTCACCTTCAACCGTTGGGTTTGTCGCAAGAATAACTTCTTGAATACCACCTTGTTGCAACCTAGCGTGGAGTACATCTAGACCTATCTCTTGAGGCCCAATACCATCTAATGGCGATAGGTGTCCCATTAAAACAAAATACAACCCACTGTATTGCCCTGTTTGCTCAATCGCGAGTACATCTGTAGGAGATTCAACGATACACAGTAGCCCAGAGTCTTGACGCTTTATACTAGTACAAATGTCACAAATAGGCGTTTCTGAAAATGTTCGGCAAGATTCACAATGGCCGATGCTCGTCATTGCCTCGGTCAAACAGTTACCCAATTGAGCTCCGCCATCACGGTCTCGCTCCAGTAAATGAAAAGCAATGCGCTGAGCTGACTTGGGACCGATGCCAGGTAAACATCTCAATGCTTCTACTAAGGCGGCTAATTTAGGTGATAACTGCATATATCCTCAATGTCGGTACCCTTGCACCGAATGAAATAACTCGCTAGAGTGCGATAATAAGTGATTCAAACAGTGATTGAAAGCAATCAAATAAACACAAAGTTCAATTGCTTCAATTTTGTCCTTGCTTCTAACATTTCGCAGAATTTAGAACTATTTTTTATTCCTCAACACATAGGACAAACCTAAACCACTGCTGAAGCCAAATAGATGCCCTGAACTACTTGTTTGCTCAGAAAAGTCTAAAAGTGTAGCGAAAAAGCTAATATTCACGTAATAAGTTAACGCGATTAGTACAGCTAAACTCGTAAAGCCTATAAGGTTACGTTTAAATAATGCGATACCTATCAGATAACCGTAATAGCCCATGATAATACCAGATGCGCCAATATGATTCCCGCTACCCGCAAACAACCATACACAAATACCTGTACTTAAAGTAATGCCCAGTGTCACTCTCTTGAACCAGGCTTGTTTGCTCATTAGATAGCCGCTAATAGCTAAGCCTATTAAATTCCCACTTAAGTGCGACCAACCACTGTGTATGAATGGCGAAGTTAAAATGCCGATTAAATGCGTTTCACTATGTGGAATTAAACCTAAGGATTTTACCGGCACACCAACTAAGTCCAGTAGTAACATCAAAATCATGATGGTCGATGCATATAAGATCAGCGAAAGATTACTTGGAAAAAAAGAGTTCGACTTCATATCTAACTGTGTTTATTCGGTATAAGAAATGAAAAAGCCCGCTATAACTAGCGGGATTTTTCATTGTATTTATCTTAAAACGGCATCTTGAAGCCTAATAACAGCAGGGTAATTTAGGCTTATTTAATCTTATTAAAGCCCATTTTTACTGGCTTAGATGAATATTGCATAACCTGTCATAGGGTCAAATAAGTATTTATTTGTCCCCTATTTGTCCCCGTTTGTAGGGTTACTCTTACTACTTTTGACAAGCCTTAGAAGTATGCTTTTATATCAATAACTATTACTAACAAAGCCCCCTATGAAAGACATCCAGAGGCGAGCTCGTGAAAAACGTATCACAAGATATCAAGCAAAATACTGTAACTCAAATATAGATATAAATAAAATAGCATATGATTGCGCCATTCAACTGAAGAAACAAAACCAAAAGAAAAGAAGCTGGTGGCGCTGCATGTTTGAAAGGATTCGAAACAGAAAACCAACAAAATAACTTTCTTAACTTTAAAGTCATAAGTAACTTTAAATGAGTTTAGTAGTATGCATATTCGCCACTACTAGAGCATCTAAATTCATTTTTGATCATATCAAAACTGATTTTCCTTGAATCACTAACTACTGTTTGATTACCTAACTCAGTGGAACGGATGGATTTAAATATCTAGCAATGCAATGTCTTGTAAAACGGATGTGATCTAATCGGGATCTTAGGGCAATTGCATGACAGCATAGCTAACTGTTTGGTACCAAAGCTGGTTATTATTCCTCATCTACTCACGCTCTAATGAGCATCTATAAACCTTTAAACTGCGAGGAAATTATTTTGATTGTTTAAAAAGAGGATTTTTGTGGGTATCGAGGTAGTGTTCAAAAATCTG
>NZ_AUXT01000028.1 GCF_001625595.1 Pseudoalteromonas luteoviolacea NCIMB 1942
GAGCTTTAACAGCATCATCAACGTTGAATTGAGTTGTCATATGTCATTCCTATTTTTACCAGTTTACTGAAATGACACAGATTTTTGAACACTACCTATGACCGCAAAAAACCGTGTTCCTGATGAGTTTAGACAAGGTATAACTAACATTCGTTACACTATTGATAATAAGCATCAAGAAGCGTATTTCGACTTAAACGGTCATGCTGATTACATCAATGTTTCTTGCTCGTACACCGTGCCTAAGAAAGCAACGATTGACGCAAACCAATGTGAAGTATTCAGACAACAATCACTGCAAAAAGGCAAAATCTCTGCGTACGATTACACCTACCTTAGAGATACAAACCAAGTACCTCTATTCAGCAGCAATCCAGGGTGCGAGCACACTTTG
>NZ_AUXT01000029.1 GCF_001625595.1 Pseudoalteromonas luteoviolacea NCIMB 1942
CCTTTTTTATTATTTAATACTGTTACGCGACTTGTTCTGTCACATCTACAATTTCAATAAGCTTTTCATTCAATATTTTCTTTGTGCAATTACAACACTTGCCGCACTGAGTCCCTACTCCAAGCTCCTTACTTAGATCTCTCATGGATCTTGCTCCATCATCGATTGCTTGTGCGATTTTTTTGTCAGTAACTCCGTGACAAATACAAATATACATGAATGAAAACCAATCTCAATTACATCAACTGATACTAAGTTTAATCTAAACAAAAATAGTTATCAACAAGCATAATCATAAAAATGAGAATAATTACTAATAGCATTGATCAATAAGGAGTTTTATTTTTCCTTCAGTACTTAATCGCCATCGACTTTCGCAATAAAGCAATACTACTTTTTATCGTCTCCAGTTTTATTTTTACTATTCCAGCTTTTAAGGCACGAGTATAACGCTTTGGATTCAATTGGCTTTGCTACAAAATCATCCATGCCGGCTCTGAGGCATTTTTCTTTATCTTCCGCAAAAGCATTTGCCGTTATTGCAATAATATAAGGGTGCCCATAAACATCCGGGTTTTGGCGAATAGTGCGTGTACACTCAAATCCATCCATATTCGGCATTTGACAATCCATTAAAATAATATCGAAGTCCTGCCCCTCTAGAGCTTGAAGCGCTTCAATGCCATCCATTGCTTTTGAGATAAGACCACCGGTTTTCTCTAAAAACTGAGTCGCTACAATCTGATTAATAGGATTATCCTCAACCAATAATAGTTTCATATTTTCAAGGTTCGGAATCTCCGCACTAATCGATTTTTGTTTTGGTACTTCACCCAGCTCTGCTGGGATCTCAACTATAAACTCGCTGCCAACGTTTTCTGTAGAGTGAAAGGTCAACTGCCCACCCATTAATGCAATTAAACGTTTACAAATCGTCAAACCCAACCCTGTGCCACCATACTTTCTTGTCGTAGATAAGTCGGCTTGAGTGAACTCATCAAATAAATCTTTTTGAGCACTTTTTGCAATACCAATCCCTGTATCTTTGACCTTGAGTCTAAGGGAGCCTTGACTGTAATCCACCGTAAAGTCTATTTTCCCTTGTTCGGTAAATTTTCCAGCATTGCTTAGTAGGTTATTTATGACCTGACTAAGTCTAAGATCATCGAATACTAAAACTGTGGGCACTTGCTCATCTAACGCATGATTAAACTCAACGTTACGCTTAGATAAAGACTTCTCGAACGCAGTCGAGATGGCGGTAACAAAATCGGATACATCCGTGTCTTGCATAGTAAGCACCAATGCACCCGCCTCTATTTTTGAGTAGTCTAAGATATCGTTAAGAATCAATAGCAATTTATGTGCAGATTGATGAATAATATCAAGTTGCGTTTTGGAGCCTGAATCGAATTCATTGTTAATTAACTCTTCAGACATACCTATAATGCCATTTAGAGGTGTACGAATTTCATGACTCATATTTGCTAAAAACTGACTTTTAGCAGAGCTGGCTTTATTCGCTTGCTCCAAAGCTTTGATGAGTTCTTCAGTTTTTTCACTGACCTCAAGCTCCAGATGCTCATTAAAATCCTTTAATTTTCGGTTGAGCTGTGCATTTTCCTCGTTTGCGCTGTTTAATTTTGCGAAACTCGTTGATAACTTAAACGCCAATTGGGAAAATTGTTGCTGCAAAGTAATGACCTCTAAACAACTTCCCTCTGGGGTGTTACTAACTCCAGACATTTTTTCACTGGGATCGAATGAGTTAATACTATGGCTTAAATCAACTATCGGCTTAGTAAATACCCTCGTCATTCGATTCACTAAAAAACTGCTTATAGCAATTATGAACAATGCTAAAACAAAAGACTGTATCCAAGCCGAAGCGACGGCCAAATTTACGTGCTTACGCTCTATTAGGCTTATAACCCGCCAATTAAAAATGTCCGATTGCACGCTTTGGCGATAGTACACATCTCGGTTATTACTAATATAAACTTGGTCTGTGGACTCAGTAAGTGCAATAAGCTGTTCATTAGCAACATTATCCAGAATGTTAAAATCAGATTTCAAAGAGCTAAAGACGATATTGTTTTCATGATCTACAATTAACAGATGCCCTTTTTGAGCAAGTACTTTAGGAATAAACTGCTCAAATGACTCAAAAAATAAAGAACTCTCTACTATCCCTTGAAACTCTCCATCTTCATATAGTGGGGCTGACACAGCTACGACTGGGTCATTACCAAACCCCCTGCCTTGAAATATGCCAGACACATAACCGTTGGGGTAATAAGGCGCTTGAATAAAATACTCTCTGTCAGCAACTGAAGGAACCTCACCCACAAGGCTTATTTTCAAAGCATTGGGATAAAAATGGGTCACATACGCACTTTGGTCCGCAACAATTGCTGTTCTGAAGTTCGGATAAGTATCAACGAGGCGATTTATAACCTGTTGTTTATCTACACCAGACTGTATATCTTGCGCAGCAATATTGATTGCCCTGCGATAGCTTTCAAGATAATCATCAATTTGTTTCAAAGCACTCACCGAGGCATCATGTAGTTGAGCGGTGACTTCGAATTCTATGCGCTTGTAATGACTGTTTGTCAAAACGATTGTTGTGATAAGCACAACCAATATGATTAGATGGCTAATCATATAGTTTAAGATCTGGTATAGAGACTTCGCTTGCCAAACACGTTTAAATAGAAAAAGCGAGGTTAGATCGACAATGGCCAAATATACCGCAGCATTTATCATATATTTTGCAAGAGCGGTGAAAATAACTAAGAGGGTGAGCCCTAAAACAAACTTGCCCATGATAAATAAAATAGGAATGCCAAAGAGCACCCAAAACCCTAAACCTCTTATGAATAGGGGCTTATTAGCGCGTATACAAAAAACTTGCAACCACAAAATTTCGATAAGAAATACGACTGAAGGTAAGCAATGCCCCCAGCGGTACAACAAAAAAATTGCACCGATCCCAACAGCGAGAACGGCATATTGCCACCCTAATGCTAATAAGCAAAGAATGACAAACAGCTGCCCAAACAGGAACTCTGAGCTATCTAAAAACCAAATTGGCAGTAGGTTGGCAATGCCCCCTAAAACGCCCAAAAAGAGCGCAATAACCAGTTTTGGTAACTTTGAAATGTGATTTAGCAATACCAGCTCCTTTTATATTCTATTAAAAAATAAAGGAAAGCTGGGTATTTGCCAAGTTTAATGGTGGGGACAATCGTGACTTTCTATTTGCAAAACGCACTTTTCGACTGAAAAAAGCTGTTTTAGCCTTGCTTCGACTTGATAACGACAGGCATCGTCGTGCATTTCAATTGTGCAATGATGCTTTAAAACAATGTGTGCACCTACCATCAAAGTGCTTTCGGTATTTGAGACCGTGACATTGTGTACACTTTCGACATGCTCAGTATTTACAATAGCTTGCTCTACTCTTTCGACGGCTGGCAATGTATTGTTCTTATCAAACAATCCAACAATACAGGTCTTTATTACCTTCAAACCAGTAAACAACACAAAGCAAGATATCAACATGCTAGACAGCACGTCGATAATATTCCACCCAGTCAAATGAATTAAAATACCAGCTATAAAGGTCGACACTGTTGAAAGTAAATCAAAGAACGAGTGCAAAAAAACTGCATATACGTTGATACTGTCTTTACGGCCTTTATACAAAACCCATGCGGCTAAACCATGAAATAAAAATCCGACACCTGCAACCGTAGACATGACAAATGTATTGACCTCATGAACATGCCCTTGAGTATGAAGTTCAATTCTTTCTGTCGCTTCTAGGAGGATTATGATTGCGATGGATAGATACAGTACGCCATTCAACAGACCACCTGTATACTCAGCTTTTTTATACCCTTCATTGAAGTTTTTAGCCAGTTTTACCGCTACAGTTGACGCAATCAACGCAATAAATAAAGAACTATTGTGCACAAACAAGTGCCCAGCATCTGCTAAAACAGCCAGTGAGTTAGCGTAATGCGCCGCTACCACTTGGATTAGCATGAATGTACATGTTAAGGCAAGCGCAATGAGTAAGCGCTTACGAGAAGCCTCATGAGTTGTAAGATCGGTCATTCGAAACTTGGGAAACCTTTGTAACTAATAATTAGAGGGTACTAATAATAAAAAGACGGCAATTGTAACCCTATTTTTTATCAGACGCATCAAAAATCATAATATTTAGCAAATAAATAAGCAATTTACCCCTGTTAGCCAAATCTATGAATTACCTACCAATGTAGAATCTGGATTTAGCCGACTTTCAGCCGAATACAAGCGTTGCTCAAAATATCTAAGTTGTTCATAACTAAACATGGACTGCGTGTAGCGCATAACCTCTAACGGTACTTCTTTACTGGTGAAGCAATTGAAGGGTTTACCTAGGAAAAAGTCCGTTTGCTCATCAAATACAACTAAGTATCTCACCCCACTTTTGGCACCTATACATCCAGCCAAATTCGATACGCGTAACTTGGCTGCATTTACAGGGTTCAAAAAGAAGTTAGAAGACCCTTCTTGAATGACATTCCACATCTCACCTTGAATGTCTGCTTCAATGACACCTGTTTGAGGGCAGTAAACAATAGCAAATACTCCAAAGGGAGACAACACAACGCCATCGATATCCAGCTCCTCCAATAATGGGCTCATACTGCGATACAGGACAATATACTTTTTGTTATCTAATTTGCTTGTTAATGATTTATACGTTTCCTTGAATGTGCGCTTACGCACGATATGCGTTGCTTGCTTGGGGCGAAGCAAAAACTTCAAAAGCTCAATAGAGACATAGCCAGCAATAATCACACTAAGCCACATGGTAAAACGTCCAAAATACCCTCTATCGGGTTCTTCGTATATAATATCTAGTGCTTTATCATCGTCATCAGCTTCTGATATTGAATCAACACGCGGGTTTTGAGTTTCCTCTACAGAAGAGCCCAATTCCTCACCTTGCGTACCTTTTTGTTGTAGCGGAGGTTGAACAGTGTTCTTTTTTTGCGTTGCTTCTTTTCGAAGTAGAAGCTCAAAAGCTTCTCGTTGCTGTGCCACTTGTTCGGCGCATTTTACCGCACTAGCAAAGTCTTGCTCACCATGGTGACAAATCATTGGCTTTTGGAAAAACCTCTGCCACCTTTTACGGGTAGCTTCGTCCATAAAAGTGGATATGCCAAAAGAACGGTTTGCATTGTTGTCTACTTGAGAAATTATTTGGCTGCTTGCTCGGGGTGACTGGCAGTATGTTTGGAGGCGTTCGAGCAATCTCCTTAAACGAGCATCTTCGCCTTCTTTTAACGCATTGTTTTGACGCAAAAACTGTAGCTCAGCAGCAAAACGTGCACACTGCCTTTGGTCAAGCTGCTCTATATTCGCAGCAACACTACTTGAAAATATGATAAAAAACAAAATCCATCTGTTCATCGTCTCTTACCTAACTGTAAAATGGTACCAAGCTTATGAACTATGCCTATTTAGTTGCAAGCATATTTAATGCCCACTCCTCTAATAATCCATCGCTACTCAATGTTACGAGCTTTTCCCTACTTGGCGCATACATATCAACTATGGTCGCACCTGCATTAAGCGTATTAATTTGCCAAGTACCAAGTTCGTTGCCACTTTTAGTATCCCATATGGTAAGGTGCGACTTTGAAGATGACGTTGCTAAATACGCACTTTGCTCGATAAAAAGTGCTTTACGAAAAACTTTAAACCTAGCCATATACTTTAGTTCGCTTTTATTCGCACCATCTAAAAGCGATGCGATCACCTGATTATCCAATGCGTCTGACACAAAAAACTCAGAAAAATCACGCCTTACTGCCAGACTGGTAACACGATGGTTAAATTCTTTTGTAAACAAGGGCTCTGGCGAGCCAAACTGCCAAAGCGCCAACTTGCCGTCCTGAGCCGCTGTCATCACCATTTCACCTTTATCATCCCACTGGACATGCATAACTGGTCGCGAATGAGGTGCAAACTGGTTGTTTACTTGGGTATGTAAGTTAGCCATGTTTACCGTACCGTCGGACATGGCTACAACAATCTTATCCATTGTTGGCGCCAACGCGACCGAGGTGATATGCGCATAACCCGATACACCACTAAAGATTACCTTCGTCACTAGTTTTTGCTTTGGCAACGACCAAAATTGAAGCTGGTTGTCTCCTACAACAATTAGCATAGTATTGTCCTGAGACAGCACGACTTCTCGAACTAATTCAGGCATTTTCTCTTGGGGTACTGAAAATTCGGATGTTCGGCTATTCGTTTCCCATACATGTAGCGAATTAGTGCTGTCGACAGTCACCATTTTACTGCCGTCGGCTGAAAAGTGGCCGATTAAAACACCATTATTGCCTAATTTGTCTAGGGTTCCTTTGCTCAATGCAACGTCTTGGTCACACCCACCCAACAACACAGAGGCAATAATTACAATCAGTCTAAACAACATGGCTTTAGTCACTCTAAATCTGCGGCAAGATAAACCGACTGGTGATAGTATAGTCTTTTAAGCGATTGTACAGGTTAATCTTGCAATTTGTTCGTGCGTTTGTCATCACACGAAAGGTGAGCTGAAACAGCAAGGTTCAGGCCACTAATGCTGTTTGCTCGCTAAAGTATTGATATCCCAAAACTCAACAATTCCGTCACTGCTCAAAGTTGTCAGAATGTTGCCTTTACTAAAGTGCATATCCAAAATCATAGCGGTCGATGTTGCCGCCTCAATAGCAAACGCGTCAATTTCTCGGCCATTATTTGCATCCCATAGAGTCCACCAGTATTTGCTCGAACCTGTTGCCAAATACTCTCCATTTGGGCTTAATGCTGCGGCACGAAACCAACGAAACCGCTCGCGATAAACCAACTTAATGGGCTCACTCACATTCGAAAATGGCCTCAGCAATAACTGTTCGTTCAATGCATCTGATACGAATAAAGTTTCGTTTCTCTGTCCTGTCGCTGCGCTGGTCACTCGCTTGTGTAAGGAGTAGCTATATTTTAGTGACAATGAATCTATGTGTGACAATTTAACTTGACCGTCATGTCCAGCAGTCATTACTAATTGTCTGTACTCTCCTAACTCCAAATGGCTGATCCGAGCATCATGTAGCTTGACTTGTTTTGTTAGACTGTTTTCAAAATCGATTAAATTTAATGTGCCGTCAGTCATTCCTACGAGCACAAACATTGGGTTTGCATAAATGGCAACTTGGGATATCTTGGCAAACTTTGAGTGTCCTACCACTGTAAACTGACCTACTAATGAATTCTTATCCAAATCCCAAACGCTTAACTGCGTATCAAAGCTAACCAAAAGTAGTTTATTATCTTGCGACAAAGAGATACCACTTACTTTTGTTTGCTTGTTCAACTTAAATTGGTGTTTGACCTCAGCGGTACGCACATCAGATACCGTCACCAAACCTCCATTTAAAAATGCAACAGAAGTTGCATCACTTGAAATGACGCCAAGATCAATGGGGGCTTGTGATAGGAGGTTAAATTCATTCTGGGGATCCCTTTTAGCTTTAGAGCACCCCAAAAGCGTGATATACAGTACGATAGTAACCAAAACGATTATTTGTTTATTCACTAATTTCACTCTTTGCCTGTTTAAGTCCATACACCACTTAACATTTAGATCCATAAAACTGTACTTAGTTCACTTACAAGTGCCATGCCAGTTCAAGTTAAATTTGAGGGTATAATTTTACCCTTCTCACAAAGACAACCTAGTCTAAAAGTACTATACTAGTACTTATATAGAACGTCAGACCTTTCGATTAAAAATCAGTATATTAGCAATATTGAAAGTGAAGGTCTTGAGTGAAGTCAGTGGTAAGAGGTGGATATGTGTAGTGCACCGAGAGTCAGGCAGCCTTCACGGGGCAAACCCATGGATTATCAAAGCTCAATGAATGAAACTTTAAGCGCTGAAAAACGTACCGCTTTTGCTAAAAAAGCGAATGCCGCATACGAGCGGCGACACCCAAATGAGGAATATGAAGTGTCATCTAAAAAGAACAAAACCGAAAAAAAAACCAAGGCTATCGTGCATCGAGTAGAACTCATACTGCTAATAGTGGTAATCGCGGCAATAGGTATACGAGTACTGTTTATGACTGATTAACTTTGAAAACGCATAGCTTCACCCGTCAATTTATAGCACCCTTCTTGTCGATACTTGGCTCTTTTTGCCGCTAAAAAGTTTCCATTTTTAATACAAACAACTTCAATAATTTGCAATTCCCCCTTGCACGCCATTAACGCTATAGTATAACATAATATTAATTTGTTACTTTATAACATCTCCAAAGCAGCTGTCTTGTAAGGAAACGCGCAAACCTGCTGAACATTACTCTAATAATTGAAAGTAAAAATGAAACACACATATAAATTACTCTCTGTTGCGGTAGCAACGGCGCTACTTACAGCTTGTGGTGACACAAAAACCACAATCATTGAACACGAGCCTGTTGTTGAAGAAGTTAAGAAAGATGAAGGCAACGATCATAACCATGATAACGACCACGATCATGGTACGGTAAGTTCTGAAGGCCGTTTATTGGTTACTTCTACTGATTCAAACTCAATCCACATCTTAGATTTGGAGCACAAAGAAGTTGCGGGTGAGCTAGCCAGCACGAATTTCCCTAAGTATGTCTATACGACTGAAAATAGCCGCTATGCGGTACTTGTTCAGTCTGACAATAGTCGTGTTGAGTTTATAGATGGTGGCATATGGGAAGAAGACCACGGCGACCATATGCACCCGTACGAAGAAGCGCCTAAATTGAGTAATGTTTCATTTGATCTGGCAAAACCAGCTCATGTAACTAATGGTGAACACAACACAGCAATCTTTTTCGATGGTGAAGCTGGTAGTACAAATGCACAAGTTGCCGTTTTCTCGGAAGCATACTTAAACGGCGATGCTTCAAAGCTTGCTGAAATTGAGTACAACACCAATATGCACGGTGCAGCTCAGGCTCGAGGCGAGTTTACGCTTAGCACAATTCGCGATGCCGACGCAGAGAGCGTATTACCTGACAAAATCGGGCTTTTCCATAAGCATGACGATCATTTTGACCAAGAAAAAGTATTTGAAGAAACGTGCCCAGCTTTACATGGCAGCGCGCAAAACCATGAGCACATCAGTTTTGCATGTGGCGATGGTGTTGTCGTAATCACAGAAGAAAACGGCGAGTTTACCGCTAGCAAAATAGCAAACCCTGAAAGCTTCGCAGAAGGCCAGCGTATAGGCACTTTGAGAGGCCATGAAGACAGCCATCAGTTTATCGGTATTGCCGGAACCGAGTTAGTTGTTATTGACCCTGAACATAACGAAATCGAAAAAGTTGAGTGGACGATTACGCAAGGGCACCGCATTGCAGGCGGAGACTTCAACTACGACGGGTCTCACGCAGCCATTTTAGACTCAGCTGGTGTATTGACCATTTTTGAACAACACACAGAAAATGACGAGCACCACTGGGAAGTAGCACACTCGGTAAAAGTACATGAACATGAGTTAGACGCACTACCTGAAGGTGCATCATTCAGACTTACTTTCTCTAAAGCTGAAAACACAGTATTTGTAGTCGACGCGACAGCAAAACACGTTTTAGGTTATGACCTTGAAAGTGCTGAATTGAAAGTAGAAATTGAACTAGATTTCACACCAGACAGCGCTGTTTGGTTAGGTATTGAAAAAGGAGGCGAGCACGCACACTAATACTCCCGAGTATCACGTGTATGTCTCTTGATTGTGAGCCAAAGTGCCTTTTTTAAGGCACTTTTTTCATTTATAGCGTTTCTTTTTATACTCACAGATTAGGTGAGTTGCAACAGCTTATCAGCTTATAAAAGCGACTTACTACTCCATTTGTCCAACCAAACCCTTGCTGAACGATATACTCTCCTCCCATTGCAATTTTGCTAGGTTCAACAACGTTATACTTTTCAAGTAAACATCCAGTATGCGTAAAGTTTTCCTCAACCGTGTCTATCCACTTTTGAGCAACCTCACTTGCCTCTGCGTTAAAGCCATAATTTAGCAGTCCCTTAATACCAAACCATTGCAATGGTGCCCAGCCATTTGGACTGTCCCATTGCTGCGCAGTACTACTTAACGTGGTAACTAACCCTCCAGGCTTCGCAAATTTCGACATCAGGCGCTCAGTCATACCTTGCGCTTTGCTATTGTCTGTCAGTTGAAAAAACATTGGCGTAAAACCAGCCATGGAATCGACAATGGTCTGCCGCTGCTGAGTAAGATCATAGTCATAGTACCAATTCGATTTAGGCTGCCACATATAGTGCTCAATTAGACAAGTTCTGCTTGTTGCTTTACTTTGAAAGGAGTCTCTTGAAGATTTCACTCCCAACGCATCATAGCAACGGGATAGCTGGCGTTCCAAAAAGTACATCAACCCATTCAGATCTACAGGCACAATTGCTGTCGTTTTGATTGAGCTTAAATCATCTGCATTTTCGAGCCATCGACTACTGAAATCCCAGCCCGATTCACAAGCAGCTCGAATATTTCGATAAAAGCTCAGCTTTTGCTCTTCACCTAACGCGTTTGCATCCGAGATATCTTCTTTGTAAGACTCAGGCCTTGGTGCAGCTTCATCGTCCCAATAACGGTTAAGTATGCCACCACATGGCATTTTAACTACTCGACGATACGCGTTTTTATCAGTAAGGTGAGAATCACTACCAGACATCCAAAACTCATACTCTCGTGCAAGGGCTTTGGTTACGGTAGTTAACCATACTTGATCTGCTCTCTTCGCATCCCACAGCAAGTCAACCATCAATGCGGTCACCGGCGGCTGAGAACGTGTCGCGTAGTAGCTTCTATTACCATTTGGCACATGGCCTAACTTCTCTATTAAAAAACAGAAATTTGCGAGCATATTCTGTACAAGATCATCACGACCAACGTCCATCAGACCCAAAGCTGTGAAGTAACTATCCCAATAATAAATCTCATTGAAACGGCCTCCAGGCACAATATAACGCTCTGGCAGCGCTAACAAAGAACTTGAGTCTTGTGTTTCAGGCTCTCGAAGTAATCTCTCCCACAGCAGATCAATATACTCAGAGACATTGTGTAAATCAGGTAAGGCCTCAAGTTCGGGCTGAGGTCTAAACTTGAAATGTGATTGAACAAAAGTCTTTAAATTTTGCGGCTGCTCAATGTCGTACAGATCACACACTTTTTGCCAGCTAAATATCGGTATGGCATCTGCAAACGTCTTACTATCGGTATAAATACCGCTTAATTGCACATCTTTGAAAAGCTTGCTGTGCTCAAACTTCATGATACTTCCTCGACTATACTACTGACGAGCACGCTACTTGCTGAGCACGCTTTTTAAATAAAAATAGGGTTAGAACAATAATACCCATTGGAATTAACGACATATAAAAGGCGTGTTGGCCACTCATATATTCAAAAACAAACCCTGTTATAAGCGAACCTGTTGTGCCGCCAAGGGCTGAAAACACCACGATCAGGCCAGTCATCGCTGCATGTCTGTGCTTTTCTAAGCTACTTAACATAATCGAATTAATCACCGGGTAAATAGGTGCCATCAATAATCCAATTAAAGGCATTAAGTAGGCGGCAATCGGTGCGTCGAATACGCTATTGACAGGTACAGACGGTAAATTTTTTGTCAGAGGTAATGTCAATAGTACCAACGTAGCCATGCCCGCAATGCACACATTTAAAAATAGATACCAATCAATCTTTTTAAGTATTTGGCCAGCCATCAGACGTCCCAGAGCCAAGCTTGCAGCAAAGATACTGCTTAGTTGTACACTGACATCCACAGGTAAATTAAGGACTTGATTGTTGAATGTTGGTAGCCACGTCCCTACGCCCTGCTCTATCAAAACGTATAAAAACGCGCTGATAACAAAAACCAAAACTAGTGGCTGATATGTTAGGCGCAACATATCGATAAAGTCATTTTTTGGACTATGCTCAGGTTTAAGTTTTGGTTTTTCAATTTGGACGCTGGATACAAGTAAAAATGTGAGTAGAGAAAGGCCAGCCAATAGGTAATAGACATTTAGCCAATTATTCGAGGAAATATCGTCACTTAAAAATGCAGCAAACACCCAGTAGCCACTGAGTACCCCTACCATGAAAACGCCTTCAATTGTGTTGAGCAAACTAGAATGCGACTTTGCAGAGTCTGTGACCTGACCAATCAGCGCATAAACAGACACTTTTACAATGGCAAACGCACACCCAACAGCCGCAAACAGTGCTTTTAGCGCCCAAAAACTGCCAGCGATAGGTGTGACCAAACACATTACGATCACCAGAGATAATGCTATCAGCAGAGCTACTTTATAACCTATCCGAGGAATAAATGACGCGACAACAAACGACACAATAGCAATCGGAATATCTTTGAACCCTTCTAAACTAGCTGCTTGCGCTTTGGTTACACCAAAAGTATTGATCGCTTGCAAAATTACTGTGCCAACACTGTTGAGCAATATTGCAAATAAGAAATAACTGACCGCCATGGCCATAATGATTCGCATGTTCTGCATTACATGACTCATAAATACGCTAGATTTATTTCAGTCTAGCGCTCAAAAAAGCACAATGCAAACGTTTGCAATTTTAATTTTATGTTACCACTGATTTTGAGTTGCACATATGCGCTTCATTACTTGCGAAGCGCATATGTGCTTTTGGTTCTTAACTTGATTGGCGCTCAACCAATGAGATAGCCACCTGACTTGAGCTAACCTCTTCCCCAGCTAATTGGGCCAGTAGCTTTTCCACCAATAGTTCTCCCGCCTTTTTTGTATCTTGCTTAATGGTTGTTAACGACGGAAAACTGACATCAGCCATGGCAATATCGTCAAAGCCTACTATACGCACGTCATTGGGAATACTTACATAACGCTCTTTAAGCGCCTTCATGGCCCCCAAAGCAACCATATCACTACAAGCGCAAATACCATCAAAATCAAGCCCATCACTGCGAAGTTTTCTATTTATACTGTCGTATGCTGCCTGACTTGTTATGTCTATTTTTAGGAGCTGAGCTTGTTCGGCTAAGCCAGCTTGCGCTATGACATAACTAAAGCCCTTGTAACGTTCGCCAAGTTCGGCGTGTTCGGGTTCTCCTAAAAACAAAGGTTTTTTACAGCCTTTATCGAGTAGGTGTTGAGTCGCCACTTTGCCACCTAAAAAGTTATCGCTGCCCACAATAACATAGTCAGCTTCGGTCTTTGGATCACCCCAAACGACAAGCGGCATACCGGCTTCTGACGCTCTATCTATGCGGGCTTGTTGCTTACCTTGTCCAACCACAATAACACCGTCGGCTCGTCGTCCATCTATGAAGTACCCATACCAATCTTCGCCCGCCATATATGAGTTTGACAGCAATAACTCATAACCTTGGCGATTAACAGCAAGATTTATATCGCTCACCACTTTAAGTAAGAATGGGTCATCTATTGATTGCTCTGTTTCAGCGTCAAGATTAATTAGCACCGCAATGACTTTGGTTTTTTGTAACCTAAGTCGGCTCGCAGCGGCATTTAAACTAAAATTATGCATTTTAGCTAATTGCTGAATGCGCTCTCGCGTTTCTTGCTTGATAAGGGGGTTATCATTAAGCGCCCGAGATGCAGTAGAGGTAGACACCCCTGCTAACTTTGCTAAATCGGCTAACTTTAGTTTCTTTTGCGGCATTACACATCCATTACATCTTGAAAAATAAAGGCTTAATTAAAACTGTTATGTGAAGGCTAAAGGTTTTCGAGTAAGAAAATATGCGTATCTAACGGTTCAATTGGCGTTGTTTATTTTCTTACTATATTTCAGTCTCGTCTATCAGTTTCTTAACTCTTTGTTTTTAAAATACCTTAGTTCTTAATCATAGGTAAAAAATCTAGCGGCTCCTACTAAATTAGGTAAATGCGAGGTAAAAAAATATCTCCACACACTATTGCAAACGTTTGCATTAAGTTCTATTTTAGAATAACGCCCAGTGCAAACCAAACAAAATTATACACAGTGAACTTAAATTTAAGTCGCTTTGTAACGTGGCGAAAAGCAATGCTGACTTAACGTCAGCCATTATGACAACACATGAAACAACCAAGGGAGCAGCTCCTGTGAACTTAGGCAAGAAGTATTCTGCACTTACAGCAGCAGTTTTATCTGCGCTCGCATTTTCTAATGCAGTAAGTGCTGAACAAAATAAAAAAACTGACGAAAAAGTAGAAACAATCATCATCTCTGGTACGCCAGGGGGTATGGGGGTCCGTAAGGTCGATGCGGCTTATGCTGTAACAAATGTAGACGAATCACTCATTGAACGTCTCGCACCTAAAAGCACCGCAGATCTATTCAAGGCCATACCAGGTGTTTGGGTAGAAAGCTCTGGTGGTGAGTCTGGTGCAAATATCAATGTACGAGGATTCACCTCTAGCGGCGATGCTCCTTTTTTGACTGTTAGTCTAGATGGTTCACCTGTATACCCTGCTCCTACACTATCATTTTTAGAAAACTCATCAATTTTCCGTATTGATGAGACCATCTCAATGATGGAGGGCTTACGCGGCGGCCCCAACCCTGTGCTATCTAATGGCCAACCGGGTTTGACAACTAACTTTCGTTTAAAACGTGGTCAGGAAGATACCGAAGGGACTTTTAAATATACAACGTCAGATTACGGCTTACAGCGAGTAGATGGCGTGCTTAGTGGTGAGCTAAGCGACGACTTGTATTACATGGTAGGCGGCTACATCAAGCGCTCTTCTGGGATCCGCGATGCAGGTTTTACTTCTGAAAGAGGCCACCAATTTACAGTCAAGCTCACTAAAGAACTAGAAAACGGCGAAATTAACGTATATACACGTCAAACTGACGACACAGGTGCATGGTACTTACCAACACCTTTGAACGAGCAAGGTGTAGATGCAGAATTCACACAGTTAGGTTCATTAAATAGACAAGCGACTATTTATGCTGGTAACGGAAAAGCTGACATCGATTTGGGCGAAGGTCGTGGCTGGAAAGGCCATGTTTCGGGCGGTAGTATCTCGTTTGAACTGGGTAACGACTGGCACTTTATAGATAGATTTAGCCTAACCCAAGGTGACGCAAATACATATGGCTTAGTACCGGGTGGCAATGTCGTTAATCTAGCTGACGTCGCAGATAACGGCACAAGCGCAATCGGCGCGGCCACCGGAACTGTTTATGGCGCAACCACGCGAGTTCAAGATTATGGTCGATGGGTAGTGCTGAAAGATATCGAAGCATTTACCAATGACTTGGCATTTAGTAAGGATTTCGGAAAAATAAGCAGTGCATTTGGTATGTATACGGCTACGACCTCAGCGAAAGACTGGTGGAGTTTGGGCAATTCAGCTTACCATGTACTTGCCCAAGGTGGCGAAATGCTCACTGGTATTGCGTGTAACGATTCAATCGAGGGCTGTGGTTTTAATTATGATATAAATAGCTCAGGTGATGCAGCAACGGTAGCGTTTTATACTACGCAAAGCTACAAAGCAACAGATGCACTTACATTAGATCTTGGGCTTCGTAGCGAACGCCATGAAGTAGATTATTCAGTCGACGAAGGTCTGGACGGTAAGATCACTAAAACCGTCGACTACAGTGCAAGAAAAACATCTTGGACTATCGGTGCAGATTATAAGCTAAATGACATTAGCGGTGTTTTTGTTCGCTTCAATAAAGGCTTTAAGATGCCTTACTTCGACGACTTTAGGGACAATTACGACACCTACACAGGTGGCGATCAATTGATCAAAGAAGTGTTGCAAAGTGAGATTGGTTATAAGTACATGGGCGAAAACATGGATTTCTTTGCGACATTCTTTGCAAATGAAGTCAAAGGCGAGTCTTTTTCTACGCGCCCTGACCTACCAGCACAACGTTTCACAACTGAAGCTCATGGTATTGAGTTAGACTTTAACTACAATCATGATTCAGGTTTTAGCGTCAATCTAAATGGTACCTTACAAAACAGTGAAATTGCAGAGAGCCCTGATAGTACTCTAACAGGTAATAAATCTCAGCGTATTCCTGATTGGCAGTTAAGGATCACGCCAAGTTATGAGTTTGAATTGGGCGATATGTTCGCGACAGTTTACGGCACAATTTCAGCTGTAGATTCACGTTATAGCGATATTCAAAATACTCCAAGCGCAGTGCTAGATGGCTATGAAAAGGTGGATATTGGTTTAATGCTTGAACCAATGGAGCAGGTTCAACTGCAACTAGCGATAGACAATCTAACTGACGAGCGTGGCCTTACAGAGGGCGACCCTCGTAACCCAGCAGCTGCAAATGGCCGATACATTTTGCCTCGCAGCATTAAATTTAGTGTCGCTTATAGCTTCTAATTAATCCAAATTTACACAAAGTACACACTTCGTGTTACCAGAAAACTAACACCAAAGCCTAGCAGGATCACCTTTAATACTGGGCTTTTTTCACCCTTCATTCTACACTTTAATTTAATTATCTCTGCACGTAATAACCGTATTTCGACATTTAATTCATAACACAATATATGCTCAAAATATGTCGGAAGCTTGGGAGTTTCATTATGAACATTGAAGAAATCCGAAAAGGCGAGTGGCTAGAATATCATGAACACCCTGTTGAAGTTTTGTCTGTAGACAGGCAGCACAGCATGGTCACGGTTTGGGATGAAAAAAACCAGAGTAGAGTTGATTTACACGTTGATGAACTAACAGCCGATCCACAATGCCATTGTGACTCATATTTATACTATTAGCGTCGCCATAGCAGTGAAAACCCAAAGTGCCTAAAGCACTCTGGGTTAACATCGTTTAGAGTGACTTTAACTGCCACTGTGCGTTAGTGTTGTGTGCTTTTCCAGATCGCGTCAGATGTATTTGGCTCGTAGACGGATTTGCCCAAACATATTGTTCCCAATAGGTGTTTTTCAAGTTTACTGCGCTACCCTGTTGCTGTAAGTAAAAAGCGGCTTGGTTTGGCGAAGTCCAAAGTTTTGCATCGCCACTTGAAGTGCTTTTATAACTCAAAAATAATTCCGCACTATCCCTTGTACGGAAGTAGGCAGTATTTGTCCCTGTCTCGACTTTGACAAAAGCCAATGGTGATCGGTCACTAATAACTAGTGCCTGGTTTTTGATTGTGTTTCCACTATCACTGATTGCATGACCGTTTAACATGCTCGTAATGTGCACAGCTTCGCCAGTGTCCGCTTTGAGCTGGCTAGGTTGCCAATCTGCTGGGGGAGTTTTCCATGTTAGAGACTTCCATTTCCAATTATAAGGCATATTGATAAGTGGATCGTTGACATCAGAATACCCTTCTTCAGCTTCTACATTATACAAACAGTGTCTACGCTCTTCTTCTAATTGCGCAACTCGTGCTAACTGATCAGTTGTACCTACATTTAACTCCTCCATGCATTGGACAAGTGTTTTACCCTTGCCCGACTCACCCGGTGCAAGTACATAGGTATGATCTCGTTTAGCTTCGTCTGCATACCAAGCCAACATTGCTTGCTCGTCAAATGATAGCCAGTTGTGTACTAATTGCTGTGCTTCAGCCTGCGCTTTTACACGGCGCTCTTCTTCAGGAAGGGCCATAGTGCGAATAAATGCAGCCCAAAGATCTTTACTTGCCTCTAATGAAACAAGTGCAACTGGTTTTATATTACTCGGTTTGTAAGCTTGCCATCCAGTGTCGCCTCGAGATTCAGGTTTCCAAATCACATCTCCACTTTGATAATTCAAAGCTTCTTTAGTGTCATGGGTATGCTGTTCAGCACCTTCTGAACAAAGGTATGCTTTCACCTGCCAGATTTTTTCATAATTATCAGCAGGTAATCTTACTGTATGTTCTGGGCTGAATGAGTCTTGGAATAAATGAACTGCACGACCAAACAAGAAGTAATTATGATCTACTTCAACAGCTTGCGCATAACCCCCGCCATCCCAAACTTTGATTTTTTTAGCCTCGGCTGTGGCTGCGTTAACAAAGTGATTGATAAACCTAGCTTGCGCTCTTTTCGCAGCATTTACACCACCTATACCGCCAATGTCGTCATATCGGCGCATAAAGTGATCTTGTTGAAGGTCAGCCGGCTCTTGTGCAACGGCATTAAAGCAATTGGGTCCCGTTGGGTCCGTGCTTGCATTAGTTACATTAAACCCTGCAATGTCCACCCACCTTTCGCCAACTATTGCAGCATAAATCGCATCATACTCAGACCAATATGTCCCATCTTCATTTGTGTTAGATAAGATTTTGGTCACTTCAGCTTGCGCTGCATTTAATTCAACAGCTTTGGCAAGACCACTGCTCCAGCCTAGTCTAGGATCACTACTATCCGATACCTTTGTGTCTTGTCCCATTACTTCAAGCGCTGATGTACGCGTCAACCACTCATGACCTATTGGCATGATCCCAGCGCCGCCTAATTGTGTAAACGCGGTAGCCGAAGAACTGATGGTCATTGTCGCTAAAATGCTGCATAGATATTTGATTTTCATAATTACTCCTTTTAAAACGGAGCAATTCTTACATAAAAATTAATAAAAATCACATTTTGTTGAATTATTTATTACATATGCGTTATAAAATAACATTTATAATTCACGTATAAGCCAAATTAAGATTGAAAAAATACTAAAGTACTTACTTTAAACATAGTTCAACAGCCCTTTCAGCGTGCACCGTAGTGGTGTCGTAAAGTGGCAGTGTTGTATCTCCTTTATTAACAAGTAACGCAATTTCCGTGCATCCTAAAATCACAGCCTGAGCACCTTGCACAGCAAGTCGATCAATGATTTCGATATAAGCTTGTTTCGAATTAGCTCGTATTTTGCCGACACATAACTCATTATAAATAACGTCATGAACAGTATTTTTATCTGACGAGTCAGGGACCAGTACATCTATACCGTACAAGTCTCTAAGTCGATTTTTATAAAATGGCTGCTCCATGGTGAATTTAGTGCCAAGTAAACCTACTTTATTGACCCCATTTTTTTGTAACTGCTCTCCCACCGCGTCAGCAATGTGTACTAGCGGCACTTTTACGTGAGAGGCGACTTCATCGAAAACTAAGTGCATGGTATTAGTTCCAATAAGAATAAAATCAGCACCTGCATGCTCTAAGTCTTGTGCCTCTTTTCCAAGTATTTGTGCCATTCTCTGCCACTCACCTTGCACTTGTAGCTCGGCTATGGGCGCAAAGTCGACACTTTTCAAAGCAAGTTTGGCTGAATGCAGGCCGCCTAAACGCTGTTTAACCCCTTCATTTATGTAGCGATAGTAATTTGCAGTAGACTCCCAACTCATTCCACCAATTAGACCAATTGTTTTCATCTCTATCTCCTTTGTTATGCGTTCTAATAATAGTTAGTTTGGGTGCATTCCAAATTTGCTAAGAAAGACCTTATGAAAACCCCAACTAAAATGGAACAGCAAAAATCAAGAAAAGTACTGGTCTTGCTTGCAGGTTAGATCCTGTTTGGGTTTTTATAAACATACTCTAAACAGCCCATATAGGAATCAAACCGCTTCCCATACAGGCCCAATGAAATATGCTATCGCAATGACTTAGAAAGAATATCTATACATTAATGCAGACTGCTCAAAATCCTTTCCTTGGAAATATTCCAAACTAACACTTGATGCACCAAAATGCGCTTTAAGCCCACCTCCATATCGAGCTCCACTGCGCTTTGACACGTCTGTTGCATCATAATTTTCATAGCCTAACTGCGCAAAAGCCGAAAAGTACTTGTTGAGGCTATGCTCGTACTCCGTATAAAGCCTCGCTAGATCAAAATCTGTGGTGCGATTATCCAGCTTAATATCCAGCTTGCCCATATTGGCTGCAATAGAGAATCGTCCATTTTGTGCTTCATGTATGATGTAACCGATTTCGAAAATATTCTCATCAAACTCGACTTCTGTTTCCCTAAGAAAGATACTTAATGTGTCTTTCTGTCTTTTATAGTTAAAACCAACAAAAATACCATTATCGAACTCGTAACCAGCCCCAGCTTTATAACCTGTCGCATCATATTCAGTATCGTCTAGCTCAGTTTGAGAGTAACCAATTTCTAAATATGTTTTATTTAAATTGGCCGCCTCAACATTGAGGCCAAACATTGCCAGCATAGCGAGTACTAATTTTTTCTTCATAACTTTTCTCCAAATAGTTTATGAAGAAAATCTTAGCGATTTTCAGTTTTTTAGTCCGTAATAAAGCATTACTGAACGCATTAAAATTTGGCCAAAATCATTCAACTATCAGACAATCCATTTACATTCATTTACGTAAAGTACTCACCTAAAAGCTGCAAACCACCTTCAAAAAGATTTTATAAACAACAAATACAACAACTTAAATACAACAACTTAAATACAACAACCAATGATGGCCGTGAACTTAGCCACTTGCACAGATTAATGTCTTTGTGATTTGAGTCTTTTTAATTTGTATTTTTCACAGCCTAATATTCGTACACAAGCTCATTTGGTGCCCATTCACAATGACTCATTCATACTTTTGTAATTTTACGAAATTTCACTTAAAGCCCTACTCATATAAAATTCGCAAATAGATTTTTTTTGAAACTAGATTATACGCTTTATTTATCAACTTAAAAAAATTATTCAGATTGGTTTTATATAAAGCATGGCTTCAAATTTATTTGGAAGTGACTATTACTCAACACAGCGCACACTATGAATCGCCCCGAGTTCATCGGAGACTAGTTTGTTTAAGTCAGGCTACTTTACCGACTCTCTTAAATTATCATAAAAATCAGTTTCATATTGAGCAGGTGAAACATAACCAATTGAAGAGAGTAAGCGTTGATTATTAAACTAATTTTCCCACTCTAGGGTACCGTATTCGACGGCATCAACATTTTTCCATGGACCATTCCTGCGGATAATCTCTGTTTTAAATAGCCCGTTTATCGTTTCAGCCATCGCATTATCATACGAGTCCCCAACACTACCCACAGATGCTGTTATCCCAGATTCCATAAGGCGTTCAGTGTATTTGATTGAGAGATATTGGCTTCCTCTATCACTTTGATGGATAAGGCCCTGCGTGTCACCTCGATGCCAAATTGCTTGCTCTAATGCATCTAGAATAAGTTCTGCATGCATTGTGGTTGAAACACACCAGCCGACGATATATCGCGAGAACACGTCTATGACGAATGCCACATAAACAAACCCACTCCAAGTGGCTACATAAGTGATATCTGCAACCCAGAGTTAATTTGGTTGCTCAGCAGAAATCAGAATGGGAAAGTCACAAATTTATTACTTAAATTAGGCTCTTTGACCACTATTGAAATATCCAGTTTTTGATGGGTTTTAAATAGAAATGACAAGAGCAAGGAAGGCATTAATAAACTAGTCGTCGACATCTTATTATCACGGTGTGTACGCCGTGCTTTTTTGTGTGGAGAAGACAAATATTCAGGAAAAACTTTGACCATAGACGTACACGGTAGTTGAGTGCATGAAGCTACTTAGTGAAGTGTTTGCGATAGAAATCGCGGCGTATGCCATTATGAGCAATCATTATCACTTAGCTGTTAAAATGAACAGACAACAAGCTATTGAGCCGCTGCCTTACTGGCATCAAAACAATGTCGTCCTGATCGGTGATGCCGTACATGCATCACTGCCAACTTCAGGTCAAGGTGCCAGTCAGGCTCCGGAGGATGTGTGGTATTTAACCAACTTGCTCCGTCAGCATGAATCAATACCCGAGGCACTAAGCCACTTTTTCAGACTCGAATAAACAAAACCACTACAGCAAAAACAATAGACCGGTATTTGGCTAAGCTATGTTTCTCTGATATGCCTCAACAGCCATTAAAAATGGACCCCACACAATTAAGCACTCTTTGGATGCAAGGTCTAGCCACGCCTAATATTCACTCGTAACTGCTATTGAGCAATGTTATTTACAATACTTTCCATTCTGGAAAGTATTAACTTGCCAAATTGGAAAGTGTAGGCTAAATTTTAGTTTCCATAGTGGAAAGTAAGGACAGCGAACAATGAAAAATACACAAAATAACATCACAGAATTAGATAAAGACGCAGCAACGAAAGCGCTTGCAAGTATTCAAACAACACAGCAAGAAACCATTGAACATAGCCGCCCACCGATGTGGCTAAGTGCTATCACAGGTTTAAGTTATGGCGCGATTGTCGCGGGATATGGCTTAATGCGTCACGAAAATCAATGGGCTCTAATGATGATCATCGGCGGGGCCGTCTTTGCGTTTTCTGTCGCAATTTATTTATATCGCTGTCATTTATTGGGCGTAAAGCCTGTCATACTCCCCCGCTCCAATGCCAGCAAAAGACTAAATATTTATAGCGCAATATTTTTTGCAGTGATTATCGTTGTCAGTCGTGAGCTCACTTTATTTACTGACATAAATGTTATTCCTTGGGTATGCGGCCTAATGTGCGGTGGAATGCTTGTTTGGTTACAACGAAAGTATCCGACAGGTGAAGTTGTAAATGTGGAGAGTACAAATGAGTGAGCTAGATCCCATTATCCATGCGCCAAATCGCTTACAGATCTGCGCCATGCTTGCAACCAGCGCAGAGCTCGACTTTAAACTGATTAAATTGCAGCTAGATGTCAGCGACTCTGTACTATCAAAACAGCTGAAAGTATTAGAAGAGGCCGAATATATTGTTACTTCAAAACGTAGCAACCAAGGCAGGCCCTGTACTTGGATATCTCTTACAGAATTTGGCAGAGCAGCATTTAATGCCCATGTAACGGCGTTAAAAAAAATCATAGAGTAATAATAATATAAAGCGCTGAATGATTCGCAGCGCTTTATCATGCTGATATCAGCTTATACGTGTATATTAATACTTAACTAAGGCGTGACCAATCCCACCGGTATAAACTTCTTGCTTGCAACCATAACCTGGGCCAAATTGCTTTTTATTACCTTGAATGGCGGCGATATCCCAATACCCCATACTATAGCAATTTGCTCTCGCTTCTTCAGGGCTCGCCAAGACACGCTTCGTCGTTACCCCACCTTCATCACAAAGAGCATGACCAATACCGCCACTTTCAGCTTCTTGCTTACACCCGTAAAGTGGACCATATTGCATTTTATTCCCTTGTATAGCTGCAATATCCCAAGCATTCATTTGGTAACAAAAATTAATAGCTGCTTTTGGAGAAGCCAAAGTACATTCCTCTATTGCAAATGCACTGGAAGCAGCAAATACAGACACTAATGAGACAATTTTTATAGCTGAACTGAGTTTTAACATGAGATTTCCTTAAAAGTTAATTTAAAAACTTAGCTATTTAAACTAAGAGGTTCAGGTGCGCATCCCTTAGGAAAAATACTACTCTTTTCTCGCTCTTCTACCATTACACTCGGTAACAAAAATTGGTGAATAAGCACTAGTGAACACACACCATTAAACCCAAATAGTTATCAATTACAAAATGACATTTAATTTCAATCCTACACTTTATACAACTACACTGGATTTTACCTATTTGAATGCATAATTCAGCTCATCTACTTATAGCTAAATCACATCTTAAGTAACTATAAATTAATATTTTTATTAAATTAATTTTCTTCAAATACACCAGTGTTAAAAAAGCCTAGATGCTATGCTTAGTGTTCAGTAGTTGATAAGAGAGCCAACGTTTGATGTTGTTACGTTGTATTACCTAGATACTGGTGCTTGTTAGTCTCAATGCATTCGCGACACCACTCACCGAACCAGAGTTTGAAGAGAACAGAGCAGAAATACGCAGTGTATCTTCTCAGCCCCCCTAGAAGCGATATCTACCACTGAGTACTTTTTATTTAAGTTCGATAAAAAGCTGAGTACCAAACAAAAAATCCGTTTGCTATATGGCAAAGCTTGGTTTCAAATTCAAACCGATGATATTCACAGTGCTATTTCAACTTTGTCACAATGTAAAAAATGAGCATTGAAGTCTCAGATCCAACCATTTTATACAGTTATTACAGCCTTACAGCAGGCACATTAACTCGCATGAGGCTATATGAAAGGACCCTTGAAAACTACTTAGAAAGCTACAAACTAGCGGCCTTAATGGATACAGAGCTATTTCTGCGACAAACCGAGAACAATATCGGAAATGTCTATTTAAAATTAAGCCGTTTGAAAGATGCAAAATCCTATTTTCAACGCTTTTATCAGGACGCTAAACAAAGAGACCTCGCTCAACAAATGGCGGTTGGCTTGAACAACCTCGGAGAAACGCATTTTGGACTAGGCGAATATCAAACAGCACTGGCATTTCATAAGCAAAGTCTTAGCCTTAGAGAGCAAAACGAGTTCACTTATCATAGCTCTTACCTAGGCAAAACCTATATCGCACTTGGTGAGCTTGAACTTGCAAAACAACACTTAGAACGCACAACGACTATACGGAAAAACAGTAATGCCATCGCTGATAGCATTGGGCCGCAAATTGACCTCATGAGGATTAAACTTTTACAAAAAGAGTACCAAGATACAGAAACACGCTTAAAGGAAATCATCAAGCTAAGTGATGAACATACAAGACGCAAAGAAAAGTCAGAAGCCGGTCATTTGCTCGTGATGTATTATCAGCAAGTTAACGATTCACAAAGTGTGCTCGACACATCCGCTTTGCTGATGCAAAGCAAACTCAAGTTTTTACAAGGACAAGCTGAAATAGATGTCGCATTTCATGCCGCACAGATGAACTTAGCCATAAAAGAGCGGGATATTGCAAAGCTGACTCAAGAAAACGCGCTTCACCAGCTCAACACCCAAGCAGCTAAAACACAGTTAATCATCATGATCATCGCCATGATGATAATTATATTACTCACTTGATATTTTGTACGGCGAATAAGAACAAAGAACCTCGTTTTAATTGAAACGTTAGGCAATTTAAAAGCAACCCAAAAGCAATTGTTAGAAGCCGAAAAAATGGCGGCGATGACGACCTTGGTATCTGGCATAGCCCATCAACTTAATACGCCTTTAGGACTTGTTGTCACGTCAGCTTCGTGCCTTGACGAAAAGCTTAAAGTGAATCATGAGAAGAAATACGTAAGCTGCTGTCGAATCAAACGCTCAGTGCAACACAATTAAAAATCTTCTTAGAAGAAGCATCCGAAATGCTGGCTTTAACTGCGAATAACTCAGGTCGCGCTGCCGACATGATCGCGCGCTTTAAATTAATCGCAGCTAATTTAGGTACTAGTGAAGCATCCGACTTTGAAGTACTTAGTTTTTTGACTCAAAGGTGCACCCTCATTTCACAAAGCATCGAACCTGATATCGTTTTAACAGCAACTGGCTATACGGCAAGTATTCACTCTCACCCAGAAACTTTAATAAAAGTAGTTTCTCACCTTGTGAACAACTCTTGTGCGCATGGCTTTGCGCTGCAACCATCTAAATGCATTGATATTCAGATCAAAAATGACAGTAACCATGTCCACTCATCAAGATAATGGCGTCGGTATTTCAGAGGATGATCAAAAGCACATGTTTGACCCCTTTTATACAAGCCAACTCGGCGAGGGAAACTTGGGGTTAGGCCTGAATATCGCTTATAACTCGGTTGTATATGCTTTAAAAGGTGAAATCAGCTATGAGCACCAAGCGAATGAAGCAAGGTTTGTAATTAAAATACCCAAAAAGCTCGAAAATACATAAATATCATTCAACAGTCGCGCATTCAAAAGTGAACAACTAACACAGTATAAGCCGCCCAAGTACTTGGGCGACAAAGTAAACAATGAGTAATTACAAATCTCTGACTCGTTTAGCTTGAGCCACTTTTGAGTGCTTTAGTAATACATCCATCAGTTCTCGGGTCAAAAACTCAGAGACCCCTTTCCTTTTTGCGTTTTCAAGCGCTTGATCTAATACCCAGTGTTCACGTTGGCTATCTTCAACAGGCTGATGAAAAATGGCTTTTAAATCGCCAACTTCAGATACCTTCGAAAAGCGCTCCGCGACCAAGTTTATAAGCTGCTTGTCTATTTGATTAATACCACTCCTTAACTCTGCCAGTACATTTGCATAGTCACCGTCATAGCCATGTTTGCTTGGTAGCTTAGTTTCGCTTTCAAAATCAATCGTCATGTTAATACCCTCCTTAGTTCGAACACGTAATTTTTTGCTTAATTTCTGGTGCGATTTCTGCCATACAATGCTCAGCCACTGCGGCAATTGTCCAAGCTGGCGTACATGCACCGGTACTACCAGGGATGAGTGAGCCGTCAACAACATATAACCCTGGAATAACAGCGCCCTTAACATCTTTAAGCGCCCCATAATTATTACATGCTTTACCCAACACACAGCCTCCTAATGGGTGTGGTGTCATGCCATAAGCAACATCAAAGTGTTCGTTTTCAACATCAGGATTTGCAACGAATGTACGCTGAGTATTGTTACTGCAATGCAATGGACCGCGATACCCTTTGAAACGAGCGAGTTTACGCTGGTCATCATCACTCAAGTTGGCTGTATTGGTTTCTTTCCATGCATCTAAAGTCTTCAATGCCGTATTGATTGAGTCACCCATGCCGCCTTCATACTTGCCGTCAATTTCTATTGTTTGTGGATATGACAAGCCAAATGTACCATCATACTGTTTTTCAAACTGTCCCGGAGCTGTATCGCGACACACCCCCATCATTAGCGTGTTTTGAATAGACACGGTTTCTTCATACCAAACTGGGTAAACCACCATCTTGGTAAATGGAGACGCGTGATTTTCGTCCAAATATGCTTTTGACTGACCTTTTTGGCCAAATAAAAAATCACACTCCGCAGAGCCCGGGCCACCATTTGCAGGACGCACATCTTGATTACAAAACTGTGTGGCAAATAAATCACCATTTTGTCCCCAGAATTTACCAACATAATTACTCAGTGCTGGCAGACCAGTTTTAGTGACATCCGTTAAGCTCGGAGAATGTGAAGACTCAAGTAATAAGCGTGCAGTGTGCATGGAGCCTGCTGACATAATGACATTGTCAGCTTCGTAAATAATTTGCTGTGGTGCGTCGACATTGGCTTCGTTGATTTTATTCACCACAATCCGGTAAACAAACTCACCATTATCACCTTTAGCAATACGGTTGATGCTTGTTACTTCACTCAAACATTCAATATCTAGTTTATTGGTCGCTTTAGCCTGCGCAAGATAGTTTTTATCAAGACTATTCTTAATGCCATAAAACGTTTTGCCATGACAATCGTCAACTTCATGATAGCTATTCATGCCATACCACATCTCCCCAATCGTTGCCGAGGGCATCATGGAACCAGACACTTCATTTGCAACCACTGACCAATCTAGCGCCAGCGTACTAAACTTAGGCTCTACTGATTCAAAGCCAAACTTTTGCTGGTAAGCCTTCAATTTTTGCGCCTGCTCCAAAAACACACGAGTAGAGAGGTAATCAGGAGAGGCCGCAATAGAGATAGACTTGTCATTAGCATTTTCACTTAGGCTCACCATTTCAGTTTGAATATTTTGTTGATCGATTTGCGCACTCGTAACCTGATTAAATTGCAAAGTTGCATCGGTATCAATGGCTGTATCAATCATGGTTCTAGGCTTCATCACTGATTCAACAACGTCATAATTAGGAGCAATATCATCGTAGCTTAACAGCTTAGAGCTTTGATTTTCCGGATCTCTAAATGCAAGATTGAACGCATCTTTTGAGGGCTTTTGAAAAATCGTATTGTATACCTGTGATGTACCGCCTAAACCGGCACCAACCCATACCGTCATATTCTCAGCTTCAATGGTTTCAACTAACCCCGGATATTTTTTCACAGGCCGCTTGGCAAATTCACCATCGTTAAAGTTAAGCGGAATGTCATTTAAGCCAAGTGTAATGTCGCCCACAGGCGTGCCAAACGGCTCTTCTGTAGCCATCCATGCAGCACGTCCATCAGGTTGACGATAGTTACAAAAAGGAGGTAATGGCTCTGCGCCACTTTGCGCCTGACTCTTTTTGCCAGTTAAATTACCCCACCAATCTTTACCGCGCTCTAACAAAATAACTCGCTCATTAGTTTTTTCCAGCTGCTGGCAAAGCCTCAGTGCGGCAACACTGCCACCAAATCCTGACCCTATAATTAGGGTATTTGCTCTAACCGGTGTATTGGACGAATTTGAATTATTCATATGATTTTCCTTTTCATGGTTTAAGCGACGTGGTCGCCAACGACGTTTGAATGACTAAAGAACGCAATGCTCTTTTTAATTGCAGTAGCCACCTGTTCGACTTCACCTAGATGGCAAACAACTGCGACTCGCACATATTGGCGTACTTCACTCTTTACCTTGTCACTGACCGCTAAATAGTGGCCTGGTAACACTTTTACGCCATAATTCTGGTATAAATGCTGACAAAATGTTTCAGAATCGCCCCCTACATCTAGCCAAATGTAAAAGCCACCATGAGGGAGCTGATAAGCAGAGTATTCTCCAAGATGCTTTGTAAATACATCGAATTTCTCTTGATATATCGCGCGGTTTGTCTCGACATGCTGCTCGTCAGCCCAAGCAGCTTCTGATCCTTTTAGCTGAATTGGAGACAAAGAAACGCCGTGATAATTGCGATAACCTTGAATTAACTTAATGAGTTTTGCATCCCCCACTACAAACCCCGACCTTAAACCCGGCAACCCGGATCTTTTCGACAAGCTATGAATAGCAAGGCAATTCTCAAAGTTATCATTTCCAATATGTTTGCATGCTTCTAGTAACCCTAAGGGTTTGAAGGGCTCAGAATAGATCTCGCTATAACACTCATCGGCAACCAAAATGAATTGGTGCTTATTTGCCAGCTCAATTAAACATGTCCACTGTTGTAGTGTCAGTACCTCACCAGTCGGGTTGTTAGGCGAGCAAACAAACATCAAGTCAATATCAGACCACTCAGAAAAGGTATCCCCCCCATTTAGCGCCAGCTGTTCTAGCTGTGCTTGGGTGATACAGCAAACTTTCGCACCAACATTCTCAGCACTGGCCTGATAAATTGGGTACCCTGGATCTGGCATGGCAACCGTGATTGGTACCCCTTGCTGTAGTTCACGATTAAACAAAGCTATGGGCATCATGAAGATCCCTTCCCGACTGCCCGCCAGTACCGTTATTTGCGCTTGCACATCAATTGAACTCGTATCAAGTGAGTACCGTTTACACAACCAATCTCGTATAGTCTCTAGCAACGTTTGTTGCAACGATTCTTTTGGATAACGTGCGAGCGCTTCAAACCCATCAGGAATATGAGATAAGATTTCATGATTTAAAGGCACATTCGGTTCACCGATGCTCAAGTCAATCACGCGTCGTGCTGGGCGGATTTCATATAAAAGGTTTTCAAGCTTTGCTTGAGGATATAAACGTTCTGCAAAATGCATGGTTTTCATTCCTTCTACATTACAATCTCAGTATGACTGCGCACCAGTGCGTCTACTTGCTCCTTCACCCCGTTTAATACAGGCTCAGCGCTGTTTACTACGTCACACATTAGCTGTGCTATGTGCGCGCTATCGTGTTCAGTAAAGCCAAGCCGCGTAATTTCTGCAGTACCCACACGCATAAAGCCATCACAAAAAATCCCATGCGCTTTGAGTTTATCTCTGTGCTTAACGCCGGTTTCTTTGTCGAGTAAAGGTAAAACTTGATGGCAATATGTCGAGTTTTCAAAATTTGGATTAGCCTCTCCTCTGAGAGTAAAACCATTTTGTTTAAAGGTACTTGCAAACGCGCGCGCATTTTTCACAATTTGACCGGCATACCTTTGCCAAGGTACTTCATCTAGCGTTAAGCCAAGTGCTGCAATTCTTGCAAGGTGCGGGTTGCAAATCATGGTTGGGCCATTGAGTGGTGTAAAGTTAGAAACCAGCTCAATTTTTTTATGCAAAAGTTCGGAGTTAGTCAGGATAAGACCACCTTGTGGACCGGGGAAAGTTTTGTGTGTTGAACCAAATAAAATATCAGCGCCTTCTTCAAGCGGATCTTGATATTCACTACCGGCAATTAATCCTAAACTATGAGAACCATCGTACGCGACAACCCCCCCATAACTGTGCACGACTTCGCTAATCTCCCTGACCGGCATAGGCACCATAAAGATTGACGCGCCCAAAATAACCAGCTTGGGTTGCTCTTTAATTAACAAATCAATACAGGCTTGTTTGTCTAATTGCCACTGTGCATCATCGAAGATAAGCGGCAATGATTGTCGATGAAACACTTCGTATTGGAATGGATATCCGCCGCCTGGGAAAAACGGCGGAACGCGTGCGACCTTGTCACCCGGCTCAGTCAAAGCAAACACAACAGCCATTAAGCTATTACTACCTGAGGTTGGCGAAATATTAGCAAATTGACTGGAGAAAACTGACTTGGTTTTTTCAGTCGCAAGCTGAGTTATCTCTTGAGAGATATCAGTGCCAGCGTAGAACGGCGCGGCATATCTTGATGCCAGATCATTTGAGAGTAGTTTAGAGACTTGCTCCGACAGTCGATTCTCGCTCACAATTAAATTAATTGCCTGTCGACGACATTGCTGATGTGCTTCAGCTAGCTCAATAATGGTGTTCATCCTCATTCCCATTTTAGTTAATTTATTGAGCCACCATGTTAGCCACATAAAATAAATTAATTAATTACAAAGTATTACACCATTAAAAATAAACTAGTAAGATGCTGAAGACGTTAAAAAAAACAGTTCTATTCGAAAAAGGCCAATGAATCATAATTTGGTGATCTATCGATAACTTGTGATAAGAACTCAATGTCATTCTTGTACTACTTAACCTGCTCTAGGGTATGCTCTAGAGCATGAATTTCCGAACTATTGTTTCCATTTATCTTATCAAGATCTAGTCATCTGCTCTAATAGTACGGGACACTTTGATAATGGAATATAATCCAATATCAAAGTGAAAAATGACAAAAAGAACAAACAGAAGTTATCCGGCCGAGTTTAAGAAATAAGCCGTCGCATTAGTTGTAGTAGTGTGATTACCCAGGGAAACTGACGGTATAATTACCGAGCGACTTTGACTTATTCACACTATCAGCATCATAAGACTTGCCCGATACTTTATCTTCTCCGCATAAATACGCTCGCCTTACGCATCTAGAGATACAGTGATAGTACTTGGTATCCACCAAGCTAACTTGTCTACTCCGTGCTGTTGCCATGAATTGAACGACTAACTTTTAACCATTACTAAAATGATAGTCGACGCCAATTCTTTGCCAATTTAGAGATGGGTGATGAGATGGACACT
>NZ_AUXT01000030.1 GCF_001625595.1 Pseudoalteromonas luteoviolacea NCIMB 1942
TGTTGTGATACCCGTGCCAGAAACTTGCGCAATATGCTCAAAATCACCATAGGTGTGGGTCGTTGTTAATCCAGAGGTGGTGTTCTTTAATTTTACACTTGGAACTTGAATTCGGGGGTGTCTTCTTTAATTATGAGTCGTTTTATTATCGAGTTCGAGGAACGCCTCGAAAGACATATCAACTAAATGGCAGTTACACAGAATCTGTTACAGGGTCCCTTTCAACGATAAAAATGACTTGGGGTGCGCGCTCAAAGCATATTAAAAAAGGCCCCTTGGGCCTTTTTCATTCTCTTATGCATTTAGCACTTTCAGTAAGCGTTCACAGCTGAAATCTGCGCCTTCCGTTTTTGCCTGTGCCAAGTAACATACTAGATAAAAATCCAACTTATGAGACTCACCTTGAAGCTTTTCATCTAGAAGGGCAACTTGTTCTACCATTCTTGTCTGCTGTTCACCCTCCGGTGATTCGACATTGGTGAGGATCTCTAACCTTAAGAGTAGGCTGTCTGCACTCAAACCAAGTACGTTTTTACCTTGCCAATAATCCGGAATATCATTGCCTTGTTCAACGGCACTGACAAGTTCAGTAAACTTTTCTCTATTTAAAGTAGAAAATAGCTCGTTTAACTTTTTGCTGACCTGCTCGAGTAGCGCCTTCTTGACCTTGCTTAAACCACCAAGTACCTCTAGTGTGCTGATTTGCGCCTGCAATTGGCTCAATTCAGACTGTGTTTTAGCTTCAATCACGGCACTATCAAAGTTTGCAAGGTTCTGCCTCTGCTCAGCTTCTAGCTCTGCATTCTCTCGCTTTTGTTTAGCCACCAGCTCTTCTCGCTTAGCAAACACAGCATCATTGTGCTTTCTAAATGTTTGCCACAGCACATGTTCACTCTTACTGCCAGCAAAACCAATGCCTTGCCACTGTTTTTGCAACGTTTTGAGAACTTCACATGCATCAGCAACATTGTCATTGTCAATTTGCGCCTTCGCTTCATCAACCAACGATTGCTTTTGCTGAGCATTGTCTTGATGGTGCGACTTTAAGCGCTCATTAATCGCTGCATAAGCTGAACGATACTTGCCATTTAGGGCTTGATAGGATTGAGCATCTAAGCTACCCGCACTTCGCCACTGCTTATTAACACGGTTATACTGGCTTTCTAACTTGCGCCAAGCGCCCTCTTCGTCAACAGAAAAACCCGCAAGTTCTTGCATTTCAACAATGAGCTTTTCTCTGTGTGCAATAACTTTTTTACGCGCATCTTCTTGTTCTGCAAAGAATGTACGACATGGTGCAAATAGCAGCTCTATTTTTTCATCAAACAGCTTAGCTTGCTGCTTTTCTTCTTCGCTTTCTATACGACCGAGTTCATTCCAACGCACACGCAACATTTTTACATCTGCTGCGCGGGTTTTAGGATCAATATCTGACTCACCTAACTTTTCATCTAGCTGATCGAGTAACTCAGTGCGTTTAGGTTCCGAAGCATAGCGCTGCCAGTCCTTCACTTCAGCCAACTGAGATTGTAATGACTCTTGCTGCTTTGCGACTTGCTCTTTGTGACCTTCAGTAAGTTGCTCGTAACTTTCCGTAAATCCGTTGAATACACCAAATGCAATATTAAAGCGCCCTTGCTCAATGAGCCTTTGCACATCACGTGCTTTTTTACGTGCTTCTTTAAGCAATTGCTGTTGCTTATCAACCAATGGCTTCATCGCAGATAAGAATGATTTTGAGACCTCTCCAAGCTCACTTTTTGCTTGCTGTTTCAATTCATAAGGCAAGTGTTTTAATGCATTGTTGCACACTTGATATGCACGCTTTTGCTCAACAAGCAGGTTGTCCAATTGAGCAATATCATCGCTTGCTTCAATTTTCGCTAAAACTTCTAAAGACGACTGAAACTCTTTTCTAGCTGCAATCATTTCTGGAAGCTGACCCAATACCTTATCGAGTTCTTTTAATTGATTGAAAAATGGCTGCAATTCGCGGCTTTCTCGGTAATCAGACTCTTCCAAACGCTTAGCTAATTGTGTAAATTGATCTTGCAAAGACGATTGTGACTCAACATCTAATTTCTTAACGGCATCAGTGAGCACCGACTCGAACTCGTTGCACTGAGCTTCGATTGACTCAACGGCTTGACGTTTGTCTTCTTGCGCTTTTTGCTCGGCCAATTTTTCTTCATGTTGTGCTTTAAGTTTAGCAATATGTAAAGTGAGCTTTTCCGTTAACTTTTCATATTTACCTGATTGCGTAGCAAGTGTTTCTTCATCTAGCCACTTTAAGTCCAACGATTGCCATTGCAGGCTTAGCTCTTTAAATTGCGTATCGACTATTTGATAGTCTAGCTTTTCTCGCAGCGCATTAAACTTCGCCAAAACCAGCTTAACTTGCTCAGCAACTTGCTTAGGCATAACCTTAGCGAGCCTAGCCGTTTCTAAATGCGCGTCAATTTGCGCTTTAGCGTCGCCTGATGCACTTTTCAATACCTGTTTTGTTAACTCGTATTGGAAAATCAAGTCTAAAAGCGCCACCTGCAAAGGCTCATCGCCTTCTTTAAACGCTTTTTCAATTAATTTCGCATTCGCAATTCTTTTTAACAGTTTAACTCTTTGAGCCAAGGCTATATCTGAAAAAGCCAGCTTTTCTAAAGTTTTTACTGGTGCATATCGGTCAATATATTCTTCTCTAATTTCATTGCTCAGCATTTTCGAGCCAGATAGCACGGCTTGGTTGATGTGCTGCTCCGCAACCTCTTTTAGCGCTTGGTCTTGTTTGTAAACCTTCCACCACAAGCCTAAGTCGTCAATTTTGTTAAGGACTTTTTTTCTTATTTGTATCGAGTCGTCTTCTAGTGCCAGCGTAGTAAGTGTTTCCGCATCCTTGGTTATATCTAATTTATCCACCGCCGCTAAACGCACTTGCGCTTTAGGGTGCTTCCATTTAGGTGTAAATAAGTGTTTAAAGATCATTTTCAGTGAACCTAGCTATTTCGTTTTCTGCTTTAAATTCTTTTTGCAATTCTCGTTTTGACTTCTGAACCATTTCACCGTCTTCATTAATTGTAAATTGCTCATTCGACTTTGCCACTTTGGCTTGATACAACATGACGAGTTGAACAGTCTGCTCTTTTTGTGCCTCAGTTAATTCAGTGCCATCAGGCCAACGACCTGTCGATGCACCATATTGCAAGCGCTCAAATAATTCTGGGGTAATACTACTTACCAAATTTTCTACATTCATCGTCACTTTTTCTTTTTCAAAATTACTAAGATCACACGATTAACTAAATACCAAACCATACCTATCCCGATGGCTGATTTAGCACCGTACATCTCTATGCTGCCCTCAACTGGGTGTTGCCAGTACATATATAAAAAGCCACCTAAGAATAAAATCAGAGCTAAAAAAGAGTAGTTCATAATGCTCTGCTGTTTCTTTATACGTTTTCTCACAGATAAACGACGTAATTCGTCATCGCTTACTTTGCCAATTTCTACATCACAATGAGGGCAAACTGTATGCTTAGAAGAAATCGATTTATTACAACTGGGGCATTGGGCAATTGCCATACTCTAGTTACTCCGAATAAAAAATAAGGCGCCAGATGGCGCCCTATTCTACTTGGTTTAAGCTAGTTTGTCTTACTGCATATCGCGAGATTTATCGATTTTATCGTCTCCAGAAGCTTGACCTTTTTCTTTTTCAAACTTTTCCCAATAATCATCAACAGTTTCTTTCATTTCTTTTCTCAAAACCATAATGCCAAACAGGTTGGGTAAGGTCATCACAACGATACCTACAGCTGCTAACTTCCATATCAATGTCGTATCTGCGAAAGACGCCCAAAAGAAGCCTGCGACATAAAATACACGATATGGCATAACCGAACGTGGCCCCAACAAGTAAGTCATTGCACGGTCTCCATAGTAAGACCACGCGATTGCAGTAGAAAATGCAAATAACAATAAACCAATAGAGACAATGTATTTTCCACTGTCACCGAAGAAGCCGCGTGTAAATGCTTTGGTCGTCAACTCAGCCGAATGCACCAAAGACTTTCCATGCACGGTGATGCTAGGATCTACTGGTGTACCACTTTCAACTTGAACCGTACCAGTATATTGATGTTCATCCGAAATACCGAAACGGATATCTTCACCAATCGAGCGAGAATGCAGTACTGTAAAGTCTTTATTAACCGCGATACCCTGAACAACCTGAATCGCACCGCTATACTCTTCAACTTGATGATCAGAATAACCATTCAAATACTTGTATAACTGCTCTCTATCGGCTTCATTTGCTTCGTCATAGTTACCTTTAATAAAGGTCATGCCAGAACGCTCAAACTCTGTATCAAACTTCTCAGTCCAAACACCCGATGACAAAATAACAAGACCAGTCAACGTACAAATAATAATGGTGTCAATGAACGGTTCTAATATAGATACCATCCCCTCTGACACTGGTTCATCTGCCTTTGCCGACGCATGCGCAATCGGTGCAGAACCTTGACCTGCTTCGTTAGAAAATAGACCTCGGTTTACACCACGATTAAAGGCGTAGGCAAAAGAAGCCCCTAAGAAACCACCAGCGGCAGCAGAGCCAGAAAATGCATTCGTGAATACTGATACGAACGAAGGTACGATATTTTCAATGTTATAGAAAATAACCGCAAAAGCACCAAATATATAAACAGCAGCCATCACAGGCACAACTTTAGACGTAATTGCAGCGATGCGTTTAATGCCACCCAGAATAACTAGTGCAAGTAAAATTGATAAAACAGCACCTGTGGCCATTCTTTCGAAGCCAAACGTCGCTTCCATACCTTGTGCAATATTATTGATCTGAGGCAAGCTACCTGTACCGAATGAGCTGATCACAGTTGCAACAGCAAAAAGAACCGCTAGCCACTTCATGTTTAAGCGTCTGTCCATATAATACATAGGACCGCCCGCCATAGTGCCATCGGCTGTTTTAACACGGTATTTATGAGACAGTGTTACTTCCACAAATTTGGTTGTCATACCAAAGAATGCCGTCATCCACATCCAAAATAACGCAGCTGGGCCACCGATTGAAATTGCCAGCGCAACCCCACCAATATTACCTGTACCAACCGTGCCAGATAATGCCGTAGACAGCGCTTGGAAATGCGTTGTATCACCTTCGTGTGTATTCTTATCGTACTTACCCGTCACAACGCGACAAGCATGTTTAAAATAACGAATTTGCGGGAACTTTAAGTACACCGTAAAAAAGAAACCCACCCCCAATAATACATATGGAAACCACCACGAGCCTCCAAGCATGGCATCTAGGCTATCAAGAAAACTTCCTAATACGTCCACGGCACTTCCTCTTCTAGTTGTTGTTATATAAATAAAAAAGGCAACCCAATAGGCTGCCTTACTGTTGATTACCTTAGATTATCTACAACTTTCACAATTGCAGCTAATGTATCTTGTCCAAATTGGTATGAACGTCTATCAGACCAGCCATAGTGTGGATCTGGTAAGTCAGCATTATCTTTAAACGGCATTTCAATCGTGTAAGCCAATGCTTTAAACTCTTCACCTACAGCACAAGAAGCTACTGTCAAATTAGCTTGACCTGGTTCATCTTTAGGGTATCCATAAACGTCTTGGAAATCAGGCGTGATAGTCAGAAGCGCATCTTTGAACTGGTTTTCAAGACTTGCTAAACGCGCATCATAGCTTGGGATACCTTCACTACCTGCAACAAAGTTATAAGGCAGCGCCTCATCACCATGAATATCTAAGTACATATCCAAGTCTACTGCACGCATTTTTTCTAGCACGTAATAAACCTCAGGCGAATTTTCGATACTCGGCGTTTGCCATTCACGGTTTAGGTTTACACCATTGGCATTCGTTCGTAGGTGCCCTCTCACACTACCATCCGGATTCATATTGGGTACAATGTAGAACACCGCTTTTGACAACAATGCGGCTGCATGAGGGTCTTCATCGTCAAGTAGCTTTTCTAATAGTCCTTCAACAAACCATTCAGCCATTGTTTCACCTGGGTGCTGGCGCGCAGTAATCCAAATTTTCTTTTTCGTTTCATTTGGCTCACCAACCACCAACAGACTAATGTCTCTGCCATCGATAGTTTCACCTAGCGTCTCAATCTGACATGCGTCGTGGCTTTGTGCTCTGTACAATAAATCCAAGTGACGCTCGTAGCTATACGGTGCAAAGTAAGCAAAGAATGTATGGCTATACTCTGGTTCGAATTCAATGACTAACTGGCCATCTTTGCACGTGGTTGGAACTCTGAACCACGTTTGTCTGTCATATGAGGCTACAGCCTGATAATCATCCCACCCTTCTGGGTAAGCAGATTCAGCTAACTTATTGATATGTAATTTGTGCTCGACAAAAGGCGTTGACTCTAGTCGAAAGTGAAACCATTGAAAGAAGTCAGAGTTGTTGTCTTTGTTGATTTCAAGCTGTATATCGTGAGGCTGCTCAGCCGAAATTACCTTGATATTACCGCTGTCAAAATTACTTGAGATTCTCATATTTACCCTAATCATTTGGCAAGATTATTGCCTTAATATTGCCTACTTTTAGCAAAACAACGAATTGTTATTCATGTTAGCTAGATGTAGCTAAAAACTGTAAAAATCCTAACACACATGACGCCGATCAAAAACTAAAAAAGCCAGCAAATGCTGGCTTTTTTAATGGTCATACCTTTATTAAGGTAGACTTGGGAAAGCTACTTCAGCCATGTCACGCATTACACGTACAACCTGACAGCTATAACCGAACTCGTTATCGTACCAAACGTATAGTACAACGCGATCGCCATCTACGATTGTTGCCTGAGAGTCAACAACCCCCGCGTAACGGCTGCCCACTAAATCTGTAGATACGATTTCTGTAGACGCTGTATAGTCAATTTGGTCGCGCAGATCAGAATAAAGTGACGTTTCACGTAAGAACTCATTTAACTCTTCAGCGGTCGTCTCTGAACCTAAGTTCAAGTTAAGGATGGCCATTGATACGTTAGGCGTTGGTACACGGATTGCGTTACCTGTTAACTTACCTGCAAGTTCAGGAAGTGCTTTAGCTACAGCTTTCGCAGCACCAGTTGACGTGATTACCATGTTAAGTGCAGCACTGCGTCCACGACGCTCTGCTTTGTGATAGTTATCAATTAAGTTTTGGTCGTTTGTGTAAGAATGAACAGTTTCAACGTGACCATTCTTAATGCCAAACTTGTCGTTAAGCGCTTTTAGTACTGGTGTAATTGCGTTAGTTGTACAGCTTGCTGCTGAAACAATTTTATCTTCACCTAGAATATCTACGTTGTTTACGCCGTATACGATGTTCTTGATGTCACCTTTAGCAGGTGCTGTAAGAAGTACTTTAGAAGCACCGATAGATTTAAGGTGTTTACCTAAACCATCTTCATCTTTCCAAACACCAGTGTTATCAACTACAAGTGCATTTTCGATGCCGTATTTAGTGTAATCTACTTCTTCAGGTGAATTCGCGTAAATTACTTGAATGTAGTTACCATTTGCTTTGATTGCGCTCTTTTCATGGTCAACTGTAATTGAACCATCGAAAGGACCATGAATTGAATCACGACGCAATAAACTTGCACGCTTTTCTAAGTCACCGTCACGGCCACCGCGAACAACGATTGCACGAAGACGTAAATCAGCGTGAGAGCCGCCACGCTCAATAAGCAGGCGCGCTAATAAACGTCCAATACGGCCGAAACCGTACAGTACAACGTCACGAGGTTCTGGACGTGTACCTTTATTTAATAAGTCAGCAAGTTCACTGTTCAAATATTCTTCGATTGAACGGCCTTCGCCTGCATTTTTGTAGATATATGCATAAGCTAGCTTACCTAAATCGATGCGACCAGGTGCAAGCTCCATTTTGCTGATAGCTTCTAGGAATGGGAAGCTTTCACGAAGACGCAATTTAGTCTCTTCAAAACGTGCAACTGTTTTATGTGCTTTGATTACGTCAATTGTACTAGTGTTTACAAGTGGACGGCCATAAACAGCGATTTCAACACCTAGGTTACGGTATAAACGGCCAATGATAGGCTGCATATTTTCTGCGTAATCTTGGCGCTCTTGCCAGCTATTTTGATATTCTTGCTCGTGAGATAAGGTCATTTTTTCTGCCTAATAAACAATTTTTTGAACGGATAGCCCTGTTGGGCATCGCCATTCTAATTTAATCTGCAATTATTCTCCACTTTTACCTGACATTTCCTCAAGTTTCCAAAAAAGGTATAAGTCACACTATCATTTATTCACAGTACATAGTCAGCGTATTGAGTAATTGTTCAAGTTCTAAACTTCTCAATTCATAAAATAGTCGTACAAAGTTTCCTTTCTGGATTAAACTTAGAGAACATACTTATCTATGGGGCTGTTTCGAAAGATGCAAAAATGGTATGTTGTGCGCGTGTAAATATTATTTAGGATAAACAATGGCTAATAGATGGATGTTTTCTATTGTCAGTGCTTCATTGCTAACGTTAATGACCGGATGTGAGGAGCCTTTGACACTGGCTAAAGTATGTGATGAAACACCAGGTTTTTGTAGTGACCTAAATAAGGACAGCCATTGTAAAGAAGAACGCGCCGCGGTCATCCTCAGTCGCTATATCGAATACAAAGATCCTATTGATGACAATAAATATGAGTTACTAAAGAAATTTGAAACGTACAATACATGTATTTCTTTAGCAGCTAAGATCGAGCACATAAAACTCAAAGAAAAAACCACCTCTCGAGTTGAAGGACACCTTACGAGCTTAAAAGAGATGAACCGTATCTACCAAGAGACTCGCGGTTCTAACCACCCAGGGCTACTTTATTATCATTGGTCGAGGAACAATAGCCAATTTGCAATAAATAAGCTTCTGAGAATACAAGATGAAACGTATGTCAGGGACAACAGTGAAATCCAGATGTTCTTAGCGACTTATTACGCAAAGTTTGATGATGATAAAACCATAGACCTGCTCTATCGAGTACTTGAACTCAACCAAGCCGGTGAAACACCTGATATTGAAGTCTACAAGGCACTGGTCAGCATTTTTTACAAACAAAAAAAGTATAAGCATGCCTATACTTTCGCCAGAATAGCGCAATTATCTGGCTTTGAAGCAGTAGACTTAATTGATATAAAACACGAACTCACGGCAAGAGGCAGGAATATTAATGTTTTGGAACAACTCGCGTTAAAAACACGCGAGGAAATAGAAACAGGTAAGTTTCTATCTCCTAGAGGTTAAATCGGCTGTGCAAACGACTAACTTTTGTTGTTGAGCTCTGTCGTGACCTGAACCAATCCTACCTGTGAAATACGCGATACAATCTCTTTCTGTTTCGCGCTCAGAAGCGAGATCCCCTCTGCAACAAGGTCATAAACCTTCCATTGCCCATCCTTTCCTTTGCGGAATTTGAAATGTAGGTCAATGTCAGGCCCTGCACTTTCTTTAATAATCGCTTTGACCGTCGCGTACTTACTATCTTTTGGTGCTGGCGTCCTTTCAAACACTACTTCTTGGCCTTTATACTGCATTAATGCACTTGCATAAGTTACTTCTAAGTAGTGTGTTACTGCACCAATAAATTCTATGGCTTGTTGACGCTTTAAGCCTTTAATATGCTTACCTAATAATTTTCTAGATACAAATCGAGTATCAATATGCGGCATTAAGCGCTCTTTCACTATGCCACGCATTTCCTTTGATGTTGCTTTGCCTCCTGCATTCACTTTCTTTATGTCCGCAAAGAGCCCATCACCAACCTGTGTGATCAGTTGATATGGCGTCTCATTAGCCATCGCCATCGTTGAGCAAAACACTAAAAATAAAAAGCTGACGACTTTTCTCAATTTCAATTCCTCTTAAATAAAATAAATATACCCACATGGCTCAATTGTGGATCTTTTACAACGTACACAACTACATCTTTTAAAATAAAGATATGGGGTCATATGCTAAAGCGATATGGTCGCAGAAGTTGTCAAAAATTGTATTGGATTTTACAGAATGAAACATTCTGCTTGATAGAATGGACCAGAAAAGTGTGAATTTTCATTCAAATTAACATTAAGAAAGAATTTGCGGTTAATTTTCAATACCAAGTCGATATAAAAGCTAACGGGGAAATGCCATCGAAATATTACTACACTCAAAGCCCACTCAATTTAAAAAAGCTGGCGAGCATATCAGGGCTAACCTTAATACTTCCTTAACGCGGTTTGGACTAAGCCACTGCTAGTTATCCAGCCTTTTACTTCACCTAAAGACAGTGGCTCACTAATATTGAATCCTTGGATATATGTACAACCTTGCTTAGCAAGGTATTTAGTTGTTTCATCATTTTCTACTCCCTCTGCAACGACAGAACAACCCAGTTTTTTAGCCAAAAAAAGCGTGGTTTCAATAATTGCTCTGCCCTTGTCTTGCTCCAAACATTTTGTAACAAATGATTTGTCTATTTTTATTTGGGAAATAGGCAGCTCTTTCAATATGGAAAATGAAGAAAACCCTGTACCAAAATCATCGATACTAACAGCAAACCCCATATCAATTAATCGTTCAATTAATTGCTTAGTTTGCTCAACATCTGTCATAACCATACTTTCTGTGAGTTCAAAGATGATTCTGCTAGGGTCGACTTTTTTACTTTCGACTTGACTGTTTAGTACATTAATAAGGTTATTTCCGACTAAATCTTGGCAAGACAAATTAATATGTACTGAGAGGTTAGCGTTTAGTTTCAAAAGCACACTCAAATCGCTAAACACGGTATTGATAACATATGCACTTAAGTACTTAATCATATTGTTCTTTTCTGCAATAGGTATGAATCTATCAGGTAAAATAAAAGCACCATCATCTGATGGCCACCTCACTAACGCTTCAACACCGTGCACTTTGCTAGTAGAAGTTTCCACGATAGGTTGATAGAAAACCGTTAAATCCCCCCTAGCCAATGCACTTTTGAAATCATTGAGCATGTGAAATTCAGATACCACCCCCTGATGCAAAGCTTTGTCAAAAAGCTCTAGACTCTGCTTATTCCTCTTTGCAGCGTACATAGCAATATCAGCCCGTTTAAGTAACTCAGACGCAGACGTTCTTTCTTCAGGCACATTTATTATTGCACCTGAACTGTATATAACATCAACTGCAACCTCCTCGACAACAAGTCCATTATGGAGAGAGCTCAATATTGCGTTATTCTGGGCAAACAATGCCGATTCGTTACGTGCTTCACTCACTACCACAAATTCGTCTCCGCCAATACGAAACAGCTCACTTCCTGGCAATAAGCTATTGGAGATGGCTTGGGCAAACTGAATTAGTAACTTATCACCAAAAAAGTGCCCCATTGCATCATTGATTTGCTTCAAATTATATAAGTCGTAGAGCACGACAGAAAACTGCTGATTTGCATGCTGCCGTTTTTCAATACAAGCAAAGCATTGAGGACGGTTTCTTAACTTAGTTAAATGGTCATGCTGGGAATTGTATTTTTCTAGATCTACGGATTTTTGCAGTTTGGTTAAACTTGCCTTGCTTAAGTTGACCACAACGATAACGAATAGGCCACCTAATGCAAGAATTGTAGACAATCCAAACGTTATATTGGAGGCATCCACGCTCTCATATACGTAAATTGCAAAACCCGCGTAGCCCGCTACAAAAAAGCAGATTAACGCAAACAACACCCGCCAACCGGGTGATGGAGCAATGCGGCATATTTCCAAAGCGGGACAAAACGACACCACTAAGAAAGCGAGCCCAACGAGGATCAAACAAAGGCTTAATGTTTCCAAAAACAAGACCCAAGGGGAAAGACTGCTATTAGTATAGTTTATATATTCCAGATATGCGCTCTCATTGCTCCTACTCAGCCAGCAGTCGACGCCAAATCAAGTATTTTTCAATACGATGTACATTCGGTCTTTGAGTGTTAAACTGCGCTTTTTCCACTCGACGAGTAAACTGTCAAGCTGCGGGTGTAAGCCACCACGTATACTTGCTATTTGACTTTCCAACTTATTATAGTCATTGAGTAGCTTAGCAAAAGCGGGATCACACTCTTTAAGTTCGCAGATTTTAGACTCAAACTCAGGTAATTCTTTTACAAGATGGTCGTGTCCTATTGTCATATATATTTCCTGCTGCGCCTAGGGAGCTCAGTTTTCGTCAGGGTGTTCGTCAGAGCATCGCCCCAATTACGTAAACCCGAACCCTAAACATTCAATTAATACGCTTTTAAATCTGACTTTATTTAATTCTCACCCTCAACCTGATAGTAAGCCTTACTAGACGTAACACTTTGATCTAACGCAAGCTAAAACCTCCCCTTTTGATCTTACACCTGCCATTTTTGAGAATTACTGGCTTCGCATTATAAACTTTGTAAAACATTAAACTCTGACCACGCATTTCAACTAGCCGCGTTCGCGCAATTGTTGTAAAATACGCGCGTTTCTAAGCAAATCTATACTGTTATTTTGAGGAAAACCTGTGAGCGAACAAAAACAGTCTCTGAGCTATAAAGACGCAGGCGTTGATATCGATGCTGGTAACGCATTGGTTGAGCGCATTAAAGGCGTAGTGAAAAAAACACGCCGTCCAGAAGTGATGGGTGGTATTGGTGGTTTTGGTGCACTATGCGAACTACCGACAGGTTACAAAGAACCTGTACTCGTTGCTGGTACCGATGGTGTTGGTACTAAGCTTCGTTTAGCCATTGACTTAAAAAAGCACGACACGGTTGGTATCGACCTAGTTGCTATGTGTGTTAATGACTTGATTGTTCAAGGTGCTGAGCCACTGTTTTTCTTAGATTACTATGCAACTGGTAAACTAGATGTAGATACAGCTGCTGACGTAGTAAGCGGTATCGGTGCTGGTTGTGAACTGTCTGGCTGTGCCCTAATCGGCGGTGAAACTGCTGAAATGCCAGGTATGTACGAAGGTGATGACTACGATATGGCTGGTTTCTGTACCGGTGTCGTTGAAAAGTCAAAAATCATCGATGGTACAAAAGTTAAAGCGGGTAATCAGCTTATTGCCCTTGCTTCAAGCGGCCCTCATTCAAATGGCTACTCTTTAATTCGTAAAGTACTTGAAGTTTCAGGTGCGGATACAAATGAAGAATATGCGGGTAAACCCCTAGGCGAACACTTACTTGAGCCTACTCGCATTTATGTTAAGCCAATCCTTGAGCTTCTTAAAGAAGTAGATGTACACGCCCTATCGCACATCACGGGTGGTGGTTTCTGGGAAAACATACCTCGCGTACTACCTGAATCTGCAAAAGCAGTTGTTAAAGGTGATAGCTGGGAGTGGCCTGCAATTTTCAACTGGCTTCAAGAAAATGGTAATATCAGCACGCATGAAATGTATCGCACATTTAACTGCGGTGTTGGCATGATACTCGTTGTTCCAGCAGAAAAGCTTGAGCAAAGTTTAGAAATTCTAACGGCTCAAGGCGAGAACGCTTGGCACATCGGTGAAATCCAAGATGCCGGTGAAGGTGAAGAACAAGTTGAAATTCATGGTGGTGCCCAGTAATGGCACCCACTCGGATCGTTGTTTTGATCTCGGGTAGTGGTTCAAACTTGCAAGCCATAATTGACCACTGTCAAAGCGGCGATATCGATGGTGATATCGTCTCTGTGATCAGTAACAAAGCGGATGCGTTCGGACTAACACGTGCAGAACGAGCTAACATCCCAACTCAAGTTCTAAGTCATAAAGAGTTTGATAGTCGTGAAGCCTATGATGAAGAACTTGCCAAAATAATTGACTCTTGTAATCCAGATTTAGTTGTATTAGCTGGATTTATGCGTATTCTAACTCCTAGCTTAGTGCAAAAATTTAAAGGAAAAATGTTGAACATTCATCCTTCTTTGTTGCCTAAGTATCAAGGGCTGAACACCCATCAAAGAGCAATTGACGCAAACGATGAGTATCATGGCGCTAGTGTTCACTTCGTCACAGAAGAGTTAGACGGAGGTCCGGTTGTAGTTCAGGCAAAAGTTCCTATTTTGCCCAACGATACGGCGGACGATTTAGCACAGCGGGTACATAAACAAGAACATGTCATATACCCTTTGGTGGTCAAGTGGTTCAGTGAACACAGACTAACAATGGAAGCAGACTATGCAGTTTTTGATAAACACCCCCTTCCAGCGCAAGGCGTCGACAACACCTAAAAAATATGTTCGCAGCGCTTTGCTAATAGGCTTAAGCGCTGTTTTATCTACTTCCCTTCAAGCCTCGACACTCACAGAATACTCAGCCGAATACAATGTATTAAGAAAAGGAAAAATTCACGGCACAGCAACCAGAGCATTCACACAAGTTGCCGATAACACATATGCTTTAAGCTATGAAACTGACGTCAAGTGGATGATCTTTACAGAGAAGCGTACAGAGCAAAGCCTGTTTACATATGAAAATGGTGAAACGAAACCGCTTCATTACAGTTTAAACCGTGAAGGCACACGTCCTGATAAAAGTTTCAGGATTAAATTTGATAGAGAAAATAAGCAACTCTTTTCAAAAGAGCATGAGTACCCTCTAAAAGTTGAATGGGACGAATCTCGCCAAGATGTCCTGTCTTATCAAAATCAGTTAAGGCATGAACTTAAGGCAGGTAAAACACAGTTTAGTTACCCTATTATCGATAAAAATGGCAACGCCAGATTATACAACTTTAAAGTAGTTGGTAAAGAAACTATCACCCTGCCTATTGGTAATGTTGAAACAATCAAAGTGAAGCGGCTTTACGACAATAACAAACGCCACGCTTTGGCTTGGTTTGCACCACAATATGACTATATGTTAGTGCAAATGCTAAAAGGTAAAGATGGCGTTGAACAATTCCAAATACAAATGACAGCGCAAAGCCCCAAACAGACGCAATAGCGTCTGATGCATAAAATAGCAGGTGCTGCACCTGCTATTTAAACTTTTTCTCCAAGTTTAAATAGCACAAATTCACCCGGTTCCATCTTATTCCACTGCTCATCATTGGTCAGCGGACGTGTTGCTATGACGGTTACTATGTCATTAGGTGTCGTCTCTTTTTGGAAATCAACCACCATATCAGCATCAATGAGCGTTGCTTTACCAAATGGAGCTCGGCGCGTGATCCAGTGCAGATTATTACTACAGTACGCCAACACAAAAACCCCGTCCGTCAGTAGCATGTTGAACACGCCTTTTTCCCTTAACTGATTGGCCACTTTTGCGGCATAACGAAACACACTTGCCATGTTTGAAGGTTTTTTAGGATATTTTTCGCGAATTTTATCTAACAACCAACAAAATGCCAGTTCGCTGTCTGTATTGCCAACAGGTTTGTAGTATTCAGATTTAAGGTCTTTATAGTTAGATAACTGACCGTTATGTGCATAAGATATTTCCCTACCCCACAGTTCTCGCGTAAACGGATGGGTATTTTCTAAACATGTTCGTCCGCGGTTGCCCTGCCTTATATGACTTATCACAGATACACTTTTTATAGGGTAAGCCTTAACTAACTTTGCTATTTCTGAACGATAGCTAGGCTCTGGATCTTTAAATGTACGGCACCCTTTACCTTCATAAAAGGTAATACCCCAACCATCTTTATGAGGACCTGTGTTACCCCCACGCTCGAGTAAGCCAGAAAAACTAAAACAAATATCTGTTGGCACATTTGCAGACATGCCTAGCAGTTCACACATATAAATTATATTCCTTAAAAATCAATAGATTAAACCATCATTTTATCTAAAAAATTCAGCAATCACACATTGGGTCGCTGTTTTGATTTTTACTATGTGAGCGATGGCTTTTTTTTAGATTTTACCATTAACTTACTAATGGCTCCAACTCAGTGTTCAGAGCAAAATACTAGCCTCGAGTCACTTTAGTGTTAGTCATCAATTCTAAGTAGGGCCCGCATAAACCAAAAAAGCCTAATTAAACTGTATTATCAAATACTATACATGGCGATACGATTGCTCATACCGACTTAAATTTCCATGGTCATTACAAATCGAGAAAAGACTTTGTAGTCTAGAAGAGAAGCAGCAAAATTTTAGTTTTTTCAGAACACAAGCAAGGCTAACATTGATGGATTCTAAGCCACAACTTTTTGCCCTACTTCTAGCAATATATAAACTATCAGTTCATATAATTAAATACCGTGCCATTGTCGAGGGTATGTCGCGTGATACTGAAGATTCCCAGCTATTGATTAGAAACATTTTTCTATGACTGGCCTTTTACACATTACCGTAACGCAACAATAACAGAATCAAAGCTATGAACAATCGACTAACCAATATTTGATCATATACCCTGATAAATTTGTTGCAGCAGATCACCTCAAACTCAGAGATATATGCATTTAGCGAGCTGTCACCTGCAAAGGTTGACCTTCCGGTGCCTTGTCCGTATTGGCATAACATCTACCGCAAGATATTGTGGGGCCACAAATTTGCACAAAAAGGTAGCCTCCGGCAATTTGTGGTGTTAACTGCTGAGGTAAAACGTTTGTGTCTTCGGGCAAGCTAATAAGTTTCTTTTTATTCAATTTAATTTTCGTAGATCATTTCTTTTTCTTAAAAACAATTTCATCTATGACCCCACCAACACTGGATACAATATTTATTTAAAGTAAGCGCTACCAGCCTTTATAATAAAGGTCAGTAGCGGTTACATTGAGATCTGAAAAATGAAGAAGCGATTTATAATATCGAACAACCTGATTCAAGTAGGCTGTAAATCGTTTTCAAAAGTAAAAGGTGTCTATGCCTAAACGGCTGTACCTAACTCAAGCTTCGGTTATTACTACCCGCTGCACTTATTAAATTCTTCAGACGCCTTTGCATACACGGTACAAAAATCCTCGCTGCCGTTACTCGCTTTGATTTGTTGGCCATCAAAAAGTGCCGTTATCACTTTGGACTGTGTGATCGTTAAACGCTTGTTTCGACAAGATTTCACAGCCATTTCACGACATTCAGCAGCAGTTGCTGCTTCTTTGAACTTAGAGCAGCGCTGCTTACCTTTACACTTTTTATAACTGATTTTCTCTTTACCTGGACAAGCCGTTCTCAGATATTTGATCTCGCATGTGCCCGCTTTTACCTCAGTAGGCATGGCACTAAGCACAAGGGACACCGCTCCAATTGCTAACAGTAGTTTCATTGCATTCTCCTAAGTTTTAAACTGGCTCATCATGGCTCTAAGCGTCTCTGCCATTTCAGCGAGCTGTCGACTGGCCTGTTGATTTTCTTTTGCATGATTTGACGTTAAGTCTGTTATTTCATGCATATGCTGAACATTTTCATACTGACTCATAGCCGCAAGGCTTTGTTCTTCAGAAGCCGCAGCGATTTGCTGACTCATGTCTTTTATCGTTTCCACACTGCCTACGATTGACACCAAAGTATCTTTAACTGACTCTATGCCTTGCACGCACGTCTGAGTTTCTTTTTGTGATGTGGACATGGTGGTTACGGCTTCTCGTGCCCCTTCTTGTAACCCACTAATTGCTTTTTCGATCTCTTCTGTCGCATTTTGCGCTCGACTTGCCAATGTTCTAACTTCATCAGCGACAACTGCAAACCCTCTACCCTGCTCACCAGCTCGAGCTGCCTCTATTGCCGCGTTTAAAGCAAGTAGATTAGTCTGCTCGGCAATGCTTCTAATGACCGCAAGCACTGAGTTAATATTATCTAGTTCGCTGCTGAGCAATGAAATGGCATTTGCTGATTTTTCAATAGAAACTTCAAGCTCTTTGATTTCACCAACGTTCGTCTGCAAACGCAGCTCTCCACATCTTGCTTCTGAACTTGCCTGTTGCACATGCTCTAAGGTTTTATGAATGCTGTCAGTAACAGATCTAACTGTTTCTTTCATTTCAGAGATTGAGCTACTCATCGCGCTCATTTGCTCACTCTGTTGCGAAGCGCTATTGCAGCTCTGTTCTGAAATACTGTTGGTCTGCTCAGCGGTTGACGCCAGCACCTGCGTGTTGCTTGTCACTTCACGGAGTATTGAGGCAAGGCTTGAAATTAGCTTTTGCATGTTGTCGGCCAGTTGACCGAACTCATCCTTTTGAAATTGCTCAAACTGCACGGTTAAGTCGCCTTTGGCAGCCCGATTGATCAGATCAATGATAGTGTGCAAAGGCTTACGAATACTGTTGACAACATAAAAAGCGATAATAATGGACAGTATAATCATCACCGCGGTAAGTGACGTAGTGACTGTTTGGCTTTCTTCTAATACTTCTTTTGCTTCTTGCTGGGCTTCGTCAGTCATTTCTATTATGCGCTTGTTTAACTCATCCAGTTGCATTTGCAACTTGTTAGCAGCATCTTTGGCGCTTTGTATTTCAGTACCTACTTTTTGTTTTTCAGATAGGGTACTTACTCGCGCTGTCAATGCGCTTTCATCTCCAATCAGAGCGTCTTTAAATCGCGCAAAATTATCCGCCATTACAGAACTCTGCTCTGTCCCTACTATTCCCGAGGCGACACTAATTGTCGCAAACTGTCGATCTATTTCATCCAGCGTGTCTTTAGCGACCGACTGCACGTTCAACACTTCAAACTTAATATTCGAACTTAGTCCAGAATTTACTTCGTCAACTAGGTTTTCTACATTTTCAACAAAACTGTTTACTGTATCAGCGACGGCTTCATCGTCAGAAAGTCCATCAAGGTCATAGGCATAACTTAGAGTTTCATCACCCATATCACCAAATTCACTGGCAAGCTCAGCCGTTTTTTGAGAGAGGTTGACGACTCTAACAACGTCAGAAAACGCCTTGTCAGCAGCAAGAAAGAATGACGAATTCAATTCATTTGATTGCTTAAAAGTAAGGTTGATGTCTGCAACGGGTCGTGTCAGCTCTTGCAGCTGCCGAATCGCATTCTGGTTAATATTTTTCTGTTCATTGTAACCAGCTTCTATTGATTGCACTTGGCTAAGTGTTGTCGCTTTTTCAAGTTGTATTAAAGAGAGTTGGGAAAGCAATACAGATTGCAGCATGTTATTGCCAGCAATCAAAGTGGGCACACTTTGTTTGGAAACTTTTTGAACGGAGCCTCCGATAGTTATGTTCCCTGTCAAAGCTACTGCGTATATAATACAAGCCAAAACTACAACTGCCGTAAACCCACTCATTACTCGAGCTGAGACGGTTAATTGCATCTGATGTCTATCTTGTTAACACTTCATACATCAATATATAGTCAACTATCTTCCGCTTTGCGAATAAAAAGTGCTTAATATGAATGTACATCATTCAAATTACACAAGATTGAATTTTTGCAAGGTAACAACAATAAACTTCCGCACAAATAAGACCTTGTTTACATAATTGTGCAGTTTAAACTGTAATATAATCACTAATCGTATATTTCTGACATTCAATACTTGCAGTTACCGCCAACAGCGGGTAACGTTGCGCCGTTTTAAATTATTTAAGGTGTTAAATTTTGATTTCTACAGCGAATATCACGCAGCAGTTTGGCTCAAAGCCACTTTTTGAAAACATCTCAGTCAAGTTTGGCGAAGGTATTCGCTACGGCCTTATTGGTGCGAATGGCTGTGGTAAATCAACATTTATGAAGATCCTAAGTGGTGAATTGGAGCCCACTGGCGGAAACGTTAGCTACGACCCACAAGAGCGTGTGGCAAAACTAAATCAGGATCAATTTGCTTATGAAGAATATACGGTTATCGATACCGTTATCATGGGCTACAAAGAGCTTTGGGAAGTCAAACAAGAGCGCGACAGAATTTACTCTTTACCTGAAATGAGTGAAGAAGAAGGTATGATCGTCGCTGACTTAGAAGTTAAGTTCGCCGAAATGGATGGCTACATGGCAGAATCTAAAGCCGGTGAACTATTACTTGCGGTTGGTATTCCTATTGAGCAACACTTTGGTTTAATGAGTGAAGTCGCACCGGGCTGGAAACTGCGTGTACTTTTGGCACAAGTATTGTTTGCTGACCCGCATATCATGCTGCTTGACGAACCAACCAACAACTTGGATATTGATACTATCCGCTGGTTGGAGCACACATTGAACGAACGAAACTGCACTATGATCATCATTTCGCACGACCGTCACTTTTTAAACAGTGTGTGTACTCATATGGCTGACTTGGATTATGGCGAGTTGCGCGTTTACCCTGGCAACTACGATGAATACATGACCGCAGCTTCACAGGTTAGGGAGCGTTTACTTGCTGACAATGCTAAGAAAAAAGCCCAAATTGCTGAATTGCAAACCTTCGTGGCTCGTTTCTCTGCTAATGCGTCAAAAGCAAAGCAAGCAACATCGCGTGCTAAACAAATCGACAAAATCCAACTTGATGAAGTTAAAGCCTCAAGTCGTCAAAACCCATTTATTCGATTTGAGCAATCTAAAGAGCTATTTAGAAATGCATTAGAAATTGAAAACTTGTCGCAAGGGTTTGAAGAAGATTTATTCAATCAATTCAGTGGAATTTTTGAAGTCGGTGAGCGAATAGCGATTATCGGTGAAAACGGTGTTGGTAAAACAACTCTCCTCAATACCTTAGCAGGCCAGTTGCAGCAGCGTGATGGTACATTTAAGTGGTCTGAAAACTGTAATATAGGTTACTACGCTCAAGACCACGCTGAAGACTTTGAAAAAGATATAGACCTAATGGAGTGGATGGGACAGTGGCGTCAAGAAGGCGATGACGAACAAGTGCTACGCAGCTTTTTAGGTCGTATGTTGTTTTCACAAGACAGTATCAAAAAATCTGTAAAAGTACTTTCTGGTGGTGAGCAAGGTCGTATGCTGCTTGGTAAGTTGATGATGCATAAACCAAACATTCTTCTAATGGATGAGCCAACTAACCATATGGATATGGAATCAATTGAATCATTGAACACTGCGCTTGAACAATACAAGGGAACGCTGTTTTTCGTTTCTCACGACCGTGTTTTCGTAGACTCTCTTGCAACCCGTATATTAGAAATCAAAGACAATAAAATTACTGATTTTAAAGGCACGTATTCTGAATTCTTAAAATTCAGAGGTATAGAGGATTAATCTATGTGGCGCGGCTAACCGCCGCGCTCATATTCTCGTTATTGAGTTGCGATAACATGCAGCTTTACTGCCTGCTCAACAGTGTTAAACGCGTTTATACATGGTTCACTTAGCCCACAATTAAGAAAGTACACGATACTCACATCTAATTCAGGTACATATATATTGTTTGATATGTATCCGTGATTTCCACCGTTGTGATGGTACACCGTATAACCATTGAACTCTTCTTTCCAAAGTCCTAATACATAATCCAAATTAGCTGACACCTTCACTCGACTAGCATCTCCTAACAGCGCCTCTCGCTCCGCTTGCGACAGCCAAGTCTCATCTTTAAAAATACCTCTCATTAATGTAGCAACATCTGTTACTGATGAGGCCACAGGCGTCGAAGCGGCAGTCACTTGGGTCAAAATAGGGCCTGTATTTATAAATCTACCCTCTTGTTTTTCATAGCCGGGCGTAAGCTGTGCACCTTGATTTCAATGCCTACCGAAAAGGTATCACTGAGCGCTAACCTATCTATAATTTTATCACGCATCGCCAATGCATTAGGATGACCTAATACACTATCCATTATCATACCTATGAGCACGTAGTTACTGTTTGAGTATTTTACCCCCTTCCCAGGTTTAAAGTAGCCTGATTGCCCATATGCAAACTGTAGTAAGTCCTCGTTAGAAATACCGCTTTTATAATTTGCCATTACAAACTCAACATAAGCGTCTTCACGGAGAGGATCGGAGTAGTTATAAATTCCGCTACTGTGATTAAGTAACTGTCTGAGCGTGATTTGATCTGAATACTGAATTTGGCTAGCTAATTCATTTGACAACCAATTATCTATTGTCAGATCCAAGTCGAGGAGCCCTTCTTCATGTAGTTGAACAGCCAATAATGCGGTAAAGACTTTTCCACCACTTGCTAAATGGTAAACCGCGCTTGGCTGCAAAACTTCTTGTGTCGTTAAGTTGGCAAGGCCAGCGCTTGAGGTAAATGTACCGCTGGGCGCAGAGACATGTAAAATGATGCCATGTACTTCATTTGAAATCAGGCCATTTATCAGCGTTTGGTAATCTAACTGTTTTACACCTTGCTGCTGTGATGGCTTTGTTTCTTGCTGTGGTTGAGGTTGCGTACTTTGATTGGTATTGCTGCCACAAGCACTCAGTCCAAACATAATAAATGCAATCAAGGTTTTGTATCTTAGTTGACTCATATTGGTATCCATATCGTTTTTTCATTTGAATCAAGTATATGGTTCATAAAAAATGAATGCGTATCAGCTAGTTGCTGAACGTACCAATGTGTATCAATATTAATTTTGCGCATAAAAAAGGGCCACTGGCCCTTTTTAAAAATAAGCATCCTTACATCGACTTGCGCTTCTCAACCCAACGTGTGATGTCTTTTTCAACCAAAGCCAGTGGGCGAGCACCTTTTAATAGAATCTCATCATGGAAAGAAGTCACATCAAACTTGTCCCCCAATGCTTGTTGCGCCTCTTTTCTAAGTTCTTCAAACTTTAGCATACCAAGTTTATAACCTAGTGCCTGACCAGGCCAAGCAATGTATCGGTCAATAGCAGGAACAACATCACTCATCGCAGATCCCGTTGCCTCAGCAAAGTAAGCGATGGCCTCGTCACGGCTCCATTTTTTATAATGTAGTCCAGTATCTACAACTAGACGGGCGGCTCTATAGGCTTCAGCTTGTAAGCGACCCAAGTCTCCAAATGGGTCATTTTCGTACATGCCCATTTCATATGCGAGTAATTCTGAATAAAGCGCCCAGCCCTCAATATAGCCATTAAAAGAGGCATTTTGACGCATCAGTCCAATATCCGTTTGCAGCATGTTAAGTGCTATTTGGAAGTGGTGTCCAGGAACTGCCTCATGGTAAGTAAGCGTTTTCAAACCAAAGCTAGGGACCGCTTTCATGTCTTTTAAGTTAATTGCGAAAACTCCGGGACGACTGCCGTCCAAGGATGGGCCATAGTAATACCCACCAGGCGCGCCCGCTTCAACTTCAACAGGAATGCGTTTAACTTCTACCTTTTGCGGCGGCAACGTTGAGAAATATTGTGGTGCTTTCTCATTGATAACTTTGATTTCGAGTCTTAAAAACTCCAATAACTCTTGACGCCCTTCGTCACTATCTGCAAACAAAAAACGGGGTTCTTCATTAAGCTGCTGCATACGTTCGCTGACTGACCCTTTGGTATAGCCGTTAGAACGTAAGATCTCATCCATTCTGTTAGATATACGTTCGACCTCAGCTCGGCCAATCTCATGAATTTGCTCAGCGGTCATGTCCGAGTCAGCCAAATAAGTGATGGCATGTTGATAAAATGCTTCACCATTTGGTTGCGCCCAAATACCCACCTTATCTGAGGCTTGCTTCTCTAGTGCTTTCATTTCATTAGCGATGCGTTTGAATGCAGGATAAACCTGCTTAACCATCACATCTGAAGCTGCTTTTACATAGTTATTTTTAGCTTGTTCACTTAAACCATCAAGACTATTTAACTTTTCCTTGAAGGATATTACCAATACATGCTCGCTTACACCTGGCTGGGTATAGCCATTTAAATATGCAAGCGTATTTGGAAACAGTGGCTTTGGAAGAATGACGCCACGTTTGGCATCCGCAAGGACTTTTTCTTTTACTTGCTCGACCATGTTGGCAAACGCAGCTAGGCGCTCGATGTAAGCCTTTGCGTCTGCTTCACTTTCAACGCCATGTTGGTTTTGCAGTAAACCTGGTACATCCATAAGAGGTCCAGAGATTTGGTTCACAATATAAGGTAAATGGCCACCCCATGTGTCTACATAACCAGCGGCGAAGACCTTATCGCCGGCATAATAGCGCGCTATGACCTCGTTTACTTGCACATGCAATAGATCTTTGTCTGTCAACTTGGCTGATTGAAGCTGCTTGAGTTGCTCGGCAGCTCGCTCCATATCAATTTGCAAAGCCTGCATACCGGCCACAGAATAATCTGGTAATCTGTTTGCGTACACCCCGTAATCTGCACTGTCTAGCTTGAGTGACGTTGCCATCGCAGGCTGATGAGTAATAAACTCGCGTGTATATTGCTCAACCACCTTCTCAACATTTTGACGACTGAGTGTTTGCTGCGATGGCATCTCATTGCTACTACTTATGTTACTAGATGTGGTTTCTTGTGCACATCCTGTTAGACCGATCATTACCGCTAAAGCGAGTGCGTTTAGCTTATTCATGTGAGCTGCTCCCAGAGTATTTTTAACAATATTTCGGCTTCAGAAATATCATATTTGTAGACAATATACAGCTATATGAGACAAGTATTGTACAGCAACTAATCACCGACAAACCCATGTTATAAAATAAGCAACAATTATAATTCCATAATCCTTAATTACATATCTAGATACATCACAATAACCACCCAAACAACTGTAATTTATACTTATAAAATTTTAAAACACAAAAACAAAAATTCCTATGCGCTCAATCAAAGTTTAATAAGTGTAATTTTAGGTACAATTATCCCAGAAAACGGCTTCTTAAAAACGCATCGCCCATTTGTAAATTTTGTTTGACTTGCAATTAGGGCCACAACTAAGGAAATTATGATGAAGTTTAAGCTCACTTCAATTGCTCTCGGGATAATGACTTGTATTTCAGCTGCTGGATCTGCACTTGCACAAGATGTAAATGTACAAGGGGCGAGTGCCAAGCAATCCACTGGCTACGATTACTCTGATAACCAGCCTTGGAGCCAAATGCCTCCAGCGCAATTGCGGCCCGTGCAAGTACCGCTATTTATATCAATTGGTTTTGATGATAACGGCTCAAAAGAAGGGATGGACTGGATTATCAATTTTACTAGGCAACTAGAAAACGCGAATACCGCCAATAATGCGGCAACATTTGATGGCGCGCCAGTCAGATTCAGTTTCTACAACACACCGTCGTACATTGAGTCAATTGCAAACGATCCTGTCCGCATTAAACATGCGTGGCGAGAAGCATGGTTAGACGGCCATGAAATTGGCAACCATACATGGAGCCACCGAGATGGCGGCCCTGATACAAATAACTTTTCTGAACAAGAGTGGACAGAAGAGCTCAATATTACACAAACTTGGTTAAGCAAGCCCTTTGACCCTAATGAATTAAATTCAGGCGCAAACGACGCCGCAGGCCCGGGCATACCTGTAGGCGAGATTATTGGTTTTAGAACACCCTACCTCAATCATAATAACGCCCTTTTCTCAGCTTTGGTAAAAGGCAATTTCGTGTATGACACCAGTATAGAAGAAGGCTGGGGAAATCAATACAATGGTACCAATAACCCTTGGCCTTATACTATGAACAATGGAACACCAACCAAACGCGTTGGTAAGCCCGATGTAGGTAACTTCCCTGGTCTGTGGCAACTGCCCTCTAACGTCTTTGAAAAACCATTTGGCGGAAAGATGGTTGCATTTGACACCAACATGTGGGTTGGAAGCGCAATGAGCAAAGATGAAGTACTTGCGATTTTGAAACACAACTTACACTTGAGGTTAGAGGGTAACCGCTCGCCTCTTCTATATGGTGCGCACGCTAACATTTATGCTTCCGAATATGACAAAGGGGGTAGAGCTACTACTTACATTGAGCGCCAGCAAGCAATCGAGGAGTTTATCCAATACGCATTAAGCTTGAAAGTAAACGGGCAATCAGTGGTACGTATCGTCCCCTTTAAAGATATTGTTGAGTGGATGCGAAACCCAAAACCACTAACAGATGGCAAAGTAGTGACGGTGCAGAGTGTTGGCGCCAGCCCCATCTTCAATCAGGGCAATGTCTACCACAAAGGCGATCAGGTTTATCATGATGGTCAATACTTTGAAGCCAAATGGTATGCAGACACTGCACCTGGAACACTCGCGATTGACTATGACCCTTGGAAGTTAATTACCAAAGAACAAGCGACTAAAGTCACACACTTAGGCTCAGTGACCCCCACAGGTGACACATTTGGCGATGTATTAGTCAGCCCTAGCAAAGGACAAACTTTCTTCTTTGAAGCTGCCGCAAATGCTCGAGTAAAAAGTGTAACGCTCAATGGTGTCAACATAGGGGCGCTTACAGAATATACCTTTAAGGATCTCACCTCAAACCAAACACTGACCGTTGAGTTTGAAAGTAAATAATTGAACAAGCCGCCCTAGGGCGGCTTTTCTAACTCATTTTTTTAATATGTATTTACGCACAGCCCGATTGTGCTCTTTTAGTGATTTAGAAAAGTAGTGTTCGCCGTTCCCTTTAGAGACAAAATAGAAATAATCTGTGCTTTTTGGCTGTACCGCAGCCAACAGAGCATCTTTCGACGGCATTGCAATCGGTGTTGGTGGTAAGCCATTTATGCGATACGTGTTATAGGGCGTATGCTCCTTTAAATGGACACGCTTAATGTCACCGTTATATCTCTCACCTAAGCCATAAATAACTGTTGGATCTGTTTGAAGCCGCATGCCTTTGTTCAGGCGATTGTGAAATACTGAGGATATGGTGCTGCGTTCTGCAACCTTCCCCGATTCCTTTTCTATAATCGAGGCTAATATGAGGGCTTCATATTTATTTTTAAGCGGAATATCAGCGTCTCTTGTCGCCCAAACGTCATCAAGCCGGCGTTTCATTTTATCGTGGGCTCTAGCCAGCAATGCAGATGCGCTTGTCCCACCCTCATAATGGTATGTTTCAGGATATAACCATCCCTCAGGGTGTGCGTTACCAAACTGAAAATGTGCGTTAACGTCAATTTTTGGTATATCAAAAACTAAAAAATCGCTCTCTTTTAGCTTTTCAACAATAGCTTGATAGCTTTCACCTTCAATTATTGTAAAAGTGAAATCGGCCTTAATACCTTTATTTATTTTGTTGATGGCTGACCATACCGTAAGGGAGGATATCTCATACACGCCAGCTTTTAAGGTAAAGTGATTTGAATTTAACTTACTGTACAATTTATAAGGCCAGCAGCTGCCGAGCGCACCTTCTGCTTGCCATTTAGTACACAACCTGTTGAATGTATCTCCGCTCTCTATCTGCACATATTGTTGGTTAAGAGACAAGGGCTCGTTATGTACCCGCTCATATAAACTGTAACTCAAAAAAATAACAGTGGAGGCTAACAACGCAATAGCAAACAACAAATAGCGTTTCATTCAGGTGCTTCTATCTCTTCTTTTAATTGCAAAGCAGTGTGCACATCAAATATTTGTTTGTCTAGCGATTTAACTGGCACAAGCCCCATCAAGCTGTTGCATATATAGATGGCATCCGCTTGCTCCAAATCTTGTCGTTGTATCCTTTGTTCTATTACTTTAAGTTGACTGCACAGATGGCGTAAATATACGCCGGATATACCACACATATCCAATTTTGGCGTAAAAACGCCACCATTCTTAACAACTAGAATATTACTTGCGGAACTTTCGATTATATTACCTGCGATATCTTCAACTAAAACATCATCAAATAAACTGTTTTGTGCACCCTGTTTAATCATGACCTGCTCTAAACGATTGAGTGTTTTAAGGCCTGCAAACAAAGGTTGGTGCCCCAGCTGTATGTCACTATAACCAAGCGACACACCATTCTTTTTCCAGTCTTTATAATGACTTGGGAGGTCGCCTTGGGTGACAATAATTTTTGGGGTTGGTTTTTCTGGCAAACCATAACCTCTGCCACCACACCCCCGAGTAACCAATACTTTTAAAAAGCCCAAGTTGCGTTCCTTGGCTATTTCCTGACATTCATTAGTCAAGCTCTTGTAATCCAAAGCAGGAAAGCCCAATCGTTTTTCACATTCTTGGAGTCGCATAAGATGATAGTCCCACAGAGCCAGTGCGCCAGAGTCAATTTTAACCGTTGTAAAAAAACCGTCTCCGTAATTTAAGCCGCGATCTTTGTGACTCACATCCATATATTTCTCCAAAAATAAAAAAGCCCGGCTACGCCAGGCTTATCTTGCTCATGTTGCTTATTTAGATCTTTTTAAATAGCAATGAACCGTTTGTTCCACCAAAACCAAACGAGTTGCACAAAGCGTAATCAAGCTTAGCATCACGGGCTGTGTGAGGAACATAATCCAAATCACACCCTTCATCAGGGTTATCTAGGTTAATTGTCGGTGAAACTTTTTGGTCCACTAACGAAAGGATGCTGATAATCGACTCAACCGAGCCTGCTGCACCTAACAAGTGGCCCATCATCGATTTAGACGAGCTAACCATCACAGTCTTCGCGGCATCACCAAAAATTGATTTGACCGCTGAAGTCTCAGCAATATCACCCGCAGGTGTTGATGTACCATGAGCGTTGATATAACCGATTTGCTCAGCGTTAACACTAGCATCGTTTAACGCATTTTCCATTGCCAGAGCAGCACCAGAACCATCCTCTGGTGGAGACGTCATATGGTAAGCATCGCCACTCATACCAAAACCGACAAGTTCGGCATAAATCTTCGCACCACGCGCTTTAGCATGTTCGTATTCTTCAAGTACAATTACGCCTGCACCGTCTGCGAGTACAAATCCATCACGATCTTTGTCCCAAGGGCGAGAAGCCGCTTGAGGGTCGTCATTGCGAGTTGAAAGCGCACGAGCAGCACTAAACCCACCCATACCAATCGGAGTTGATGCTTTTTCAGCACCACCGGCTACCATCGCATCAGCATCGCCGTATGCAATCATACGTGCTGCATGACCAATGTTATGCAAACCAGTTGTACAAGCCGTCACGATTGAGATATTCGGGCCTCTTAGTCCATGCATGATGGAAAGGTGACCTGAGATCATGTTAATGATTGTCGAAGGCACATAAAATGGCGAAAGCTTGCGAGGACCGCTTGCAATTAATTTGTGGTGGTTTTCTTCAATAAGCGTTAGACCACCAATACCTGAACCCACTGCTACGCCTACTCGGGCTGCATTTTGCTCAGTGATCTCTAAACCTGAATCCTTTAATGCTTGGACACCAGCTGCGATACCATACTGAATAAACAAGTCCATTTTTTTTGTGTCTTTTTTGGACATGTATTCTGTCGCATCAAAGTCGTTAACTAAGCCAGCAAACTTAGTTCCAAAACTCGATGTATCAAAATGCGTGATATTTGAAATGCCACTGCGACCTTCTAACAGGCCTTGCCAGGTTGACTGAACATCATTACCTAGCGGCGTCAACATACCTAAGCCAGTTACTACGACTCGACGTTTAGCCACGGTTTCCTCCAAAAAGGGATTTGAAATTTTGCGGGGGTAGAATGAATGAGGGCAGCGAGTGCTGCCCTTCAGATCCGTTAATTACTCAGCGTGAGCAGTAACGTAGTCGATCGCTGCCTGAACAGTAGTGATTTTCTCAGCTTCTTCATCAGGGATCTCAGTATCGAACTCTTCTTCTAGAGCCATTACTAGCTCAACAGTATCAAGAGAATCAGCACCTAGGTCGTCTACGAAAGACGCTTCGAACTTAACTTCTTCTTCTTTAACACCTAGTTGTTCAACGATGATTTTTTTTACGCGTTCTTGGATGTCGCTCATTCTTCTTTCCTTTATTAAAACGCTTTTGCGTTAATTTTCAGATTGCGGCGTAGTTTACGGCGCATCATGTATCGATTCAAGGATTGACTATGACTTTTTTGTCTGGTCAAACCTGTTACGAAATATTTTTTTAATTTATCGCCTATTTTAAGGGCAATATCAAGCTTGTTTGCGGCAAGATCACAAAAATTTAAATTAAATTGTAATCTTTAAACCATGTACATCGCACCATTAACATGCAACGTTTCACCAGAAATATACGCTGCTGCATCTGAAGCTAGATATGCTACTGCTGCTGCAATCTCTTCAGGTTGGCCCAAACGCGCAGCCGGAACGTTTGCAAGCGTTGCTGCTTTTTGCTCGTCAGTTAGCTCGTCTGTCATATCTGTTTTGATAAAGCCCGGTGCAATAACATTAACCGTAATACCACGAGAAGCAACTTCACGCGCAAGCGATTTAGAAAAACCAATTACACCCGCTTTAGCAGCTGCATAGTTTGCCTGACCAGCATTACCCATAGTACCAACTACAGAACCGATATTGATAATACGGCCACACTTCTTCTTCATCATTGGGCGAAGCACAGCTTTCGATAAACGATAGATGGCACTTAAATTAGTGTCAATAATATCTGTCCACTCATCATCTTTCATGCGCATAAGCAGGTTATCACGAGTAATACCTGCGTTGTTGACTAGTACATCAACATCACCGAAATCAGCTTTGATCTGCTTCAACACAGTATCAATTGACTCAACATCAGTGACGTTTAATTTATAACCTTTACCATTTTCACCTAGGTACTCACTGATTTTTTCAGCACCAGAATCACTAGTAGCAGTACCCAATACAGTCGCACCTTGTGCCACAAGAGTTTGAGCCACCGACTTACCAATACCTCTACTCGCACCGGTAACTAGAACAATTTTACCTTGTAAATCAAATATATTTGACATTTCTCTTCTCTGTTATTCCGCACTATCTACTGACGCCACATCATTAGCGGCAGCACATTTAACTGACTTATCGATTCGTTTAGCTAACCCTGTTAGAACTTTGCCTGGGCCAAATTCAAAAGCAGTTGTCACACCATCTGCTGCTAGTTTTTGTACTGTTTCAGTCCAGCGTACTGGGCTAAACAGCTGCCTAACTAATGCATCTTTAATTTCTGTTGCACTTTTAGCTTCTGCAACATCGACGTTATTAATAACTGGATATTTAGGTTCAGAAAACTCTAACGCAGCGAGATCTTCAGCTAAGCGCTCCGCTGCTGGCTTCATTAGCGCACAGTGTGAAGGCACACTTACAGCCAGTGGTAATGCACGCTTTGCACCAGCTTCTTTACAAGCTTCACTAGCACGCTCAACAGCTTCTTTGTGACCTGCGATGACAACCTGACCAGGTGAGTTGTAGTTTACAGGTGAAACTACTTGCCCCTGTGCGGCATCATTACACTTTTTAGCGATTACTTCGTCATCCAATCCGATAATTGCAGCCATTGATCCAGTACCAACAGGCACAGCTTCTTGCATGTACAGTCCACGCTTTTCTACCAACTTTACAGCCTCAGCTAAGCTGATTACTTCAGCACAAACCAGTGCCGAATACTCACCTAAACTATGCCCAGCTAGCACTAATTCAGCGTCTACATTTTTTGCAGCCCAGTGACGGAAGATTGCCACACTAGCCGTAAGTAGAGCTGGCTGCGTTTTATGTGTTTTGTTTAATTCTTCTTCAGGACCATTCAGTACCAAAGCTTGAAGATCATACCCAAGCGCCTCTGACGCCTCAGCGAAAGTACCTTGTACGATCTCAGAAGACTCTAATAACTCTGACAACATGCCAACGCTCTGAGAGCCTTGACCAGGGAAAAGTAAAGCTATTTTTTGTGACATACGATGCTCTTTTAACTCGTTCTTTAAATTGCATACCAACTAGATTGCGCGCTTTAACATAGGCAGCAGATATAAGCAGTATGACTATTATCTTCAGACTCAACTTACACTAACGACAAAAAGTAATGCTACAGTCATTAAAATTAATGATGACTGATTGAGGTTTCTTTAGTTTCTGCCATTTTTTCAAAAGCGGCCTGTATTTTTTCGGGAATGCGTCGATTAACCTCTCTAACAGCTTCATCGATAGCTGCTAAAAATGCCTTATTCGAAGCATTTCCATGACTTTTAACGACAATACCACGCAATCCTACCAGACTTGCCCCGTTATACTGGTCGGGGTTCACCTTTTTATAGAGTTTTTTTATCACTGGGCGTAGTAAAAATGCAAGAACCTTGTAAAAAAAGTGTTTTTTAAGTGCATTCGTGAATTTTAGCATGATAAGTTTGGCAATTCCCTCGCATGTTTTAAGCGCAATATTGCCCACGAATCCCTCACAAACGATAACATCTGACTTACCAGAGAAGATATCGCTGCCTTCACAGTACCCTTTATAGTTGATATGTTCACACTCGCACATTAATTTTGCAGCCTGCTTTATGCCATCATGCCCTTTTATATCTTCGGCACCTATGTTCAGTAAGCTGACCTTTGGATGTGTTTTATCGAGTGCTTCACCTGCGACAATCGAGCCCATAATGGCAAACTGAAACAGAGTTTCTGGGTCACACAGTACATTTGCACCAAGATCAAGCAAATATACCGGTTGTTTCTTCTCAGTAGGCATTGATGTTATCAATGCTGGCCGCTTTATTCCTGGTAGCATTTTCAACACATAATGAGCCATAGAAAGTAGCGCACCTGTGTTACCTGAACTTACACAAGCCTGCGCCTGACCGGCTTTAACTAAATCAAGTGCAATACGCATCGAAGAATTTCTTTTATTTCTTAATGCATGAGCTGGTTCACAGTTATTTGTTACTACTTGCTCGCAGTGTTTGACTATTAGCCTAGGATGTTCGGAGTGGTTTTCTTTTTGTAGTGCTTGGCGTAAAACATCTTCATTACCGCAAAGCAATAAAGTTAAATTGGGGTATTTCTGCACGGCAAGAATAGCCGCTGGAATAGATGAACGGGGGCCGTAATCGCCCCCCATCATATCTAACGCAATGGTTAGATTAGTTAGCATCAAGTAATCTCTTACTTAGAAATTACTTTAACGCCTTTGTAGTAACCATCAGCAGTTACGTGGTGACGACGATGAGTCTCACCAGAAACTTGGTCTACAGTTAAAGCTGGTCCGCTGATAGCATCGTGTGAACGACGCATGCCACGACGTGAACGTGTCACTTTGCTTTTTTGTACCGCCATTAGCCTTCTCCTAAGAATCTTTCTTAAGTTGTTTTAAAATCTCAAATGGATTTGGTTTAGTTTCTTCTGATTCAATTTCACCAAAGCTCGCTGGCTTATCCGAAAAAGAACATGAAGCTTCATCATGCATAGGAACTATTGGAATCGCTAAAATCAATTCGTCTTCGATCATTTCTCGAAGATTGATTTCACCTTCTTCACCTAACTCCACCACATCGTAGCTTTCAGGAAGATCTTCCGACTCTGCACCTAATCCGACTGGCGAATACGCAAAGTCTTGAGCCAAATCCAACCCTAAATCATCATTACAACGCTGACACACCAAGGTCAGTTTAGCTCGAGCTGAGCCTCGAACAACTACCAAACCTTGTTGATCAATATCGCAATGAATTGTTACCGCTATTTCACCTACCTGATCCTGCACAACTTGCTGCAGTCGAGAAAGTTCTTCAAGCTTCACAATGCCGTCGTAACTAGCTCGGCGCTGTGCTGCTCTGCTTGGATCAAGAGTGATGGGAATTTTCACCTTTTGCATAGGGGCTGCATCATATAGATTGTTATTGGTTTAGTCAAAGTAAAAATAAACTTTCCTATTGTTTTTCGCCTACTAACGCTTATCCTTGTGTCAATTCTTTAGTTCAGGTACCAATAGGCTTATGAACACACCTCTTATATTAGCTTCTAGCTCACCTTTTAGGCAGCAAATTTTAAAAAAATTAGGCCTTTCGTTTGAACATTTTTCGCCAGACATTGATGAGTCGCCCATTGCAGGCGAAACACCTCAAAATTTAGTGCACCGACTGAGTGAAATTAAAGCAAAGTCTGCTCTTTCTCGATATGACAGCGGTATCGTGATTGGTTCAGACCAAGTCGCTGTTTTTAATGGTCAGATTTTGGGCAAACCGCATACAAAAGATAAAGCCATAGCACAACTGAGTATGTTTAGTGGGCAGACGGTCACCTTCTATACTGGACTTAGCCTCTACTCAATAGATAAAGATGAGAGTATCACCAAAGTCGTTCCGTTCCACGTCCATTTTAGGCAGCTGTCTCAAACCCAAATAGAGAACTACCTAGATAAAGAAGCGCCCTACAATTGCGCTGGTAGTTTTAAAAGCGAAGGACTGGGTATTTGCTTGTTTGAAAAGTTAGAGGGGGAAGACCCAAATACTTTAATTGGTCTTCCTCTTATCGAATTAACCAAGTCGCTGGAGCACTTTGGCGTAGATGTATTAGGCTAGACCCTCGATAAGTTGCTCAAACTCATTTGCAATAAAGTATGCTGCTGTTGCTTCGAGCTGCTCGTAAGAGGCAACACCAAGTGTCACACCAATCGCAGCAACGCCAGCTTGGCGCGCCATTTCCATATCGATAATTGTGTCACCAATCATCACAACCTCTTCTGGTTCAACTCCAAGCTCGGCCATTATTTGATTCAGCATATCAGGGCTTGGTTTTGACTCAGCTTCATCCGCGGTCCGAGTCGTTATAAAGTATTGCTCAAGACCTGTTTCGACCATCAAACGATTGAGGCCTTGACGGCTTTTCCCTGTGGCAACGGCAATTTGAACACCCTGTTCGGCCAACAACGTAAGCACTTTTTCAACACCATCGAACAGTTTCGTCGGTGTTGAGTCTACTTCTTTATATATATGCTTGTACGCGCGCGCTAGTTCCGCAATACGATGCGCATACGCAGGAAATAGCGTTTCAAGTGCAGTTTCTAAAGATAGACCAATGATGCTCTTAGTATCTTCTTCACTTGCTCTAGGGATCGCATGCTGATCGGCCACCATATTGATGGTGTTTACTATCTTAGGAACCGTATCCATCACAGTCCCGTCCCAATCAAGTATGACGAGTTTATACTTCATCAGAGTGTCTTAGTGTGTTTAAACACGCTGTTAATGCATTATCAAGCGGCGCTTCAACATGCAGCGTAGTTTCAGTTTTCGGGTGCAAGAAGCGCAGTTCACGAGCATGAAGGAACAAGCGACCGAGACCTTTTTTACGCATTTGCGCATCAAATGCTTGATCACCATATTTATCATCGCAGGCTATCGGGTGTCCTTTACATTGTGTATGAACACGGATCTGATGGGTACGACCAGTTACAGGTGAAGCTTGCACTAGCGTTGCGCCGACGAATCGTTCCAAAACTCTAAATCTAGTATGAGAAGCCTTCCCTTCTTCGTGATCTACACGTACTACTCGCTCACCTGATTTTAAGGTGTTTTTCCTGAGCGGTTCTGTTACATTTTTGTGCTTAGCAGACCATTCTCCAGCAACCAATGCCCAATAGTTCTTCTCCATCGTTTTCTCACGCAATTGCTCATGGAGTCCTTTTAGTACAGCGCGTTTTTTAGAAATCAGTAGACACCCTGACGTGTCTCTATCTAGCCTGTGCACCAATTCCAAAGATTTTTCTTGTGGTCGCAATGCACGAATAGCTTCAATAAGGCCGTAGCTTAATCCGCTGCCACCGTGCACCGCCATACCAGAAGGTTTATTCATTACAATCAGATATTTATCCTCATACAATATACATTCTTCTAGGTTTGCAACCTTATCCAAGTTCTTTGGCACAAACTCGTTTTTTTCCGCAGTTTTGATAGGGGGGATCCTAACTACATCATCAATCTGCAGCTTATAAACTGGTTTTACCCGCTTTTTATTAACGCGCACCTCACCCTTTCTTAAGATCTTATAGATGGCACTTTTTGGCACTCCTTTTAAGTGCGTTACCAAAAAGTTATCAATACGTTGACCTAACTGATCTTCGGTGATAGTTACAAAGGTAACTTGTAAAGCATTCTTTTCTGACATTGCCTAATCACTGATTTGAGTAATAATTTAGTTGCTATCACACAGTTATTAATGGGATAATCGCCTCGCAAAATTTGCGAGCATTGCTTTTTATCGCAAATATACTGTCGTGATGCACATCTTGGGTGGAGGATCATACAGATCAGAGCTAATATTTCCAAAGCTTTTATCTCCGACTCAAGACAATTATTACGTGTGATTGGCATAAGGTGAAGCGTGTAACAGTTCATCAAATATGGCCATACACGACAAACAAGTAAATAGAAGCAAAATTATCGTGTCTTGTGTAGATTTGCGGGTTTGTTTAACCCGAGCGAGTTCTGTAGGCAAAGTGAAAGCTAATTTTTAACCCGCCTTTGAGATGAATCAGGCAGTAAGTGTTAAGACAGACTAAGTTCCCTTCTCCCCAGTCGTGAGACTGCATTAGTAACTGGAACAAAATAAACAGCCTGCATTGGCGCACAAGAATGGTGTAAGTTAAATTTACCTGACCAAAATAAAGTAAAAAGTTGGTAGGTAAATAAAGTAAATAGAGTACATAAGAATATGAAACGCATGCTAATCAATGCGACGCAGCAAGAAGAAATGCGCGTTGCACTGGTTGATGGCCAGCGTCTATACGATCTTGATATAGAGAGCCCTGGTCACGAACAAAAGAAAGCCAATATTTATAAAGGCAAAATCACTCGAATCGAACCCTCACTTGAAGCAGCATTTGTTAATTACGGTGCAGAGCGTCATGGCTTCCTTCCTCTAAAAGAAATCGCTAAAACATACTTCCCTGAAGGGTACACCTTCAATGGCCGTCCAAACATCAAAGATGTGATCCAAGAAGGTCAAGAAGTCATTGTTCAGGTTGACAAAGAGGAACGTGGGCAAAAAGGGGCTGCTTTGACCACCTTCATTAGTGTTGCTGGTAGTTATTTGGTACTTATGCCAAACAACCCTCGTGCTGGCGGTATTTCAAGACGTATCGAAGGTGATGAGCGTATTGAGCTTAAAGAAGCTTTAAGCCGCTTAAAACTGCCAAAAGGCATGGGCCTTATCGTACGTACAGCGGGCGTTGGTAAGTCTTTCGAAGAGCTTGAGTATGATTTAAAAACATTGCTGAGCCACTGGCAAAAAATTCAAGAAGCCGCCGATAATCGTAAAGCGCCGTTCTTGATCCATCAAGAAAGCAATGTGATTTTCAGGGCTATCAGAGATTATTTACGTCGTGATATTGGCGAAATTCTGATTGACAAACAGCGTGTATTTGACGAGGCAACAGCCCATATTGAAGGTTTCAGACCTGATTTTATCAATCGCGTTAAGCTTTATAAAAATGATGTGCCACTGTTCACTCACTATCAAATCGAAAGCCAAATCGAGTCAGCGTTTCAGCGTGAAGTGAGACTTCCTTCTGGTGGTTCAATTGTCATTGACCCTACAGAAGCGCTTACATCCATCGATATCAACTCGTCCAAGGCAACAAAGGGCGGAGATATTGAAGAAACAGCACTCAATACAAACTTAGAAGCTGCTGACGAAATCGCGAGACAACTTAGGCTACGTGACTTAGGTGGCTTAATTGTCATCGACTTTATCGATATGACACCCCCTCGCCACCAAAGAGAAGTCGAAAATCGTTTAAAAGAAGCTGTACGTGCTGATAGAGCCCGTGTACAAATTGGTAAAATCTCTCGATTTGGTCTGCTTGAAATGTCACGTCAGCGTTTGCGCCCTTCTTTGGGTGAAGCAAGCCAACACACGTGCCCGCGTTGTAGTGGTCAAGGCACTATTCGCTCAAATGAATCTATTGCACTTTCTATCCTAAGGTTGATAGAAGAGGAAGCAATTAAAGAGAATACAGCCCAAGTTAACGCGCAAGTGCCGGTTAAAGTCGGTTCGTATTTATTAAACGAGAAACGCAGTGCTGTTCAACGAATTGAAAAACGACATAATTGCCATGTTGTTATTATTCCGAATCAACATTTAGAAACGCCTCATTATGAAGTAGTTCGCCTTCGAAAAGATGATGTACCTGAGCTTGCAAGCTACGAGCAAGTTGCTGAACCTGAAGCTGAAGCTGTTGAAATTCAAATGGCGCCAGTGGTTCAAAAAGAGGAACCAGCTCTGAAAGGGGTTGTGGTCCCACCATCTCCTGCACCAACAGCCCAACCTGCGACAACGCAGCCAGCTGCGAAGTCTGCACCGGCGAAAAAAGCAGAGCCAAAGGCAAGCTTACTATCTCGCGTAGGGAGCTGGTTAAAAAGCCTACTCTCTACTGAAGAAGAGCAGCCGAAAGAAGAAGAGAAGAAGACATATAACAAGCGTCGTGGTAAGCAAGATAACCGCCGCCGTAATCAACGTCGCAAAGGCAAAGGTCGCAATGAATCGCAAAAAGACGTGAATACGTCAAATGATTCATCTAAAAACGATGTTAAAGAGCGCAATGAAACACAAGAGCGTTCTGAAAATCGAAATAAGCGCCGTCGCCAAAATAATCGTAAACGTTCTGACGCTGATAAAGCAAAAAATGTAGCACCGAATGAACAAAAAGATGAGGCGCAGCAGGAAGCAAAAGAGAAACCTGTTAAGCAGCGCCGCCAAAGACGTAATCTACGTAAAAAAGTGAGAGTTGCATCTGAGCAGCAAGAAACTCAATCTACGAATGACGCGAAGCAAAGTGTCTCGGAGCCTGAAGCACCTGCGAAAGTAGAACAAGTCGCCGCGGTTGAAGGCGCACCAGTCTCTGAGCCTAAGCAACAACCTACCGCTGAAACGGTTTCAGATACTGTAGTAGTTAAACAGGATAATGACACGCCTATAGAGTCAGAGGCGGTTCAATCTCAAGTAGAAGAAAACGCGATTCCTGTTGAAGCTTCAGAATCAAACGACCATCCGCAAGCAGACCAAAATGAAGAGGACATGCAAGATGATAAGCGCGAAGCGAAAACTCGTTCTAGACGCTCACCTCGTCACCTGCGAGCTGCGGGACAACGTCGTAAACGTAGTGATGGGCCAAACCGCTCTTCAACACCTGCATTTGTGCCTGTTGCTGATCAGGCCGCTGCTGAATTTGAAGCGCAGCAACTCACTGAAACACAACCTCAAAAGGAAGTGGCGCAAGCTGATACAGTAGCATCTACAGCACAAAGTGTTGCCGATACTGCAAACGTTGAGGAAACTGCTGTAGCCCAATCTGACGCTGAAATTGTTGCTGAACCTGTTACAGTTGAGCAAGTAGAGGCACCTGTTTCAGTTGAGCAAGTAGAGGCACCTGTTTCAGTTGAACAAGTAGAGGCACCTGTTTC
>NZ_AUXT01000031.1 GCF_001625595.1 Pseudoalteromonas luteoviolacea NCIMB 1942
CGCTTCACTTTTAAAGTCAACTAGAAAATTTAATTTTTTAAATCAACCTTTCAATTTAACTTTACCCTTCACTTTGGTTTGCGTTTTTCGTTGCATCCCGCTGTGTCAGTGGGAGCGCATTATAGGGAGATCCTAAATAGGATCAAGTGTTTTTTATAGAAAACTTAGAAAAAGAACCTTTTCGAATAAAATAGCGACGAAACACCTCAAAACTGCATGCTCTGTAATCATATTTTAATCAAAATGACACATTTTTTCGAAGAGGACCTTAAGTATTGTACAAATCTGAGATCTTGCAAACATTTTCTCAGCACAATGCCCATTGTGCTGAGATCTTATTTGATTAATAGAGAAGGCTATATAATTTACGGCGATATGTAACAGCCGTGCTATCACCTTCAGGCAATGAAGCGATAATATCTAAGAACCCCTTCTTTGCCTCACCAAAAGACAAGTCCTTACTCAGTACTTTAAATAGAGAAGCCAACGCGTCTTCTTTTTTCCCTGCATCCACTTGTGCTTGAGCTAGCTGACAAACTAACTCTAGATTGTCTGGCGCTTCTTCAACAGCCTGAGTTAGTCGTTTCAACTCCGGTGACTCTTGCGCATCTCTAGCTTGCGAGAGCTTAGTCTGCAAGTTATTAAAATAAGCATCTTGCTGGTCTTCTGGGATCGTTGACAATAATGCTTCTGCATCATCAACTTTTTGGATTTGGATACAAATGTCAGCAAAAACTAAATTAACTCTGGGGTTACCCTTCGCCACATCATAAGCCTGCTTAGCATTTGAGTATGCACTATTTAGATCGCCATTCGCCAAAGCTTGCTTAGCTTGCTCCAATAGGATTAGCTCTGGAGACGGAAGATGTTCAGTCAATACTTTGGTAATTTCTTCTTTACTCTTGGGGCCAGCCAATACATCAACAGGTGACCCACCTTTTAGCACTACCACGGTTGGTAACGCTTGAAGGCCTACTTGCTGAGCTAACTGCCCGGCTAAGGCCTGTTGTAGATCACAATCCAATGTCGCTATTGTGATACTAGTACTATACTGAGTCGCCAGCTCATCCAAAAGCGCTGCTTGAGCAACACAATCAGGGTGCTGCGCACTATAAAAACTTAAAAGCACAAGATGTTCAGCACTAGAAGAAGCGAGAACTTGTTGAATATTTTCTGGTGTTAACGTGATTTTATTTTCCATAACCGAGCATTCTTTATTTCAATTCTTATAGCTATATAGTGTCAGGTTTACACTTTACAAGCCAATAGTTCTCAACTCTTTGTTTTAGTTTTGTATCGGGTAGCCTTGCGGCGCTCTTTACCTCCTCCTCTTTTTTTAAAAGGGTTTGGTGCCTGCACACCTTTAAGGGCATTTGTATTTATAGATTGAGATAAGCTAACTAAATCTGAAAGCTCAGATTCAAGTGGTGTCATAAACTGCGAATAAGAAGCTGATTTTTGAGCGATATTAGTAAGCTGAGACTCCCACAAAGCGGTTCTATCTGGCAGAGATAAATGAACAGGGATCGTATTAATCAACCCACTGCCTAATTGGGTAGATTTAATCAATTTACCTTCTCGCTGTAAAAAACCTCTTTTGAAAAGTAATTCGATAATACCAGCCCTAGTTGCTTCAGTGCCCAGTCCATCCGTCTCTTTAAGTACTTTTTTGACTTCTTTGTCTTTTACATAGCGTGCAATACCTGTCATCGCGCTCAGGAGTGTCGCTTCGGTAAAGTGACTTGGCGGCTGAGTGTTTTTCTCATTAACAACACCTTCATTGCAGTGTAGTGGTTCACCGACTTCAAGTATTGGTAACTGCGTTTTGAGCTCCGAGTCTGCTTTTTTACTCTTAAATAAAACTTTAAACCCCTTGTTAATGACAGTATCCGCTTTGGCAATAAAGTTGCCACCGGCAATGGTTAAATAGGCTTTGGTTTGCGAATATTCGTAAGCAGGATAAAACTGCGCGAGGTATTGTGTACAAATAAGGCCATAGATCTGTAACTCCTGATGTCCTAACTGCGCTGACTTTAAACATTTTTTAGTTGGTATAATGGCATGGTGTGCTTCGACTTTTTTGTCATTCCAACACTTGCTCTTTAATGAAGTGTTCGCGTCTGCGACTAATTTCTCCTCGCATCCATTGTTATTAACCACAGCTGCCAAAACGTCATTACGTTCTAAGTAATGATCATTGGGCAAATAACGGTTGTCTGACCTTGGGTAAGTGATTAATTTGTGTTTTTCGTACAAAGCCTGACAAATATCTAAAACTTGCTTAGCTGACATCGAAAAACGTTTGTTTGCATCAATCTGTAACGCTGACAGGTTGTATGGCAAAGGCGGGTTTTGTTTCTTTGGCACCTTATCAAGTTTTGTTAATTCAGCAGGCTGATTCGTAATTCTTTTAGCTACATTCTCAGCAAGTCCTTTAACAAGTACTCGGCCCTCTTCATCCATGTAGGGTATGCAGGCTTCACTAGGTTGCCACTTAGCGTCAAATTGCTCACCACTTTCCTTTGATATTTTTGCCGTGACTTCATAAAAAGGCTTTGAAACAAAATTGGCAATTTCCTCATCGCGACGTACTACTAACCCCAAAACAGGTGTTTGCACTCGACCAATTGACAACACACCTTGCACACCCGCTTTTTGCCCAGCGAGAGTAAATGCTCTAGTCAAATTCATACCGTACAGCCAATCTGCGCGGGCTCTGGCTAAAGCAGAGATACTTAGTGCCATAAACTCTGTGTTTGATTTAGACTTCTGCAGCGCTTTTTTAACGGCATTAGGGTTAAGGTCACTAATGAGTACACGTTCAACGGTGGATTTTTTAGCTTTTGAGAGTTTCGCCTCTTGAATCACTTCGTCAACAAGTAATTGCCCTTCCCTGTCCGGATCTCCCGCATGAACCACCACACCCGCACTTTTGATCAACCTCTTTACGGTTGCAAGTTGCTTTTTGGTTTTTGGCTTTGCTTTAAACTTCCATTCAGATGGGACTATTGGTAGGTCCTGGGTTGACCACTTTTTAAATCGAGGATCATAATCTTCAGGCTCGGCTTGCTCTAAAAGGTGCCCAATACACCAAGTCACGCAATCCCCATTGCCAACCTCAATGAATCCGTCTTGCTTTTTATGTGGTTTAGGCAGCACTTCAGCAATAGCCCTGCCTAAAGAAGGTTTTTCTGCAATGTAAAGCTTCATATAACTAGTTAGCTGTATATATTTACAGTTATTCTAGCTAACCCAGTATTATAATGCCAGTGCAGATTATCTACTCACGCAGATCTCACATCACCACTAAGTTTTCAGAAAGTTAAGCTGTTGATGCTTTTGCTCCATTAGCTGAGTCATGGTGCTAGCTCTTTTGCCGCATCTACAATCCCAGTCATGTTCATGTTTACTTCTTCAGTGACCATACTTTGTTCTTCAGCCGACGTCGCTATCTGTGTCACTTCGTGCGATATATTAGATAACTCAGACACCAGAGAGCTCATTGACGTAGCAGCTTTTTGGCACAAATTCGTAGCACTGTGGCCTTTACCTACTGTTTTTTTGATAATTTCTTCAGAACCATGGATCTCATTTTGCAAGTTCTCAATCAAGATACTAATATCATCTGTTGAAGCTTGTGTTTTTGACGCAAGTGACCTAACTTTGTCAGCTACCACCGCAAAGCCTCGACCTTGTTCCCCGGCTCTGGCAGCTTCAATAGCAGCATTTAACGCTAGTAGATTAGTTTGCTCAGCAATGGAGAGGATCACATCCAATATTTTTGATATATCACCACTTCTTTCTGCCACACGATGGAAAGCATCTTGCGCAACAGAAACTTGTTCAGCAATTTCATCAACTGTTTGAGTTGTATTTAAAATATCTTGTTCGCAACTTTGCACGGTCTTAACTGCACTATCAGTCGTTGCCGCTGCCTGTTCTGATACTCTTGCCACTTCACTGGCCGTCGCACTTAACTCATTTATGGCAGTCACCACATTATCAATTTCAATATGCTGGTTTGATACTTTGTTTTTGATATTAATTGCCGCCTCAGTTGTGACTTGTGATTGTTGATATGATTGATGTACCAAAGCTTTGAGATCTTCGATCATGCCACGTAGTTTATTTGTAAAACGATTAAAACCCGCGGTTAATGGAATTAGCTCTGCGTGATGGCTCACTTCCAACAGGTGTTAGATTGCCCTCACTAGACGCTAAATTGTCAACTCGGGATTCTATATAAGATAAAGGTCCAGTAATCGTATTTATTAAGAACAGACTAAACCCAATTGCCAATGCCACCACTATGAGTCCTAAAAATGCCATCCAAACACCTAAGTCGTTCGCAGACTCATATAGTTGCGCACTGATTATAGCAAGCCGACGCCATTACTTTTTCTTTTGGTACTTGAATCACTAAAGATCAGGTTACACCTGCTAAATCGGCATTTACTGGGACCGATGTCACAATATCATCGCCTACTTCTGTGTAACCACTTCCCTTATGTAACGTTTGTAGGTTTTGCGCTAGGCTTTGATTAATGACCTCTGACAAGGGCCTACCTAAAGAACCTGCATGATGACTAGCACCAGCGATTAGTCCCATTTCACTAAGTAAAGATACTTGCGCTTCACCTTCGTATAAAGAGTTCGATAGCTCTTCAACCAGTTTTTGTAACTCAGGTAAATTTACATCAACACCAATTAGCCCTTTAAACCGATTTCCATCTTGAATTGGCACCGTCAGAGGAGTCATCAGCATGCTGTTCCCTGGTGAGATTTCATAGACATATGGTTCCATCATACAAGGAGTGTTGTTATTTCTAGCGCACAAGTACCACTCAGACTCTCGGATCCCAAACTCGTTACGTGTATCGCTATACTTTGCGTCTGCTGATTCTATTTGGTGCTGAACAACACCACTGCTTTCACGGGTAAAGTAAAGCTCTATAGACCCAGCTCTAGGGGCAGAATGAGAAGCACCGTTAAAGTATTGAGTGTCTTTTTGATCATAAGCATTTTTTTCAAAATGTCTATAAATTGAAGAAACATTATCATTTTTGTTTATAGCTCCGCGTAATAACGCTTCTACTCCAGACCTTTCTAACGGAATGTTTAGACTTGCTTCGATTGCACCTGCTAGAGAATTTGGGATTCGATATGCTTCATTCAGGTAGCCCGATATTTGCTGAATATAAAACTGCCCCATAAAAACTAATCCAGCTCGGATTTCCTTTAAGACCAGCTCTTGTACCTGCTCACTTTGTTTTTCATTCTCTTCTTGCAAGTGAAGCCAAGTCGTCATCACTAGGATCACAATAATAGCCACAACCAAAGTTGTGACAAATAACATCAACTTTTTTAATAGACATCTGCTGCATATACGACCTTGTACTTTTCTGAGCTTCCTACTTTGCAATGAGTTTTATCACTAAGGCTTATTGCATGTTTCCAAGTTTATAAAATCCCAAAAATATTATATTTCACAAATTTTAAATTCATGAATTTTTTAAACTTGATTCATGAAAAGACAATTCGCAAGAATAAAATAAATGAAGCTGTGTTTTCATTGGCGGGGCTTTTTGATAATAAAAATCTCGACTGATAGTCGCAATGCTGATCTATTAAGAAAATGATCAGTTGACCGATCCAAAAGATCATGAAAAATCCGTAATTAGTTTTCTGATTACGGATGTTTTTATGGCAAACACTTATTTGTTCAACGATGTTATCGATGATTCATCACTAGAGTTGGCTCGCCTGTCTATATTTTGTGAACACATTCCAGTTAAGTGCAGCAGAATTATCAACTAAAGCGACAATCAGGGGACGCAGACTTCCCAAGGAAGTGGCAAGTTAAAGCGGTTACATATCAAATTGACGGAAAAGATAAAACCGTATTTACCTCACTGTCTAGTGATAAATTTAGCGCGAACGACGTAGCCAACTTATATCATGAACGCTGGGAAATAGAGCTGGGTTAACGCGATATAAAATCATCCATGCAACATAATGCGATTACGCTAAGGAGTAAGACAGTTGAGCTTGAGTATCAGGAGTTGTGGGGATTGATGTTGGGGTATAACTTAGTCAGGAGAGAAGCGAGCTTAGCAGCAGTATCACACAAAAGGGCACCGAACGAGATAAGCTTCAAATATGCATGTCAATTCATTGGAAGTCAGCTTAAAGTAATGGCGAATGCTCTCTCCAAACAATACACCCAAGCGTTTAACTGTAAGCGTATAGCAAAGT
>NZ_AUXT01000033.1 GCF_001625595.1 Pseudoalteromonas luteoviolacea NCIMB 1942
GTATAGAGCGGTTAACGAAGCAGGCCAAGTTCAGGCTTAAAGCGAACTTACAGGAAATCGATTACCACATTGAGCGCGGATTAAGTAAAGATAAGATCCGCAGCCTTGCACAAGGCGAATGGCTCAAGCAGCACCACAACTTACTCATAACGGGTGCAACAGGTTGCGGTAAAACTTATCTAAGCTGTGCACTTGGATACCACTACTGCCAGCAAGAAAACAGCGTTTACTACTTCAGGTTAAAAGAGTTGCTCGAAAAGCTATTTATGGCGCAAGCCGACGGGAGCTACCGCAAGCTTATTCATAAATTAAAAGGGTGCGACCTGTTAATACTAGATGACTGGGGATTAGAGCCACTCAATGCTCAGCAGCGCAGTGACTTACTCGAAATCATCGACGCCAGATACGACTTCAAATCAACCATGATCACCAGCCAACTACCAGTAGCAAACTGGTATGAAATGATAGGCGAATCAACCCATGCGGATGCGATCTTAGATAGGCTTGTTCATA
>NZ_AUXT01000034.1 GCF_001625595.1 Pseudoalteromonas luteoviolacea NCIMB 1942
TGAGCATTATGTCAGTGACCATCTAAGTGGTTTATTTGGTACGATACCGCGTAACCTGCGCAGTTATACGGGGCACGAGCCCGTGGCACTGGGAGACGACAACCGCATCCTTCATATGAACGGTCGGGTTTACGATGTAGATACCGGACGCGTGATGCAGGCCGATCCGATTGTTCAGGCGCCTATGAATTTGCAGAACTACAACGCATACAGTTATGTGTTGAATAATCCTTTGAGTTATACGGATCCGAGTGGGTATTTGATTAAGGCACTACATAACCTCTCGAAAAAGATAAACCGTCAGTTTATTCGCGGTGCGGCTAAAGTGTTTGGGGCACAAGTGGTTAGTATCGTTGGAAATATATTGTCTGGATTTTGTGGGCCTGCAGTTGGAGTTTGTGCAGCAGCTTGGAACTATGAATTCACGCGAGCTATGGGAGGTTCTCCATCTCAAGCACTTAAAGCGGGCGTCATTGGCGGTTTAACGGCTCAGGCGTTTTATGAAATAGGGCAGCATTTTAATAGCTTAGGTGCGAATAATCTGGATCAGTTTGGTAGTGTAGAGGGGGCAAAGGCTGCGGGACTTATGGAGTTTGGTGGCAATATGTTAACCGGTGGACAAGTCGCAGCACAGATAACGTCTCATGCATTGGTAGGTGGGGTATCAGCTACAGCTAGCGGTGGAAAGTTCGGACATGGATTCATTAGTGCAGGTGTAACAAAAGGTGCTGGCGGTGCGTTTTTACCTGGTGGAAGTAGACTAGAATTTCATCAAATAGCGAAAGGTACGGTTATTTCAGCTGTCATTGGTGGTACAGTATCGGAGATAACAGGCGGAAAGTTTGCTAATGGTGCTCGTACTGGGGCAATGCAGTTTACTTTGAATCAAGTCTTTGGATCAATTATAGGATTAGCCGAAGAACAGGTTAATCGTTATAAAGCTGCTAGGAGGGCTTCAGCTTTAAAAGATGAGATAAGTAGATTAGAAGAGCTATTTACAAACGATCTGAGCTTGTTCAGGCAGGAGATGGAGTTTTTTGGGTTTGAGGGCTCAAATAGAGATTTGGGACTAGGTTATATTAGTTTAAGGCTAAACCTTGAAAGAGAACTTGCAATAACTAATGCAGCGATAACCGATGGAAGTCCTTTAGGTGTATATCCTAAGTTTTCAAAAGTTAGGGGAGTAAGGGCTATGAGGCCAGATGTTGCAGGAGTTGCAAGTGTTATATGGCCTTATATCGTTGGTGCAACAGGACCTGATGTTGGATATAACTACAACTATAAATGCTCTTCGTCAAGGTGTAGGGTAATTGAATTTAATACTGTGGATTGGTATGACTAACAAGAATCTATTATTTGTTTTTGGTTTGGCATTTACTAATTTAGCTTATGCTGTCGAGGTAAATGAATGGTGTGACGTTAATATTGATAATCAATATAAGAAAGTGAATACTGGAGATAGTGATTTTTCAGCTTTTACTTACTCTACAAATGAGATGAAGCTTAAATATATAAGTATTTCTCTCAACGAAGAGAACTTCGAGTTTAGCAAGAAAGATAAAATGGCCTTTGATATATTCACATCAAACGGATTTTCCTTTTATATGTATGAATTTCCTAAGGGTTTGGAGAAGGATTTTAGACAAAAAGTTGTTTCAATCTATCTAAAAAAGGAAAATGTACAGCTAATAGGTTTAAATCAGAATGAAGTCGAGTATGCTCTTAAAAGTTGCATCAATAAAAGCGATATTGAGAGAATAAAAAAATATGTAGGGGAATAAATAATACATAACATGCCCGAATTCAAGTTCCAAGT
>NZ_AUXT01000035.1 GCF_001625595.1 Pseudoalteromonas luteoviolacea NCIMB 1942
GCACTTTGCTATACGCTTACGCTGTGATGGATCAACCCTTCTGTTTTACCACGGTGCCAAATTGCTTGTTCTAACGCGTCAAGAATAAGCTCTGTGTGCATCGTTGTTGATACGCGCCAGCCCACAATGTATCGAGAAAATACGTCTATTACGAAGGCCACGTAAACAAATCCACTCCATGTAGCGACGTAAGTGATATCAGCAACCCAAAGCTGATTAGGCTGCTCAGCGATAAATTGACGGTTAACTAAATCCAGCGGTGTATCTTGTTGTTCACCTGGTATCGTTGTTTTACAAGCCTTACCACGACGAACGCCTTGAATACCCATAATTCGCATTAATCGCTCAACAGTGCAACGAGCTACTTGATGGCCGTCAAGTAGGAGTTGTTTCCATATTTTTCTTGCGCCATAAACCGACATATTATCTACCCATATTTGGCGAATGAGTATCATCAGCTCAGCGTCTCGCTTTTTGCGATTAGATAGGCGCTCAGGCTGCCTCTGTAGCTGTTTATGGGCATAATACGTGGAGGGTGCAATCGGCAACTCCTTGCATATTGACTCGACACTGTAATGCTTACGGTAAGCATCAATAAAAGCCACGCTTACTTCTGTTTGCGGTCGAGCTCCGCTTGGGCGAAAAAAGCGGCAGCTTGCCTCAAGATATCATTGGTTCGTTTCAGCTCTTTATTCTCGCGCTCTAATGCTGCGAGTCGCTCTTCGGCTGATTGAGAGTTTGAAGGTGATTTATGTGGCTGAGCTTGAGACTTCTTTACCCATGCTCTAAGTGTTTCAGGTGTACAACCCAGTTTATCGGAAATCGATACTAGCGCAGCCCAAAGTGAGGGGTACTCATGCTGTTGAGTAGTAACAAGCCTAACTGCACGTTCACGAAATTCTGATGTATAGCGATTTGATTTTTTCATAGTTTCAGTTTCTCAAGTTAATGAGCCTCTGGCAAACTCGGTGCGATTCACTTCTATGTAATTCAAACCATTTCAATAAGTCTTTGAATTGCTCTCCTTGCGCCTTTGGGTGTGTTAGCATGTCTATATGTCCATAGTTATGTGCATGCCCATATCGTTTACCATAAATATTCAGCGATTGAACTCCAATACCCGACTCCTTCATAAACATTTTAATGTCTATCGGCTGAGCAAGTGCTTTGTCTTTAACGCCAGCAATATGAAGCGTTGGTGGTAGCACTCTCGATTCTAGCGCTTTCGCATAGTCGAAATTATCATCACTATCTACCCATGGTAGTTTTTTTGCCCATTGAGCACTTTGCCAATGAGATTTAACAGTTTCGTTGTCAGATCCCCACTTTAGCTCTCGTGCAGGTAAATACCCATGCTTCTTTGCGTAATGGTGTGCTAACCAGTACCATAAGAAATTCGCTTTAAGCAGTTTTTCTGGGTGGTTATTGTAGAGACTCCGCTTTGAACCGAAATAAACACATGCATCAACATTTTCAATCTCGTCGGGAAAGCGTGCGAAAACACTGTTCATGATCACTCCTCCCCAAGAATGAGCAACCCAAAACTGTGGTTTTTTGCTTGTATAATGCTTTATAAACGCAAGCGCCGCTGGCACATCCTCTAGAATGGATTCTGTTTGTCCATATTCATGCCCAGCCTCTATAACGGGTAGACTTCCTCCTCTCCCCCGCAAGTCTAACACAAAGCATCTAAACCCATTTAACGCCATATATGGCGCAAGGCCTTTGTTACTTTCAGTATAAAAAATCTTGCCATTTTCAATTGCACCATGCAAAAACAAAACGATCGGACCCGCCTTTTGCTCATGATAAACGTGTCGTAAGTGCAAAGAAGTTCCTTCAGTCAAAGGAACCGATAAAGATTCTTGTATGATCATTACTGTTCAAAATTATTTTTAAACTCATCGTACCAGTTAAGCTGGCAGAAAGTAAACCTCATAGTTGTGTCGCGTAATTTAAGGTATAATAATCACCATTATTTCGCGCCAACTTTTATATATGCACCCTAGAAACAAACATCTATCCGGCTACGACTTTCCTCTGCTGATAACGCATGTACCCGAACTAAAAAAACACTTAATTGAAAAAGAGAATGGTGAAAACACATTGAATTTTGCAGACAAATCTGCCGTGTTTTTACTTAACAAAGCACTACTGTTAGCACACTATGGCATTAAGTTTTGGGACTTACCAGAGCAGTTTTTGTGTCCCCCCGTGCCAGGAAGAGCTGATTATATACATGCACTGGCCGATCTTTTAGCGAGTGATAATTGTGGCCAGATCCCAACAGGTAAATCAGTTCGTTGCCTAGATATAGGTACTGGCGCGAATTTAATCTACCCAATATTAGGGCAGTCACTATACAAGTGGCGATTTGTTGGGTCAGATATAAATGAAGTTGCAATTAAAGTTGCTAAGAATATTTCAATGGCAAATAGACTAGATATCAAAGTAAAGCATCAAAAACAGTCTAATGCGATATTTTCCAATATCATCGGTAAATCTGACTATTTTGATATTACAATGTGTAACCCTCCGTTTCATGCAAGTGAAGAGGAAGCTCAAAAAGGCACGCAAAGAAAGTGGAAAAACCTTGGTCTAGAGAAAGTAAAAGGTAAAAATGCTTTGAACTTTGGAGGGCATGCGCCAGAACTTTGGTGTCAGGGCGGTGAACTTGGTTTTGTCAAAAATATGATTTCGGAGAGCGCTTCTTTCAAAGAGCAGGTTGGTTGGTTCACGTGTTTAATTTCCAAGAAAGAAAACATCCACCTGCTAACAAAAGCGCTGAAACAATACAAAGTAAAAGATTTTAAAACGGTAAAAATGCTGCAAGGAAACAAACAAAGTCGCTTCCTAGCTTGGCAATATTAAAATCGAACTATTAATAGAGCAAGCAGTGTGTTTGCTCTAGATTCCTTTTGGAATACAAACCTCAAATGAGCTTCCCAAGCCTACATTAGACTCTACTTTAATCTCTCCATTATGATGCTTAGTCAATACAAGTGCGATAGTGAGCCCTAAACCTAAGTTCTGACCAATCGGTTTGGTTGTGTAAAATGGGTCGAAAATACGATGGAGATTGGATATCTCAATTCCCTCCCCTTTATCCTTTACTAACAGCCGAATGTTACGCTGAGAAGAAGTAACTTCAAGCTCAATTTCATTAACATCTGACCCTGCCTCCACCGCATTCTTGTGCAAAATACCGACTATTTGTACTATTTGGCCCGGACAACATGATACCTCCCAGCAAGCACCTTTTTCGAGCACAAAATTAACCGATAGAGGTAACTTTAAGCCTGCTGTATATTGTTCAATTACCTTTTCGAGGTCAATTTCGGTACTTTTCTCACCTGATAAGCCGTTAAAAATAGACAGCGCATTGACTATTTTTTCAATTCGACTCAAATCCACTCGGGTGTCGTCCAATATCTCTGTGATTTCCGCCACATCTAAATCAACATCACTGGTGTCTAGTCGAGCTAAGCTTACTTTAAAGTTTCTTATATAATCACTCAGGACGTCAAAATTACATTTTATCGCACCCAATGGATTATTAATTTCATGTGCTACGCCAGCAGCTAGTTGGCCAACAGAAGCCATTTTCTCAGATTGTAATAGAGATTGCTGCTGCGCGATTATTTGTTGTTTAGCTTGGATCAGCTCTAGGTTTGCCAGTTGCAACTCAGACGTTCTTTCAACGACTCGTTCCTCTAAGTTATCATTCAAGTCTTTTAATGCAGAAATAAGTGAAGCCTTTCGCGTAATATCTTCAAAAGCTCGCAGGGCGCTGGTCATGACGATATACAAACGAGATTTGGTCAAATCAACCTTATTTTTATAATCATTAATATCATACTTGAGCATGACTTCATGCTCAGGAATAGTGCTAGGTTGGCCAGTTCTTAAGATTATTCTTACATCTTTGTTGTTCAGCGTGTGCCGTACCTCCCTCACACAGTCTAAGCCAGCCGTATCAGATTCCATGATCACATCAAGCAATATAACGCTGATCCCCTCAATTTCTTGGAGCATCTCTATTGCTTGCGCCTTAGAATATGCATGATAAAACTCTAGTGCCCTATCGTCGTATGTAAATCGAGACAATGCCATTTTAGTTACTTGGTGTATTTCTGGTTCATCATCAACGAGAAGGATTTTCCAAGGTGCTTTCTTGGGGTTATCTAAGGTATGCCCTGATTCGCTGGCTAGAAATGAGAAAGAAGAGTTAGACATGGCTACCAATTATTTTGACTGATAGCCTAAGCATGGTAAAAAACCGGAGAATTACAACTTATTAAGCTCTGATTTATAATGTTTTCTACATACAGAAACGTATTTATCGTTACCGCCAATCTCGACTTGGTTTCCACCTGAAATGGCATTCCCATGTTCGTCTAAGCGCAGAACATGATTTGCTTTACGGCCACAATGACAAACAGTTTTCAGCTCAATAAGTTTATCAGCCCAAGCAAGAAGATATTGCGCCCCTTCAAACAACTCACCCATAAAGTCTGTTCTCAGACCATAACATAGCACTGGAACACCTAAGCTATCCACAACATCTGTGAGTTGAGAGACTTGCTCTTTACTCAAAAATTGGCTTTCGTCCACTAAGATACAGTCTAACTTTTGCTCACTGTGATGTTTACTAACTAACTCAAACACATCGGACTTTGGCTCGAACGTATGCGCATCAGCCTCTAAACCGATTCTTGATGCCACTTTACCAACCCCTGAACGGTTATCTATTGCAGCAGTCAAAATAAATGGCGTCATTCCCCGTTCACGATAATTAAATGCGGATTGTAATAAGGTCGTAGATTTTCCAGCATTCATCGCTGAATAGTAAAAGTAAAGTTGTGCCATGGCAGACTCATGGAGTGTAAAACAATGCGCGATAGTCTACATAAAGATAGCTTATATGACCACAATCAGTATCTTGGCTGCTTATGGTTTGTCGGGTTGGTTACATAGTCTAGGTAGAACTGATGCAGCTGCATGCTGCCTAACTTGTCCCAAAGTGTTTGCGCTACCAATGGATTTTGCGCCATAAAACCTTTGGAAAGCGCCAGATATCCGTAACTAATATCAATGGGTGGAAATATAGCTTGTAGTTTGTCGCTATGAGGAAAGCCTGCGACTTGTTCATCGTAAACTTTACATAGCCCTAGTGAGCTATCTACAAGGCTCTTTAATACTAGTTGATAAGCATCTTCTTGTGAGTCTGTTAAAATCACCCGATACAAGTCTTCTTGCAGTGTCTTCAGAACAGCGTACCCTCTAGGAACCGCTAAACTCAAGGGAAAATTTTTGTTCGCAACGTCTATGGCTAACCCTTGCTGTCCAACCAAGCATGTTCCCAACATACTGATTGCAAGAGATAAGTTTATGCTACCATCTAGGTTCTTCGGAAATCTCAGGAACTCGCTTCGCTCTGAGCGATAAGATGCGACCACCGCATCTACTTTATTTTCTTTAATGTTCTTCAAACAACGTTGCCAAGGTTTACGAACAAACACGAAACGAACCGTTGAAACTTGTTTCTCTAAGCTTTTTAAAATATCAATTGTCGCACCAGGCCGTTCTTGAGGTACATCGAAACCACTTCCTAGAAAAAATGGCGGAGCGTTCTTATCTTCGTAGCATACAGTGATAAAAGTAGTGGCTGAAGCGAACGAAGAAAATACAACAAAGCAAAAGGTGGCGATAAAGTGCATACTATCCACGTCAAGAAATTAAATTTAGCATTTCACTACAAAAACTTAAATGCCAACAGCTAACCTATACTATAGCGCACAGTTATAGTGACGTCTCTTTTTAGTTAGCAGTTTAATATTTGCCAGATGCATCGGAAGGGTTTAACGTAAAGCTACTATGGAGGAAAAGCACTGCATAACCTTAAATTACACAGCGCTTAAAACTGTTGGTTAGCTGGCTAGTGCAGCTTGATAGCGCTTTTCTACTTCTACCCAGTTGATTACATTGTAAAATGCAGCAATGTACTCAGGACGACGATTTTGATATTTTAGGTAGTATGCATGCTCCCACACATCTAGACCTAAAATAGGCGTTTGGTTATCCATTAACGGGCTATCTTGGTTTAGTGAACTCGTTACTTTCAACGCGCCATTTGCGTCAACTACAAGCCAAGCCCAACCACTACCAAAACGACTTACCGCAGCCGCAGTAAATAACTCTTTAAACTTGTCAAAACTGCCAAACGTTTCATTAATCGCAATCGCAAGTGGACCTTCGTGTAATGTACCACCATCTGAAGACATAATGGTCCAAAACAAGCTGTGATTATGGTGACCACCGACATGGTCACGGACAGCGCCTTTCAAATTTTCTGGCAAACTTTCAATGTTTTTCAATAGTTCTTCAAGATCGCGGTTTGCATGCTCAGTGCCTTCCAAAGCAGCATTCGCCTTGCTGACGTATGTCTGATGGTGCAAAGTGTGATGGATCTCCATTGTTCTTGTGTCAATGTTTGGTTCCAAAGCATCATACGCGTACGGTAGCTGTGGCAATGTAAAAGCCATGGTTTTTCCTCATTTACTTTAGTGGACTATATGTGGACGGTTAAAACCACCTTCCATTGCAGCATTGACTTTCTCAATTAACTCTGGAAGGTGGGGATGACAAGAAGCAAAGTTAATCAATTCTTGTCTTGTTCTATGTAAGTGGTGACAAGCAATCTCAACTATTTCTACCGAAGCATGCTGTACTAAATTGAGCATTGCACAATGCACTTCTATTAATTGCTCGCAGGCTCTTTCTGGGTTTGATAAGGCAATGAAGCAATCAGCTAAATTGTGTGCTGCCACAACTAATGCAGGACAACAATGCTCAATAGCAACCAACTGTTCGTCACAAACTTCACTGTTCACAAACCGTTCTAGCAAATGACCAGCGAGGTTTAAAGCACTCTGGTATCGATCTCTTGCAGAGTTAAACTCGCCATGTTGAAAAGCTTGGTTTCCAGATTTTATAGCGTATTGCCATGGCGCAAGTGCATACTCCAATGGAGTTTCAACTGAAGTTTCAATTTGCTCAATTAGGGCCATTATGCTCCCCTTAGATTGCTTTACACTCGACAACTATAAACAAAACCAACACTTTAATGCAAATTGTTTTTATTTGCATTTTTGAGATCATTTGTATTTATTAACTTGTTTGGTCAAGAAAATATGCGACCCTATCGCAAAAAAGTAAGCTAATAGCATAAATAGCAACGAAAATGAGAATAATAATCAATTGATAAACCATTGATTTATAAGGATTTTATTGACTTTTAAATCTATATATATAAAATGGGTGCATCAGTCAGAGTTTGAGGAAAGACCTATGAAAGGTAAACAAAAGATCATTGATGCATTTAATGCGCTACTGGCAAACGAGTTGGCAGCAATAGACCAGTATTTCATCCATTCTCGAATGTATGAGGACTTTGGGCTTAATAAGTTGTATGAACGCCTTAACCATGAAATGGAAGAAGAAACAACACACGCAGATTGGTTAATCAAACGTATTCTGTTTTTAGAAGGCGTGCCAAATATGATCAAGCGTCGTGACCTGCTTATTGGTCATGATGTAAAGTCAATGATGGAAAATGACCTCAAACTTGAATTAGAAGTTGTGGCTTGTGTAAAAGATGCAATCAAAGCCTGTGAAGAAGAGCAAGACTATCAATCACGCGCTGTATTAGAAAAGCTGCTATTCGACACTGAAGAAGATCACGTTTATTGGCTTGAGCAACAACTTGGCCTCATTGATAAAATTGGCATTCAAAACTATCTGCAATCTCAGCTAGGTTAAGGAGTAAACTCGATGAAAGGTGAAAGAGAAGTAATTGTAGCGTTGAACAAAGTACTCGCAAACGAGCTAGTTGGTATCAACCAATACTTTTTGCATGCCCGCATGTTCAAAGACTTTGGGTTTGCCAAATTAGACAAAGCTGATTACAAAGTTTCGATTCAAAAAATGAAGAATGCTGATAGACTAATTGAGCGTATTCTGTTCTTAGAAGGGCTACCAAATTTACAAGATTTGGGCAGGCTTAATATTGGCGAAAATGTACCAGAGATGATCAATGCAAATATGCAATTTGAAGAAGCGTCTCTAGTCGATCTTCAACATGCAATCGCGCTGTGTGAAGAAAAACAAGACTACATTAGCAGAGAAGCACTAGAGAACATTCAAAGTGAACAAGAAGAGCAAATTGATTGGCTTGAAACACAGCTGCAACTGCTTAAGACGACCGGCACAGAGAATTATCTACAGTCTCAGATGTAAGTATTAAATAATAAAAAAGG
>NZ_AUXT01000036.1 GCF_001625595.1 Pseudoalteromonas luteoviolacea NCIMB 1942
ATCCACATGAGTAACTATATATCCTGAGCCTTTCTTTCCTTCAACAAGATCACCTTCCCAGTCGCCAATACGAGACCGTTTCTCTACGATATCAGGCCGCTCATGGATACTAACTCGGTTTTTTATCTTTCCTCGTAAGTCTCCATATTTTCTTTGTTTTTTTCTCTTTTTGTGACGTTTTGGTAATGCTTTATAGAGTTCACCACCAACTTGATAGTCTTTAATAACCCATTGATAAATTGTCTCATGACTGACACATTTTCCCTTGTCATTTGGGTGGTTTTTTTTAAGCCTTCCTGCAATGGCGTCTGGTGACCAACCTTCTTGCAATTTATGTACAACATGCTGATAAAGCGTTTTATTAGAAAACTTTTTTGCGTGCCTTGGTTTCTTTTTACGTTCGACTGCTAAGTCTTCAGCAGATTCATCGAAGTAAGTATAGTAAGGGGGTTTATTCCTCTTTACTTCTCGCATAATAGTAGTGTGGTGTCGGTTAAGTAAACGGCCGATTGAACGGTAACTTTCACCACTATTATGGCGATAATAGATTGCTTTTCGCTCAAAACTGTTAAGATGTTCATAAGACATTGCTCAGCTCCTAAGATGTATTTGGTCGCACATTTACATTAGCAGAAGCTGAGAAGTGTCTTATTTTTATCTAGTTTTTATACGTGGTGCACTTGGAA
>NZ_AUXT01000037.1 GCF_001625595.1 Pseudoalteromonas luteoviolacea NCIMB 1942
AATTCTACAGCCTCAACGCCCTGTTAAGGTGTGAGCAACGCAATGCCGAAGCTGCCGCATACCACCTTAAACACTAAAACCAACGCATAGTAAAAATGCCACGCGTTGCGAATCACTCTTAAACAGTTTGTTATGCTTCTGCTTTTCACCGTTGGTATTGCTTGTTAGCTTTAATTCCATGAGGTGAAACCCACCCCTCGTTTAAATAAGAATGGTAATACTCTAGAAACTCATCTTGCTCTTCGAATGAATACATTCGGTTGTTAGTGTTATCGAGCAATTCAGTAGTTACTTCTATCATTCCACTTTCGCGATAAGTTACTTGATTTACGGTCCAAGAGAAGTAATCGCCTACAATGCGGTTGTTGAACTTAACAAACTCACCAACTCTTGGCACTACCGGAAGGTGAACATTTTTGACTAAATGAACCCAATCCTTTTTACTTGCCAGATAGATACTAAATTCTATTTCTATCAATACTTTATCCTGACTCAACTAAGAAGCATAACGCCGCAAATAAACGGCTAAAAATAGTGGGCTATAATTTGTGAGGTACGAACAAAGCCCACTGTTTTTTGTCCGCACTTTTAATTTGCTTTGTTATATTGCGATTTACACAATACATTTTGACTAGCCCCATTACCATACAACTTTAACCTTTCTGTACCACCTGTTTTTTCAAAAAACTCTTGTAATGTAATCTCTTTTTGTTCGTAGCTCATTAGGTGCCAGAAACCGTAAAACCCTTTGAACCAAAAGTAATAGAACACAGTTCCGACGACTAAGATTAAATATACCGATTTACCTACTTTTTGTTTGTACTTTATGCCGCAATAAAAAAACCAAATGCAGCTAAGTATCGCCACAATAAAAAATGCAGAGAAAGGTTTTATTTCAGTATCAGAGTTACTCCAAACAGAGCTTAAACAAGTGAAATTCCCACCTGACACAATTGAGAAAATTAAAGTAATTTTAAAAAAGAAATACAACAATACGGTAATGAACACCGCATATAAGATGCCGCTTTCCTTGCTTTCTTTTAAATTCAACACTTGACCTTACAAAGCAATATAACGCTTGAAGCAGCGGTGAGTTTACGAATCCGCTGGCTTTACTTGTTATGCCTCACTGTTAATTTTGCGTTCTTCAAGATTCTTGATGTAACACTCTAAGTTTCCCGCTATTTTTTCGAATACTCTTGGAAAGAAAGATGCGAGATCTGGAAATGATGGATTATCTGTGTGTGGCCCACCATGGTAATACCTTAGATGCGACAATATGTCTGTTTTTTCATCAGTGCTTAAGGATTCAAATGGATTACTATCAGAGTAATCGTGAAATGCCGAAAAATGTATAAATGCACATCCGAATTTATATACAGAAAGGGTCCATCCTTGCAGTTGATTAGATAGCTCAACCATCTCCCTGTCGGTAACTTTCTTATTTTTACCGTTTACAGTTAACACTGTCCAAACTTCACCATTTAAGGTTTGCTGAATTAGGCGCTCCCTTTCAGATAAGTCACTTTCGGACAAAAGAAATATTACCCTAACCATGGAATCTAGCTCTTGCCGTAGAACCGATACCATCATTCCAGAAAGGCCTGTCAACCGCGACATTGCTTCCGCATGCTCGGAGGATCTTTTCCTTAATATCGAGCAAAACCTTTGAGTATTATCCATTCGACTCCTCATTGCAGGCATAACGCCGTTGTAACCGGCTAAAAATAGTTGGCTAAAATCTTGTGAGGCACGAACAAAGCCAACTGTTTTTTGTCCGCGTTTACAACTTTGTTAGTGTTCACTTGAATAGAGCATCTATCAAATCAATATAAGTTTTTAGTGCTGGTAATACTAAGAAAACAACACTGAAAGCAACAGCCCACCATTTACTGAACCACCACTTTTTTAATGACTCAAAGTGGTCAGGTAGTTCTTCTAATCTCTCTTTTTCAGCAACTATTTGTGGGGAAATTTGAATAGAATCACTTGAAGAATAACGCACGAGATTGAGACTTCGAAGCTTATTTATAGATGCCTCAGTATAAAATTCCTGATTCTCTAGTTCCCTCGTCATCATTGAGTCACCTTCGTTAACAAAATAACTCGCTATGTATTTTAATAAAACTTTATCATCTTCGGTATACACAACTCTCTCCGTGAACACTAACACCGTGTTAACCGGCAGGCAAAGTGCTGATGCTTTTGTGCGATAATTGGCGAAGCGAATGCACAAAAGGAACAGCACTTTGACTGTCCAGCGAAGCCGAAGGCGTAGCGGTGGTTGAACACCTTGTTATATTGTGGAACTTCACGTACTCCTCAAAGTATTTTTTAACTTCTTCGGTGGTAACTTTGAGGCCTTCGCAGTGATCATAGTTTCGCTCAACCGGTGAAACACGATTGGCAATAATATGCTGACACCCGCCACCTACGTTTTTACCACGGCCTTCTTTCTCACATTGAGCTACCTCTTGCCAGTAGTGGTAAGCATCTACCGAGCTAGTACAAGCCTCAAATGCATAGCGGGAATCCTTTACTACTTGACTCCGCGCTTCACGATACTCCTTAGTCAATTCACAGGCTTCGGCTAGTGGAGATAGAACAAGAAGCAAATATAGTATTTTATGCATAGTGAAATATAACGCCGCAAATAAACGGCTAAAAATAGTTGGCTATAATTTGTGAGGTACGAACAAAGCCAACTGTTTTTTGTCCGCACTTTTAATTTTCTTTGTTAGGTACAACTTGCTAATAATTGCTGTTGTAACTTTGTATTTTCACAACCAATAACTTCTAAACCGATAACTTTATTTTTAGTTGAGTAAGTTATCATAACTGTATAGTCAGCATTGCCTGTAGGGAATGTATCTTCGATTTCTTTGGAATTATAACCCACAAATTCAATAGTAAATGCAGAGTTATCCGAGGCAAATGAACTACAAGATTGGATTTCACAAGTATCTAGTTGCTTGGCAAAGCTCTTTTCGCCTTCATCAAGTAGTGATGTTTTAACTTCTTCAAATAGATCAGCTAATTTTTCTCTAAACACCAAGTTCTCCGTTGTACCTAACAGCTTAATCTGTACCAAAATGGTGTGTTTAAACACCCCAAAACGGCTTATATTACATGGCTCCATAATGCCACCGTAAAAACTTCGTGTAAACATAGAGTTATAACACTCGTAATTAAGCCTTGTAGAAATACACCAAAATGTCGCATATCAGCAATATTGGACAAAAACAAAACTACTGTCTATAAAAACAGTGTCTTTCATAAAGCATTTTCTGAATATGAAGTCAGCATTTTTAACTATGGTCAAAGAAAAAATGTATGCTCGCAGATATGCCAAAAGCACTATCAATGCTTACATCAGTTGGATCGCGGTAGTGTTCAAAAATCTG
>NZ_AUXT01000038.1 GCF_001625595.1 Pseudoalteromonas luteoviolacea NCIMB 1942
TGCACTTTGCTATACGCTTACTACTGATCCAACACTCACTGTGGCGGAATCTATATTGGCGAGAGGACTTGAAGTTCCGGATGTACCATTCACTTGGCCTGTTGACGAGTAATAAAAAGAAGGCATTAGCCTTCTTTTTTAAGTGCGGTTATATGCATTTTGCAGGCTTTGGCAACCCAGCTATCTTAGTAGCTTGTTTAGCGGGTCCTTTTGGAAAGAGCTTGTATAAATATATACTCTTACCTTTATCTTCCCCCAGCTTTTTAGCGATTGCTTTAACAAGCATTCTAATCGCTGGGCTTGTTCCGTATTCCTCATAGAAACCGCGCACAAAATTTATTACTTCCCAATGGGCGTCCGTCAAAGTGATGCTTTCATTTGCTGCAATAATAGGGGCCAGATCTTCACTCCAATCAAGATGATTTAGCAGGTATCCCTCTTTATCAGTTTCTATTGTTTTGTTGTCTATTACTAACATAATTTACCAAGTAATTGATTTATCGCTAGCTACGAGCAGGTCAACCCAACTTAAGTCATCTATAAGTGTCACTAGGTTGGCAGGGGAAATGCCCCTCGCAATAGAGCATGTCTCTAGCATATATAGGTTTTTATTAAATGTGGCAGCAAAACGCGCTTGATCGTAACATGCGTCTTGTTGCAAAAGAATTTTGTCACGTTCGCCAATTAAAGCTAAGTTGAAATTATTAGAATAATAACGTAATGGCTTTGAAAAAATATGTACTGTTATACTCATAGCGTTACCACGTGATCATGTTCGTTTATCAAGGACTTCTGTAGTTCAAATGACAATATCCTTGCATCGACACTCAATTGTTCAGTGGAAAGTTCGTACTCTAACAATGCATGCTCACAAACAAATAGGTTATCGACATCATATATTTCTAATGTTTTAAGCTGCTTAAAGAAATCTTTTATACCTAACGAGCTAGGAGTCGTGCCCTTTGTAAGAGCCAGTACGGAAGCGCCAGTAAACAGCCAGCTCACCTCTTGATCTATGGCTGCAAAAATGAGCGCCATGTCTAAGCTTTCTCGAATACGTTGACCGTCAAAGGGGGCTGCATCACTAATAACAAGAATTTTCTTATTCATCTAAATTGCACCCACTTGTCTACTTTACAAACTTCCATAGCAAACTCGGCGAGCCCTGCGACTGTAAATACGCCAGTGTCTTGTGTGTTTATTCCTCGCTTCTCAGCGGCGGTTACACATAGCTTCAATGCTATCCCTTGGCTTGATAATTGTTCCCAAATAGAACTGACTTGCAATTCATCACTAGACAGTTGAATATGCTGATTAGCATGTAATACGGCATCTTGATACAGAAATATACACTTAATGGTATGATTTTGTTTTAGTGCGGCTTGCACAAATCGGTTCATACATTGTAAAGAGTCGTGCGCGTCAGGACCACAATGCAATGAAATTATAAGTTGGCTCAAGAGAAATCCAAAAAAAAGCCCCAGATGGGGCTTATTTTATCAGAATGATTTAATTAGTCATCATTAGACATGCCAAGCAACATTAGCAATGACGTGAACAAGTTATAAATTGCTACGTAAAGACCAACAGTTGCAAGTATATAGTTCGTTTCGCCACCATTTACGATTCTGCTTGTCTCAAACAAAATCATGCCAGACATAAGTAAAACAAATACGGCATTGATAGCAATAAATACCATTGGGCTACCGATGAAAATGTTGACGATAGAAATACCAAAAGTCACTAAAATACCGATAGTTAAAAAACCACCCATGAAAGAGAAATCTTTTTTAGTTGTAAGCGCATATGCTGATAGACCAAAGAAGATTAGAGCAGTTGAGCCTAAAGCTTGTGCTATCAAAAGGCCGCCATTAGGTAAGCTTAGGTAAGCATTAAGTAGTGGACCTAAGCCAAAACCCAAAATACCTGTAAATAAGAAAACTAAACCAATAGCTGATGATGAATTAGCTTTTTTGTGAATTACAAAAATTAGACCCATTGCAACCAATGAACAAATCATGCCTGTAAAACGAGGCAGCGCCATTGTCATTGAGATTGCAGCAGTGATGGCACTAAATGCCAAAGTCATCGCCAAAAGAAAGTAAGTACTTTTTAGCACTTTGTTAGTTTCAGTCGTTGACATTACTGCTTTTTCAGTAGTGTACGAATGATTGAACGCCATATTATAGCTCCTTAATAGAAACACGATGTTCCGAAAATTAATCTTACCAAAGATTACCAAGAGTTAATTAGTTGAGCAAACCTTTCTCGAATAGTAGACCATAAAACACGATAAATAGTTCTCTTATAACAGGCGATTCGCAAAAATTCCGGCATTTTGAAGGAAATACCATCAAAAGTGCTGAAAATTAGTCAAACAGCAAAAAAAGCAAAAAAAAAGCTTCACATTCATGATCGCTTTCCCTATTATTCGCACCGCTGCGGAGAGATGGCTGAGTGGTTGAAAGCACCGGTCTTGAAAACCGGCATACGTTAATAGCGTATCTAGGGTTCAAATCCCTATCTCTCCGCCA
>NZ_AUXT01000039.1 GCF_001625595.1 Pseudoalteromonas luteoviolacea NCIMB 1942
AGACTGGCCAGGCATTCAATCCATTATTGGCGTTGAGCGCACTCGGACGAAGGGAAAAAAGACCAGTATTGATACACATTACTACCTGAGTTCATCAAGAGATAACACGCTCATATCAAAAGCAATTCGCCAACACTGGTTGATAGAAAATCAACAGCATTGGATACTGGATGTGGTGTTCAAAGAAGACAGTTGCCAAATTCATGAGGTACTGAGCGCCCAGCATATGGCGCTATTTAGGCGAGTTGTTCGCAACATGGTTAAGCAGCACACAAAAAGCAAAGGGTCAATTCGAAGCAAGCTTGTTGCAGCCAGTTTTGACGATGATTTTAGAACTGAACTTTTGTTTGGTTAACAGGAATTAACAAAGTGTGCTCGCACCCTG
>NZ_AUXT01000040.1 GCF_001625595.1 Pseudoalteromonas luteoviolacea NCIMB 1942
GAGTAAAAATGTCATGCGTGTATAAATAGCATCAATTTCTCGATGAATATGTGAGTTATTGCATAATCTTTCGACCCGTTTTATCCAGTGTTTTTCTTTCGCAGCACTGTCAATATTACGTCCATTGTTTTACATAGATATTTCGTGGGGATTCCTCAGGGTTAGAACCGAACTGTCAGAAAGTCTTCTAAATTTTAAAAGTAAAATCTAGATTTATTCTTTCTGGTTTTTTAATTTTTACTGACAAAGAAAATTTATAATTCCTTTTTCTTATTTAATAACCTAAAAGTATAGAACGCAGATCAGCCATCGAAATGACTTATATAGCTGTTGAAGTTGCTGTTTTTATGTGCTTTCCATGCAAAGTGTAGTAATACCTTTAAATCTATTTAAATTCGTTTTTTCAACAGAAATCAAATGCCTTTATTGTGCTGGGTTTATAATCGATCTCGATTTTGCTTTTATTATTAAAATGTTTTTAATTTTAATTTTTTATTAAATCTTTATTTGTGTTGTACAACTTGGTTTGTTTTTAATGATTTTTTACATTATTTGAAAGGTTTTTCTTTTGTTTCTATTAGGTGGTGTTATTATTTTCGCCATTTTAACTTTTCTGCTGCTTATTTAATGAGCGTGTGGGTTTTATTTTATAGGGATTTTAAATTTGAAAAGGTTGATACACTTTCCTTTGATTTTTTTCTTATTCCATATGCCTTTTAAAAGCTTTTCTCAAGAGTTTGAACAAGCATATGTACCTATCGGTTTAGATGGTATTACATTGATATTACCAATGGATGTTTACCCCTCAAAACCTATTTATTTCAGCGTTAAAAATACAAGCACTCACGACTTTGTTGCTTGGAGTTCTACAAGTACTGCCGATTACTATCAAGTTGAAGCCTATATAAACGGAGAGTGGCATCTAGTTTCCAATAAGGTTATTGGGACCAGTGCGAGTTTTAGGGTCGATTCTAGTAGAGAGTATCGTATACGTTCTTGCCATAAGTACGGTTGCTCTGAATGGCAATTGAACAACAATAAAGTGAGTGATGAATTAAAAATCAACGCTTTTTATACTGATAAATCCACTTTAAAAAAAGGTGAAAGTACATTATTGAGATGGTCAGTTATGGGGGCTGCGACGGTTGAAATTAGAAACAGTGAAGGTTATACATTCTCGCCTTTGAACCCTGTTAGTGGGCGAATTACAATCAGACCTCAACGGTCCAGCACTTTTTATATCACTGCATCGGGTTTTTCAGGAGAGAAAAAACGCTTAAAGTAAACGTGGCTTTGGAGCACGGTTTAATTCGTCATACCGGACATAAAACAGCGTATACCCAACCTTTATACGAACTTCCTTATGATATAAACCATAAAACGGTTTTGACTGATAACGAAGATATATATTTTGGTACGCATGACGGAAAGTTATTACACTACCGCTATAAAAAAGAGGCTGTTGGTAGTGAAAAGTGGCAGTTAATTTGGGAGCGCTCGTTAAATGGTATAATTAACAACCCGCCAACACTGCATAATCGAGAGTTGTACTATTCGGTAAATATTTTTGGCGGGCGCAGCCAAATTTGCAGCGTAAAATTACAACAGCTACCAACACATAACTGTACTTCTATCAAATATGGGGAAGTATATGCCAGCCCAATCGTAATCGACCCCGACTTTTTGCCCCAATCAAATTTAAGTTGGTTACAGAAAAATGGGATCACACCTATTGATAGCCAAGTTATGCGCGGTATTTATGTTTTTTATCGAGATGGCAAAATCGAAGTGTTATCTCAGCTTTCTAAAAGCACAACTTCTCGCCAATTTACTTTACCTTTTCATCCGGCAACCCCAATTTTGAATACGCCGCAATTGTTAATTGGCGCGCAAAATACACCGAGTGAAGGAAAGCTTCAATTCACCCTTATTGATGGCGATAGGTTGGTGGGTTTGCCCGTACCAGTTGAATCGCAAGGCAATTCGATAGTTGAGCGTGCACAGCAAATGTTTCGTTTTGGTACTCAATCAGTTGCCAGTGAGTCAAAGGCAGCGCAGGTGCAAAAACTAGATGAAGCATGGAGCGCAGATTTATGATGAGTTTATTTAAAAAGGCCTTAAAAGCGACTGCTTTATTGGCCGCAAGTATTTATACCCACTTAGCTTTGGCGTCCGATTGTGGCACTAATGCCAATGCCACAGTTATACAAGAAGGCGACTCTTATTTAATTGAAGAAGTTATTGCTCCTTGGGACTATAGTGGTCGTGACACAGAATACTATGATGGATTTATTGGGGTAAAAGTTAATCAGATTAACAATTATACTCAATATGATGAATGGACAAAGCGTGGAGACGATGTTCAGTGTGTGCGCGTTAGTGGATTAAAAGTGGGCACGCACAGTATTACCGCAACTTATGGCGCCATGTCTGAGGACCATGATCCAGTTGATGGCACAACTCATGTGAATGGTGGCGCTCTTGATATTGACAGAACGGTGACGGTCGTAGCCAAAACAACGACAGACTTTACTCAAGCCGATGTGAGCCCTCGTGCAGGAGATTTGACCACGCGAGACCCAGTCACTGTTACTTTCAAGGTGAACGACAGTGGCAAGGATATTGATCGCTTCAATATCTATCGCAATAACACGCTGGTAAAGAGCTGTACAACTTCGAGTTCAGATTCGTTGTCATGTAGCTACGCTGATACTAATGCCGCAATTGAGGCGTGTGCCACAGAGTGCAAGGTTACCTGGCATGCAACCGCCTCGGATAAATTTTCTAATTCGGGTCGCAGTTCAGATATTGTTGTCACGTATCCTAACTTGAACTCTCCACCTGTGATTAGAGAGCTCAGTGCAGATAAGACACATATTCTTTCTGGGGACACGGTTACCCTTAAAGTGCATGTGACCGATGCAGATAATATTGCGTCTCTCCAATTAAGTTCATTGAAGCTTAAAGTGGGTGATGTCAGTAAGAACTTAACGGAGTTTAGTTCGAGCTGTTCTAGTAAAAAAGAAGTGAAATGTAGCGTCAAACTGGACATACAAAAAACCACCTCTGTGCAGTTAACAGCAACTGATGGTGCAGGAGCAAGTGATGTTGCTTCGAGAACAATTTATGTTGTTAAAGAACCTTTAATTAAGAGTTTTACCGCGTGGCCAACTTTAGCGACGACAAATAGCCCTGTATCAATAAGAGCACATGTCATTGACTTTGTTGGTGTAGAAGCAGGGCGAGAGTGTGAACATTCTGTTAACAGCT
>NZ_AUXT01000041.1 GCF_001625595.1 Pseudoalteromonas luteoviolacea NCIMB 1942
GCAAACCCGGGGCGATTCAAAAGAGCAGAAGTTCAACTATTTAGGAAACAAGACCCATTGGAGGGTAAGTAGAAGGTTTGGCTCAGAGTGTGTTGGCTGGGAAGCACATAGTTAGCGCTTCCCTTGTTCAATTTACTCTCGACACTCAGAAATAGTTTTCCATACAAACATCCAAGGGCTGTCGCTAGAGTTTAAAGCTGGATTATCATTATAACTCCACCAATTGGCTTTGAATAACATGCCTTCGTAGTAAACAATACTGTCTTTAATAAAAGCGCTCCCTATGTCCCAACGCTGGTGGTCGGCACATCGAGGCAGTACTTTTTCTACAGAAATCCGCACATCCGCGGTCGATGATAGACCGCGACTATCATTAATTGTATATCTAAAGCTGTCTAGACCTAAATAGTCAGTCGGGGGGATATAATTTAGGCTATCGCCAGCAAGCGTGACTTTACCACCCTGAATTGAGGTATTTTGGAAAGACTCTATTATCAGAGTGTCTCCGTCAGGGTCTCGGTCATTTAATAGTGCTGGTATTGTTGTTTCTTCATTGAGCGGGGCGATGAAATGGTCATCCACAGCAACGGGGGCGTTGTTCTGTGCAACTAATAGTTTGGCGACTGTGGTGTTGTATACACTGGCGTTTTCTTTACTACGTGTTTCTATAATCAGCTCGTCATAATTACCTATAGTAACAGACGTTGGCACTTTAACTTTTAACTCAATGGTTTTGGTGCTATTTGCGGGAATATTGTGATCTTTAATAAAAGAAAGCGCAGAGCCCGCGGTAGAGGAAACAAGTAATTCAATATTGTGCTGTATGTCATCGCGGTTAGTAAGCAAGACTTGAATTATTTTCTCTTCTCCCGGTTCGACGGTTGACCATTCCGGACTTGCTTTGAGGTCAAAAGGTTGAGTTGAGATGACATTTGGTAATTCACGGGTAAAAGTACCTCCAGAGTCTAGTTGGCCAGCAAGGTGAAGCTGAAAGGCTTGCTCTGGTACAACAAATTCAGCGCTGAAACGCCTCTGGTGTGTCGGCTCTTTTAGCAAGGGAATACTTTTTATCAAGCTTCCATTAGTATCAACTAGTTGCAAGACAACGTCTCTAGGTGTTTGAGAAAAGCGTACTTTGGCATTAACTGCCTGTCCAATCGTAGGCTGTCCTACTAGGGGGACTAACTCGACATGTCGTATTTCTTTCTCTGGTACTTGATACAGTTTTACATCATTAATTTTGAAAGAAGATTTTGCAAAAGCGCGTATTGGATATGTACCATCTGTGCCTGATAACTGTAATTGATAATGGCCAGCAAGTGCGTCTGAGATAGAAATTGCGACAAGGCTACTTAATCGTCGCGTTATTACTTTTACATCATTTGTGATGTCTTTGCCTGCGGGGTCGAGAAGTTTGATTCTTGGAAAAACCGTATTCTGTCCTTTCATAATAATGAGAGAAAGGGAGTTGCCTGCTACTGTTTCATCAACATTAATGGTTTCGACGGCTGTTTTTCCAGCAGATGAATTGACTTGTCGGTTGGCTAATGTTGTGCTTCCTTGATCACTTAACGCTAAGTAAATAGGCAACACACTAGCAATTTCACGCCGGTTGATTTTAAAGCTTAGACCACCGGTTTCATAGGATAGTCTCTCGAATTGTTCGATTGAATTGAGGCTTCTGAGTTGGGGTTCAATCGGAAAATCGATGCTGACATTTTTTTGCTCACTTTCTTCTACTGAGCGAAATGAAGAGCATGTTCCCGTTAAAAAAGTGTTTATCTTAACACCCTGAATGATTGCACGTGCGCGTGCTGCACCGACCAAAGCAGGACTGCGTGGCGAAGCATCAGTAAATAATGCAATTTCACCGCCTCGTGCATATAAATCTCCGCGTCTAGCCGTAAATTGGTTTAATGCAGTATGTAATGCAGCGCCTGATGCTTCTGGGCAATCACCACCACCCCAAACGCGAATCGAATTGACTTTATTTCTGAAGCTTTCGATATCACAAATGAGGCCGTGATCTGAAGGGTTATCTTTGAATGTTACAAGACCTAGAGTGGGGGATTCTCCAGCTGTTAGTTTGCTATCTAATAGACTATTAACCGATGACTTAACACCTGCAATATCAGCCCCCATGCTACCTGTGTCGTCAATCACAAAGTAAATTTTTGATTGCTCTTTTTTGAGCATATTTTTGTAGTAGCCAGCACGTGTAGAAAATTGTTGTTCGATTTTTTGGTATAGGTTATCTAAAAACTTTTGTGTAAGTGCTTCGGCGGCTTCTTTCGCGGCTACAAAACTATCACCATTTGGCTGACTATCATTGTCTTTATTCAAAAACTTGTGACAGCACTCACCGTCGGGCATACCTGTGCATTGTGTGATTCCGGGCTTAAGAGAGAGAAAGCCTGAAAGAGAAAAGTAACCAGTTACAAGTCCATCGGGCGCAAAGTTGTTATCTTGATCACAATGAAATTTGGCACCGTTTTGTAGTGCGAACATGTCATCAATATTATGATTATTGTCGACAGAGTTACTATGGGACACAATATCTTGAACTGTGTGTAGGGCTTCTCCAAGTGCATCGAGGGCTCTGCGCTTGTCACAACTTTCTAGTGCTGTAATAATTTCATTGGTTTTTTCTGTCAACCGAGTAGAGGCAAGATCTAGCACATTGTTGTCTGCATGGGCAGCTTCAACATGTGGCTCTGCAACATCTGTGTAGTAGTTAGAATCAGAGACTTCATCTGTAGAACCAGAATGAAAACCTTCTTTTTTAAGCACCGAGTTGGTGATGTTTTCATGTATTCCTTGTTTAAAGGCCAAAGTCTGTGTGCTGGTCAAAGCGAGCAAGAGCAAAGCCATATAGCGATTATTCTTCATAGTTTTCCTTTCCTTTTATTTTTCCTTTTACAACTGACTTATTACTTTTGTTTATGTAAAAAAATACAGGCCCTCCTTTTTCATAGTCCAGTGTGTGTTGAAAGCAGATGCAGTTTGATTCAATTTTGTACTGTGTTGATAAGCGTGAATTATTCAAGTCGAACGCGTGAATATAGACATCTTTTAATCCTCTGTTTCCATAAGAAGACATAAGGTACAGTGTCTCTTCATCAGTACTGAGTGCCAAATCGTGAACAGTGAACTGGTTTATAGCACCTTGCTTAAGTACTTGGATATGCTGAAATTCTGAGCCGTTAAAGATATAAATAGATGCGTCTTTTAGTACGATAATGTCATTGAATTTTTCCCTGAAAATCGCAGCAGAGCGGTGAGGTAAGGTGTGTTTACTAGATAGCACTTTTTTTATGGTATGGCCGATTCGATAGACCGACAACTGCTGTGTGATCAGATTATTTGACTTCACACTGAGCGGTGGGGTGTGGCCTAAATCGAGGCTGTGGCTTTTTGATAGTAAGTGGTATTTTGACTTGTGTTTGGTTTTATCAGTGCATATAAGTAGTTCTTTTTCCAAGTCAACGATGGCATAAAAGTCCCAACCGTGAAAACGGCATGTTTTAAAAATGGGGTGGTCATCTGAGACAATGCTGATACGATTGCTGGAAAAATAATACCTACTCTCCGAATTGTAAGGCAGGGTGTCAAACTGCTCAATCATAGCTTTATCATCGCACGCCATTAAAAACAGTAAAATGGAAATTAATAAACTAGATCTCATCCTTTACAACTAATTTCGTGTTAATTTCAATCAAAAATATATCTTTTATGTAATATTTTGTAAATTAAGATGTGTTTCTTGAGTGGCTTTAAGCCCATTTTTTTGTCCTGCGTCAAACTTTCATCGTGAGTGTCACTTTTTGTGTTTAATAAGAATGTGGTTACTGATGGTGATTTTTAATCAAATTAGTGGGTAACGTATGATATGTACTGCGTGAGAAAGTGTCCCATATAAATAGTTATTGGTGAGTTTGACCAGTTACTGATAGGAAACACACGCAAAGGTGAGATAGCACGAGAGCTTAACTGTGCTTCATTTCTTTATTGAGCCAGTCGGTAAATATTTTAAGTCTTGCTAGTCTCGGAGAATTTGTGTCGTAGACAAAATATCTCTTTACTGTGTTTGGGTGCGGTAGTTTGTAGGGAATAACAAGTGCGCCACTATCGAGTAGTTTTTGACATAAGTATGGAGCAGCCAGCGTGACGCCGTGGCCACTAGCGACAGCACTAATTGCCATATCGGTCGAGTTTACTTTTGTCCAAAGAGTATGATGTTCAATATCTGTAACGCCTGCGGCTTTAAACCAAGTTGGCCAATCGTAAGGACCTTCATGAGTCAAAGTCACTATATGCTGGGATAATAAGTTTGCTGGGTCACTTAAATCTATTTGTTGCGCCAAGCTGATTGCACAAATAGGGTAAACAGGTGATTCGCCAAAATATTCACAGATAAAATGATTCTGTGTATGTTGTTCGACTGAGGTGCCAAACCGAATTGCTAAATCTATATGCGCCTGTTTCAAATCAATAAAGCTTGCCGATGAGGATACGTTGATTTGAATATTTGGGTACCTATTTGTGAAACCCTGTAGCCTTGGCATCAGCCAAAGTGAAATAAAAGCCTGTGTTGAGGTAATCGTCAATTCACCATCGATTTCTTCTTTTTGTACTTGGTTTATTCCTTTATTTAATATAGTGAGCCCTTTTTGAGTATGTTCGAAAAGCTCAACTCCCTGCTGAGTGAGCAGCATTTTCTTTCCTTTACGAATAAACAGGCGGGTATTGAGCGCAGCTTCGAGTTGCCTTATTTGTTGACTGACAGCCGCTTGAGAAATGCACAATTCTTGTGCTGCAAGGCTGTAACTATTGTGCCGAGCTGCACATTCTAACGTTACCAGCAGATTGATATTTTTAAACACGTGACTTTGATAATTGTCTATTTATTTTCTTTATTATAAGCAGAACTTATAATAAAAGTCGATTTTCACTAAGAACAAACATGAACTATATACTATAACCATACTACGGTTAGCTTCAAAAAAGAAACAAACGACTCAACAACCCCCAACAGTCTTTTTTACTCGGGAAATTTACTCTAATTTGTATTTAGGAAAGGCCTTGTTTCCTAAATAATTGAACTTCTGCTCTTTTGTATGATCAGAACAAAAAATATAACGCAACCCAAGCCACTATGAAAAAGAAAATTAAGAACTGGTCAACCTATAATCGAGCATTGACACAGCGCAGTAATATTACCATTTCGTACAGTGATGACGCGGTACAGTGATGACGCCGTCCAACAATATTTAATCTAGCTCTAGTTTATTCATGTAGTAAAGCTCCATAAAGTGTTTAGATTGCCTTACTTGCACTGACCTTTGGCGTCTAAAAGTACCACTTTCATAGAGCTTATCTATTTCTGCCTCAAAAAGGTTTTGTTAGTGCCTGACATGGTCTCCAATATCAATGGGCATCTATTTCATCTATTCAATTTAGTTTACTAGAAACATGTCCTACTGTAGGAGTGAGTTAAAACTCCAAGCTATGGCTGTTAAAAGGCGTATGAAATACATTCAAGTAACGTAAAAACCTTGACTTCCTCATCGCTGCCCTCGTAAGAGAGTGGTCCAATTTATTAGTGTTGCCGAGCCATCCCAGATGAGAAGACAGTACAACGCTATCCTAAACGTTCGGTGCAAAATGCTCATACCAATAGCTTTCGCTTACCAAGTCTTGAACAGACTCTACTCGGTCTACAAAGGTTAATCCGTCTAGATGATCCATTTCATGTTGGAAAATTCGCGCAATAAAATCTGTGTATACAGCGTGATGTTCTTGACCTCTTTGGTCATAGTACTTAACTTTGATTTGTTTATGTCTAGGTACGAGTCCTCGTATGCTCGGCACACTTAAACACCCTTCCCAGCCTTTTTCTTTATCAATACTTGCTTCAATGACTTCCGGGTTAATAATTGCAGTCGGTTGCATTAATGGTGCATCAGGGTAACGTGCATTTGGTTTGGAACACATAATAAAAATTCGCACACTTTTGAATATTTGTGGCGCGGCAATACCAACTCCACCAGCTTGTTCTACAATGTTCATCATTTCGGATATTAGATCTTGGCATTGAGTAGAGCGAATATCTTTAACGGCCTTAGCATGTTCTTTCAATATTGGGTGTCCGAGCTGGGCAATATCGGTGGTTTTTGTACTCATGGAATTTCTTCATTGTAGTGTTATGTTCATTTTAATTATAAGCTGAGTAAAATCAGAAAGGTAATATAAGATCGTAGACCTTCCCTAGTCGACTTTGGATCAGTGTTCCCGCGTCTAACAGGCTAGCACTTAGAAGGCTAAACGATTGGTCGCCTGAAGTATGAACCGTAGCAAGACGGCAGCTTCCTTTAGTCGCTGAACATTCGCAGCCAAAACAGGTGGCACAAGCTATCGTAGCGACTTTATTGACTAGGAACGCTTAGGGCGGACTGAGAAACAATACAAAACGTTATTATAGAAATAGTATCTAAGCCTCAAATTGCCAAAGGACTGAAAGCAACAATTATTTCGTCAAGTTCAGGCTCTATGATTTATCGATAGCCCAAATTGGGCGACTCATGTAATCGATAATTGTTTAATGGGAATTGTTTTAAATGCAATACAGCCAACTGTGTGACCTAGAGCTTGTCGAAGCCAGTTCGAGAAAAGGATTGTATGCTTAGCAAAATGGCAACTAGCGTGGACAGACAAAAGGTTCGCAAATAAAAAATGAAGCCTGTTATTGGAGAGTGGGCAATTAATGTCGATATAGCGTTTAGCGAATTGTTAAAGTGTTCGGCTGCGGAACGGTCTTCAATTGTTAGGCGAGTTGCGGCTGAAATGCTGAACCGAGATCTTCAAAGTCTGGGCAAGGAAGCAATTCAGCTAGCGAACGTATTTGCTTCAGATAAACCCTCAGCGGTTGCAGAAAGAGGCAAGCTTGCGCTAAAAAACAAGAAGAAGCTAGCATTGATTAAAGTCTGTAGGTTTCGATTATTGTACTTTAATCAAAGTCAGGTTTGTTTGAAAGTCGAAACCTAATTTTAATAGGCGAGTTGGCAATAGCCGCAACTAGCTCTTTAAAGATACTCGAATTCAAGAAGTTAATTGTCCGACTTTCCTTTCATAAAACTATTGATTAAGCGTTTCTAACCTCGAACTTAAACCTCAATCTATACAAACTTGCTTAATTATCCGTCACAAATTTCAATATTTACCAAAACATGTAAAAGTTGTGGGTTTCACAATATACAAATTATGTAAAAGCGACTAGATTACAGTCTGGGAATGGGTACTGATTCATTTGTGTCAAATTAAGCATAAATCTGAGTCAAATACCCTTATATATTTAACTTTCAATAATTACTGAACGCTTAGAATTATGAACTTATCACCAAAAATCGAAAACTTCGTGCTCCATTGCGGTGAAATGGGCAGTCGTTGGGGTTTTAACAGAACGATTGGACAAATGGTAGGGCTGCTTGTAATAAACGAGCACCCACTCACTGCCAATCAAATAGCAGAAGCGCTAAAAATTTCTCGCGGTAACGTGAGCATGGGTATTAAAGAGTTGCAGTCTTGGCAATTAGTCAAAGTACACCATGTCCCCGGCGATAGAAAAGAATACTATGCTCCTAACGGTACTATATGGGACCTTGCTAACAAAGTCTTTGAAGAAAGGCGAAAGCGAGAGATTGACCCTACTCTTACATTGCTACGTGATCAAATATTAGATTCAGCAAATTCACCAGAAGAAAAGTACGCTCAGGAGCAAATGCAATCCATACACGACCTACTTGAAACAGTAACTAAGTGGTCGGCTGAATTGCAAAGGTTGACACCTGACCAATTGCAGTCATTGATGAAGCTTGGCTCATCAGTAAGTAAGGTGATCGACCTCAAGGACAAGTTATTGAAAAAGTCGTAAATAACAGAGGTGTGTCATGCTTGATACCTTATTGCTGTCGCGAATTCAGTTCGCGACTAATATAAGCTTCCATATACTTTTCCCGACCATATCCATTGCGTTAGCTTGGTTTTTGGTTTTTTTAAAGTCAGGTATATTCAAACAAATCAGCCCGTTTGGCTCAGGTCTTATCGGTTTTGGGTGAAGATTTTCGCCCTAACCTTCGCGCTTGGTGTTGTTAGTGGCATCACTATGTCGTTTCAGTTTGGCACCAATTGGCCGGGCTTTATGGAGCGTGTAGGTAACATTGCTGGACCGTTGCTTGGATATGAAGTACTGACTGCTTTCTTTATGGAAGCTACATTTTTGGGCGTAATGTTATTTGGAATGAAGCGTGTAAGCCCCCGGGTACACACCCTTTATACTGTTATCGTGGCAATTGGCACCACAATTTCGGCGTTTTGGATTTTATCCCTAAACAGCTGGATGCATACACCAACGGGCCATGAAATTATTGATGGTGTCTTTTATCCAAAGGATTGGTTCGAAATAATTTTTAACCCTTCATTCGGTTATCGTCTAAGCCACATGTTATTGGCTTCTGGCATTACCGCATCATTTTTAGTCGCAGGTATTAGCGCTTACAGATTACTGAAAGACGATCACAAACACGCACCAAAACTTACGCTTAAAGTAGCGCTCACCGTTGCAGTTATTTTGACTCCTTTACAAGCATTTGTGGGTGATTTACACGGGTTAAATACTTTTAAGCATCAACCACAAAAAGTGGTTGCAATGGAAGGTGTTTGGGAAACCGAAAAAGGAGCACCGTTATTACTGTTTGCAATACCAAACGAAAAAACTAGAGATAATGATTTTGAAATAGCGATACCAAACTTAGCCAGTTTAATTTTAACGCACGAGATGGAAGGTGAAATTAAAGGGCTCAATGAATTCGAAGGAGCTCACCCTCCTGTTAAACCCGTGTTTTTTGGTTTTAGAGTAATGGTTGGTCTTGGGTTATTAATGATTTTAGTCGCCGTCATTACTCGGTATGGAGGGCGTTCAAAATTCTGTGTCAGCTTAAAAAGTTAAATATCAAGCACGCTATCTAAACGCCCTTCAAAATAAATCGCTAACTGAGATAAACA
>NZ_AUXT01000042.1 GCF_001625595.1 Pseudoalteromonas luteoviolacea NCIMB 1942
CGCTGGCAAATGTATAGAGTTTATCTTCTCCCACTTCAATATGACGACTTTGCATCGACCGTACAATTAATCGTTGCTGCTCATGTAGCTTGTATTGAAGGTATTCATAAATGTCAGCTTCACGCTCACATACGGAGATAACCTTAGATATTTGCGCTTGAAGCCGTTTTGCCATTGCTTGTGATTCGGACTCCCATTTATAGCTTTCTTTCTCTTTTAGGGGGGACTGGCATGTTGGTGTCGCTTTCCGCGCGTAGTAATGTCTCGACTCCATCTAGCTTGCTCAATCAGGCCGACTACTTGCTTAGCTTTAGGTGCGAACAACAACACACTGTGTGTGCATAACCCTCTGTTAGTATTGCTCTGGTTAATGTGTCCTAAGTCTTCTCGGATTCATGTATGGCGTTAAACAAGGGTTGTTGTATCTTCTAATGCGAGTAACAAGTTGTGTGTTTGGGCTTGCTCTGTGGTCGCTTTAAAGCCAGATTCTGCAATGGCGCTTGCGGCTATGTGTTCGTTACGAATAAAGCGATAAGCGCCTTCCATATCAGCGGCGGATTGTATGATGTTCACAAGGGGTTTTCCAGATTCGTTAGCGAGTGTCGAAGCTAACTTTACCAAACGTGCTGTTCTTCGTAGATCTCCTAACTCACTTTTTGCAAATTGTTGCTCTGCCCACTTGGTATGTTGGTCAATGATTATCTTCTTCGGT
>NZ_AUXT01000043.1 GCF_001625595.1 Pseudoalteromonas luteoviolacea NCIMB 1942
TCTGGCACGGGTATCACAACACAAACAACTGCAACGTACACCAATGGGTTAGGTCAAACTGTGCGCGTATTAGATACGCGCGACAATACCTTGACCTACGAATATGGCCCGACTGGGCTGCAAACTAAGGTGTATTCGTCAGCGGAGTCCGGGGCGAATCAATTACTCATCAGCACCCAATACGATGCGCTAGGCAGAAAAGTCAAAGTGGAGGATGCTGATAGAGGGACTTGGTCATATGCTTACAATGGCTTTGGCGAGCTGGTTAAGCAAACCGATGCGCGTTTGGTGAGCACACATATGCGATACGATGGGTTTGGCCGTAAGATAAAGTCGTGGACCACATCACCAAGCAGTGACGCAACATTACATATCGAAGGTATCAGCAGTTGGGAGTACGGTAATACGGCGACCGACCGCCATCAACTGAAAGTCGCCAAACAAGGCAGTGATTGGGCTGAATATTATTACTATGATGGCCTAGGACGACAGGTATCTACCCTGACATCTGTTGAGTCTGCGTTGGCATGTCATGCTAATACGCAAGTGGTGTTCAATACCGAGCAGTATGACCTGCGTTTGGCCGCAAGCAGTGATCCGGATATGCAGGACCCACTGAAGAGTCGATGTGTGATTAGACAAACGAGCTTTGATGAATATGGACGGGTGGCTTATCAATTTGATGATTACCGACGCAAGTCTGACGATACCTATATCGAAGCGCGTGGTACGGTGCAGCACTACCAATTTGGGCAGGTGTTTGAGACGCTAGAAGCACGCAACAAACTCGAGGGTAAAGTGTACTTCAGAGTGAAGTCATTAAATGCACGCGGTCTTGTGACGGGCTACCTAAAAGGGTTGCAATCCATGGCCGTTGGTTATGACGACAATGGCATGGTCTCGTCGATTAAAGCAGTAGATAAAGACTATATTCAAAATGATAGCTATCGTTTTGATGGGCTTGGTAATTTACTGAGTCGCTCGCAGGCATCGATGCAGACACGCCACTATCAGTATGATGACCTCAACCGATTAACGACCATCAATGATAGGGTGCTATTTAGCTACGATAATAATGGCAACTTAAAAACCAAAAGCGATTACACGTTTATTAAGCAACACACGTGTAATGGTCTAGGTCAAGATGAGCTGTTGGTCAATCACACTTGGACGAATAGCTATGCGGCGCAAAGTAACCCGCTTCATGCGTTAACGTCGCGCACGGTTGAACAAGTAGACAACACCAGCCATGCATGTGTGAGTCAGCAGCTACCAGCCCCTAAAGTCGAGCGTTTTGACTACGATAACAATGGTAACGAAGTTGCTTTATACCAAGGTGGAAGCTCATCGGCTTACAGACAGATTGTGTATTCCGGTCGCAATAAAGCGGTTGAAATGCAAGGCAATGGCGAAACGGTTTACTTTGCGTATGATGCGAACAACCGCCGTTATAAGCGCGCTGATGCCACGCAGACCATTTATTACGTTGGCGCATTAGAGCTCACTGTGAAAGACACCGATAATGAACAGGCACACATTAAGCGCTACATAGGCAATGACGCGATACAAAAGTACTACAGCACGGGCATTAGTAGCCTCAATTGGTTGTTTACAGATCACCAAGGTTCGGTGATCACGGTTACAGACAATAAACTCAGACTCATTCAGCGCTTTGAGTATGATGTTTGGGGTAAAAAGTCGACGGTTGGGCGAGACAACGACCTGTACTCTGAGCATTATGTCAGTGACCA
>NZ_AUXT01000044.1 GCF_001625595.1 Pseudoalteromonas luteoviolacea NCIMB 1942
ATATTAGATCAGAAATTTAATTAAATTGGTATAAGCTAGATTCATATCATAGCGAAACTATTATTGATCTAAATACGTGCGTTTAAACCTAGGTCAATAAGCGAGTTTGCACAATCTAAATGGATAAATGCAACCTAGGGTTGAACAGCTGCATATGATAGGTACCCATAAACTGTCAAAGCATCATTAGATATTATGTTAGAACCGTTGCGCAGAAAGGTGAGGGTTTAGAAAGAAAAAAGCTGTGATATGAATCACAGCTTTATGTTCAGTTTACTTTAAAATATTAGCTACCAGAACCTGTAACTTCAGAGAACTGACAGTTGCTACGAGCAACATTGAATGAAACTGCTTCGCCTGCTGCAGCAGTGAAAGCAGGTACAGTTAGTGATGCGTCACCTACATCTACACCAACTGGAATTACAGATACTTCATAGCTTGCGCCAGATACAAGACCTGTTAGTGCGTATGTGCCGTTTGTTTCAGCTGCAATTAGAGGTGCTTTGCCTTCTTGGTTGTAACGAACTAGTGCACCAGTGAATGCAAGTTGCGTGTCAGGTTGGTCGGTGTTACTACAAGTATATGTTAGGCCGAAGTCTTGGTCTACGTATGTAACTGGCGCATCAAGTGCAATTTCGATGTCTGCTTGAGTTGCACTGCTGTTACATAGCTGTACGTTTGTGTCTGTACCCCATACGTTTCCATTTGCGTCAGACACTTGTATATCAACAGTTGCAGAAGAAGTGATACCAGCTGCGCCAGCTGTGCCTTGTGCGTATAGTACGCCAGACGCACTGTTTACAATCTTAGTCTCGTCAACAACGCTAGAAACGATCTTCATGTTTAAACCAGAAGCAGGAACTGCATCACCAGTAAACGCGAAAGATACTTCTTCAGAACAGCCTGTAACTGTTTCAACAGGTACGAAGCTTGAGAAGTGAGTTGTTTCAAAGCTTGCTGGGAATACAGTACCAGACTTAGCAGCAACAACAGCTTGTGAGTCTAGCTTGCTCCAAGATGCTTTTGTTTCGTCGTATGCATATACGTCAAACGCATCATTTTGAGCTAGGCCTGTGTTATCAGCTTTCGTATATGTTTCTGGGAAGTTAGTCGTTAGTGTAACCGCTTCAGAAAGCGTCTTAACAGCAGTATCACCCGCTGAGATATTTACAGTAATGACACCAGCAGGTTTTAGTACATTTGTAGTGTTACCTGCGTTTAGACCCGCTGGGATAATGCTTGCTGCGCTTGCTTTGCCTGATTCAGCTGTTAAGTTAGCAGTTGCTACTTCTACAGAAACTGTACCAGAAATAGGGTTGCCATCAGCATCTTGTAGAGTTACGGTTGTAGGGATATCAAGCTTCGCACCACCATTTGTTGCCTCAGCTTCAACAGAAAGTGCTGCAGCAAGTTTACCGTCCGCTGTTGCTAAATCAGTCTGAGATGCTACAGCTAGGTTAGCTTTGCTAACTAGGTCAACAGCTACATTTACTGCGCTTGCATCGCCACTAAGGTCAACAACCGCTGAGCCTTCAAGGTAGTCAGCAGCAGAAACAGATAGAGTTAAAGATGTAACACCATCTTTAGTCTTGAATGCAAACGCGCCGTCAGTAGATGTTTGTGAAGCGATGTCCGCACCATCTAGGTCAGTAACGTTCGTAGATGCTGCACCATTTTCAAAAAATGTAACCGTTGCGTTGTCTACTACATTGCCTGTTGCACTGTCAGTAACACTTACAGAAACGTAAGACGATAGAGCTGCTGGTGTATCAGGTGAAGGAACTGTAACTGTGCCCGGATCCGGATCTGGCGGAGTTACAGTAACATCGTTGTCATTATCGCTGAAACAGCCAGCTAAACTTACTGTTAAACCCAATGCTAGGGCAAGTTTAGTTAGCTTGAAATTTTTATTTCCCATGATTTTTACCTTTTCCTTTAAATACAAGTAAACTGAGAGTTTTAAACTAATCTATTGCAGATGTAAGACAGCCTTGCCCTGCATGCAAATTAGTGATTAGAGGATAAGCGTACATTAAATGTTCGTCAAGTGAACAGTTCTAACTTTATCCGAAAATTCACTTTTAATAATAACACATTGATCTCAAATTGGGATCTGAACTTCAAAATGTTAAAAAACAATAATATTGCTGTCATTAAATTTGCGAAAAGCTATCTACAAATTCGTTTAAAAGTGCCAAATTTATTGGTTTTAAGCCAGAACTGGTCCTTTCGATTAGTCCCTTTTCAACGAGCTCACTGACAACTCTTCTATATGCCCGTTCAGTAGTTGCAAATCTCTCTGCTTCGGCACTGACTGTTGAATACGCGCGAAGCAAAGTTGGATGGCTATTTTCAGCTCTCAATAGGCAATCTTTTGCGATGTTGTAACTCAGTGGTAGGAGCAATTTATCGAGGTTTATTTTTTGGTTCTCAGTAAACTTTGCTGCGATCGTCTGTGCTGTGTATAAACTCAATTCAGGTTGCTCGAGTAACAATTGTCTCCAGTGCTTTAATTCTATCAAGTTGTATTGCACATCGCTGAGACAACTTACTGTGTAAATACACGGCTGATTGTTAAGTGCTTCTATTTCACCTATCAAGGTGTTGTTGCAATCTAACTGACCAAGTAGCAATCGCCTTCCATTACCAACATCATAGCTGAATGAGACAGTTCCGCTTCTGACCAAAATGAGTTTGCTCAACGGCTCATCTTGGTGGATCAAGATTTCTTTTTTGCGGTGTTGAAAGCTGTTGCCAGCAAAACTTAATAGTTGCTCTACCAAAGTGGTTGAAAAGTGATATTGGAACATCTGGTTGGCTCTCGGACAATTGTCCTATTTATTAAATTATTATAAAGATAGCATGAACAACGTTATTCAAGTGCTATGCGCGTTACTTCTTTGTGAGTTTATGTCGCATTGGTTCCTTAACGCGATAAGTACCTTATCAATTACAACTCTGTGAACTAAAATTTTACGCAATCGATAGGTCGACTGCAGTATTGATCCCATTCACAGCAGTGTGAAAAACTTTTCATTGTGACCTTAATAAAGGTTCCAATTTTTAGGCTCAGTGTAGTCGCTATTTTTAATGCTAACCCAACTAAGAGGAGAGAACAAATGACTTGGGAGTATTTAGGTTATCTTGCATCTGTATTCTTAGTGGTATCACTAATGATGACCAATGTAACAAAATTACGTTGGTTCAATTTGGCTGGGTGTATTTGCTTTACCATTTATGGTGCAATGATCAATGCGTGGCCAGTTGTATTGACCAATGGACTACTCGCATTGGTCAATATATATCACTTGATCAAACTGCTTAAATCAAAAGATTAATGGCGCAGATATCTGCGCTCTCCAGCTATCCATGTTTGCTGCACTTGTGTTGATAAAAGAGAGTTCAAATCGGATTTGAAGTAGTCGTTGTCTATTAAGATAAAATCAGCCCATTTACCGTGCTCAAGACTACCCAATTTAAACTCTTGAAATGCAGCATAAGCAGCGTCGAGCGTAAAAGCTTGCAATGCTTGTTGCTTTGATAAGCGCTCAGCATGTCGCCAGCCGCCTTCTGGATGTGCTGTTTTGTCCATTCGTGTAATCGCTGCGTAAAGTCCATCAAAGGGGTCTGCAAGTTCTACAGGGAAATCTGACCCCGCAGCGACTTTGACCCCTTGCTTCAGAAATGATTGCCAAGCATAGGCACCCTGAAGTTGAGAATTGTTGAGGCGTTGTTCGGCCATGTGCATATCTGAAGTCGCGTGGACCGGTTGCATAGAGGGAATGATTTTTAACTGCTTAAACCTTGGTATGTCAGCGAGATCAACTAACTGGGCGTGCTCAATTCTATTTCTCAGTAATTTCCCTCCCGATTGCTTGAATACATTTTGGTAGCTATCCAAAACAATACGGTTAGCACGATCGCCGATAGCATGTGTATGAGCACTAAAACCATGCATTACACTCTTAGTGACGAGTGACTCAAGGCTGGGTTGGCTTTCTAGCATGAGACCACGATACCCTGATCTATCTTTGTACTCAGATAAAAGTGCAGCTCCACGACTGCCAAGGGCGCCATCGGCATATATTTTGACACTGCGAATGGAGAGGTAATCAGTTTGCTCTTTGTATATGCCTGCTTTTAACATTGTATCTAAAAGGGGGTCAGAGGCGCTAAGCATGGCATAAATGCGTAACGGGAGGGTTTGTGCTTTGGCTCGCTGCCGATATAGTTGCCATGTCGCATAATCAATACCGGCATCATGAACTGACGTTATTCCAAGGCTTAGTAAGTGTTGAGCAGCAGTATCTAAAGCATTATTTATTTGTTTGTGCGAAGGAGTTGGTATGTGTTTTGTTACCAGTAGCTCCGCTTTATCGATGAAAATTCCGCTGGGCAGACCATTTTTGAGTCTGAGTATCTCTCCCCCTGAAGGCGAGGTTGCTGTGCTTTGAATACCCGTAAGTTCCATCGCCTTTGAATTTACCCAGATTGCGTGACCATCTACTCGAGTTAGCACGACCGGACGGTCTGATACATATTCGTCTAGATCGGACGCGGTTGGGAAGCGGCTGGGTGTCCACTTTGATTGGTCCCATCCTCGACCAAGTATCCAGCCGGTTGTGTTCGCTTTGGCATAATCTGTAAGGCGTTTGCCAACCTGTTCCACAGAAGTACTGTTTCTCAGATCTAATTGAGATAAATTTTTGCCCAAACCAATAATGTGGCCATGAGCATCAATTAACCCAGGCAGCATAGTTAACCCTTTGCCATCGATAGGCTTAGTTTGAGGGTATTGTTTTAGCGTGCTTTTATCTCCGGTTTTAACAACTTTACCGTCTCTTATGACAATGGTCGAAAAGTGCTTAATCTCACCCACCCGAGTCGGTGTATAACCATTTACATTGTGTATTACTGTAAATTGAGCATAACAAAGCTGGCTGGCTGCTATGAGCCATAGGAAGAGTAACTGTTTCACACTGAGCCTTATTTTTAATTGTTACAGATTGACTTATAGGTACATTATTTATATTAAATAGCAAGTGTTGAATTTATTATTTTTAAATAAGTCAGGATTGATTAGGGCTGTAAAAAGCGATGAAGAAATTGACAGAACGATTGCTTATTCTTCATCTTTATCAGCTTTGATAGCTAGCTTGATCGCTATGATAACAACCGCAAACATTAAAAATGGTAAGGCCGCTAAGCTGTATTCCGCCCAGCGGTTATCTTGGTAGTTTGGTTGCAAAATAAAATGTCCGCCAATACACATTGCAATACTGATAAGCAGCAAAGGCAGCATCATTAATTCCTTTTTATAATTTGGCTTTTTCATATATTTACCTCCAAGTACAAGTATGACATGCAAGATGAGTCAGCTGCTTGATATTGATCATATATACAGATTGCATAGATTTTAGCATGTTGACAGTGGATGCCACATGGGTTGGCGAACTTTTCATGAATAAATCTATATCAGCTTGTTTGGAAAGTATCCAATTGATACTGGTCGTGATATAAAAATAGTTACGATTTAAATGAAGGTGTTTTTTTATGGCTAAACGTAAAGTCATAGTAGTAAAACTGGGCACCAGTGTATTGACGGCAGGCAGCTTATATCTCAACAAACCTCGATTAGTTGATTTAGCACGTCAATGTGTGGAGCTTAAAAAGGCGGGGTGGCATGTTGTTATCGTTTCCAGTGGTGCAGTTGCTGCGGGGCGATCTGCGCTTGATAAAGATGTCGGCAATTCGGTTGCAGAAAAACAGATGTTGGCGGCTATTGGTCAAGGGCAGTTAATTCACCTTTGGCAAAGCCTATTTTCGTTGTTTGATGTTCCCGTTGCTCAACTCTTATTAACGCGTGCAGATGTTGACGATAGAAGTCGGTATCTCAATGCACGAGACACGCTAGAACAGATCTTAGCTCACGATGTTGTTCCGATCGTGAATGAAAATGACGCGGTGGCCACTTCCGAGATAAAAGTGGGTGATAACGACAATCTGTCTGCTTTGGTTGCAATTTTAGCTAACGCAGATCGACTTTTGTTGTTGACAGATCAAGCGGGTCTATTTACCGCAGATCCAAGAAACAATCCCGATGCACGACTGATCGAGCGGGTAGCGGAAATAGATGAACAGATCATTGCGCTAGCTGGTGGCTCTGGCACATCTTTGGGAACTGGTGGGATGGCAACGAAGTTACAGGCTGCACAAATCGCCCAGCGCGCTGGTATCGAAACGATAATTGCAAAAGGTGAAGAGCCTAATGTGATTATTAACATTCAAAATGATCTGACCAAAAGCACTAAAGTCATTCGATTTGATACTCCTTTGGGTGGACGTAAAAAGTGGATTTTATCAGGACCTCGTTGCAGCGGCGCTATCATATGTGATCCAGGGGCAGTAAATGCGGTTATAAAAAATGGCGCCAGTCTACTCGCTAAAGGGGTAACCGATGTCTGTGGTCAATTTTCCCGAGGTGACTTAATTGAGCTTAAAGACTTAAATGGCAAGGTCATTGCCAAGGGTATAATAGTATTTGATCACAAGGAGATGCAAAGCATTAAAGGGTTACACAGCGCTCAAATTAACGACGCATTAGGATACCAAGGTGCGAATGTTGTTATGCATAGAGATGATTTAGTGTTACTTGAGTACGTTGCAACCTAGTTGATAGGGGCTAAGCTTTACAGTGTAAGTTTACTGGGAGGCTAAAGTGTGGACATATCGCCATGCGGACATGAGTTCTCAATTAGTTTGCAACAAATGCGCAGTGAAAATGATCTTTATAAACGCATTGCGTACGTACTACGTGAATTGTTGCCAGATATACCTATTGCGATGTATTTGGCACCTAGTTTGTCTAAAAAAGAAACGCTAAAACTGCTTACGCTTTCGTCCGTTGCTCAACAGCCTGATTTGAAATATTTGATAGCGAGGGCGGAGACGTTAAAAAACCAGCAGATCCTGCATGGTGATAATCACTATTGTATCGTGTTGAGAAAAAACAGAACTATCATGGGGCTGTTGTGGATTGGCGAGAAGATCCCTATGTCACGCTGCTATTTGGTAGGACACTTAATCAATGTTTTTTACCATCAGCTAAATACACTAGCGTTGAGTCGCATTGACCCGCTAACCCAGCTTTTAAATCGGCAAACCTTTGACGACAAAGTGATAGAGATCACAACGGGTGATGGGTTTATTGTTGAGCGTGAACAACAGGGGATAAGGCATTGGTATTTGGCACTTTTTGACATTGATCACTTTAAAGTAGTCAATGATAATTTTGGTCATGTAATCGGCGATGAGGTACTACTTTTAGTGGCGCAACAGTTAAAAGATAACTTTCGAGCCGAAGACTTTGTATTTCGTTATGGGGGAGAAGAATTCGCTGTTTTGTTTCAAAGCCATGACGGAGATGAAGCGAGTCACCTGCTTAATCGGGTACGCAGCGTGGTGGCGGAGTTTAGCTTTCCGCAAGTTAATCATTTGACCATTAGTATTGGATTCACTTTATTAGATGATATTTGCCAGGTGTCTGAGTTGGTGCATGAGGCCGACCTTGCGCTTTATCATGCAAAAAAGCACGGTCGTAACCGTGTTGTGGACTTTGAAGAATTGGGTATCGCAGGGCAAGCCAAAGCGGAGACCAACATCGAATTATTCTAAGTGCGATACGTACGTCTCATTATACAAATAGAAATCAATTATTAAGCATATCTTTTGTGCGTATGTTACACAGGTTTGTGGTATCCTAGCGGCAATTTTGACTGGGAGAATACTGATGAAATTGATCCGATGGTTGCTTGGTCGACTTATCCTGCTTTTTGATTTTATTTTTGCCCCGCGCAGTAAAAAACGTACAGCTGAAGCTCAACAGCAACTTGATCAATTGACACAAAACTTAAAGCTCTATCAATTTAAAGCTTGTCCGTTTTGTGTAAAAGTTCGACGTGCTGCAAAACGAGAGGGCTTAAAGTTAGAGACGCGCGATGCGAAAGATAACCAAACGCACCGCCAAGAGCTACTCGAGCAGGGTGGCAAAGTTAAAGTGCCATGTTTGAGAATTGAAGAGCAAGGCAATGTAACTTGGTTATATGAGTCAAGTGATATTGTAAATTACCTGCAGCGCATAGAGCAGTCTGCTTAGTGGCGCATGGCATTGCTGGCGGTTTTCCACTGGGTGAGCCTATGCTAGCATTGAAGCTAAAATACTTTAGAAAAATTTAAGAGAAATAACATGACGATCCGTACACGTGTTGCACCGTCACCAACGGGTGATCCGCATTTAGGTACCGCTTATATTGCACTATTTAACTACTGTTTCGCTAAGCAGCAAGGTGGTGAATTTGTATTGCGTATTGAAGACACCGATCAGGTAAGAAGTACGGCTGAATCTGAGCAAGCAATCATGGATAGCTTGCGTTGGTTAGGTCTTAACTGGGATCATGGTCCTGATGTGAGTGGTGAATTTGGTCCTTACCGCCAGTCAGAGCGTACAGAGCTATATCAAAAATTTGCTCACCAATTGGTAGAACAAGGTAAAGCTTTTTACTGTTTTGCGACAGCTGAGGAGCTCGATCAAATGCGTGAAGAGCAAATGGCTGAAGGCTTACGTCCTAAGTACGATGGCCGTGGATTGCGTTTGACGCCTGAAGAGGTGCAAGCAAACCTAGATGCAGGCAAGCCGTATGTGATCCGTATGATGATCCCTGAGGAAGGCTCTTTCAAGTTTAACGACTATTTACGTGGCGAAATTGAAATCCCATGGGAAAATGTCGACATGCAAGTGCTGTTAAAAGCTGATGGTTACCCAACATATTTTATGGCAAACGTGGTTGATGATCATCACATGCAGATCAGCCATATTTTCCGTGGCGAAGAGTGGATCAACTCTGCACCTAAGCTTCTGAAGTTGTATGAAGATCTTGGCTGGGAAGCTCCTGTATTAGGTCATTTACCGTTACTACGTAACCCAGATAAGTCTAAACTATCAAAGCGTAAAAACCCGACTTCGATCAATTACTATAAAGAAATGGGTTTCTTACCAGAAGCTGTATTAAATTATTTAGGTCGTATGGGCTGGTCAATGCCGGATGAACGTGAAAAATTCACACTAGCTGAGATGATTGAGCACTTCGATATGAAACGCGTTTCACTTGGCGGCCCAGTATTTGATGTTGATAAGTTGAGTTGGTTAAACGGTCTTTGGATCCGTGAAAACTTAACAGATGAAGAACTGATCCAACGCTTCGTAGATTGGAAGTTTAATACAGAAACACTTTCGCGTGTTTTACCTGAAGCGAAAACTCGTATTAATACGCTTTCTGACTTAGTGGACCTTGCAGGTCACTTTGTTGGTGGTATTCCAAGTTATGATCCTGCCCTGTTAACTGTGGGCAAAGCGGATGATGCGGTTATTACTCAGGCATTACAGTTCTTTATCTGGGAATTGGAAAAGCTGCGTAGCTGGAATAAATCTGAGATTTTTGCCATCGCAAAAAGTGTAGCGACATTCCACGAGTTAAAGATTAAAGAGTTCTTAGAACCAATATTTGTCGCTATAACGGGTAAAACCTCTTCAACGTCCGTTGTTGATGCGATGGAAGTACTCGGTTCAGATCTTTCAAGAGCACGCTTGAGAGTGGCTCTAAACCATGTTGGCGTCTCGAAAAAGCAAGCGAAGAAGCTAGAGAAAGCGTATCGTGAATACCCAACGATTGGGTAAGTCAAACTGCTCAGTCCATGGCGGGTATTCACCCGCCATGCTTTTCTTGTAGCTGTAAAAACTCATCTAATAGCGACTTTAGTTGCATCAATTTATCCAGTGACATGTCTGTTTGACCCATCATCTCCATTGGAATACAAGCACACTCGTTTTCAAGGGCTTTTCCTTTGTCGGTCAGAAATACATAACACTGCCTTTCGTCTTCCTTTGCACGCTTGCGGCTCACTAGCCCGTTTTGTTCTAAGCGTTTTAAAAGTGGGGTGAGTGTATTGCTTTTTAATTGAGACTGGTGACCAATGTCTTTGACCATGACCCCGTCAGTTTGCCATAAAATTAATAACACAATATATTGTGGGTAGGTCAAATCATGGCGTTTGAGTAGAGGTTGGTACAAACGTGTAACCTGCCTTGAAGCGGCATATAAGCTAAAGCACAACTGCTTATCCAAATTTAGATCGGGGAACTTCACGCTCATTGTTAGGCCTGTAACCCTTTTAAAATGTCAGCTTTGATCTTTTCAGGTTTTGTCGTGGGTGCGTAGCGATGTAAAGGTTGACCATCTTTGCCGATTAAAAACTTAGTAAAATTCCACTTAATGTTATTGGTTAATAATCCAGGTAAAGCAGACTTTAGATATTGATAGAGCGGGTGTGCTTGTTGGCCATTGACATCAACTTTTTCCATAATTGTGAAATCGACACCGTAGTTTATCAAACAACCTTTCTGTATCTCAGTGGCGCTGCCAGGCTCCTGTTGGCCAAATTGATTACAGGGGAAGCCGATGATTTCAAGGCCTTGTTCACATAACTCACTGTGTAGTTGCTGAAGCCCTTCATATTGCGGTGTTAAACCACACTTACTTGCAGTATTGACTATAAGTACTACTTTGCCTTTTAAGCTGGCAAAATTATACGGAGTACCTTGTAAGGTATTCGCTTCAAATTCGTATATCATTTTATTCTATCTCTCTAGATTTAAATCGTGTGCGATTTAAATGGTATGTGATTTGACTAGCTTGTGCAAGTAAGTTGGTTATTTAAACCAGTCGAGCAGAAAATCAATCAGTAGACGAACTCTTAATGGGATAAGATCTTTACGTGGATAAATAAGCCAAGAAGCATTGTCGCTCACTTGATATTCTGCCAGTAGTGGTATGAGTTCTCCGCTGGAAATATGGTCGGCTGCAATATCTTCGGCGAGGTGGGCGATACCCAGCCCGGCTTTACAAGCATGAATGATTGCCTGAGGATTGTTACTGCGCCAATTACTATTTACTTTTACCTCTTCTATTCCACTGTTAAGGTGAAAGCGCCAGCGGTTTGAGAGTGCAATCAAGCAATTGTGGTGGTGTAAATCTAAAGGGGTGTTCAAAGGAGGGGAAGTTTGTAAATACTCGGGGCTGGCGAGTAACATCATATTGCGTGAGCTCAATTTTCTCGCGATTAATCTCGAGTCTTGTAATCTGCCGAAGCGAATCGCGAGATCAAGTCCGTCTTCTATTAAATCGACATTTCTGGCGTTGAAATCTATATGGATATTGACTTGTGGATAGCGTTTGCAAAACTGCGCAATCGCTGGTGCGACTCGATTTGCCATGAAGTCTCCTGCATCAGTAATCCTGATTGGGCCCTTAGGCGTATGTTGTACCCCTTGTAACTCATTGTTCGCGTCGACGAGTTCCTGCTGAATCACTTTCAATTTGCTTGCGTAAGCAATACCTTCATCTGTGAGGTTTATGCTGCGGGTTGTACGTTGTAAAAGCACGGTACCGAGCCTTTGTTCCAATTGTTGGATCTGCCTACTGACGTGTGATGTTGATACATCGAGTGCTTGTGCTGCTTTACTAAAGCTGCCATGCTCCACAATAGCCAGAAAAATGTCTAAGCCTTGCCACATATCCCTTTCTCATACTGCAAATATAATGGCTTATTTTAATTCATTGTTGCATGTGTGCAAAAGTGATTTGCGATCTGATTAATGATCTTAGTGGGTTATCTCTTTACACTGAGCGCAAAGAAAACAAGTCGTCATAGTAGGGGCAAGTATGCTGAACTTTAATTTTTATAATCCAACAGAAATTTTTTTCGGTGAGAATCAAATCGCTGAAATTACCAAAGCGATACCAAAAGAGGCAAAAGTACTGGTTGTTTATGGTGGAGGAAGTATCAAAAGGAACGGTATTTACGAACAGGTAAGTGAAGCACTTAGAGAGTTCAGCTGGGGAGAGTTTGCTGGGGTTGAGCCGAATCCAACTTATCAAACTTGCATGCAAGCCGTTTCAAAAATCGAACAAGAAGACTACAACTTCATCTTAGCTGTGGGAGGCGGATCTGTTATTGATGGGAGTAAGTTTATTGCAGCTGCGGCAAATTTTTCAGGTGAGTCTTGGGACATTTTGAGTAAAGGTGCGGAGGTAACTGCAGCCCTGCCTATTGGAGTTGTACTGACACTGCCTGCCACAGGTTCAGAGTCAAATAGTTTCAGTGTTGTATCGAACAGCGGAACTCATGAAAAATTGCCATTTGCATCTGTTCACGTCCAGCCCAAATTTGCAGTGCTAGACCCGCAAGTAATGAAAACCTTGCCACAAAGACAACTCACTAACGGAGTCGTTGATGCATTTGTACACACAATGGAACAGTACCTAACTTATTCTGTTGATGCCAAAGTTCAAGATCGTTTTGCTGAAGGTTTGTTGATGACCTTAATGGAAGAGGGGCCAAAACTGGTATCGGAAGATGTAGACTATAAAGTCCGTGCTAATGTTATGTGGTCGGCAACAATGGCATTGAATGGGTTAATTGGTGCTGGTGTGCCACAAGACTGGGCAACACACATGATCGGCCATGAAATCACCGCGATGTATGGTCTGGACCATGCGCAGACCTTGGCTATTATTCTACCAAGAATGATGACAGAGCAAAAAGAGGCAAAACGTGGCAAGTTACTACAATATGCCGAGCGTGTACTTGGCTTAGATATCACCGATGAAGACAATGCAATAGCATCGGCGATTGAGTTAACTGAACAGTTTTTCAATAGCGTACATATGAAAACGCGCCTGAGCGATTATGGCATAGGTGAGGAAGCGGTTAACAAAATCACCGAGCAGCTTGAAAGGCATGGTATGACAGCGTTAGGGGAGCAACAAGTCGTGACATTAGAAAAAAGCAGTAAAATTATTCGCGAAAGCTTATAATATAACCCGACCTATCGAGGTACGGCTTATTTAAGCCGTACCATAAAGCAACCCGTCACAGGTATTCTTCACGTTAGTTATCCTTCCTTGTTTGGTTTATCACAATAAAATCGCATCAAATTTGATAAAAGCATCGTTTTTGCGGCGTTGCTCAGGTAACCTTTGGGCAGAATATACTGTCATTTGGGGCGATTATGACAAAAGTTTGGGATGGATTTATTCGTGGTTTTCACTGGTTACTCGTGGTGGGGATTACTGTTTTATATTTCTCTGGTGAAGAAGGGTGGTTAGACCTGCACTTTGTTGTGGGATACCTGTTGTTGGCACTTATGATAACCCGCATGATCTGGGGAATTATTGGTAGTGATACGGCCAAACTGAGTAGTTTATTTCATCACCCTAAGCATATCTTTGCAGCGTTAAAGTCTAAATTTTCATATGCAGGTCATAACCCTGCCGGTAGCGTGATGGTACTCCTGTTCTTTGTTCTGGTTTTTACTCAATTGATTTCAGGTCTAATGACGACTGATGACATTCTTATGGAAGGTCCGCTTGTGACGTATATCAGTTATGAGTTAGCTGAAATCGCAGGTGATATTCATCGTCTCAATATTGATATTTTGTTGGTAGCAATTGCCATACACATAGTTGCGATTATGGTGTATCGGGTCAAAGGAGTTAACTTGATTAAGCCACTACTGACGGGGAAAAATGATATCGATACTGCAGCGCCTCGAATGAGGAAAGGATGGGTTGCCTACGTCATATTTTTATTATTGGTCGCTTTTATCCTATATGTTTGGGGTCTGGAGCCACTCAATGCACTGCTTTAATTTTTCCCGTATGTTTCGTCTATAGGTGAGAATACTTTTGTGTCATATTCAGAGGAGCAATACCGCAGGATTAGTAGCATCATTTTATTCTGGTGTTTATAAAAAGCCTTTTGAAACCAAAAGTTACAATACAAAAGCACAGATATGACCTCTCTGTGCTTTATTTCTGCTAATATAGCGCGATTTTCATGCAAGAAAGAAGTTAACTATGCTTACACCGTACTATCAAGAAGAAACCAATAAACTTGTGATTAGCCGTGAACAAGGCAGTCAATTCGCAAAGCAAGTTGCGGACGACTTTAACCCTTTACACGACATTGATGCGAAGAAGTTTTGTGTCCCAGGAGATTTACTGTTTTCTTTGGTGTTGGATAAGTATGGTGTAAGTGAAGACATGCATTTTACTTTCTCTGGCATGGTAGATGAGACATCTCAGCTTGAGTTACCCCAAGCGAGCGCAGCTTTTGATATCGTCTCAAATGAAAAAGTCATGCTTTCTGTGAAACGTTCAGGCGAGAGTAAACAGTGTCCTGAATTGGTAGAAAGTCTTATCAAAAATTATGTGGCTTTTTCAGGTAAAGCGTTTCCACATGTGATTATCCCCCTAATGGGCCAGCAGGAAGTCATGATCAATCCAGCTCGCCCTATGGTGATCTACGAGTCAATGTCAATTCACTTGGACACATTAGATGTTTCTGAAGTGTCTCTTAAAGCTGCGGAGCCAGACTTTAGCTACGAGGGTAAGCGCGGAAAAATAATCCTTCGTTTTGAGTTGTTGAGCCAAGGTAAAAAAGTAGGCTTCGGCGAAAAGCACATGCTGGTTTCAGGTATTAAAGAATACTGTCAGCAGGCCATTGACGACTTAATTGACTATTACAATGAGCGTAAAGAAACGCTCAAGTAAACAGCGTTTTATATTGATTTCTATCAGTGAACAAAAAGCAAGCTAAGAGCTTAATGCCAGTCAGTTA
>NZ_AUXT01000045.1 GCF_001625595.1 Pseudoalteromonas luteoviolacea NCIMB 1942
AAAGTGTGCTCGCACCCTGAGTCTTTGTCTTCAATTCATTGAGCATAAAAAGCGCGTCATGGTCTGTTACAAATGTATGTGTTTTCATGACTCCTGCCCATACATCTTTAGTGTACGCGTGCTGTTTTTGCTTCTTATGGCAGTTAAATGTTAAGGGCTGGCATAACCCTGACATTGTTAATTCGGAGGTTTTGACAGCAACCTTATCTGACTTGTCTGTATTTACTTGAACAGTAGGCTGTGTCGCCTTGCACCCACCAAGTAGAATGATAAGCGCCGTCGCCCAATAAATTTTCACTTTCACGTATTTCCCCTATTTTGTACTTTAAAATTTGATATATTCCCGACGGGTTAAAAAGGTTAAATAATTAAAATAATAAACTTGAAATATAATAACACAAACCAAGAGAGGAAAGTCAAAAGCTCTAAAATAAAAAACAAAAGTAATTAATAAAAATAAGTAATTTTAAAACATTTAAAATCTAAAGTTAATAGTTTTTTATTAAATAAAAAATCACACACTTAGATTTAAACCCAGTGCACGATCACGAATTTTACCTTGACATAAATTTATGACCTTATATTGCTTTTAAGATATACGGTCTATTTATGCAAGCCAATATATTGTTCGAATACTTCTCCACCATTGATGACCCACGGCAACAAGGTAAAGTTAAACATCAGTTATTTGATATTTTATTTCTGACAGTCAGTGCCGTGATTGCAGGTTGCCAAGATTGGGAAGAAATCGAAGACTTTGCCCATGACAAGCTCTCTTGATTGCATAAATTTGTGCCGTTAATTAATGGCGTGCCTCGTCACGATACCATTGCTAGAGTGGTGAGTCGCATTGATATGGCCAGTTTCAAGCCTGTTCCTCTAAATGGATGTAAAACTG
>NZ_AUXT01000046.1 GCF_001625595.1 Pseudoalteromonas luteoviolacea NCIMB 1942
CCCCCCTAAAAATAACAGTCCTCAAAAGTAGAATTTTCTCGTAAATTAGACGAAGGGGATCTACATGAAAAAATCAAAATTTAGTGACAGCCAGATAATGGCTATTCTAAAACAATCAGAATCGGGCATTCCTGTTCCAGAGCTATGTCGTGAGCACGGCATGAGTAGTGCTACTTTTTACAAGTGGCGTGCTAAATATGGCGGGATGGACGCATCACTTATGGCTCGTATGAAAGAGCTAGAAGAAGAAAATCGTCGCCTGAAAAAAATGTATGCTGAAGAGCGGTTAAAAGCGGAAATAGTTCAGGAAGCGTTACAAAAAAAGTGGTGAAGCCATCGCAACGTAAAGTGATGGCGCAGCATATGGTTTCCAATCGCAACATCAGTATTAAACTGGCTTGCATGGCTTTTGGTATTAGTGAAAAGTGCTACCGCTACCAAGCAAAGTTAAATTCAGAAAACGCTGAAATAGCCGACTGGCTTGTAAAGTTAACCGAGGACGAAGTCGATTGGGGTTTTGGTCTCTGCTATGACTATTTACGAAATGTTGAAGGTTTCAAATGGAACCATAAGCGTGTTTATCGAATTTACTGTGAATTACCCTTAATTTGAGAATACGCCCCAGAAGGCGATTGAAGCGACATAAACCAGAACCACTGAAGGAGCCAATACAGCACAATCAAGTGTGGTCAGTCGACTTTATGCATGACCAGTTAAGCAATGGCCGTAAAATACGTTTGTTTAACGTCATAGATGACTTTAAACGTGAAGGGTTAGTGATTGATGCGGGGTATTCATTTCCAGCGATTAGAGTGATAAGAAGCCTAAATCAGCTAATTGAGTGGCGAGGAAAACCAAGCGTCATTCGTTGTGATAATGGCCCTGAATTTATAAGTCATGAATTCATTCACTGGGCTAAACAACATGGAATTCGAATTGAATATATTCAGCCAGGAAACCCACAACAAAACGCTTACATCGAACGACATAACAAAACAATTCGATATAGTTGGTTGAGCAAAAACTTATTTGATACGTTGGAAGAAGTTCAAGAACATGCTACAAGTTGGCTGTGGTTTTATAATCATAAAAGACCACACAAAGCTAATGGAGGAAAACCGCCATTGGCTGTAGCTTAACTCTCTATTTTTGATGACCATATTTTCAAGGTGTAGGAAAATAGTGGTGATTCATTTAGCATGTACTTGGCTGTCTTTGCTTCTATCAATGAGAGCTCTTACCTGATATGTGTATATTAGCTTACAGCTCTAGCGTTAGATACATATCCTTGATCTCATCGGGGATGATGCCAAGATAGTCTAGAGTTTGGGCTTCGGTGGCGTGGCGGAATGCGCGCATTAGCAGTGCAACTGACGCATGATTTTCAATGCGTTGATGATACCCCCATGTTTTTCTGAGCGTATGCGAACCAAAGTTGCCATTGAGTTTTGCATGCTTGCACCAGCTTTTAACCAGCCGATTTAACGCTGGCACTGTGAGTGGTTTCCTCAGTCTTCGAAATGATACAAACAAAGGGGCGGATGGGTCTAAGCGGTTTGGGTGGTGGTCTAGCCAATTTTGTATTGCGGTGATGGCTGAGGTGTTTAACGTGATAGGGCGGTACTGTTTATTTTTGGATTGCTTAAGCTCTAAATAATCACCCACTTGCAGATGTATGACTTGGCCTATGGTGAGTGATAGTAACTCATTGGCCCTGTAGGCCTTGTTGATGCCCAGGGTAAATAAGCAAAGGTTTCTGGGTTGATGTTTTAAGTGTGCTTTGATGGTGTTGATTGCTTGGCGTGTTCGAATGGGCTGAACTTTGATCGAAGAGCCCCGCTTAGGGTGGTTGCTGTTGTTACTTTTGGGCATTCGCAGTCTTTTAAAACATCTCAAATTTTTGAGCTTGTTAACTTTTATTTGAAAGTTGGCATAATCCATTTTCCCGTTACGTATAAATAGATTAGCAAGGATTCAACAGGCTGTAAGTGTGGTGGGACGCACCATTAAATCCTTGCTGAGTACGCAGTTATTATACCTTTATCAATTTTCAAATATAAATTAAAGAAGTTTTTGTTATATGGAGCCCTGTCCGTTGGGGTAAGCTTTCAGGCTGTTGCTGCTGGAATGACTAACGCTGAGTTTTTAGAGCTTGATAATTCTTATAAAAAATTTTGGATTCAAGGCGCGATGTATTCGCTTGGGCATGTCGCGGCTGCCAAAAGTAAAGAGGCGGAGAAATGCGCATTCTTCTAAAGTTATTGAGCCTCTGGCAAACCCGGGGCAAACCCGGGGCAAACCACTTGTATTTTTGTTTTAGCGACAGCCTGTCACGGCGAGTGACCGCCCCGCGAGGGAAGGGTTTTGAAATTATGTGGTCAGAATGTGGACACTATTTTACAGACACAAAAAAGCCAGTTAAAGAAGTTCTCTAACTGGCTGTTTTATAACACTTAATGTGGTGGAGCTGGGGGGATTTGAACCCCCGTCCAGAAAGCGTCGACCCTCGGTCCTACATGTTTAGTATCGTCTATTAGTTAACCTTTAGCTCTCGGACGAACACGATAGATAAAGGCGAGGCCGCTTCAATTTAGCCCTTCAACCCCGGCCAGGGTTTCCGTAGCGATCTTGTGTGGGGTGACACTCCAGAACCAGAACCACAAGCATTTCTTGGAGGAGTGCTAGCGGGCTATTATGCCGCTAGAGCGTAGTTATCGTCGTTTGCGATTACTTTAAATGCGGCTTTTTTACGAGGCCAACCGCCCCTCGACATGCACCTCAGGCTTCATGAATCCTGTCGAATCCTAATCAGCCCCTGAAATCTTTCATTCAGTAGATAATAACTTTACTAGACTTTGTAGCAGAGTTGTTATTTTCCAGTATTGTAGCCCTAATATATTGGCTTAGCAATAGTTTTTATACTCAATACCTCTTAGGTTAGACTGTTTGTTGATTTACTGACCGCTTTGGCGTCAAAGTGTTCGACTTTGGTCATCCTCACTATGTTAAGCAAGAATGAAAGTCTCTTTATTCTGCGATTGTCATGTCGTTTGAACGAGTGTACGGGTAAGTAGGGGGATTTGAACCCCCCAACTAATTTCTGCTTTATAACAGCTACAAAGCGTGCTATTTAAATCGGCTTACCCAGTTTACGTTGTTGAGTTGTTTAATCTGTTCTTCAGTTAAAAACTCGCTAAGTTGCTTTGACTTTAATTGGTTTAGTTCTGCTATTTTATTGGTTAAGTCATGAAACGTTGGGTAAGTCTCTTGGTCGGTGATTACGTATGCTACTTCGATAAAGTTATCTCTAAGCGTGGAAAACAGGCGCTGCTGTTATGTATTGGTTAAATCATGGCTCTGCGAAACGAAGTCGACCATCAATTGTGCTTTTTTATTAGCGTCTTCGTAAAGGGTTGATAAGTACTTTTCCTTCCACTGTGTTCGGTCTGCTAAAAATGTGTGATGTTCTCTATTTTGTTTTTCGCTATTCAAACTAAGAGGTGTTTTGGCTTTTGATGATTTAGCGTACATGGGTACTAACTTGCAGCTCTTTAAGTAGCTTTTCGATGTGTGAAACTCGGACTTGCATATCTTGTACTTCATTAAGATGCAAGTGATTGGAAGGTCTAAATTAATAGGATGTTTTAAAGCTGTCGTAATAGGTGATGCGCGAGGGGCTGCGGATGAAGGAGGGCTATTAGAGCGCGCGACTTGGTGGTTTTTAGGCGTTACACCGACGCAAAACAAAGGTATACAGACGACACACAAATGTCGATTGATGTGGCCAATTCATTTATTGCGAGTCAACGGATTGAACAAAATCACCTAGCTGAAGAGTTTGCCAAGAGTTATCACTGGTCAAGAGGGTATGGGCCAAGTGCTGCTAAGTTATTGAAAGGTATATAGGCTGGGCAAAGTTACAGCACTTAATAAAGCCAAGTTTAAATACGGGTCAAAGGGCAGTGGCGCTGCTATGAGGGCGTCGGTGGTGGCTATGTGTAACTTAGTAAGTCGGGAACAGCTGCATAAAGACATCATCAAAACGGCTGAGATCACCCATGCACACCCAGAAGCAATCGGGGGTGCTTTCTTAATTGCGCGTACAACGCAACTTGCCATATGTGGTGTTGAAAAAATAGGAATAATACAAACACTATGCAATGAAAGCGATTTGGCCGTATATAAATCGAAGCTTGTTATCATGCGATTGTGAATAATAAGGCGCTCACTAAGTCTGAGATAAAGCGTTTGTTTGGCAACGGAGTGCTCAGTACGGACTCGGTGGTGACCGCGCTTTACTTTGCTTTTAAATACCGTCATGAACCGCTTTTAGAAATGCTATCGAGTATTTGTCAATTAGGTGGTGACACAGACACCATTTGTGCTTTGGCTGGTGGAATTTGGGGCGTATATAATGGTGATGATGGCTTAGAGGGTTTTACTCAAGAAGTCGAAGGGCTTGAAGAAATCAGTGTGCTCGCCCAAAAGCGGTATGACATGTATTCTATAGGTATTATTTAGGGTAACTCACTTTCACGTCTATTACTTTTGTTTTATTTTTTGCTTTTTGAAATTGCAAACTGTATAAATGTACAGCTTTATTGTTTGGCATTACTTTGAACACGAGACAAAATAAAACAAAAATGGAAGGGGCGAAATATGAGAGGGAGCTGCCATTGTGGCAATGTAGTTATCGAGCTATCGACTAAAATTGACCAAGTGACAAGTTGTAATTGTTCAATATGTCACCGTTATGGTGCTATATGGGGTTACTTTAAACTTGATGAGGTCAAAATAGAAAGCAACACTGGGCGTATTGACAGTTATAAGCATGGAGATGAATATCTTGATTTTCATCACTGCGCGCACTGTGGGTGCGTTACACACTACACGCCGAGAGAAAAAGCACAATCAGAGCGCATGGCTGTTAATCTGCGTATGTTCGAAAAAGGCCTGCTTGATGAGGTGTCTATTCGCTATTTTGATGGTGCAGATTCTTGGGAGTTTAAAGCGCAAAGTGCAGATAGGTACTTTATTTAACGCTGGACTGTAAATATAAATAGCCCCAATCACTTGGGGCTATTGGACTAGCTAGACGTGCATGGATTCAACACGCGCTCCTGGGGTTAAAAATCGTAGTCGATGCCAATGTAGCCAGAGCGGCCAAGGATCGTCCAGCCGTTGTATCCGCCTCGGCTAGTAGTCCAATGATCGCCACCGTTGTTGTCAGTCACATTGTTGATACCAATATAAACAGATGCGTTGTCCGTTAACTGATAATCAGCACGTAGGTTATGAATTCGTGAATGAGAAGGGGTATCTGAATCTCGGTAGCCTGATGCGTCATCATCTTCATAGCGACCAGACATTTTAAACTTAAATGTCCAGCTTAGCGTCAGGTCATTCAATTGATATTTGGTAACTAAGTTAGATGCCCATTTAGGTGTACCTAGCTCACCCACTTCATTATCTGTTTCATCTAGCCCTGTTGCAAAGTTACGGGTAGTTTCAGAGTCTTCAAGCAAGCGAGATGCTTTAAAGTCGAACGAGAGTGAATTCCATGTGTAATATGCTTCTAAATCAACCCCCCTGACACGACCAGAGTCAAAGTTCAGGCTCAGTGGTTTTACGTATTCCACGTCACCATTGTCTTTTCTGAAAGCCAAATCACAGAACATGTTGTCGATTGAATTTTGAGACAAGTCAACGCAGTTCTTTAAAACATCAGTGCCTCTGAACTCAGAGATTTTGTCTTTTAGCTTAATGTCAAAGTAATCAATCGAAATAGTTAAATATTCTACCAAACTTTTTGGTGTCAGCACTAAACCCACCGTTAGCGTGTCGGCTTTTTCTTGTTTTAAGTCAGGGTTACCTGAACTTCTGGATTGGCCGCGCTGGGTTTTGATGTTTGAGGTCCAATCTGGAGAAATGCCGAGCAGCGCACAGTTGGCCTTGCGGCGCCCATCTGCTGGACCGCCATCTATCTCATCTGCATCACATGGATCTGTAATGTTTGAATACCCAATAGACTCACTTCTAAATTGCTCGTATAGCTGAGGAGCTCTTACTGCTTGAGAGTATATAGAGCGCAGGCGAACTTGATCGTTCAGCATCCAGTTCACAGCGAGCTTGCTACTTTCAAAAAGGCTATCGTTGGTTGAGTAATCCGCGATACGGTATGCCGCTTCGACGTCTAACTGATCAACAAATGGCAAATCGCTTAATACTGGGATTAATACTTCAACGTACGCCTCTTTGATGTTGCGACTGGCATCGAGTATTTGCATTGTGGAAGACAATTTACCTGACGCCCACAATTCATGTGGGTCAAAATAAATGCTTTCATAGCGCGCTTCTAAACCGGTACTCATTTGCATAGTACCCGCAGGCAATTCATAAAGATCGCCAGACAGGTTTGCCGTAAACGCATGGTTTACGGTGTCTGTGGTAGATGTGAATGAATCAATTACATAATCCATAAATGCGTCAGATGAGCGCTCAAACGGTGAAAAAGTAGGGCAGTTACCCGCTTCAACACACTCTCCAGCGACTTGCATTTTACTTGTAAAGCGGTCTTGGCGCATTTCAGTATGTCGCTCTAGCGATGCCATTGACTTACCAGTGACGAAGTTTACGTCCCAAAACCAATCATCGGCGTAAACACCTGAAAAAGTTAAAGATGAAGAAAAGTAGTCTCTGGTATTAGTATGTTTACGTCCACCACGTTCGTAAAAGGTGTGGTGGAAGCCAATCCAGTCTTCATCATCAAAGTTATCGGTGATTGAAGCAGGAGTATCAAAAAGATCCTTTACCTCTTTTACTTGCATCCAAGCACGTTTAAATGGCGGATCAATGACGTTATTGGATTTTGTGCGAGCGAATGTGACATCAAAATTGACGTCAAAGCTGTCGAGTTGATAGTTCAATGAAGTGAAGAGATTAATGCGTTCAAACGGGTCTTCAATGTGACCCCATGCCGTCCCTTCGTAACCTTTATCGGCGTCGACCAGCCAACCGTCGTACATATCTCTATAGCGTGCGCGAAGCGCGACTTCCTGTGAGGCCTCATCAAAGTCATACCAGTCGTAGCCCCCATCTTCATTGTTATAGACTGAAAAAATGGTTTGAGGTACACCCCAAGGAATAGGGGATACATTGGTTTTCCAAATTTTATCTGGTTGGCCTTCGCCTTTATTTGGGTTACTTACAGAGCGCTGATAATTATAGGACTTTTCGCGGTTGGTTTGAGTCAGTGCTGACTCCGACAAGTAATCAAGGGCGATGGTGACATTGCCATCATCCTTAAATGAAAAGCCGTGGGTAAAGTTAAAGCTTCTTGTGCTATGTCCGCCTTCTTGTGTACCAGAGAAGTGTGCATTCGCTTGCGTACCCTCAAAATCTTTTTTCAGGATAAAGTTTACAACACCTGCAACGGCATCAGAGCCATAAATGGCGGATGCGCCCCCTGTCATGACTTCAACACGCTCAATCAACGAGGCTGGAATAGTACCGACATCAGCGAACATACCTTGGTAGTCGGTTGCCACTAACGCTGGGCGCTTGCCGTTGATTAGTACGAGTGTTCTTTCTTCGCCCATGTTGCGCAAATCAAGAATATTTAGGCCCGAGTTACCGAAAGAGTAGTTACCAGATGCTGAATCGAATCCATCTGCAAATTGTGGCATACCAGTTAGTATGTCATTGACATTGTTAGCACCTGTAATTTTGATGTCTTCTGCTGAAATAACAACAGTAGGTGACGGCGCCTCAAAGCTTGCACGCATAATGCGAGAGCCTGTTACTGTGATGCGCTCAGGTGCTTCGGCTTGATTTTCGTCGTTCGCATATGCGCTAGGTACGATGCTAGTTGAAGCGATGGCTAGAGCTAATAAGCTCCGATTTAAATTGCGCTTCGTTTTTTTGTTGATGCTCATGGTATTCCCCTCTTTACCACAGAATTATTATTGTATTTCTGTATCACCAAATTTGTATGCAAAACTATTTTTTAAAGTTAAAAATAGAATTTATTTTTATATAGAACTGATAAACATGATCTAAAATCACAGAGTGATAATTGTATACAATATACACTAAATTTAATTAGGCAAGAGATAATATTGAATCCATGATGGTTTTTGTTGCTTAAAGCGCAGCTAACGATGGTGTTTTGAGCACTAGTTACGTGCAAATCTATTTGTTAAAAGAGGTTGGCGAGTATGAATGAAACTGTTATAAATTTATCATATCAATTGCGCTTGCTTTGTATCATAAATTTTACATTGAGGTGGGGTTGTAATTTTTTATTGCTTAAATCAAATTAAAAATTTTGTCTAAAAATTTGCAACAGGATTGTGTAAGGTAAGTTGATATCAGCGACCTTTGAAGTTCTAGAACAGCAAACGAAAATGAATTAATTATTTTAAAATAAAGCCAAGCGTGATAGTAAGTATAACTAAATCAATTATCTAGCAATGTTAAGGAAAGAGGGGTATGTTTAAGTTGCCAATTGCCTTGTTATCTGTGTTCAGTGTATCAGCGCATACGAACGTTATTCGACATGACGTCGACCCTACGCGTTACTTAGCTAAAAACTCCGACTTTTCGCCTTTGGCAACATTTTATTTTGATGGTGCCCACGTTACCTTGATAGACCCCAAATTGATTGTCACTGCGGCACTCGCAACTTTTTGTATACAGCCAAACAGCTTTGTAAAAATTGGAAGCTAGGGGCACTGGCAAAACAGGACAAACTATTGGTAGCTATCAGAATCAGCAAACATTCCGCAAGGCTCAAAACACAGTGTTTGAGGCAGTAGGACCGTTGCTAAAGTTTAAGTCTAACGAAGGTGCAAACGCTTTACCATTAGAAGGTGTATCTGGTGGGGGGACAGTGGTGGCCCCGCGTATCATAGAGACTCAACCACAACGTATGTGCTAGGTGTTAGCTCAAGATTAGAGGGGGATGGAATTGGTAGGTATGGGATCACTGAAATATACACACGCATCTCGTATTTTAACTTATAGATCGAAAGTGTGATGAGTAAAAAAAGTAATGTGAATCAAGTAGTGACAAAGCTACCGTTGGCTTCTTTGCCGGGTCGGCAGGGATAAATGAAAACAACTTACAGAATGTGTGTGAGCAAATAGGTTTGTTGCCGCAATAATAAGTAAAGTAAAAAGGAGTTTTATGAATATATGGATTTTGAGTGCTGGAGCTTTGGCATTGCTCACCACTGCCGTGCATATTTTTGCAGGTCAAGTGGACCCTGTTAGAGCTTTTTTGAGATGTAACTTGGAAGAGGTACCCAAGGCGACGCTGTTGGCGTGTTGGCATATAGTGTCCGTGGTGTTGTTATTTTGCGGGGTCATACTGAGCTTAGTCGGTTGGTACGCTGCCAGCCAATTTTATCTCGCAGTCTTGTTGATTGGTGCGCTTTATGTGTTGTTTGCAATGGTATTTGCTTTTGTGGGGGCATATTTTTTCAAAGCTAACGCATTGATTAAGCTGCCTCAGTGGTGTCTGCTGCTACCAGTAGGTTTGCTTGCCATTTGTGGGAGTTATACGGCTTTACCTCCTGCCTTATAAGCGAATAATACCTTTATGGTGTTATTTTGGTTGCTTTTTAGTGTTTAAAGGGTATGTAGGCGCTGTCAAAACATTACCTCAAGGAGGGGCATATTAGGTTTATATTATGTAGTGTATTATGAGAAAACAACTTAAATATGTTGTTTGTCATTTGATTACAAATATACATAGGAAGCGAACTTAAGAGTTTTGCAATTTAAGGGACTTCAAAACATTCTAGGAGCGAAAAGATACCGTTTCGAAAATTGACTTTGAATTTTTACAGTAAGGGAAGATTATGAATCTGATTTCTACGCTGATACTAATAGCGGCATCATCTCAAGCTGGTAACGCACTAGAAGTTGAGACGGAAGACTTTTTACGAGAAACCATCATCAATGCTGTACCTATTGAAAGGACTCCAGCAACCTTTCCACGGAGGGCAGCAGAACGAGGTCAAGAAGGGTGGGTGCAACTTAGCTATGTGGTGAATGAAAAAGGCGAAGTTGAGTCCGCTGTTGTTGAAAAGTCATCTGGAATTCAGTCATTTGAAAAGGCAGCGTTGACAGCGATTAAAAAATGGCAGTTTAAACCAGCCGTACAAAATGGCAAACCAATCAAACAATGTAAAAACCAAATCCAAATGGATTTTCAATTAAAAAATGGCCCAAAAGGTGTATCACGTCGGTTTTTAAGCCGTTACAAGTCGTTAATTGCTAAAATTGAAAGCAATGACCTAGAAGGTGTACCAGAAAAGATCAAAGAGTTAAGAGAACTGAATTTAGGCAACTTTACTGAAGACAGTTATTTCTGGGCTCTAGTATCGAGGTATCACTTCAAAGCAGGCAATGAATTCGACGAACTTGATGTACTCGATAACCTGATCCACAGGGGGGAAAAGTACCTTAATAAAGAAATATATGTCGGATCAGTGGCGCGTGCAACATTGCTCAATTTAAAACACAACAGGCTCAAAAACGCTATTCGATATTTTGATATTTTGGCTGAAATACAGGGCGCAGAGGACGTAACGAAACAGGTATTACCTTATATAGATAAACTACATGCATTTATCGAAGATGATAATAAGCAGATCTGGGTACAAGGTCAGATTTCAGACCAAGATTTGTGGCAGCATGAACTGGTACGAAATGCATTCACAATTGCTAATATCGAGGGTGATTTAACCTCGTTAGAGGTAAGATGCTTAAATCAATATTCTGTCTATGATGTTCAGCAGGGGCTACAGTGGAATATTCCTGAACAATGGCGTGGTTGCCGAGTTTACATTCATGGCAAAGAAGGCGCTTCTTTTAATCTGATCGAAACAGTGAAGCCAGATATAAAAGCGTAATCAATTTTACTGTGTGCTCGGCTTGAACTTACTGGTCGGGCGCACTGCATCACAAAGTCTGGTAATACTTGTATCCGTTGACCTTTCAAATTCCCCCAAGATAGTAAAACAGCAATCTAGGACACTTTTTATAAAACGAAATTGGTGATACTTCGGCTCTAGCGGTATTTAGGAGTCAGATATGTTCACGCAACACTCAATTTCACTGTGGTCTATTGTGAAATTAAGCCCTGTCAAAATCGCCATTACTTGGTCAATGGTTATTTTGGAAAATGTTCTACTTATTTTGTTGCCACTGTTTATTGGTTACGCAATTGACGGTGTACTAGCTAATGATACAACACCATTGTTTTGGTTTGCTACCAGCCTATTTTGTTTGGTTACCGTAAGTGTTTTACGCCGATTTTATGATACGCGCGTTTACGGTGGTATTCGTGTAAGGCTTGCTGAGAAAGTTGCTCACAATCTAAAGGAGGCAGATGTGTCTTCTAAAAGCGCACGACTAACAATGTCTAGGGAATTAGTGGACTTTCTAGAAAATGACTTGCCAGCGCTTATGACGGCTGCAATTCAGCTTGTCTCTATCGTGATTATTCTCGCGACTTTCCACACTTATTTTGCTTTGAGCGTGTTATTAGCAAGCTGCGGCATGTTAATGGTTTATGGTTGTTGTCATAACACGTTTAAGCGTTTAAACGGAAAATTGAATGACCAAACAGAGCAGCAGGTTAAGGTACTAAGTGCAAAGCCATTTGCGGCACTTAGCGCCCACCTTGAAAAGTTGAAAAAACATGAAATAGCATTGTCGGATACCGAAGCCCTTGTATACGGCTTTATTTTTGCACTGCTATTCATATCTGTACTGTGCAATTTATGGTTGGTGAAGATTGTACCTAGCCCGAGCACTGGCGAAGTGTTTTCAATTTTAACTTACTCACTTGAGTTTGTTGATACGGCAATTATGCTGCCTGTAACGCTACAGGTACTCTCCCGATTAAGCGAAATCACACAGCGATTAAACCGTGGCAATGAAACACAATTAACTAAGGAAGGCAGTTATGAAGTTTAAAAATATATTGGCGATTGGTGCGGGGGTTTTAGCCATTTTTACGGCGCTTGTGATTGTTGATGAACTGACTGTTGCTGAGCAGGCTTATCAAAAGAACGAGCCACAAGCGCAACCAGTTTCTGTGGTCATAGTGCACCCAGCGCGCCATGCCCCAAACATAAACTTGATAGGAAATACACAAGCACGCCATGTAACGCAGCTTAGAGTGTCTAGTAACGGACAGCTTAGTTGGTTAGATACTGAAGTTGAGCCGGGAACACTGGTGCCAAAATCGATGCCTTTGGCAAGACTTGACATGACGCACCTTGCGTCGGAACTGGCTCAGGCACAAAGTCGAGTTCGTCATGCTGAACTAACGCTAGAACAACAACTCCATGAACAGTCGGTTGCTGTTCGTATGTTATCTGACAAAAATCAAAGTCGGTACGCAAGAAGAGAGCCGCAGGTCGCGGCTGCTAAGGCCGACTTAGCTCAAGCAAAGCTTGCGCTAGAGAGCACCAGTAAGTTGGCACAGGAAGCACAGGTTATTGCACCGTTTGACGCAGTTATCCTATCAAGAATGGTAAGCCCCGGTGACTGGTTAAGCGCTGGAGAAACCTTATTTCAGATTGCCAGTAGCGCAAGTATAGATGTTATTATGCCTATATCTGAGTCGACGTGGCGTAAGCTGGCGCCACAGCTAGCGTCGCAACAATTATCGTTGCACGTGATTGACCGCGCTGGTACAAGTTGGCCTGCGGATGTTAGATATATTGCACCTAATGTGGATGTAAACACTCGCCAGCGACAAATTGTATTAAAAGTCGCTAACCCCTACAGCTCAGTCGTTTCGCTGATGCCAAATCAGCCAGTTCAGGTAAATATACAGCTTGTTGCAGAGCCAAACGCATTTAAAGTGCCTCAAAGTGCCCTAACAAGGGATGGCATGATTTGGCTTGTTGATGAAGGGAGTACTTTGCAAAAAGAGCAAGTAGAGGTGCTATCTAAAAATGACAAGTACGCCTTTATCCGTTTCAATTCAGCCTCAAAAACAAGTCGACAAATTGTGTCATATCCGCTGTTAACCATGTTAGTTGGCAACAAAGTTGCCCCTGTAGTGGACCAAATAAGGTTAGCGAGTAAGGAGGAGAGTCAATGAGTTGGTTAACTAAGTGGTTTATTGATAACTCGGTCGCGGCCAACCTGTTGATGTTTGCCATTATTGTTAGTGGAGTCTTGGCATTTGGGCAATTGAGAGTAGAGTCGTTTCCGCAAATTGCACCATCAAGTATCTCTATCACTGTGCCATACCCAGGCGGTACTGCTGCGCAAATAGACAAAGGTATCACACAGCGCGTCGAAGAGTCTGTCAGTGACATCGCTGGCATTAAGCAAATTATAAGTCGGTCAACGGCAGGGCTATCTACCGTTACGATTCGCAAAACTTCAGAAACGGACATTGATACGCTACTCAATGATGTACGTAATCGGGTAAATGCAATTGTTGGATTTCCTGAATTAGCAGAACGCCCGATGGTAGCCAAAGATGAATTCACTAACTTAGCCGCGTTTGTGGTCGTATCTGCACCAAGAACTGACAGTAATTTGCAGTTAATCGCTAAGCAGGTTGAGGCAAAGCTGAAGCAACATGCCGATATATCCCGAGTAGATAACTGGGGGAGTCGCAGCCCTCAATTGGTTATTGAACCTGAGCCGGTCAAGCTTGCGCAATTAGGCATGAATTTAGAAGATTTTTCTTCAGCTATAGAACTGTTTTCTCAAGAGACTAGAAGTGGAGAACTCACAAGTGACAGTGGTCGTTTGTTATTGAAAGGAGATGGCTACGCTGACAGTATCACAGAGCTCAAGCATATCCCTATTATTGTTAAAGAAACGGGTACTGTGCGTGCGGGAGATATTGCCAAAGTATACCGTGATTATGAGCAAAGTGGTTCAATTGTGCGTAATAATGGGCAAAATGCCATTGCATTGTTAATAAGTACAAGTAGGTCTGACAACTTGCTTCATGTAAGTGCAGCCATTCATGAAACACTGGAACAACTCAGCGAGCGACTGCCTGCGGACGTACAACTAAGCACGATGGCAGATATGGCCCCGTATATTGAAGAGCAACTATTTAGGCTGGGAGATAACGCATGGCAAGGACTTTTGATAGTCATCATACTTTTGGGGCTTTTTTTGGATTTAAAGTTAGCCTTTTGGGTTTCTGCCGGTATTCCTGTAGCACTGTTTGGTACCTTAGGGGTGTTGCAGCTGACCGAACATAGCATAAACGATATCACGCTATTCGGCTTTATTCTTGTGCTTGGAATTTTGGTAGATGATGCTGTGGTGGTAGGTGAAGCCATTCATGATAAACGAAGTCAATACAAAGAGGGTCGTTTAGCTGCCTTCGAAGGGGTTCAATCAGTGTCTGTAGCTACAATTTTTGGTGCATTGACCACGATTGCTGCCTTTTCCCCAATGCTATGGATCAACAATGACTTAGCAAAACTATTGGCAGGGTTTTCAGTGGTTGTGATCATTGCGCTCTTATTTTCTCTCATTGAGAGCAAGTTTATTTTACCAGCACACCTTGCTCCTTTAAAACACGATAATGCAAAGAAAAGTGGTGTGATTGGTACAGTACAAACCGCTGCCCAATCGTTGTTAGATGCGTTTAAAATACGTGTGTATCAGCCAACGCTATCTTTAGCAATAAAATATAAAGTGGCGAGTTTACTGTTTTTTGTTGCCTTTATTACGCTTGCTTATGGTATGTGGTCGACAGGTTCTATTCGCAGTGCTGTATTCCCTGATATCCCCGGTCGCTACGTAACCGCAAAGGTGTCGATGCAAGATGGCGCGCCATTGCCGCTTCAAAGTAAGGCCTTGGCGCAGTTAGAGCAAGCAGCGAATCAGGTTGGCGATCAGCTACAGTCTCAATATCAGCTAGCGAGTCATCCTGTTGTAAATTTACTTGCGTGGTCTGACGGTTATGGAGCCATTGAAGTGACAGCTGAGTTAACCAATGAATCTTTGAGTTTGCTTTCGAGCTATTTGTTGGCAGACAGTTGGCGAGAATACGCAGGTGCTATTGAAGGGGCATACTCGGTACAATTCTCAGCATCAGATGCGCCAGCAGGCGGGACCTTTGTTTCTATATCTGCACAGGAAAAAGCGATTGCCAAACGTGTTAGTGCGCAATTATCCGAGTCTTTAGCGGTACAGGCTGGTGTTTCGGATATCTACGATGACGCGGATGGAGGGCAAATACAAATTCGAATTACCCTCAATGAATATGGTCAACAATTGGGTCTAACCCAATACAACATTGCGAAGTTGGCTGGTGAGGCGTTTGGACATAGAGAGCTGCATCGAATACTCGATCAAGGACAAGAAACGAAAGTACTGGTCCGGTATGCAAAGCATGAACGCCAAAACATAGAGCAGCTTAAAGCAAGTTTAGTAACTTTTGGGGCTGGGCAAAGTGTTAGGCTTGAAGATGTCGCCTCATTTAGCTTTGAACAAGTACCAGAGATCATCCTCAGGCGTGATAGAACAGAGGTTGTAAATCTCTATTGGAAACAAAATAGGGATATACAATCACCAGAAGAAGTACTCGCAAGCCTACAAAGCGACATAGATCAGTTAGAGCGCACATATCCTGGTGTAAAAATAATGACTGGGGGAGAGTTTGAAGAGATCACTGCGGTGTCAAAAGGGTTTAAATCGGCTATGTTGATGACGGTTATTCTTATCTATATTTTGTTGGCTATTCCACTCAAATCTTATTGGCAGCCGTTTATCATTATGGCTGTGATCCCATTTGGCTTTGCAGGTGCCATATTTGGTCACTACATTATGAACCTGCCTATCAGTTTACTCTCTATGTTTGGGATGATGGCAATGACAGGCATTGTAATTAACGATTCGCTGGTTTTGATAACGCGATTTAACGAGTTTTATCGCGGTGGTATGACGTTAAATGAAGCCTTAGTCAAAGCTGGGACGAGCCGGTTTAGAGCAATATTTTTAACCACAGTTACCACTGTTTGTGGCTTACTACCTTTACTATTTGAACAAGCAGAACAGGCTCAGTATTTGAAGCCAGCAGCGGTTGCCTTAGTGTTTGGTGAACTTTTTGCTACTGTGGTCACTTTGATTTTGATACCGATATTGCTCGGTATATTTTGTCGCAAGCAACCTAAGCAGCAGGTTTCAATGTTGCATGGTGAGACTGCATAACTACAATTACTTACACGCTGGTATTTGATTTTAGAGATGTAGCGCGTGATAGTTGTGGCATTGGCCACAACTATCTTGCTTATGTTTGAAAAAAAATTAAAACCCTATGTATTGGTGCCAGAATATGCACTATTGGATCCATTGCCTGAGCATCTTCAAGCTCGCTTTAATAAAGCACTTACGCTAATGCACCAAGACTTGGCCGCGGGGCTTTGTTGGGAGCAAATAGCCACACAAAGTGCTATCTCGCCATTTCACTTCCATCGTCAGTTTTCTGAGCTTTTTCATGAAACACCGGGGCAATACTTGAGCCGAGTGCGCTTGCAGTATGCAGTACATTATATTTTTGCAGAAGATGAATTCAAAATTACTGATATTGCGCACGAATGTGGCTATTCGTCATCTCAGGCTCTTGGGAAGGCGTTAAAAAAGGCCCTTGGATTAACGGCAAAGGAGATACGAGCGATGGGGGTAACTGGGACCCCGAGGCAAACCGCGGATCTGATGAGCAAGTTAGCGCACCCAACGGAGTCAGGGTCGTTAGAAAACAAACTGGCGAAAGATTTGCCCTGTGAGCTGGTGTGGTATCCACAAAGGGGCATGAAGTTATTGCCGAATGCCAGTGAAGATTGGGACACCATCTTTGAGACATTTGGTGAAAAGTCGACGCGTATTATGGGTATGACGCCTGTTAACCAATTAGAAAAAAACTGGCAAGATATTGAAACTTACATGGGGGATTGGCAGGTTTGTGGATCTGAGTACACAAAATTATTAGCAGAGGGCCATTATTTTTGTTGTGATGTCTATCTCGTTTCAGACACCGCGTACATCGTGGCACTCGAGCAGTTGTTTAAAGTGATAGAATCTCTGGGGTATCAATTAGATACTAATGGTCACTTGGTTGAAATCATCCGAGATATTGAAATAACAGAAACAGGCGGCGTCACTTTTTCTTTTCAAGTGCCGGTTATTGTGTGAGTTAACCTTTAATTGTCTTGGAAAAGTACTGCTCTAAAAACTGGATACATTGTATTACTGTTTCTGGTACAAAATGTCTGGCAGGGTAGAGTGCATAGAGCGTCAGCTGTGGCTTTTTAGTGTGGGTGAGTACTTCAACGACCTCGCCGTTTTCAATTGCCGTGTTGCATACAAAGTCGGGTAAAAAGCCTATCCCGTTGCCTGCTTTTATGATTTCTAACATAAATGGGGTGCTATTTACTTTTAATGAGCCACTTATAGCGACACCATTTTCAACAGGCCATACGTGCTTATTTTTAAAGTAGGTATATTCAAAACAGTTGTGTGCTCGCAAATCTTTCGTCTCAACGATAGGCGAGTGGTTGTTTAGATATTTTGGTGATGCGCATATTCGGTAGCTAAATTGTGTTAGTGGTCGACCAACATAATTTGAGTCTAGTAATGTGCTTGAGGCCCGAAATCCCAGATCAAAGCCATGTTCAACCAGATCAATGTCTTTATCACTTAAATGTATATCTAAATGGATCTCAGGAAACACAGCCATAAATTGATTAAAAACGTCAGTCAATATAGTGAGCCCAAGTGCCATTGGTAAATTGACTTTGAGCACGCCTTTTGGCATTTGGCCCATTTGTTGAACTTGCAATTCTGCTTGGGCGAGCCGAGAAACAATGTCTCGTGCGTGAGCTAAGTAGGCTTCTCCTGCTTGAGTTAGCTGTAAATTTCGTGTGGTACGATGAATTAAACGTGCCGCCAAACTTTCTTCAAGCTTGGTTATCTCTTTACTTATCATTGATTTTGATGTCCGCCTAAGTTCTGCAACTCGTGTGAAGCTGCCTAGCTCGGCTACGTTAATAAATACCTCAATTGCACGTAATTTATCCATATGTTCCCCGCATAACTGTTTCCTTGAAAGAAACAGTGAGTTCGTATTGTAACTATATATTACGCATAGGACTTTTTCTACACTGGTGTTGTTGAAAGATTCAGGAACCTAAGTTTCTGAAATTATTAGTACTGATAGTGTGTAGGAGAAAAATATGTATACCCTTTATTTCATACCAAGTGCGTGCTCGTTGGCAGTACAGGTCATGTTGCGAGAACTCAATCAAGCGTTTACGTTAGTGAATCAGCAGAACACTGAGAATTTTATCGCGGTAAACCCCGCAAATGTAGTGCCAACGCTGGTGGAAAATGGCAACGTTTATACCGAAGGTGCAGCTATTATGCTGCATTTGTTACGTACTCACCCGAGCGAGTTGTGGCCGTCATCTTTAGATCTACAACAGCAAACAATTGAGGACCTGATGTTTGCCAATGCATCGATGCACCCAGCCTATGGCAGGTTATTTTTCGCGACACATGCGATAGCTAATGAACAGGTCCGCCAATTGTTCATAGAAGAAGCTGCTAAAAAGATCAATAAGTTATGGCAAGTAGTGAGTTTGCGATTGAAACAGCGAGAACATAAAGGTGGATACCTTGGTGGGGGTATCCCTGGTGCTGCCGACATCTTTTTGGCTGTTTATGCACGCTGGGGGGCACACTTTTTTGTCAATATTCACATTCCTGAAAATGTCCGGCAGATGCTAGATAGCGTTATGGCGAGACAATCATTCAAAGCAGCATTATTAGCTGAAGAGTCTTTGACGTGATATGTGGAGATCTTATGCATTGCACCAATTTGCAAGATATTGATGAAGTCAAATCGGTTGTTCACCTCTATTTTGAAGGGCTATATCACGCCGACGTCAACACGCTCAAATCAATCGTTTGTGAAAATTTAGAGTTAAAAGCCCCAAACTTGAGGCGTACTTTAGCGCAGTGGCTATCTCTTGTTGTAACTAGGCCCGTGCCAAAAGAGCAAGGGGAGTCGTTTGATTATCGGATCTTGTCTATCGACATTGAAGGTGAGCAGGCGATGGTTAAGCTCGTTTGTCCATTACTCGGACGTGTTTACATCGACTATTTAGGGCTTTTAAAAGAACAGGGCAAGTGGCTGATCGTGAGCAAAATGTATGCGGATATTGGATAGAGGGGGGTCTTGTGCCTTATATCAACATTAAAGTAACCGACGAAAATGTGACAAAAGAGCAAAAACGCGCACTTATACGAGGAGCGACAGAATTGATGGTCAAGGTGCTCAATAAAGAGCCATCAACAACATTTGTATTGATTGATGAAGTTAATACAGACAATTGGGGTATTGGTTATGAGCAAGTGTCAGAAATTAGGAACATCATTAAGTAGCAATATTTGATTAGCTAAACAAGTTGCAGACAATTTAATAATAATAGTGGGCTTTTAAGGAGGGTTTTTACCTTAAAAGCCCACCTTAGCGTATATCAACATGGAGCTCACACGCTAAATTTTTTTGTTGTTATCGCGTTATGGTTATGGTGCAACAATTTAAGAAGGAACTTGCAATGAAACAGAGTACCAACCTCACTTCGGTACCAGAGACCATGCTTTGGACACTTCATAACCGTGCTGTAGAGGCTATGAGAAGTGATGGCGTCATTCGGGATGAACACGCAACACGTATATATCAAAGCATTGACTATCACTTTGAGCAAAGTTTTGGCAAAGCGGAACCTTCGCATGCAGTTCGTTCGCTAGATTTTGATAGAGAAATCAGCGCTTTTCTCGAGAAGTACCCTGAAGGAACAATCGTTAACTTGGGCGAAGGGCTAGAAACACAGAGGTTCAGGGTTTCAAATAACAAGGCGCTGTGGCTCAGTGTCGATTTACCCGAGTCTATCGAAATTAGAGAGCGATTCATTCAGCCAGATGAAAATCATCTCCATTTATCTTTTTCAGCTTTTGATAGACAGTGGTTTGAGTATGTTCCTAAAGACAAACCTTTGTTTATCTCTGCGCAAGGGTTATTTATGTATTTCAAAGAGCAGGATGTTGTTAAGTTGATTAAGGACATTGCCGCAACATTTGATAATTGGCGTTTGATGTTTGATACCATTCCGGTATGGCTATCAAATAAGTCGACGTCAGCCACTGGTTGGGAGAAAACATCACACTACACTACGCCAAAAATGCCATGGGGTATTAACCGTGATCAGCTAACTACATATTTTAAAACACAGTTACCAAGTGGCTTACAAATAACAGATGTGGGATATTCAAACTTTCCAAGGGGTATGACGAAGTGGGTGTTTATGGCATTGAAGTCGCTACCTATTATAAAAAACAATGCTCCAACGATAGTAAAAATTGAACCTGTCAATTTTTCCAAGTAAGATAACTTGGCTAAAAAAATTAAAAGAAAGTACAAATGAGACAGAGCCTTAGAGAAAAAATAATCAAAGTGTGTGAGCAGAAAATCGATAAGAAAGGAGAGGGCGTGGGCTTATCGTTCTACGCATTTTTTGCAAACAAAAATGATGACTCTGAAGTGTTGATGGAAGCGGCAACATGGTGGATACAAACCCATCAGCTCGACCATTTTGAAAAAGCGCTAAAAGTAAAAGAAATGGTGAAAAGTGGGCTGTGAGTCTACCCCACAGTTATCTTAGTTACCCTGTCCAATAAACTAAACAGAGTCATTGCATGAAACAACCCAACATTGAAACTCAACGTCTGATTTTAAGGCCTTTTTGCGACAATGATGCGCCGCGAATAGCCGAGCTTGCAGGTGAGAAAATTATTGCTGACATGACGGCAAATATGCCGCACCCATACGAACCAAGTATGGCCATAGAGTGGATTAGCACGCATCAAAGCGCATTCGAGCAAAAACTGGCTGTGGTCTACGCAATCACCATAAAAGGGGACAACCGTATTATAGGTTCGGTGAGCTTTCCTCAACTGGGTAAAGGCGAAGGAACACTTGGTTATTGGTTGGGAGTGCCTTTTTGGGGGAGTGGTTTCGCATTTGAGGCTGCTAAAGGACTCATCGAATATTGCAAGGCGAATTTAGGGCTGCGAATAGTTCACGCAGTGCATTTTACAGAAAATACGCGCTCTCAATCGGTGATAGAAAAACTCAGGATCCCATTTTTTGAAGAAACAACACACTTGGTCAAAGGTGCACAGTGTCCGGTGAGGGTTTATAAAGGGGACGTTTAAAAGTTAGCCATTTATGAGTGTACTTAATAATGGTACGATTTTATTTGCGCTTATTTGCAATTAACCCAAGACTAATGACACGAAAAATAAGATAATCACCCAGTTAAGATAATTTTGCTGCTGGGTTTAATCAAGCTAGGCTTTGATTTGACCGAGTAGCTGTGCACAACTGTGGAAGAGTTCAATGGAAATTAAAGTTAATTTTCTCGATAATCTGAGACTTGAAGCCAAGTTTGATGATTTTAGTGTTATTGCTGATCAACCGATCCGATACAAAGGTGATGGTTCGGCACCGAGCCCCTTTGATTATTTCTTAGCCTCATCTGCACTTTGTGCGGCATACTTTGTTAAGGTCTACTGTGTTTCTCGTGACATCTCAACAGATGGGATCCGCATTTCACAAAATAACATTGTTGACCCTGAAAATAGATACAATCAAATCTTTAAAATTCAGGTAGAGCTACCTGAAAGCATTTCTGAAAAAGATCGTAAAGGTATTTTGCGCTCTATTGATCGTTGTACTGTGAAAAAAGTGATTCAGACAGGCCCTGACTTCCAGATTGAAGATGTAGAGAGCTTAGATGACGATGCGCAAGCGATGCTCATGGTGAAGCCTGAACAAGATGCCAATACATTTATCTTGGGTAAAGACTTACCGCTAGAGCAAACTATTGCCAATATGACAGGGATCCTTTCTGATCTTGGCATGAAAATCGAAGTGGCCTCTTGGCGTAATATTGTTCCAAATGTTTGGTCACTCCATATTCGTGATGCTGCGTCACAAATGTGCTTTACCAATGGTAAAGGCGCAACGAAAGAAAGTGCGCTTTGTTCTGCGTTAGGTGAGTTTATTGAGCGTTTGAACTGTAACTTCTTTTACAATGATCAGTTCTTTGGAGAAGAAATCGCGAACAGTGATTTTGTTCATTATCCAAATGAAAAGTGGTTCCAACCTGAACCAAATGATGAACTTCCAGCTGAGATTTTAGACGAGAATACGCGAGAAATTTATGATGCTGAAGGTGAGTTGAAAGGATCAAACTTAATTGATACTAACTCAGGTAATATTGAGCGCGGTATTTGTTCCATCCCATATACGCGATACTCTGATGGCGAAACGGTGTACTTCCCTTCAAACCTTATTGAAAACTTGTTTTTAAGCAACGGAATGAGTGCAGGTAATAACCTAGAGGAAGCGAAAGTTCAGTGTTTGTCAGAAATCTTTGAGCGTGCTGTCAAAAAACAGATTATCGAGCAAGAAATTGTATTGCCGGACGTACCTGAAGAGGTTTTGGCAAAATATTCTGGGATTGTCGACGGTATTAAAGCCTTGGAAGAGCAGGGGTTCCCTGTGGTTGTCAAAGATGCCTCATTAGGTGGTCAGTTTCCGGTTATGTGCGTAACGCTTATGAACCCCAAAACTGGGGGTGTATTTGCATCGTTTGGTGCGCACCCGAGTTTTGAAGTTGCGTTAGAGCGCAGCTTGACGGAGTTATTACAAGGTCGTAGCTTTGAAGGCTTGAATGATGTACCACGTCCAACCTTTAACAGCATGGCTGTATCTGAACCTGAGAACTTTGTTGAGCATTTCATTGATTCTACGGGTGTGATTTCTTGGCGTTTCTTCAGTGCTAAGAAAGATTATGACTTTGTAGAGTGGGACTTCTCTGGAACTAATGAAGAAGAATGTGACCAGCTTTTCGGAATTTTAAAAGGGCTAGGCAAAGAAGCCTATATTGCTGAATTTACTGACTTGGGTGTAGCATGTCGCATTTTGGTACCGGGTTACTCTGAGGTTTACCCAGCAGAAGACTTAATCTGGGACAACACCAATAAGGCGCTACACTATCGCGAAGATATTTTGAACCTTCACCGATTAAGCGACGAAGCCCTTGCTGAGCTAGTTAATCGATTGGAAGAGAGTCAGTTAGACAATTATACCGACATCATTACGCTGATTGGTATCGAGTTTGATGATAATACGGTGTGGGGACAGTTGACGATCTTAGAGCTCAAATTACTGATTTATTTAGCGCTGGGTGATTTAGAAGAAACGATGGACTTGGTCGAGTCGTTCCTTCAATACAACGACAACACTGTTGAGCGCGGCATGTTTTACCAAGCTATGCACACAGTACTTGAGATTGCTCTGGATGAGGAATTAGAAATCGAAGATTACATTCATAATCTAACGAGAATGTTTGGCCAAGAAGTGATGGATAACGTAATTGGTTCAATCAATGGTGACGTGCGATTCTATGGTTTGACCGAAACAAGCACTAAGCTTGAAGGCCTAGATAGACACCTTAAATTGATCGAAAGCTACAAGAAGCTTCACACAGCACGTGCCGCAATTGCAGCAAAATAGTCGAGCTTAATTGACTTTATAACAAAGCCCGAAGCATGACCTTCGGGCTTTTTAGTCTGTTTGCAATGCGGCGTTATTCTCCGCCGCCGCCAGAGTCTCCTCCAAAGCCACTGCCGCCACCATTACTACTATTACCGCCATGGTGACTATCTCCAGTACCAAATAAAAAGATATTACTGCTGGAGTTTGTCTTTGTGCTACTACTGACGCTTTTTGTCCCTGCAAACAATAAATATAGCTTTCTTAAAATGCTCAAAGTAAATATTAGAATGAGAAGAGGGCAAATAATACCTGCAATCACCGATGGCGACTGAAGGTCTGTAAAATACCAAAGTACTGGTTGAGGAACTACGGTGTTATGGGGGTTTTGAGCAGGCTCCGGGTTGTTGTTTGGTCGAGCTCGCGATTACAGCGATGATGAAAAAGCGGAACTTGATGAAGTGATTTTGTCGGTTTTAAAATATGAATTAGGCTGTAACGAGCTCACTGTTGTGAGCAACTTAGATTTTGGACATACAGATCCTCAATTGATTATGCCACAGGGAGTGAAGATAGAAATTGACAGTCAAGCTCAACAAATACGTTTCTTGGAATCTCCTTTTAATTTAGGTTAACTTGTTTTTAAACTTTAAAGCATGGCTGTGTTAGAGCGAATTTGCAGGATAGGGAAAATGGAAATAGCAAGTTATTGTCAGCGACATATTTTAGTTATTCCTCAAGCTTTAGGGGCATTGTCGGATGTGAGTAAAGTTGTCAGTTATAACGGCTCATCACTCTATTTCAAAGATCTAAAACAGGACTTAATAGATGTTGAGTTTTATACAAATCAGTTGTGTTTAGTTTTTGTAGAAGAAGGAAGCGAAACGCTTACAGGCTGGCAGAATAACCAGATAACATTAACAGAAGGCCAGGGCATATTACTCTGTCAGGGGCAGAACTTACATTCAGATTTTGTCAAAAGCACCCAAGACCTCAAAGCTTGGCTAGTGTTTTTTGATAAAGCACTCATCGAGCGTTTTTTGTTGTCAATTGCAGTCAGTGAGAACAGGCCTAACACACCTACAGGTAGTTTTTTGACAGTGGAGCATACAGCTGTCTCGGGGTTTTTTCGGCAGTTAAGTAGTTACCTTAACCACGAAATTCGGCTGGATAACATGCTTGACTGCAAGCTAACAGAGTTGCTACACGTATTATATGCTGTATGTGGTCAAGAGCTGCGTGCTTTACTTCAGATGTCAGAATTGGCACTACCGGCAAAACGCAATCTATATCGGCTTTTAGAGCAAGACCATGTGTTAAAACTGTCTGTCTCCGATTTAGCAAAGCTATCAGGGAGAAGCTTATCTGGTTTTCAAAGAGATTTTAAACAGCTTTATACGCAGTCGCCTAAGCAATGGTTGATCAAAAAGCGTATGGAATATGCCAATAGATTAGTTTCGCAAGGGCAAATGTGTATCACGAATGTGGCGCTTGAAGTAGGTTACAATAATGTTTCGCATTTCATTAAGGCATATAAAAGCACATTTGGAGAAACGCCTAAGCAACAAGCGTTAAAGAGCTGACTTAAAAACCGTACTTATCAGAATTTTGCGGAGTTATTTGTTGGTTATTGCGTAAATTGACTTCCGACTAACAAAGAAGGAGGCAATATGCCCGTAAGAGTACAAATTACTTGTAGTTTGGAGCCTAGTAACTACCCACCCCTTAAAGCTTTTTTAGCGCAAAACCTACCTAACGTAAGAGGTTTTGAAGGGTGCGAAAGAGTCAATATACTGTTTGATGAAACTCAGTCTAAGATGCTTATTGATGAAGATTGGCAAAGTATTAAAGCGCACCAAAACTATATGGAGTTTATCAATAATAATGGCGTGCTTGAAAAGCTGACTGCACATTTTAGTGAGCCACCTAAAATCAGTTACTTTTATAACGGTAATCTCTAGTGTTTTTGGCGCATATTGGCTGACTATATGCGCCAAAAACAAATCGTCGAAGTAGATGAGATACTTTCTTCTTAACATACTGATTAATATGGGCTACATTATGGGTCCATGGAAAATAAAAAAATATCGAAATACTTGAGCCTTATTCTTAGGCATCAACCAGAATTAATAAACCTCGAATTAGACAGCCACGGTTGGGCTGACATTAATACGCTCATTCTGAATACAAAGAAATACACGCTTACACCAGAGTTAATAAATGATCTTGTTAAGGACAATGATAAACGACGTTTTGCAATTAGTGACGATGGTAAAAAGATTAGAGCCAACCAAGGGCATTCAATACAAATTGATTTAGGTTTAACTGCGATACAGCCACCCAAAGTTTTGTATCATGGGACAGCCAGTCGGTTTTTACAGTCAATACACTCAAAAGGCTTACTCAAAGGAGAACGCCACCATGTTCATTTAACAGAGTCAGCAGCTACTGCTTGTGGGTAGTCGCTATGGCAGCGCCGTAATTCTGACCATAGATTCTGAGCTGATGCATCAACAAGGCGCACAATTTTATAAAACGAAAAATGATGTTTGGTTGGTAGAGTATGTACCAGCTGACAAAATTGTGAACAATGATACTTGAATTAAGGTGATGCTTTGAAAGGACCAAATCCTAATAATAAGACGCCACTTGAGGGCTTTCCACAAGTAGGTTTTCTAAAAAACTTTATCACTTCAAATAATATTTTGGTTGGCGATTATACCTATTACGATGACCCGCAAGGGCCAGAGAACTTTGAGAGCAATGTGCTTTATCATTTCGATTTTATCGGAGATAAATTAATAATTGGCAAATTTTGCGCTATTGCCACCGGTGTTAAATTTATAATGAATGGCGCCAACCATAAAATGTCTGGGTTCTCCACCTATCCCTTTTATATTTTTGGTAATGGCTGGGAAAAGGCAATGCCAGAAGAAGGTGAGTTACCGTTTAAAGGAGACTTGGAAATAGGTCACGACGTGTGGATAGGTTATGAATCAACAATCATGGCAGGTGTTAAAATTGGCAGTGGTGCGATAGTGGCCAGTAAATCGGTTGTGACCCAAGATGTACCGCCATACAGTATTGTGGGTGGTAACCCCGCGAAAGTGATTCGAATGCGATTTGAGCAGCCCGTTATCGATGAGCTATTAAATATTGCTTGGTGGAATTGGACTGAAGACAAAATAACGGAAAATTTAGATGCAATAGTTGGCTGCGACTTAATCAAGTTAAGAGAGGCCAGCTTATGAGTTCGCCACATGCCACACGAAAAACGTCAAAAAGCTATAAAGTGATTTCGGTTTGTTTATGGATTTCGTTGCTGTTTTCGTTGATAACGTTTGTCCTGTATGTTTCTGACTCAAGCAACTTTGACCATGTTTTTAGTTTTGTAAAATCGGGCTATATGTTCTTTTTTGTGGCGCTATATAGCTACATCACTTGGCAGTGGGTAAAGACGCCTAACGCTATTGTTAAGCCGCTGTTTTGGATAAGCCTATTAGAAATAGTGACATTGCAGTGGGAGCAGTGGAACATTGGCTTGAATCCATTTTCAGTAATTGGTGTTGCGTTCGCCTTTGAGCAAGTTTTAGTTTCGGTGAATATTATTGCTATCGCACTGCTAGGGTTTACATGGCGCTATAAACAAAAATTGGCTATTGCAGAGTAAAGGGGTATCTATGGAACAGTTAAGCACCATTAGCTTGCAACCAGTGACAAAGCAAAACTATGAGGCCATTTGCGACCTTGATGTTAGTAAAATACAGCAGGATTTTGTGGCGTGTAATATGTGGTCGCTGGTTGAGTCGCATTACAACGACCATTATCAGACTCGCGGAATTTACGCCAATGAAGAGCCTGTTGGATTTTTTATGTGGGTACCAGAGTCTAAAAATATGGTTTCAATTTGGCGATTTATGGTGGATGAAAAGTTTCAAAATAGAGGGATAGGGCGTAAAGCACTAAAACTTGCCATTGATGAAATTAAGCACAGCTATTCCATCGAATTCATCGAGATATGCTACGACCCTAAGAACGTGACCGCAAAGTCGTTTTACGCAAGCTTTGGTTTTGTTGAATATGGCTTTGATGAGGAAGAAGGAGAAGTTCTGGCTAAACTCGTGCTGTAGCGAATAAGAAAATTTAATACAAACCTTAAAATATGGGAATGACGGCGGCAGCTCAATGTTAGCCGTTGTTCCTTTAATTATGCACACCTGTCTCAGCTTTTTATTAGATAATTGAATTGTATATGTATTTTTGTTTGCTATGGGCGAATTAAGTATTACATAATTTGTTACACTATAACGTTTAACCCTATTTTTTGTAGTGTGGGCGATTATTTACACACACGTATCATATGTTAGGTTAGTGTTTCCCGTTGGGATGCAAATAAAAAAATATTTGGTGTGAAAATGAAAACTCTCCTCAAAACAGCCATCGCAGTATCAATTGCTTTGGTTACTTCTCAAGCACTGGCTAGTGGATCAGAAGAAGAAAAATCAATCTTTAGTAGTCAAACTTTTGAAGCGATGAAGCTTCGTAATATCGGGCCTGCCTACATGTCAGGGCGTATCGCTGATATTGAAGTCGATCAAAAGAACCCATCGACTTGGTATACTGCTGTAGGCTCCGGTGGTGTCTGGAAAACAGTCAATGCTGGCACAACTTGGACACCTATTTTTGATAAACAAGCCGTTTATTCAACGGGTGATGTCACGATCGATCCGAGTAACTCAAATATTATTTGGGTTGGCACCGGTGAAAACAATGGTGGCCGCCATATCAGTTTTGGTGATGGCGTCTATAAGTCAGTGGATGGTGGTAAGACATGGAAAAATATGGGATTAAAAGAGTCAGAGCGTATTTCTGATATTGTTGTACACCCAACTGATTCTAATACTGTATGGGTCTCGGCACAAGGCCCGCTTTGGAGCAGTGGTGGTGAACGTGGTTTGTATAAAACGACCGATGGCGGCCAAACTTGGAAACAAGTGCTTAAACCTCAAGATGAGTGGACGGGTGTAACCTCGTTGCTGATTGACCCGCGAAACCCCAAAAAACTGTATGCAGCAACTTGGTCTCGTCAACGAACCGTCGCGACGTATGTTGGAACGGGCCCAGGAGCAGGAATTCATACCTCGGATGATGGTGGTGAGACTTGGACTGAACTCAAAACAGGACTACCAAAAGGCAATATGGGTAAAATTGGTATGGCAATCTCACCAATCAACCCAGATATTATTTATGCAACGATTGAGACCGATAACCGCAAAGGTGGTTTCTATCGTTCAGAAAACCGCGGTGCGAGTTGGACAAGAATGTCTGATGAAGTTGGCGGCGGTACGGGCCCTCACTACTACCAAGAAATTTTTGCAGATCTTCATCAGCTAGACCGTGTTTATATTGCCAGTAATTACAGTAAAGTGTCTGATGACGGCGGTAAGACTTGGACACCTATCAACACAAAACGAAAGCACGTAGATGACCATGCATTTGCGTTCCATCCAACAGACCCTGATTTTGTACTGATTGGCTCAGATGGTGGGATCTATATGTCTCACGATCGTATGGCAAATTGGCGTTTTATGGCGAACTTGCCGTTGACGCAATTTTATAAAGTTGCGCCTGATGACGCTAAACCGTTTTATACGGTTTATGCCGGTGCGCAAGATAACTCGACACAAGGTGGGCCTTCTCGTACTCGCCGTGCAGAGGGGATCAAAAATAAAGATTGGTTCTTAACATTAGGGGGAGATGGACACCAACCAGCTGTTGAGCCAGGTAACCCCAATATTATGTATTCGCAGTGGCAACAAGGTAATTTGACCCGTCATGACCTGAAAACCAGAGAAGGTGTATATATCAAGCCACAGCCTCGTCCAGGAGAGCCAGCAGAGCGATTTAATTGGGATGCGCCAATCAATGTCTCTACACATGATCCAAAAAGACTTTATTTCGCTTCACAGCGAGTATGGCGCTCTGATGATAGAGGTGATAGTTGGACTCCAATTTCTGATGATTTAACCAAAAATGAAAATCGTATGCATATGCCTGTCATGGGCAGAACTTGGTCTGTGGAAGCCGGTTGGGACATTTATGCAATGTCTGAGTACCATACTATTGCGAATTTCACCGAAAGCCCCATAGACGACAAAGTTTTGTGGGCAGGGACCGACGATGGCCTTATCCAAGTAACGAAAGATGGCGGCAAAAACTGGAATAAGATTGACTTAAATACCATTGAAGGTATTCCTGCAATGGCTTACGTTAACGATATTCGCGCAGATTTGTTTGACCCGAATACGGTATATGTCGCACTAGATAACCATAAATATGGTGACTTCAAACCTTACTTAATCAAATCTACTGATTTAGGTAAAACTTGGCAGTCTCTTGCTGATGATCTGCCAGAAAAGCATTTAGTGTGGCGAATTGTACAGGATCATGTGAACAAGGACTTGATGTTTATTGGTACTGAATTTGGTATTTTCTTTACAGTTGACGGCGGTAAGAAGTGGGTTGAACTAAATGGCGGTATTCCTACAATTTCTACGCGTGATGTAAAGATTCAACGTAGAGAAAATGACTTAGTTGCGGGCACTTTTGGACGCGGTATCTACATTCTTGATGACTATGCACCACTAAGACAATTGACAGAAAAGTCGATGGAGCAAGAAGCCATGCTGTTTGCGCCTAGCCGTCCTGTGAAATGGTTCAGCTTAGATGGTAACCATACCGATACCGATGGAGATGATCGCTTTGCAGCTAAGAATCCAGAGCATGGCGCAACGTTAACTTATTTCTTAAAAGACAGCTTATTGACTGCTAAAGGCCAGCGCCAAAAAGCTGAAAAAGAGATGGTTAAAAATGAAAGCTACCCGCTATATCCTGCATGGGGCAAAGTCGAAAAAGAAAACCAAGAGCCGAAGCCAACAGTGTATCTTGAAATAACGGATGACAAAGGTGAATTTGTAAATCGTGTTTCAGGTAAAGCTAGTAAAGGACTTCATCGTATAACTTGGGATATGACATACGCTACTGGAAAAGCGGTGACGGGTGTTGAAGAGTCAGGCTGGAACCCATTTGGTGACGGACTAATGGCGATTCCGGGCACCTACTCAGCGACGCTTTATAAACGTGTTGGAAGTAGAGTGTCACAACTAGCTGAGCCTGTAGAATTTGAATTGAAGCCTATTACTGGTAATTCGCTGCAAACTGCATCGGCTAAGAAAGTACTTGAGTTCGGTAAGAAAATCGCGAATGCACAAAGACGTGCAAGTGCTGTAAATGCGGTAATTGTTGAACTTAACAAGTCAATGAAAACACTTCGAACGGCAATTGATCGTACACCGGGTGACATTGCGGCATTAGAGGCAAATTACGCAGAGATCCAAGCTGAGATCAACGCAATAAACTTTGAACTCAATGGACTTAAGTCACGTGACCGTATGGGCACGAAACCTGCCAACATCTCTAGTAGACTGTTTTACGCAATGACAGCAGCTTGGTCGACATATGGTCCGACGCAGCAGCATCAAGACCAGTTTGACTATGCGAGCAAGCGTCTTGAAAGCGTAAGTGAGCGAGTGAAGTCTCTGCAACAAAACGAAGTTCCTCAGCTTCAAAAGTCAGTCATTGATGCTGGTGGACCTTGGTCTGTTGGCGCACCATTAATGACTAATTAAACTGAGCGTTAGGCGGTGCTTGGTTTTCAAGCACCGCTTTATTTCAGACTAGTCTAATCTTTAATATGTCACTTATAAAAGGAAGTGGGTGAACCTGAGTCAATGAGTGACATCTTTGCTTTGAGTTGATTAGTTACAAAGGCGTAGCTTTTGTGACTATCCAGTGGCAAATTTAGTAGTAGGTATAATGAGTTTTAAAAGAACGAATAGAAACATTCATAAGTGGGCAAGTATCGTTATCGCGTTGCCGTTACTGGTAATTCTGGTTACTGGAATTTTGCTGCTGGTCAAAAAAGAATTCGATTTTATCCAGCCTCCCTCAGCCAAAGGGCAAACCTCACAGCCAATCATTACGTTTGAGCAAATTTTAGCCGTGGCTCAGTCAGTTGAATCTGCCAAAATATCGAGTTGGGACGACATCAAAAGGTTGGATGTAAGACCTGCAAAAGGGATCACTAAAATTCGCAGTCATAATAGTATCGAAATTCAAATCGATAGCCATACAGGACAAGTACTTCAAGTTGCCAAGCGCAACTATGAATTCATCGAAAGCCTGCATGACGGCACTTTTTTTGAGAAAAACGCAAATCTTTGGTTGATGTTACCAGTCTCTTTTATTCTACTTTTTATGATAGTGACGGGGTTTGTTATGTTTGTTCAACCTTTTAGAACCAAGAAAAAGAATCGACTCAGGTTGAGGCGTAAATAGAGCTTGGGTTTGCCTCAGCCTTGGTTGATGCGTGTCACCGATTGCTTTATGTATTTATTTCTTGTGATAAGTTCGCACATAGGGCTAACGTGATGCTAGCCCTCAATTAGGTGCTTTATTGCGAAATAGAAGTAGGTACATGATACAGCATTACTTTTTAGGTATCGTAAAAGTATTGCTAAAGGTCTCCTGAGCTTGCTAAGAAGGTCTCTTTGACAGTTATAAATATTTGCTGTGTGTTTGTTTCAAGGCAGTGGTTGAATTCGGGAATCAATTACTTCAGCCAATTGGTGAAATTGCGACTGACCTCTTTCATGAGGGGCGAATTTAGGGCTGCAAGAAGCCAGTATATTCATCGCTGAGATTAATTGTTTTTCTTCTTTATCGTTTAGTTTTTGCTGTGCAAGCAACTTATTTATATAGTCTATTGTGATTTCTTTTTTGGTAATATCTTCTGGCATGCCAGTACGGGTGCAGAGCCCATAGGTGCCTTCCAAAAAGTGTTGCCACTGTATTTCTATAAACTTTGCTTGCTCTTTCGTGCCGTTTTTATAATTTGACGATATGCCTTTATTAGATAACGCCTGCATGGTTTGTTGCATGCGAGTGTTAAAGCAATGAAAGGCGTCTTCGTGTTTTTTGTTGAGCTTCACCTTATTTAACCACTGCTTATATGTTTTAGGATAAAAATGAATATTGGCGTTTTGTTCGTGGTTGCCAAAGAAAGAGCGACATCCGATATGGGCATTTAAAATGTAACTAGGTTTAGGCATAACGCCTAGCGCTTGTAGCTCGGTAAATCTCTGTTTGGTTACGTCACAATATTTAGTTAATTGCGCTTCAGAGTAAAAATGGGCGTATAGGTAATCAAGTAGTTCCATAGTAAAGACCTTGTGAGCTGCAAACGGCAGTTGGGCACCGTTGCAGCCTGTTTTGTAGAAAAGGGAATTACAGGGTGTAATCCCTGAATACGTCAGCAACGCGCAATCGGTAATCTTTGAACAATTCGGTTTTACCGATATGCTGCGCTTTTTGATGCATTATTTCATTGCGCCAGCGCATTACGGACTCCTTGTCTTGCCAAAATGATAGGGAAAGGTATTGCTCAGGGTTATTCACGCTTTGGTAGCGCTCAATGGCTATAAATCCGCGTTGTTGGACTAAAATATCTTTAAGTTCAGCTGCAATATCAAAGTATCTTGGCGCGGCATTCGGCCTGAGGGTGACTTCAAATATAACCGCTATCATTATACGTCTCCTGAATCGAACTTTAGCGTGTCAGGTACGCCTTTTAAAAAGTAGCGTTTTTCATGCAGTATAATTTGCGTTTGTTGTGCAAATTGGAAGTTTTCGACGGCGTCTTTATCGCTTTTTAGCCTCTGTCTATAGCGTTCATAGTCGGCTAGGCTATCGAATGTAATTAATCCATATGCACGTTTATTATCACCTTCATGCGGTAAGAAATAACCAATAAGGTTACCACCACACTGTGGAATGATTTTCCCCCAGTTTTTAGCATACTGCTCAAACTCTGTGTGTTTAAATGGGTTAATCTCGTATTCAATAAAACATGTAATAGACATAGGGATTGCCTCCTTTATTATTTTGAGGCAGTCTACCAAGCCAAAAATAGCATGCTTCGATGGCCATCGAACTATTGGTAAATATATGGAACCAAATATCTCAGTCGTGGCAGGGTTAATTGCAGATCCTACCCGAGCTAAAATCTTGACCGCCTTAATGGGGGGTAAAGCGTTGACCGCCACCGAGCTCGCAATAGAAGCGGATGTGACGCCGCAAACGGCAAGCAGTCACTTATCAAAGCTGGTGGAAGGTGATTTATTGCAACTTAGAAAGCAAGGCAGGCACCGGTACTTTCAATTAAAAGGGTTAGCTGTTGCTGAATTACTGGAGCAACTTTTGGTGATGACCACAAGTGCGCAGTCTAAAGTACAAACTGGCCCCAATGATACACGGCTGCAATACGCTCGTGTATGTTATGACCACTTGGCAGGAGAGTTGGGCGTCACGCTTTATGATGCGTTAGTTGCACAAGGTATGCTAATAGATGCGGGTGAGCAAACGCAGCTCACAGAAAAGGGAAAACTATATTTCAGAGAACTGGGTGTGGATGTAGCACGACTCCAATCCAAAAAGCGTCCTGTTTGTAAATCTTGTTTGGATTGGAGTGAGCGTCGCAACCATTTAGCAGGCAGCCTTGGGCAGTGGGTCTTAGATTATATTTTTGAAAAAGGTTGGGCTCAAAGAGATTTAGATGCGCGTTCGGTGAGCTTTTCAAAAGCGGGCCTAAAGGCGTTTAAGCGTGTGTTTTTAGTTGAACTTTAAAGCACTTAGGGTTTTGATGTCATACATACGTCTTACATAATTGACGATTTAATGGAGATTATATGAATTACACCCCAATTGATAAGCAATCCGACTTAGATAGTCTAGATGCAGATATTTGCTGGGACGATTCTACCTTAGTAGAGTCTTATGTTAGCCAACAATGGCCTAGCTATTTTCCTAATGCAATTGCTTCAAATGGTGGGCTAGGGTTTCATTATCACTGCCTTTATGAAGTGTACAGTGCAGAAAAGTCTCATCTTGAAATCGTATTTATAAACGTCGAAGATCTTAACCATAGAGAATTGGTTGATATGACGCTGTCTGGCCGAGTTTTGTACAACTCGGAGGTGGTTCTAGTCAACGCCTCGGGAGCGTGTTTCTTGAAATGTGCAAAGATAATATACCGTTTTATAGATCTTGAGCATCATGAGCAGTTTGGCTATTTTATAGAATCAGGCGTCGTGGGTACAAATGAACTTGCGTCAGATGAGGAGCTAAACTTCTATGTTTCTGACTCCAACACGCATTTGCTGTTGAGCACAATAGATCGAGAGGTTGAGGTGTTGATGAGTGATGGGAGTGGGCACTCACAACAGATAAAACTTAATGAAACGCAAATAGAAGAGCTAGCTAAGTTTACCACTCAAGCACGACTTCGCAATATTATCAAATAGTAATAATCATTTAGGTCTAACTCACTTGCTGCGTTATACGCCATTTGCTTGGCGTAGTCCCCAATTGCTTTTTAAATTCGTTATAAAATGAACTCTTGTTGTTAAACCCACTATCTAACGCGATTTGAGTAACACTTGCTTTGCCTGTTGTATGCTTTAGCAGCTGGCAAGCGTGCTTAACGCGATGTTCATTGAGTAAGTTATAAAAACTCGTGTGCATATGTTCATTGAGCAGCTCGGACGCTTGATGCTGTGTTAAGCTAAGTCTGGTGGCCAGTTGTCCAAGTGTAAGCTGGTTGTCTAAGAATAGTTGTTCTTTTTGTAGTAAATGGTGGAGTGTTGCTATGCAATCTTGTGCCACTGAATCGCTGAGCTGAATGGCACGTTGTTTGGCTTGTAAATCCTTCGAATTATGACCTTGAGTATCTAATTCTTCAGTGTCGATGTGTTTTAGATGGGGCTGAAGGCTTTGATTTGATACCTGTTTAATACGATATGCAGCATAAAAAGAAAATGTCATTAAGTACAAGCAAATACTGATATTAAGGAGTGACCATAACGGATAAGTCCAACTCGATTGGCTCAAAAATGAAATAGCAACGGAGCCGTTCAGGGCTATCAAATAAGTGATTGTAAGTATAAGTAATTTACTGCACTTAAGGGAGTTTTCAGTGGTTCTGGTAGCAGGCCGCCAAATACAAGTTACATAGCTAAACATTAGGCCAAAGTAGATGATGTACATCAATTCAGTTTGCGTATGAAAATCCATGACTTTTACAGTTAGAAAGAATACAAACGGTGTGCAATGGAGGATAACGTCTTTCATCCTAGGAGATGTTTGACTGCAATAGAACAAGTAAATGAATGCGCAGAATAATAAAATGCAGCAATTTGCTATTTGCGATATTAGCGGCGCGTTTATGTAAAACTTTAATTGCACATAGCTAATAAGTGGTATGAGCATCAGAGTTAGGTTAGCAAGGCTGAGGTAGTGGGCGCTTTCACTGAAGCTTCGTTCATATTTAAACATGAGACCTGCACAAAATAGGGTCAGCACACAGCAAACTAAATAAAACTCCCTTTGTAATTCAATCCACATAAATAAAGTTACTCTTAGCTAGTTTTATTCGAATTAACTAATCACGATGTCGATTTAGCTAAATGGACACTTACTAATTAGTTGATTGATATCGATATTAATTCAAAAAATCCTCTTTTATCAAGGTGGAATATTTTTACCCAAGTTGTTAGGAGACTGGAAACACGATAACAACAAGGACCAGGAGTCATTATGAAATCTATTCAAGCAGCAATTTTATTAACCAGTGTGAGTTTTGCCAGTGTGAATAGTGCCGCACAGCCGTTAACTGAAAGCGAAGTAAAAATACTAAAACAAAATGTCGTGACGTATATGAGCGCTTGGAATGTTTTGGATGAGAACGAAAGAGTAACTGTGTTAGAAAAGGCAACTAACCCAGGTTTTGTATATCAAGATCCAAGCTCAGCGGGTTACGTGATCAATAACGCCCAACTGGTGAGTAACTGGATAGGTGGTTTTCAAGGACAAATTCGTGATTACGGACTCTGGCCTCATGATGCCACTTTGGTGTCAAATATCGAAGTACACGGTAGCGTTGATTCGGCAAATATCAGATTCGATTGGCATATTACAGCACTTGGCGGTGCGGTGTCGGTTGCACAAGGCGTAGACTATGGCACTGCCTCCAATTTAAAGCTCAATAGCATTACTGGATTTTTTGGTGCACTTACACCTAAGTGCCAATCTCCAAAGTGGCAAGTTGGTGAAACATATGTGAGCGATAGCTTGGTGACTTTTAAAGATGCAATTTATCAAGCTAAATGGTGGACTCAAGCTACACCAGAGGAAGATACCGAAGTTTGGGTTAAGCTGCACGATTGCACAAACTCAATCTAATCTAACTTCTAGTTAGCAACAAGGGCAGCACAATTAGCTGCCTTTTTTGTTTTTTCAGAATTGTTCGAAAGTTTATTTTTGAACGCTGCCATATAGCTTTAGCAATAACAAAATAAAGGAATATTGAATGGCTACTCAACACTATATTGTCGATCGTTCATTACATTGGCTTGCCGCATGTTTAATCTTGTTTATATTGATGAAGATGAGCGCCCAAATTCATACCATTAATTATCAAATAAAGGGTCAAGTTTTGCACCGTCAGGATGCAATTCAAACACATGCTTTGATGCGCTAGGTGTATTTGTCTTAACTTTTGCACGATTTGTTAGGGAAAAATGTTTTATTGCAAAGCTCTCTAGGCAACCTCTAAGCGGCAAACGTCACAAGTTTTTTGTGTAATCCGTGCATGCATGCTTTTACCTCTTACAGGCCTGGTCATTACAGGATTAGGTATGGTTGTTAACGCTGAGGTAGCGATACAATTATTCGGTGTTCAGTTATCTGATATTGTTAACAATGATGGGCGGTTCTACTCGAAGTTGCTGGATGTATATTTGCAGCTGATATTCATACTTTGGTGTTTGATTGCCTTTCATTTTGCAGGCGTGTTCTACGCGCGTCGTTAAGGCGTTTAAAGCACATAAACAAATAAGGTGTGATAATTTCCCACACCTTAAATACGGGTCTATTAACCTAACGTATCTTCTAACGCAGCGAGGAGCAGAGCTATGCTCTGCTCTTGCGCAGTGGTGCCCATTAAGCCTATTCGCCATGTTTTGCCTGCGAGTTGACCAAGCCCTGCACCAATCTCAAGGTTATACTTATTCAAAAGGGTCGTGCGTACTTGGGCATCATGGACACCGTTAGGAACAATTACTGAGTTTAACTGAGGCAAGCGGTGATCTTCATCTACCAAAAAGCCAATGCCAAGGCGTGTAAGGCCAGTATGTAGAACTTTATGCATTTGAGAATGTCTTTGCCAAGCGTCTTCTAAGCCCTCTTGTTTAAGCATTAATAATGATTCATGCAGGGCATAAAGAGAGTTAATTGGGGCAGTGTGGTGATAGCTGCGCTTGCCCTCACCAGACCAATAGTCCATTACAAGCGACTGGTCTAAAAACCAGCTAGGTACTTTGGTTTTTCGCTGTTTTAGTACGTCAACAGCTTTATCACTAAAGCTCACAGGAGAAATTCCGGGTACACAAGACAAGCACTTTTGAGAGCCTGAGTAAATTGCATCGATACCCCAGTCATCCACCTTTAACTCGCAGCCCCCCAATGATGTCACGGCGTCAACTATCGTTAATACATCATATTGTTGTGCCAATTCACAAAGAGACTTGGCATCACTGCGTGTGCCCGTGGAGGTTTCTGCATGAACAAAAGCGAGGGCCTTCGCATCTGGGTTCGCAGCAAGGGCGTCTGCGACTTTCTCTACAGATACAGGTTCTCCCCATTTGTCTTCAACAACTATAGGCAGAGCACCGACACGTTCTACGTTCTCTTTTAATCGATTTCCAAATACGCCATTAATACACACAACAACTTTGTCATGAGGTTCTATTAAGTTAACGATGCACGCTTCCATACCGGCTGAGCCAGGAGCCGATAACGCAATCGTAAACTCGTTCTTGGTGCAAAATGCGTATTGCAAGAGCTGTTTTATTTCATCCATTAGCCCTATGAATTGCGGGTCTAAATGCCCAACGGTTGGTCTTGCTAGGGCCCCTAAAACGCGAGGCGATACATTTGACGGACCCGGACCCATTAGGGTACGAGGTGTTGGATTAAATGATTCGAACATAAAATTCCCGTTTTAATTTAATTGTTCTAAACGAATATGCGCACCAAGAGCTGCATAGATTGAGACCTCCATTGTGGGCATTGTGTCGCTTATTTTCCAGTCTTGAGATCAAAAAAACAACGGGCAGTCAATCCCGCGCTTGGGCGAATACTTATGTATTTTATGTGTTTTATGCCACGGTTACTTAATCGAATTGGGCTTTTAACCAATTAATGAATTGTGTTTGATTTTGAGTCATAGAAGCCGTAGGACTTACTAAATAGTAACCAAGCTGTGATGGCAGCGCACAATAGTTAGATTGAATTATTACTTGGCTTGAAATCGCGTTCTTAACAAGTGTGTTTGAACAAAATACCAGCCCTAAACCGGCGATGGCCTCGTAAATACAATAGGACTCTTGGTCGAAGTACACGACCTCAAACGTACTGACGTCAAGCTCATTATACTGTAACCATAGCTGCCACGGTGGCTCTGGTAAACTAGGGTTCTTCCATTTGGGAATATAGACTCTAACGAGCTCTTTGTTTGCGCACTTTCTTAAATTTTCGGATGTTCCATATACGTTAAATAACTCCAAAGTAAGCCGAGCATGTTGGGCAATATTTCGAGTATCGCCAAAGCGAATAGAAATGGCTTGAGGATCATGGCTTAATTGTTCACCGCTGGCGATTTCTATTTCCAGTTCGGGATGGCTCTTGGTAAGGGTACGAAGCTGCGGTATTAAAAATTGCGCTGCAAATGACGACGTAGTTTGTATTTTTACTTTGTGGTTTTGTGTCTCTAAAGCATGTATTGCGTTTTCAATCGCACTGAAACCCGATAATGTCGCGCTTGCCAAAAATTCCCCCGATTCAGTCAATGAGACTTCCCGTGTTTTGCGCACAAATAATTCAATAGCCAGCCGAGACTCAAGGTTACTGATGTGATGTGAAACAGCCGTAGCGCTGATGTTCAGCTCTTGTGCTGCCATTTTAAAACTACAATGACGCGCTGCTGCATCAAATACTCTCAGCGCTTGCAATGATACTTTACCCATCTTCAGCCTCTTCTTAGTTAATGATTGCAGTATACATGAGTAAAAGTTATTTATAAGTGTTTCCTATTCATTTGTCAGTTACGAGCGGTAAACGCACAATGAGTTACACATAAACGTTATGAGAAAATCAAAATGACTCAATTACTTCATATAGATGCTAGTATTCGTATGCGCAAAAACGACAACCCAAATCATGACTCAATTTCCAAAAGGTTAGCGCATAGCTTTGTTAAGCAACTTAAAGAAAATACACCTATAGAAAATTACACCTATAGAGATGTTGGTACAAACCCGCCTCCATTTACTGATCAGGAATGGCTTGGAGCGGTTTTTACTCCCAAGGAAAAACGCACTGAAGAACAACAGCGGCAGTTGAAAATATCGGATACTCTCATTGGTGAGTTAAAGGAGGCTGAAATTGTGGTGATATCAACGCCAATGTACAACTATGGTATGCCGGCCCAATTGAAAGCTTGGTTTGATCAGATAATAAGGGTGAATGAAACCTTTAGTTTTGACCTAGCGCGTGGGGATTTTCCGTTGACGCCGACTTTGTCGGGGAAAACTCTCGTGCTCTTAACGTCATGTGGCGAGTTTGGCTTTGAATCTGGCGGTATCAGGGAGAGTATGAACCATTTGGCCCCACACATACGCACTTTGTCCAAGTATCTTGGGTGTGGGCAGGTATATGAAATTGCATCTGAATATCAGGAGTTTGCCGACCTTAGGCATCAAGCCTCTTTAGAGGGTGCGTTTGCAAAGGCACGTGACCTTGCAAAACAACTTGCCTAATATTCGATTTAAACAGCAAAAATTAACTTTGCTGTTTACTTTCGGTCGTTACAAATTCTATCATCTCTTTAATTCCGAATGGCGCCAATAGGAACAGAGACTTTGATGGATAGACACAGTCACTCGTCAGTGAAGACAATATGCGAAGACTATTTTAATCGAATTGACCAGCCAGTTCAGTACTTAGAGAGCTGGCATTTTTGTGACAATGAAAAAGATGCAAACGAGTGTTTGTCTTTGGTGTTGGCGGGCATTAAGAAAGCCACTTCTCCCCCACTATGGTGGTATCAAGCCAATAAGTTTGAATTACCTAAAGTCGGTGATCTCAACGCTGTTACTGACTGGGGTGGGATTGCTAGTTGTATTATTAAGACCGTCAGCGTTGATATTGTACCATTCGATGAAGTTGATGCCACTTACGCATTTTTGGAAGGTGAGGGTGATAAAAGCTTAGATTATTGGCGGCGCGTTCATTGGGATTATTATCACCGTGAACTTGCGGATACTGATTTTTCACCCACTAAAAGCATGCCAATCATCTGCGAAGAGTTTAAAGTGGTGTATCAGTTAGGTGGTTTATGATTGAAGCTGTGATTTTCGATATGGATGGGACTTTGATTGATTCAGAGCCTATGTGGAAAGAAGCAGAAAAGGCGGTATTTAGCGGGTTAGGTGTTGACGTCACTGAACAACTAGCGCAACAAAGTGCATCAATGACTACCATTGAAGCGTCCGCATTTTGGTATAGCCACAACCCTTGGCACGGGCCGAGCATTGAAGAAGTGGCGAATAGGGTAGTGACTCGTGTTGGTGACTTAATTTCAAAGCATGGTTCGGCCCTTGACGGTGTGCATGACACATTGGCATTGCTTGAAAAAAATCAGGTTAAGATTGGTCTTGCGACCAATGCCCCTCAGCGATTAATTCCCATTGTATTAGACAAACTGGGTATCGCCGCATATTTCTCTGTTTGCTGTTCATCAGATAATGAACTTGAGGGAAAGCCCCATCCCGCGATTTATTTATCTGCTGCTAAAGCTTTAGATGTGTGTCCGTCGAATTGCTTGGCTGTTGAGGATTCAGGCACTGGGGTGTTAGCCGCAAAAGCGGCCAATATGCGCACACTCGCCGTACCGCATGGTAATGAGTGCGATCATCAAAAATTTGATTTATCAGACTTCAAACTCAGAAATTTGACGGAGTTTGAACTTGAGCATTTGGCTTGATATACGCCTTTCTTGATATATGCATTTATAATAAAGGTGAGTAAATCGTATTTTTGCGTCAAAGCCTGTATTTAAGCGGCCAACAACACACCGTGAAATTTGCATTTATAGCGGGGTATGACAGGCACAAATCATTGTTGGGCAAACAACTTGCGGTATAAAGGGAAGGACATGAGGATTTTAATCGTTGATGACACTTATTTTATGCGCGAACTTATTAGTGAAAGTTTGCAAGAGCGTGGTTTCAGAGAATTGACACAAGCGGCCAATGGTGAGGAAGCTTTGAGTGCTTTGTCTGATGAGCACTATGACCTGATCGTTACTGATTGGAATATGCCAAAAATTGACGGTGTTGAGTTAATAAAAAAAATGAAACGTGAGCCCGCTTATAGTCACATTAAAATCATTATGCTAACAGGGGATACGTCCCCTGAAAAAGTGCAACAAATGAGTCAGCTTGGCGTTAATGCGTACATATCTAAACCCTTCACTCCAGAGTCTTTGTCAGATTTGGTGGTTAAGCTCGCCTAAACTAACGACCAAAATTAATTCCCTCCAGCTGTCCTAAACACTTGAAAAAGTTTACTAACGCAGAGACTATAAGCGCACTTTTATCCATTAACCAGAAACGGAAATTATCATGACGAAAGTTTTACATACAGAGTCAGCACCTGCGGCAATCGGTCCATACGTACAAGGTGTAGATTTGGGCAATATGGTTTTGACTTCAGGCCAAATCCCAGTAAATCCATCGACAGGTGATGTGCCTGAAGCTATTGCAGACCAAGCGCGACAGTCTCTTGAAAATGTAAAAGCCGTGGTCGAGTCGTCAGGCTTAGCTGTTGGCGACATCGTTAAGTTGACTGTATTTGTAAAAGATCTCAATGATTTTGGTACGGTAAACGAAGTATATGGTCAGTTCTTTGACGAGCATAATGTTGCCAACTATCCAGCGCGCTCTTGCGTTGAGGTTGCTCGATTACCAAAAGACGTAAACATTGAAATTGAAGCAATTGCTGTACGCAAGTAGTTTGAATTCATAAAAAGGAGCGTAAGCTCCTTTTAAATTCAGCTGTTAATTTTTCAAGTAACTCAATGATCAAGGAGTAGTTTGGTGATTGAACGAAAGCGCGGAATATACGAAGGGCGTAATAAATCTTCAGCGTACAAAGACCTAGTTTGGACAGTAGCAACCTCTGTTGATACTCAAGTAGATATGGCGCAGTAAACGCAGCATACCTTAAATATTATCCAAGATAATATGCTTGAGCTTGGCTCGGACAAAAGCCAAATTGTTTCGGCGCAGATGTACATTTCCAGTATGAATTACAAGCCGATTGTGGACGAGATATGGAGAGCTTGGTTAGGTCCTAACCCAGAACATTGGCCTCAGCGCGCATGCTTAGGTGTGAGCTTGGAAGGAGATGTGTTGATCGAAGTGACAGTTACTGCTGTTAGAGCTCAATAGTTATTTAAGGAAATCCCCGACATGCTTGAACTACTGCAATCTCAGCCTGAAGAGGTGGGCGCTTTTATTGCCATGGAACAAGAAAGTAGTACTTTGGCACATATAATTCCATATGCGAAAGAAGCACATTTAGAAGCTATGTCTAATGAGCACATCGTCTATTTATCAATTTATGCCGAGCAAAAGTTGGCAGGGTTCATGATTCTGGCTATTGATCAAGAGAAAAGTGTGGAATTTAGACGCATCGTTATCTCCAACAAAGGCAAAGGAGTTGGCCAAAAAGCGGTTGCGTTAATGGAAGCATACTGTGTGGAAAGTCTTAAGCGTAAACATATATGGCTTGATGTATTTGAGAAAAATGCTCGTGGTATTCATATTTATACAAAGCTTGGGTACAGTCAGTTTGACGAAGCAATACACGCGGGCAGCAAGCTGATACTCATGGAAAAGTCACTCGCTTAGGACCTTAATACGCGTAGAACTTGACTTAAATGAACTTTGAAGGCAAGATGAAATTATGAACAGAATGAGATTCAACTTTATGCGTCGAATTATCATCATCATTCCTTAGGAATGGTGGGGATATGCAGTGCGTAGATATCAAACCCGCCCTAGTAGGCGGTTTTTTTATTTCTGCCTCCAGGGAGAGTATTTAATCAAGGAGGTAGCATGAAAAAAGTAATGGTATTCGGCAAACCGGGGAGTGGAAAATCCACGTTGAGTAAGCGCCTAGCGAATAAACTAGGGTTGCCTTTACATCAAATTGATTTGATGGCATATAAGCCCAACGGGTTGGCTGTTGAACGAAGCCAATTTGAGCAGGTGCATTCGCGCTTGCTATGTTCAGAAAGTTGGATCAGTGACGGGCTTGGGCCAATTAGTGCATTTAATCAAAGGCTAGAGTTAGCCGACACGTTAATCTATATCGACTTGCCGTATAGTATAAGTTATTGGTTGGTGACAAAGCGCTTATTTAAGAGCATTTATAAAAAGCCAGAAGGGTGGCCCGAGGGCTGCTCTGTCTTAAAGGGGACAATTGAATCTTATAAATTTTTAGGCCGCTCCCGAGCTTTTTGGAATGATGATTTTTTTAAAGTTTTGCAGCAAAAAGGGAAAGGGAAAAGCATTCATCGAGTAAAGTCTTTGGCGGAACTGTCTGAACTATGCACACACTAAATCAATAACAATTGACGAGATATAAACGGGCGATACCATTTCAATTATCGCCCAAATTAGGAGTTACAAGCGAATAGAGAAAGCTACTCGTGCGTCAATCATCTTGATCCAGTGTAGCTTGCAATAACGATTCAGTTTGAATAGCGATATCTTTCATCTTAATCGCATATTGCTCTAATGCTTTTTGTTCAGGATTTTCTGCTACAAATTTGGGCACAGGTATTGGGTAACCCGCTTGATCCATTGCGATAAAACTAATTATACAGTGATTGGTTTCAACCATATGTTGATTTTGTGGATCTCCACAACGCACTTGGATAAAAATTTGCATACTGGTTTTGCCGGTATGTGCAATTTTTGCTGATACTTCAACAATTTGACCGACTAAAATAGGGCGGTGGAACCTTACACCCGCAACCGACACCGTTACACAGTAAGCGCCACTCCAGCCTGCTGAACAAGCGTAGCCAGCCTGATCTATCCATTTCATCACCACGCCACCATGCACTTTTCCGCCAAAGTTGACATCGGTAGGTTCTGCTAAGAATCTGAAAATGACTTCTGATTGATTGGCCATACACGCCTCAATTGTTGCTGAGTATGGTCTAAGTATAGAGAAAAAGGGGCATTTCGCCCCTCGCAATTTGAGAAATAGTAAAAATTGGTTGGTTATTACATGTTGGGGTAATTTGGACCGCCAGCACCTTCGGGTGTTACCCAAGTGATATTTTGACTCGGATCTTTGATATCACAGGTTTTACAGTGAATACAGTTTTGCGCATTAATCACAAATTGCTTTTCACCTTCTTCACTTTCGTTCACTTCGTATACACCGGCAGGGCAGTAGCGCTGAGCAGGCTCTGCAAACTTCTCTAAGTTGACATTTATTGGGATCGTCACATCTTTGAGCTGTAGGTGGCAGGGCTGTACTTCTTCATGGTTGGTGTTGGACAAGAACACCGAGGACAGCTTATCGAAACTTAACTTGCCATCAGGTTTCGGGTAGTTAATTTCAGTTGAATCCTGCGCCAGTCTAAGAGACTCGTAATCTTTGCTGATATCTTTGATTGTGAATGGCAGTGAGCCTGAGAATAAGTTTTGATCAATCATGTTGTATGCGCCGCCTAAGTAACGACCTAGTTTGTGCATCGCCGGGCCAAAGTTACGAGATTGATAAAGCTCCTCATGTAGCCAGCTCATCTTGAATTTTTCGTCAAAACTTTTTAATTCAGCTGTAGGCTCTTCACTTGCTAGGGCTTCAATGATGGTATCAGCTCCGATTATCCCTGATTTCATTGCCGTGTGATTACCTTTAATTTTCGCAAAGTTTAGCGTACCAGCATCACACCCAATGAGCAGGCCACCAGGGAAGTGCATTTTTGGTAGGGCATGTAAGCCACCTTTAGCAATGGCTCTGGCGCCATATGCCACACGTTCACCACCTTCTAATGTAGCTTTGAAAACAGGGTGGTGCTTCATTCGCTGGAACTCGTCAAATGGGCTTAAGTATGGATTTTTGTAGTTCAAATCAATGATAAGGCCCACTACAACTTGATTGTTTTCGGCATGATACATGAACGAACCGCCATGGGTTTCGTTGTCGAGTGGCCAACCAGTACCGTGTACCACTGTACCTTCTTTATGTTTTTCTGGATCGATTTGCCAAATCTCTTTGAAACCGATGCCATAGTGCTGAGGTGAGGCTTCCTTGGCTAATTCGAACTCACGAATAAGCTGCTTACCAAGGTGGCCTCTACAGCCTTCCGCAAAAACGGTATATTTTGCTCTGAGCTCCATGCCGGGCATATAGGTGTCTTTGGGTTGGCCTTCTTTATCTAAGCCCATGTCGCCGGTAACAATGCCCTTTACTTCATTTTCTTCAATAATCAGTGAGTGAGCACTGAACCCTGGAAAGATCTCAACACCTAGTTGCTCAGCTTGTTCGGCTAACCAACGGCAGACATTACCCATAGATACAATGTAGTTACCATCATTTTTAAATGTTTTAGGTACAACAACATGAGGTAAGTTTGTTGCGTTCTGATCATCTTTAAACAAATAGATATCGTCATGAGTGACTTTGGTGGTGACTGGTGCGCCTTTCTCTGCCCAATCAGGGATTAATTCGTCTAATGCTTTGGTTTCAAATACAGCACCAGACAAAATATGAGCGCCTACTTCTGAGCCCTTTTCTACTACACAGATCATCAATTCTTGTTCTTTTTGCTGTGCTTGTTGGGCAAGTCGAATAGCGCATGACAGGCCGGCAGGCCCTGCTCCCACTATAACGACATCAAATTCCATGGTTTCACGTTCGACCATTTTTACCTCGTATACATTGACGGTAGATTAACTTAAACTCGAGTTAAGTTTTTTTTACGTTAAGCTAAGGTTATTTTAGGTTGACGTTTACGTCAACAGGAAGTACGCTGGTTTCATTAAATTGTTTTATTGACGTACGCGTCAGCTACACAAATAACCAGATGATGGAGTAACCATGAAAGTACTTGTACCAATCAAACGCGTGATTGACTACAACGTCAAAGCGAGAGTCAAGGCAGATAACAGTGATGTTGATCTTACTAATGTAAAAATGGCCATGAACCCGTTTTGTGAAATTGCAGTAGAAGAAGCTATTAGGCTCAAAGAAGCTGGTAGCGCAACAGAAGTTATTGCTGTCTCTATTGGCGATAAAGCTTGTCAAGAACAGCTTCGTACTGCACTTGCTCTTGGTGCCGACAAGGCAATCCATATCGAGACTGACGCTAAATTAGAGTCACTGCACGTAGCAAAACTACTTGCAAAGTTGGTTGAACAAGAAAACCCTGAGCTGGTTATTTTAGGTAAGCAGTCTATCGACGCAGATAACAACCAAACAGGCCAAATGTTGGGTGCATTAACAAAACGCGGTCAAGGTACATTTGCGTCAAAACTTGTAATCGAAGGTGAAAATGCGGTAGTAACTCGCGAAGTTGATGGCGGTCTACAAACTGTTTCATTACCACTTCCTGCGATTGTTACAACAGATCTGCGTTTAAATGAACCTCGTTATGCAACACTGCCAAACATCATGAAAGCTAAACGTAAACCTCTTGACGTGGTAGCCGCGGACACCCTAGGTGTTGATTTAGCTCCTCGTGTAGAGCTAGTCAAAGTTGAAGAGCCAGCCAAACGTGAAGCTGGTGTGGTTGTAGAGAGTGTTGAAGAGCTTGTAACTAAACTTAAGACTGAAGCGAAGGTGATCTCATGAGCGTATTAGTAATTGCAGAACATGAAAATAGTGTTTTAAAGCCAGAGACCGCTAAAGTAGTTAGCGCTGCGGTTAAGATTGGCTCACAAGTTGATGTTCTGGTTGCTGGCCACAACGTCGCTGGTGCAGCCGATGCGGTAGCCAGTATTGCTGGCGTGAATGTTGTAAAACTGGTTGATAACGCAAGCTTTGAACATCAGTTAGCAGAAAGTACTGCGGATTTAATCGTAGAAATTGCTGGCGGTTACAGCCATATTTTTGCGAGTGCTTCGACGACAGGTAAAAATATTCTACCTCGTGTTGCGGCGCTTTTAGATAAATCACAAATCTCAGAGATCGTTGACATTATCGATGCAGATACATTTAAACGTCCAATCTATGCTGGTAACGCAATTGCGACAGTTAAATCTCTCGAATCTCAAAAAATAGTTACTGTACGTGCCAGTGCTTTCGACGCGGCAGGTGAGCAGTCGCCAGTTGCTGTTGAATCTCTGTCTAATGACAATGCAAACACGCTGAGTAACTATGTAGGTGCAGAGCAGACCGAATCAGAGCGTCCAGAGCTCACAGCTGCACCTGTGATTATTTCTGGTGGTCGCGGTATGCAAAACGGTGAAAACTTTGCACTACTAAATGGCGTAGCAGATAAGCTTGGTGCGGCAATCGGTGCATCACGTGCAGCGGTAGACGCAGGCTTTGTACCAAATGATATGCAAGTAGGTCAAACGGGCAAAATCGTAGCGCCAGACCTATATATTGCTGTAGGTATCAGTGGTGCAATTCAGCATCTTGCGGGTATGAAAGACTCAAAAGTCATTGTTGCAATTAACAAAGATCCAGAGGCTCCTATTTTCCAAGTGGCAGATTACGGTTTAGTCGCAGACCTATTTGATGTGCTGCCTGAGCTAGAGCAAGCCCTGTAACTAATTCTGGTTGTTAAAGCCGTGTGCAGTGTGCCGCGGCTTTTTTATTTCTATGACTCGTCCCAAATAGCCAAGTACTTAATAATGGTTGGCGACCGCAAAATCACATGATATGTCTCCTAGCCCAACTAGCAAGCTAAAGTATTGCCTTCTCAAATGTGTCTACACGTGTTGTTAGAGCAGTGAGGCTGACATTAATTATACACAGCATTAACCCGTCAAAACGGCGGTAAAAATATTTGGTAATTGACGGTTTAATTGTCAAATCACTCTCAATAGTTGATTGATAGTTTACACAGGTTGGTAACTCAAGATCTCATCCCTAGTTTTTCTACGTAAACGCGCATTAGACTTTAGTCTAATTACGATTGTTGCGCTTAGTCCGAAAGACATATTTGAAGGTGTGTGTCTGTAGTGCTGTTATTTTGTCAATTTTAATTGATTTTCAGCAAAGGCATTTCAACTGTACTTATATGATTTTATTTCATTAGTCGAACTCGGTTTTGAGCTGGTAAAAAAACTAAGTCATAAATTTGCAATAATTGTTTGGCTACCTCATCTTGGTTAAAGGTTATTTGCTCACGAAAAAGCGGAATAACTCTTTAGGCAGTTGGTTTTTTCTAACAGGTTGTATACACATGGATGATATTTAGATTGTTTTTTATTTTGGCTTTAGGAATAAATTATTTGTAATTGAGTGGTTATTTTTCATAGGATGAGCGTGCAGTATCTAATTTAACTAAAACAAAAGGACGTTACAAAATGAAAAAATTACTAATGGGACTTTCTCTTTTTAGCACGTTTTCTGTTATGGCAAGTGAGCTACCAAAGTTGGATACTTTGGTTCAGGATCCAGCATTTGTAGAATATACAGAAGCGCTTAAAAAGGAAGTTATCAGTACGCACCAAAACTATCAGTTGTATTTAGATTCATTGCAGAGCAAAGGTGAAATTGTGCCAATGGCACCAGCACCCAAATTGACCTATTTGGAAATCCGTGGCGTTTTATCAGCAATTTATCCTCAGTGGGATTATGTCAATCCATCTTCATTTTCAACCAATGAAGATCATGGTGGTGAGTTTTATGCCGTTACGGTGGAGTATGGTTATGCAACTCCGTCTTCACGACGTTTTCAAGTCAACGGCTCGACATTATCTTTAGCGCTATCTGATCCTATTAAAAATGCGAGTAATGTATTGATTGGTTATATTAATTACTGGCATAACACGCAAACTAACTTTACTGGTGGCACATCAACTTATCAAGCGACGTCAATCAACTTCCCATATAACAAAGAAGATGACCGCTTATACATTCGCTAAATAAATAATGCGATACGAGTGCTTATTGCTAGGCACTCGTATTTAAACCATATTGGTATACCTCTAACTTCCTGATCATGCTTTCATAATTTTTGACAACATCATCTGTCGCTACTCCTTGTTGTTTAACAGTCGCTAAGTCATCTTTCATCTTCGTAATCACATTAAATTTTTCACTTTGTGCCTGCGCAAGCGTTGTGCCTCCCAATTGCCCGTCATGCTCAATTAATCCATATCGGCCCGTCATAAAAGCCATTTCCCCCATGCTGAGTACTCCCTGATCATAGAGCGTTTGCGCGGCTTCTGATTGTTCCTTAAGTGTCATGTTTGTAAAATCAAACTGTCTATCGGGCAATGAGGGAGCCTTGTCAACTTCTGCTGCACTTTGGTGAGAATGAGCCTGACTAGCCTTATTTTCTTGATGACCAGCTGAAGTGACTTGGTAATAACTGTTAATTCCTACTGAGTTAATCATTGTTAATCCTTAATATGATGTTGAGTGATAATTGAGCAGCAAGTAGCATTCCAATTTGAGTCGTTATCGGCCAATTAATGGTGCTAAATTTGGCCTTTTCTCATTGCTGTAAGTTAATCTTTTTATAATTAATAACTTAATAGTTACGCGTTATGTTTTCTAATTAGAAGTCTCGATAAGTGATAAGGGGAAGTTGCCTCTGCTCGGCAATTGGATTCACACTTTTATGTGAACCTAAGGCTGTGACGGCGTGTCATTGCCGCATGTGTCAAAAATATCATGGGTCAGCATTTGCCGTATTTAGCTGTATATCTAAAGCCAAGCTATCTATTGATGAGGAAGAGAGCTTACAATTCTTCGAACGCTATCTATAGGCAATTTTGCCAAAAGTGTGGTTCAAGTTTGTTTTGGTTTGGCAGTGAGCAGTATTCTGATTGGGTTTCTGTTGCGTTCAGCAGCTTAAATGACCTATTCACAGTAAAGAAGGTCAAACATATCCATCAGGCGTCTAAAGTTTGTTGGCTAGTCAAATAGGAGAGAGACCCTTTAAACTTTTCTCAGCTCAGAGGGCGTAATGCCAAGCCATCGCTTAAATGTCCTTCTAAAGTTTGGTAAATCATTAAAATGCAGTATTTTTGCTACTTGGGCGTTGGAATAGCCCTGTTGTTGAATACAAAACACGGCCTTTTGGCTTAACAATTGGTCCTTCACACAGCCGAATTGACTGTTATGCAGTGCAAACTTTCTTTTTAGTGTTGCAGTACTGATGTTTAAGTAATTTGCTAAATCATCTTGTGAGGCTTTCGGGTGAGCGATTAAATAGCTTTCGATATGGGACAAAAACCCAGGTTGTGGCAAGAGTTGGAGCTGGCAAAGTGGTGCCTTTAATGCCTCTATTGCAGCGGGTTGCTGAGTGCTCATCATTGACCGGTGTACTACAAATCCAGCGAAGTGCTGCGAGAAGGCAAGTGTTTGATGACAAAAAGCACGGTACTGTTCAGCATACTCGGGCTCAGGAAAAGGCAATTGAAAAGAAATAATGGTATCAGGCAGGCGCCACTTTAAGAATCCACATACCATACTAAGCCATACTTCTAATAAAAATTGGTTCGCAAACGCTGGGATTTGACTAATTGCTGGATTCAACACAAAGTGAAGTGTCTGCTTTTTTCTAAATATACGTGCATTGAAGTAGGGGAATAAGCAGTTTTGTAATTGATTACACGTGACGAGTAAAGATTTTAGATTTGCACAGTGAAAAAGGTAAGGCGCGTATTGTGCCGAGATATTGTGCAGCATATGCTGCCCTAGTACAAAGCTGACATCTTGTCCAAGATGGTGATTGGTTATATTTTTTAGCACTTGAACAAGTTGCCTGAAACTGGAGCAGTGCCCTTGTTTTTTTAAATCTTCGTAAAACAGTTTTGTGCCTTTAAGGGCTTTATCAGGGTGAACCCCTCTTGGTTTTACCAGCTCAATCAAAGGCAGCAAGAGCTGATTTGTAGAGAGCGTTTCATGACCTATTTCAATGTAAGGCACTATGCTGCCTGCTTACTTTGTTGTAGCTGAGAAATTAACTGCTTAAATACGTCTGAACTTACTGTCTGTGAAGATATTTCGATGCAAGACGAACTTAGGGTCATAGCATTAATAGTTGTAAGGTCATCATCATACTGATAATGCTTCTTAGCAGCTTCGCAAACTCGCCCTGCGATCGTATGCGCTGTTTTGTATGAGGTGTCGGGAAATAGAACGACAAATTTATCTCCTGCGTATCTACAAGTTAAGTCACATCCACGAGTATGTAGTGTTATCAACTGACCGGTATTTCGCAGCAGCTCTTCACCTTTTGCAATACCGTATTTGAAGCAAAATTGGCTGTATGCATTGAGATCAAACATTGCGACGCAAAATGGCTTATTTTTACTTTCCAACATCTTGAACTCATTATTTATTTGCTTCTCCATGTAGCGGGCACTGTATAAACCCGTGACATAGTCAGTGAAAGTATGCTCCCTAAAATGACGTTCTTTTTTAAGGAGGGTTAAATTCAAATAGGTTTGTTCTTGATACCACCAATACATTGCAAAGCTCATAACTATCATGCCAAGAAATGCGGGAAACGCTTCTAGGCTACTTAAGGTTGGATGGATATGGTCAAGCGTTAAAAACTCATCTAAACAGTCTAAAAGCAGAGAGGTGTGCATGAGTGTTAGCCCGCATGACAACGCGGTTGTAACTCTCCCTGCTGGACGACTAAGCAGCGTCGCGACGAGCCAAATTAAAGACATGATGGCCAATCCGCCTTCTCCTATCGCGTCAAGTATTTCTATTTGGTTCTGTGACTTCCACTGGCCAAAAGTTATGGCTGTGGAAATGGTTATTGATACTGTGCCGGTAAGCAAAAGCCATAGCTTTGAATGTTTGATGTTTTTCGAAGCGCTCATTGTTCAATCAGGGTTTACGTTTTTTTCTATGTTATTGCAGTCAATTTTATTTTACAGGGTCAATTTAGCTCATGACTTTGACAGTTTTTTTAACTTTATTCGTAATATCTGAACAAATTAGTAATGGCGTGGTAGTTTTGACCATTAAAAGGGGGTAAAAATAGCTCAATTGGTTATAAAAACCTTGAAAAGCCCCGTTATTTCATGGGGTTTGAATTTTTCTGAAATAAATAATTCATATTTTCTCGATAAGGTTTTGCCGATTTTTTAGGGTAATCAGCCATCACAATCTGTGCGAGATAAATATGAAACAAACACTACCGTTACCTTTTTCAAAGCCCTGTAAAGCCGTGGCATTAGTTTTAGGATTTACCGCTATTGGCGTACAAGCAAACACGCTACAAGGAAAAATTGGTGATACACAGAACAAAGCACTTTTCGAAGGAGCACAAGTTACACTTGTTGAGCTAAACAAACACGTGAGCTCGAATCGAGATGGTAGCTTTGTTTTTACCAAAATACCGGCGGGAAACTACACATTAAAAGTCAACTATATAGGTGCTCAGCCTAGTGAACAAATGGTGGTTATTCGGGAGAACCAAACTACGCAAGTAACGGTTCAACTTAAGCCAGTCCAAAGTGAGGTAGACAATATTATCGTTGTTGGTCAGCGTGCAGGGCAGGCTGGGGCATTTAATAGGCAAAAGAATGCTGACGGGATCATGTCGATTGTGAGTGCAGATAGCATCGGGCAATTGCCAGACCAAAATGCTGCAGAAGCATTACAGCGTTTACCAGGTATGTTCATACAGCGAGATCAAGGGGAAGGCCGTTTTGTGGGGATCCGAGGCATTGACCCAGGACTAAATAATGTGTCGATTAATGGATCTAATGTGCCTTCGCCTGAAGCTGGCATACGCAGTGTTGCTATGGATGTCATCCCCAGTGAAATCATCCAAAGCTTAGAAGTGAGTAAAACAGTCACACCAGATATGGATGCGAGTGCCATTGGCGGCAGTATAAATGTCAAAAGCCTCAGTGCATTTGATAGACAAGGGCAAAGCTATAGTTTTACTGCACAGGGTTCACACAATGAGCAAGTGGATAAAATCAGCCCCAAGCTATCAGCGAGCTTTAGTGACACTTTTGACATATCAAGTCAGACTCAATTGGGCATCGCTACAGCTGTATCTTGGTTTGAAAGAGAGTTTGGCTCTCATAATATGGAAACCGACGGCGGCTGGATGGCACTAGAGCAAGCAAGCGCTGATACAGCTGAAGATGTTTCATTTTTTGGTGCTCAAGAGATTGAACAAAGGCATTATCAAGTGACTCGAGAGAGGCTTGGTGCAGCGTTAAACCTGGATTTACACCAAGGTGGCCTGAACAAATATTACCTTCGCACATTGTATAGTGAGTTCTCGGATGATGAATTTCGTCTAAGAAATGAGTACAAATATGACAAAGGTAAGTATTTAAGCAAGCAATCAACAGATACCGCAGCGTACTTCACCGATGCTGAAATGGACAGAGATACTAAAGATCGATATGAAGAACAAAGTATTTTATCTGTTGTAGCTGGTGGTGAACACGCATTGCAAAGTTGGTTTGTTGAATATAATTTGGGCTATTCTAAATCGGATGAAGTGGAGCCTAATCGCCTAGATGTCGACTTTGTAGCCGAAGAGCTCTCTTTAGGTTATGCAAGTTTAGGTAGTACGCCCACTTTGTCACGCTCGAATGCAGCGCATGACCTTACCAATTTTGCTATGGATGAAATAGTTTGGGAAAACAACTTGAGTGAGGACGAGGCAACTAGCTTTAAACTAGATGTAAGCAAGGACTTTGTGCTACAAGGCCTCAACGCCCAAGTAAAGCTCGGGCTGAAGTATAACGACAGAGAAAAGCTCAATTTAGTAAAGACAGTCGTTTATGATAAAGGCTTCGATGGCATCACGGCAAATCGATTTGCATCGGATGAACCTAGTTTTGAATTAGGGCAATTTGGTCCTAGTTTATCGCGTCAAGGTATACGTGATTTCTTCAATGCAAATAGCGCAAGCCTCCATGTTAATGAACTTGAAAGTGATATTGAAAGTAAAGGCAAAAGCTACGCTTCTCAAGAAACGGTTATCGCACTTTATAGCATGTTTAGTATCGATGTCGGTAATCTAAACATTATAACCGGCGTGCGCTTTGAAGATACAGACTATGAAACTTCTGGTAGTCGAGTAGAGCTTATTAAGAATGACATTGAAGATAGAGAGACGGTTGCAATTACCCCTTGGCAAGTAAGTAAGCGTTACGATCATCTCCTGCCAAACTTAACGTTACGCTATGCCCACTCAGATTCACTTATCACCCGCTTTGCATACACGCAAACGATTGCCAGACCAAGCTTTGGCGACGCTGCTGCTTTTCAGTTACTAGAAAGCGAAACATCAGTTAAAGATGATGTAGTCACAGTTGAGCGAAAAGGGGAAGTTGGCAACCCAGATCTCAACCCATACGAGTCAGCAAATATAGATCTATCAATTGAATATTACCCAGGGAAGATCGGGATTATAAGCGCGGGTGTTTTCCATAAAAATATCGATAATTTTATCGCTAAACAACAAGTGCAAGAGAATGGTAGCTGGGATGGGTTTGAAGAGGTTATCCAATCAGTCAATGGAGGAGAAACTGAGTTAAGCGGCGTTGAGCTTGCATATTCCAAAAACTTTGACAGCGGTTTTATGTTTTCGGCAAACGGAACCTTCATTGACGCAGACGATAATTTACCAAATCAATCAGATACCGTCGCAAACATTATGTTTGGTTACGAAAACAGTACGGTAAGCACACGATTGAGTACAAGCTTTAAAAGCAAGGCGTACATCATGACTGAGAATGATGCGCGTGTTTATCAAGATACCCACAACCAAGTTGACTTGAGTATTAAATATCACTTCAACGAGCAGACGCAGTTTTACTTCAATGCCATTAACTTAACAGATGAACCATTTTACGTTTATCACGGTGAAAAACGCTACAACTATCAATATGAAAGCTATGGACGCTCATTTGAACTCGGTATGACTTTTACATCTTTCTAATTATTACTACGCAATAAAACAGGGCTGCCAAGGTAACTTGGCAGCAAATCACTATGAAATTAAAAACCACTCATGCACTTTTTATTGTTCTATTAATGGGGAGCGCAGGCAGCGTATATGCAAATGATACCATTTCGTTTCTTGCTTTTGGCGATGGCGGATATCATCCTGACTACCCGAAAACAAAACATATAAAAAAGCCGAAAAACAAAGCACAATTCATCGCGACCGAAAAAGCAGAGTGGTTAGAAGAGAACAGACCAATAGATGAGTTTAATCATGCGCCTATTTATGTCTACCCAGGCACAGAAATAGCGACGGAAGATACAGGAGCTGCTGCTGTAGGCATGGCAATGGCAAAGCTATGTAATAGCAAACCATGCCAATTTGGCATTCAATTGGGGGATAATATCTACCCAGATGGCGCGGACGCAAATGATGGTAAAGACGACCAAAAACGAATGGATGACCTCATACTGGAGCCTTTAAAGCCTTTGTTTCGCAATAATAAAGATCTTGTGGTTTACTCTGCATTAGGTAACCATGATTGGAAAACCTCTCGTAAAGGGGTGAAGCTGCAAACTGAATGGATGGCAAAGCAACCAAATTTTCATATGGATAAGCGTGGCTATTATAGTTACACCATAGGGACAGCTGGAAACGACGTAGAATTCTTTGTACTTGATACCAATATGCTATTATCAGGTCAGCACTACTATGAGATACCACTCAGAAAAGATGGTAGTGAGCAAGGATTAGCATCAGCTTTGGCAAGTGGTCATGCGGAAGTAGAAGATATTGAAGTGCATGAGTCACCGGTTAATGGCGAGGACCATAAGCAATTAGCGTGGCTAGCTGACGGTTTGAAAAATTCAAAAGCCAAATGGAAAATTGTGTATGGGCATCACATTCTTTGGTCGATAGGTGGGACCAAATACGATGAAGGGCATGTACTACGTCGCTTAATTCTTCCAGAATTATGTCAGTATGCGGATGTATATATTGCTGGTCATGAGCATGATTTAGAGCTGTTGACAGACGATTGTACTCGGATACTACCCAATAATACCAAGCCTAAACTACCTTTAATTATAAGTGGTGCGGCATCAAAAATGCGTGGTACACATTCACCTTTTGCACATCAGCAGGAAAAGCGCTACGGCGAGTATGCTTTGATATGGGCAAAAAGTTTCATTTGGGGCTTTGCACATATCGAATTAGATAACCGAAGTGACAGTCTCAATGTCAGCTTTTACACAACACCAAGAGATAAATCTGGTGCAGTTGAACCAGAAGCAAGCTTTTCATTTAAGCACCGCAGCGAGTAAACAGCAGCCCGCCGCTGGCTCATAAATTAAAGTGTGAAGCTCGTTTGAATAAGCAGAAAAAGAGCTTTACACGATACGCTAGAAAGTAACGTACATTACAGATCTTCACAGAATAACTGCTTATTATTATCCCAGTTTTTTTTCACGTCATATAATGCTTAACTAACAAGTCACAGTGACTGAGTTGTAATTTATTTTAAGTATTTGATGATACATAACTGGTGGTGAAATGAATATAAATGTGCTTGAGAATTTAAACATTCTGATTGCAGATGATCATGTCTTGGTTAGGCAGGGCCTTCATTCATTAATAGCAAGTTATAAAATTAATTTGTGTATAGATGAGGTAGAAACAGGAGAGCAAGCTTGGAAGTATATTCAAATACATGAGCCGGATATCGCAATATTAGATATATCGATGGGAAAGTTAAATGGCATTGATGTTTGTAAGCATATCGTAAGGCGGAGGCTTAAGACTAAAGTTATTTTTTTGAGCATGTATGATGGCATCAATGTCATTGATTACGCATTTTCTGTTGGAGCAAAAGGATATATCCCGAAGAGCGAAGCATTTAGTGCATTGTTAGAGGCGATTTCGCGCGTCGCTGATGGTGAAGAGTACCTTAACTCAAGTCTCAAGCTAGCACTTGATGCTTACCGCAACAATGAAGCTAACAATCAACTAACTAATCGAGAAAAAGAGGTCATTAGTCAAATCTCTCTTGGCCATACAAATAAACAAATAGCCTCTGATCTATTTATCTCTGTAAAAACCGTGGAAAATCATAGAGCAAAAATCATGAAAAAGTTGGGTCTAAAGACGACTGCGCAATTAGTTCGTTTTGCAATAACCGAGTCTTTGGCTTTCTAGAATAGGGGAAACACCCTATATAAATAAGTATGTGATTCTTCTATCGTTCCTTGCTAGGACAATTAATAAAAATATTAACCAGTAAAATGCAAGGAAAAATACATGCAATCAAAGCTCAATACATACTTTAAAAAACATCGTTTTTCATCGTTTAGATCGAGTTGTGGTATCGCTTTAATGACTCTATTAAGCATGCCACTAGTGAGCCATGCTTCGACGCCTACTAAAATTGGAGAAGAGCTTCTAGTCAATGCAACCGCTAATCAAAATGAAAGTGTTGGTACAACGGCCGTAACTCAGCTTAATGATGGGAAATACGTTGTTACATGGCATGCTAAAGATACAGCCGCGAATACAACTTTCATTAGAGGTCAAATTTTCTCTTCAAACAGTACGCCTGTTGGAAATGCATTTACCATTGATAGCTTTGACTCTACCGCGACTAACATTCGTTCAATGCGAAACAATGTGTCGCATTTAAATGATGGTGGTTTTCTTATTTCTTGGGAACGCGCTAACACCTTGAACCCCTCAAAAAGCGATATTGTAGCCAAGCGCTTTTCCGCCACCGGTACGGCGGGTGTGACATTTACGATAGTGTCTGCTGTATCACAGTATACCAAATCATCTCACGCTGTATTAGAAGACGGTAATACGGTCATTACTTGGCATAGTCAAAATAGTACAAGCGGCAACTTCGATATTTTTGCAAAAGTGTATGACCAAAACCTAAATTTGGTAAAAAATACGTTTAGTGCAACTTCAAGTGAAATTGGAGATAAAAAGGAAGCGTCGGTTACAGCCCTAAAAAATGGGGGATTTGCACTGACGTGGCAAGGACATGGAGATGATATTTACGGCCGAGTCTTTAACGCTAACTACCAATACAGTGGAAGTCCTGTAAAAGTAAACACAACAACGGGTGGATATCAAGCGTTTGCTGATGTTGCAGGGCTAACTGACGGCGGGTTTGTTGTTGTTTGGGAAAGTCAGTCAAATGAACACATTCTCGGTTCTGATAGATATGTCTATACACAAAGGTTCAATGCGGATGGAACTAAAAGCGGTATAGAAACCAAAGTTAACACATACTCCACAAACCATATGCATACAACTGTGACAGGTAACACCAGTGGTGGTTATGTTGTAGCCTGGTCAAGTATGAGTCAGGATGGAGACGTGTGGGGCGTATATACGAGAGAGTATCAATCAAATGGTAATGCTGACGGCAATCCAATTCGTGTGAATACATTTACGCAAGGAAGTCAGATGTACCCAAATACAGCTCTGCTAAGCAATGGAGAGTTTCTGGTTACTTGGTCTGATCTTGGTAGAAAAAGCATACATGCTCAACAGTTTACATTCAATGAAGCACCAGCTTATGAGTTATCTGCATCGATTCCTACGAACGCGGTGTTTGAAGGGGACATCATTGAGCTTCCTATAACAGCAAAAGGCGCAAACATATACGGTATAGATGCGTTAATGACCGTAAACGACTCGCTGGTAGCAAACTTCTATGATGGCAGTTACGGAGAGTTTTTACCTACTGCGGAGCGTATCGCACTACCTATCGGAGTTACTGATAATCAGTGGGAAAGCGCTTCGACAATTAAAGCGCCTTATCAAGCTAAAACAGGTGAAGGCTTGTATGCTACGGTAAAATTAATCGCCAATAAGCCAGGTACAGTGAATATCCATCTTCAATCACAATTTACCGGAAGTGATGGAAACTATATTTATCAAGGTCAGGCTGGTTATGTAATTACTGTACTTGAATCCGTGATCTTGTCCGGCAACGTTGCTGATTTAGGTGTGACAGGGGACCTCTCGCAGGTGACCATTTTAATTAATGGGCAAGAAATTCAAATAAACTCTGATGGCAGCTTTTCAAGCCAAGTTGGCATTGGTGACGTAACTATTTCAATAAGCGCGCCGGGTTTCTTGTCAGCTGAAAAACAGTTCACCTTGTCGCCAAACCAAGCTGATATCAACTTTGGCAATGTGGCGCTAGTCGCAGGCGATAGCAATGGGGATAACAGCATAGATATAGGTGATTTGACTCAACTCCTAGGCTCTTATAGAACAACAAGCACGGATCCCATGTTCACACCAGCAGCTGATTTCAATAGAGATAACAAAATCAATCTGCAAGACCTAACTTTACTGGGTAAAAACTTTGGTAAACAGGGCCCTCAAGCTCTTTAAGTAAGTGATTAAATAGGGTCATGGTCTGACCCTATTTTACTCTGAAATGCAATTATAAAAGAGAAAGAAAATGAAGCAGCTTATAACTATTTTTTTGTTACTTAATAGCTTTATGGTAGTGGCCGAACAAGGTCAAACATTTCTAAGTACGCCCGAAAAAGCAATAAAAACAGGGAGTGAGTTTTATGTAGATATTATGACTCGAGATGTACCTGATGTGTATGGCGTTCACCTCACATTGCGATTCGATGCGAGTCAAATTAGCGTTATTGGTAGTACTGAGAATCAGGAGGGAGGCCTAGTAGAGCATGGGAATTTTTTCGATAACGACAGGCTTTATGTGCTACAAAATCAAACTGATTCAAACCATGGTTCTGTAAGTTATATTGTTAGCCAAATCGCGCCGGCGCAGAGTGTTTCAGGTAATGGAAGGATCGCTCGGGTATTTTTTAAGGCTAAAGAATCTGCAACACAGGCGGCTATAGAATTAGTTCAAGCTGACTTTGGAACAAAAAAAGGAGAAAAACTGACTTTTAGCAAGGGCGCTCCATTGAGCTTTGAATTTAGTGCTGCATATTCTCAGGCACCAAAAGCGCCCAATGATTTACCTTTTATACAAATAACTCTTATCGCCTTAACTATCATTGGTTTAATTATAATGGTGTTAGCGTTTAAAAGACGGAAAATATGCTTTACTAACCGAACACATAATAGTGGGCTGGTTCGGAATATTTAAATACCAAGCGAATAGTACTAAGTGCATAGCCCGAGTGGTGGTAAGCGGAGGCATTGCTTTTGGATGGAAAGCGACCTTCGCTCGTCTCTTTACTGAGCTATTTTAAATTTACTGCACATTCTAATCATCTAAATACTCACGTAAGTCATCAGGAATGGGTAATGACATGATGGCACTGACATTCGAGCCACCTGTATTTCCTTTAGGAACCCATACTTTTGAAAATACTATCGCGGCGACAATGCGTATCAGTTGCCCCAAAACCTCCTTGCGATCATAAATTTTTAGGCCGACTTTGAGCATCCAATAATGGCTCATTGTGTGAGCAAAAGTAAACTTTTGCCCTAGAATATGGGCTCTTTCTAGGTGCTTGAAACAGGCTTCAAATCGCCCTTGAGCGTATTTCATCTTGGCTTTATCCATTTCAAAATCATATGCTGTCTTTAAGGTGCTCTTCATGTCGAGTCTCCATTTTTACATTACTTGTTATGGATAGGGTACTGATTGGCACACTTAAAAGATTGAATAAACTGGCTACGAAATTCATTTTCGAATATCTGCTTTGGGCAAATTCAGGCACGCTTATCTGGTTAAAGGTGTCTAGATACATTGGCTTTGAAATTTTCGAATTATTGTAGAGTTATAGAGAAGTTTACGCGGAGCTTTTTAAAGTACGGGTGAGGGGAAATCGAAGTTAGCGCCTAGGTTGTGTAGTTGTGATTGGAGCTGTCTGCCGTTTTACGAGTAAGTATTAATTAACTCTTTTCTGGGGAGTAAAACCAACACGAAGAAAGTGCAGTACATAGAAAGGTTACTGCACTTATACCAAACAGGTTAAGATGCTGTTTTTTGGCGGCTTACTAAGCAATACGAACCATCTTTGGTGCTTGTCATATAACCAACGAACTTGTTATCTCTTTTGTGAGAAAAAACATGAGTTTGGTCATTTAACTTACCTTTGAACAGCCATTTTTTGAATACTTCCTCACGCACTACGATACATGGGTTTTTAACAGCAAAGCTCTCTTTGTAAGCAACATCACAGTGTCCGCCACTGTGAGACATTGAAAAAGTAATGTGGCTTTGTCTGTCTTTGTATTCAAGTACACCAGAAACGAGCAAGCTTTCAAAATCTCCTTTACTTGTTTGGTTAGAAACAAGTAGTCGGTGTTTTTTCTCGCCAATAATATCTTTTGCTAACGCACTGAGTTCAGATTTACAGTGCGCGACATTATATTTCTCGATAATGGTATCTATTGAGTTCTGAGCAATAGCTTGGGTACTCAATACTAAGGAAGTGGCTATAGCCAGCTTTAGGGTCATAGCATTAACTCCTTGATTTGAGCTGCAAGCTCATTAGGAGTTGTAGTATGACTCATTGCGGTAATTAAATTACCTTGTTTGTCTATGATGTAAAACCTTGAAGCGTGTGCAACGGAGTATTCCATGAAAGACTCCTCAAGATTATTGTCATCATAATATACGCCATATTGTGCGCTAACTACTTTAGTCTGCTCAATACTGCCAGTTAAACCAGTGATACGCTCGTGGAAGTAGTCGGTATATTCCTTCATATCTTCGACTGTATCACGCGCAGGGTCTACCGAAACTAGTAAGCCCTGCACCTGATCATGCCCTTGCTTCTCGAGTCGCATAAATGCATTAGTCATTACTGCGAGAGAGTTTGGGCATACCTCTGCACAAGACAAGTAACCGAAGTACATAACGACGATTTTGCCTTTGTAATCAGAGAGCGAAACAGGCCCGGCATAGCTTTGCAGAGTAAAATCACCACCCAATTCATCAAAGGATTTTCTAGTTTCGTTGAAGTCTTTCGTAGTTGTGGCTAAATAAAACCAAACTAAAGCGATAATACCAACTAAAGAAAGAATCCAGTGTAAATAAGCGGACTTAAACTGCTTCATGACTCTACCTTGCTGTTACATATGCGGTTGGATCAATATGAGCAAAATCTACTGACATCAGAACACTCATAGATGTGATGGCAACGAGCGATAAAATGAATACGCGTTTTGCCCATGTATGATTATCCATGCGATGAAAGTCAAAAATCGTGCTCAGCAACCAGATCAAACCAATTACCAGCGTAAGAGAAGCAAATAGGGTACCGACGTAATTCAAAGTGAATAACGACAGCGCAAGAACAGTAAAGGCTAAGATAAAGCCAATCATGTGTTTTCTAGCTACTTCAACACCACTAACGATTGGTAACACTGGGATATTCGCATCTTTGTAATCTTTGAATCGGTAAATCGCAATCGCATATGAATGTGGAATTTGCCAAATACAAAATATTGCTAAAATTACAACAGCGCCAATATCAAATTGACCATTTACAGCACAGTACCCCATTACAGGAGGACATGCGCCTGAAATACTGCCTACAAAGGTACCGTAGATAGACTTTCTTTTATAATAAAGCGTGTAAAGGCCTACATAAACTACGAAGCCTAATACTCCAAAATAAAAGCTCATCATGGATGCATACAGTGCCAATGAGGCAAAGCCTATACAACCCAAAAGGGTTGCATAGACCAAAGCTTTTGTAACTGAAATCGACTCTAAGAGCGATTTACGATACTTTGTGCGTGACATCAGCTGGTCGATGTCACGGTCAATCACATTATTAAAAACACAACCAGAGGCGATGATACAAACTGTACCCACTATCATTGCTGTAAATGTAACTAAATCAATATCACCTTTGGCTGCGAGCACATAGCCCGCAACCGCAGTGATCAAGTTACCAAAGATAATGCCTGGTTTTGTAATTAACAGGTAACTTCTTAACATTTTAATGTCCCATGAGCATGTTGTGATTTAGGTGCTCCATAATCCAAATGGAGCCAATCACAACTATGGCCACTGTCAACACAATAAACGCGGCTGAAGTAGTATTCCATATTTGCTCAGAAGATGAGTTCATGTGTAAGAAAAATACAAGTTGTACAAATAGCTGTGCAATTGCTGTAACTAGAATGACAGCAAGCGTTATCGCTGGAGATGCCAAATCATACATTACAACTAAAAACGGAATAGCTGTTAATACTAGAGAAAGTAGTAGACCTACTGTGTACTCTTTAACGCTACCGTGAGCTGCACCGCCAGTGCCATGTTCGTTATTAGTGTGGCCCATTACATCACTCCTACTAAGTACACAACGCTAAATACACAGATCCAGATGATGTCTAGGAAGTGCCAGAATAAACTTAGGCAAGAAAGTCTTACTAGGTTATCTTCTGTAAATCCGTCACGTTTGAAGTGAACGAATAGAACAAGCATCCAAATGATACCACCAAATACGTGTAGACCGTGCGTAGCTACTAGCGCATAAAATGCTGACCAATAACCACTTGTCTGAGGTGTTGCACCAAGCGTACTGAAGTGCCAGAACTCATACAATTCTAAACCAAGGAAGCCAAGGCCTAGTAGCAATGTGATGACCAACCAAGTGATCATACCTTTCATCTTGCGCTGGTTGGCTTGAAGCATTGCCATACCAAACGTGAAACTACTGAATAGTAGGAACGCAGTACCAACTGCAACTAGATTAAGGTCAAATAACTCTTTAGGTGTTGGGCCGCCAGCGAAGCCGCCACTTAGTACTGCATATGTTGCAAACAATGTTGCGAACAAAATACAGTCACTCATGATATATATCCAGAATCCGAATATAGTATCACCACCGGTATCATGATGATCATGATCATCGTGGTGATCATGAACGTCGTTTGCGATTACGTGATCGTTTGACATAGTTTAAAACTTTCCTCTACTTGCCATTATTAGCTGCGTGTTCTGCAACAGCTGCCAAGTGCTTTGACTCGATTTCTTCAACTTGGTCCACTGGTACGTAGTAGTCTTTGTTGCGATCAAATGAATACGCAATCCAAGAAGCTACGATACCGATGAAGCTAGCGATAACCATCCACCAGATGTGCCATACGAAACCGAAACCTAAAGTTAGTGAGAATGCACTGATCACAAAGCCAGCCCATGTGTTAGATGGCATGTGGATCTTTGAGTACTTCTCGGGCTTTTGGTAAGCAATACCATGCTCTTTCTTGTAATGATGCTCATCACGGTCATGGATCTTAGGTAGTTTAGCGAAGTTGTAAAACGGAGGAGGTGACGAAGTCGCCCACTCAAGCGTACGGCCATTCCAAGGATCACCTGTAACGTCCATATTTTGCTTACGGTTTTTGAAGCTAATGAAGCCCATGTAGAACTGTACTGCGATACCAGCTGCAACGATAAATGCACCAACCATTGCAATGATTAGCAACGGAGTCCACTCTGGGTTGTCATAGTAGTTAAGACGACGAGTCATACCGTTGAAACCAAGGATGTATAGCGGCATGAACGCAACGAAGAAACCAATTGTCCAAAGCGCACAAGAAAGCTTGTTAAGTTTCTCATCAAGCATCCAACCAGTCGCTTTAGGCCACCAGTATGTAAGACCTGCGAAGTAACCAAATACAGCACCACCGATGATTACATTGTGGAAGTGTGCAATTAGGAACAAGCTATTGTGTAGAACGAAGTCAGCAGCTGGAACAGCTAGCATTACACCAGTCATACCACCAATTGTGAATGTGAATAGGAAGCTACATGTCCACCACATTGACGCTGTGAACTCAACACGGCCTTTATACATAGTAAATAGCCAGTTGAAGATCTTAACCCCGGTCGGGACGGCTATGATCATGGTGGCGATACCGAAGAAGGCATTTACACTTGAGCCTGCACCCATGGTGAAGAAGTGGTGTAGCCATACAACCATTGCTAGAACCATGATAACTGCTGTTGCCCATACTAGAGATGTATAACCGAACAAGCGCTTACGAGAGAATGTAGCTGCAATCTCAGAGAAAATACCAAATGCAGGTAGAATTAGAATGTAAACTTCTGGGTGACCCCATGCCCAAATGAGGTTTACATACATCATTTGGTTACCGCCAAGATCATTAGTGAAGAAGTTTGTACCTAGATATCTATCAAGTGTTAGAAGCGTGATTGTAACTGTTAAAATTGGGAACGAAAGAATGATTAAAACGTTCGCACACAATGAAGTCCACGTGAATACAGGCATTTGCATAAGCTTCATGCCAGGAGCACGCATTCTGATGATAGTAACGAAGAAGTTAACACCAGTTAGTAGTGTACCAATACCAGAGATCTGTAGTGCCCAGAGCCAATAATCGACTCCGACCCAGGGACTGTATTCAATACCTGAAAGCGGTGGGTATGCTAGCCAACCAGTAGCAGCGAATTCACCCACAAATAGCGAAATGTTAACTAATAACGCACCAACTACGAATAACCAGAAGCTCAGAGAATTCAGGAATGGGAAGGCAACGTCACGTGCACCGATTTGTAGAGGTACGACGATGTTCATCAAGCCAACAACCAAAGGCATGGCTACGAAGAAAATCATAATTACACCGTGAGCAGTAAAGATCTGGTCATAGTGTTCAGGAGGGAGATAACCCGCGCCCACACTGTCAGCGGTTGCTAACGCTTGGTGAGTACGCATCATTATTGCATCCGCAAAACCACGGACTAACATCACAATCGCTGCGATGACATACATGATACCAATTTTTTTATGGTCTACAGATGTGAACCATTCTTCCCAAAGGTATCTCCACTTACCCATTTTTGTGATAAGTGCGAATAGGAATAAACCGCCAAGTATTGCACAGATCATTACTGGCAGAATTACAGGGTCATGAATAGGAATAGAATCCCAAGTCAGTTTACCCGTGAGCGGATCCGGATCTGTGATTATGGTAGCTTTACTTGCCATTTTGAACCCCAGTGTATTTCTCTATGGTTTTCTTAAAGTGCAGAGGGTCAACATCCGAGTAGTAAACTACTGGGTTGTCTTTTGATTTTTCGCTAAGCGCTTTGTAAGTAGGTTCGTCTAGCACATACTCTGATGCTTTAACTTTGTTAACCCAAGCATCAAAGCCTGCTTGATCTACAGAATGTGTTTTGAACTTCATACCTGAGAAACCAAAACCGCTGTAGTTTGCAGACATGCCTCTGAAGGTACCTTCTTCAGATGCCATTAGGTTAAGTCTATTTTCCATACCAGCCATAGCGTAAATCTGACTTCCCAATCTTGGAATAAAGAATGAGTTCATCACAGTGTCTGACGTGATTAAAAACTCAACCGGTGTATTCACTGGGATTGAAATTTCGTTGACGGTTGCGATCTGCTGCTCTGGATAGATAAATAGCCATTTCCAATCCATTGCTACAACTTGAATAGTCAATGTGTCTTCATCTTTACCCAATGGTTTACGCGGGTCTAGAGTGTGTGACGTGACATATGTGAAGTACGCTAATGCAGCAATGATTAAACAAGGCACAATCCAAACAACAAGTTCGATTTTTGTTGAGTGTTCCCACGACGGTTTGTACTCAGCTTTTTTATTGCTAGTACGATACTTGTACGGGAAGTAAATAGACATAAATAATACAGGGATTATTACAATCAGTAATAAAGCCACAGAGATTATAATCAGGTCTTTCGCCTGTTCACCAATTGGCCCCGCGGGGTCAAAAAGAGCAAGCTCACAACCTGTTAGAAGAAACGCCATCGTAAAAACCATTACGAGTGACAAGGACTTTTTCAGCATATTCAACCTACTTGATATCGCGGGTAATTACCCCATTACCTGCCTGAATAAATTTACGAGATTAATGCAATTGAGAACTGTTTCCATTTACACCCCTCTCGCAGGGGAATGTTATAGGTAAAGTGTCAAAAATTCAAGATTCTATTGACGAAGATCAATACGTTCGAATTTCATTTTTAGATGTTTTTTGAGCAATCTGTGTCTAGACTGAGATTAGTGTTGTCAAAAACATAATTACAGAGGGCTGATATGAAGAGACTATTTTACTGTACGGATAGTTTGGACGATGCTGAAAAAATTTCTGATGAAGTTCACGAACTTGGTATCGATGATCACCATTTTTACGTGTTATCTCGAGATGAAAACGGCATTAAAACTCACCACTTGCATGGATCAACACAAATAGAAAAAACCCAAATATTGTCCGCCAGAAAAAGGGCGCTTATACTTGCTGGGGGAACTGCGTTGCTAATTTTAACTTTTTTATATTTTTTTACTGAGGTGATGAATAAGTTTTTGTTACAGGCAATAGGTGCAAGTATTGTCATTGGATTTATCGTTATGGTTGTTGTGAGGCTTGCAGGAAAATCCTTTGATGAATATTTTCAAATTTTGGTCAATGAGCACTTAGATGCAGGTGATGTAATTATCATTATTGATGTTGCAAAATCACAGACTCATGTGGTTGAGTCAAAATTGGAAGATCACCCAAAGGCACAATTTTTGGCCGACAGTTCTAATTTGGCATCGCCGATTCCTGAATAGATCAAAAAAGTGGTGATATCGTTTCTTTGGAGAAGGTAGGTGATATCACCACTAGTAGCATCAACTTTTGGTTGAAATTACGCCGCTGAGACAACTTCCTTGTCTGACTTTTCTTCCTTGACTGGTTTGAGCTTGGGCAGTGGATTTTGTGATCCTATGGCTTCTTCTATCGAGTTAAATCCATCTTCCTTCAGTAACTTAACAAGGCCGCGATTGATTTCACTAATGCTCTGAGGGCCATCGAAGATGAGGGTTGAAATCATATGCAAGATGCTGGCTCCAGACGTAATCTTCTCGTATGCGTCTTTGGCTGTAAATACGCCGCCAACACCTATAATTGTTAGTTTACCTCTGGTTCTTCTATACACATGTCTTATCACATTTGTTGAAATACGTTGCAGCGGAAGTCCACTCATGGCGCCTTTGTGAAAAGGTAATTCAGATTTAACATACTCTTGGTTAAATTTGGGCTTAGCCAAGTTCGTAAGTACTACGCCATCCATTTTGTGTTCAACACATGCATCTACGATAATGTTGATTTCTTCTAGCGTCATATCAGCTGCCAGCTTCACGTAAATAGGCCGGCCTTCAACTCTATGTTCATTCACAGCGGTTAGAAGCGCACCTAAGTTATCTTTATCAACGAATGGTTCACCATCTTGGGTATTTGGGCAGCTGATATTGATTGTGAAGTAATCACCAATATCTTTAAATAGATTCATTGTTTTGGTGTAGTCATCTATCGAGTATTGTAAATCGAACTCAGGGGTAATGTTCGATTTAGCTGCGTTTATGCCGATTTTTAGCTTGCCAAAATTAGCACCTTTCAACCTTGATGAAATTTTTTCAGCACCTTGGTTGTTGAGCCCATACCAAACAAGGATCGACTTGGACTTAACCATTCTGAAGAGTCTTTTACCTGGATTACCTGGGCAGACCTCTCCAGTAAACGAGCCTAGTTCCGCCAATCCAAAGCCAATCGATGGGTAGATTTTGGTAAGCTCGCCATCTTTGTCAAAACCAGCGGACAGTCCTAATGGATTTCTATATTTTATTCCATCCACCTCAATGTTTAAGCTGCGGTGTCCATAGTTAAAAAACAGCGAAGTAATCCATCGAGTTAGGAAATTAGAGCCCAAAAAAACGCCAACGCGTTTAAACATGTAGTGTGCATCCTCTGGATCCATTAAGAATATTAACGGACGAGCCGCTCTGTAGAATAGTCGCAAGACAAAGTTACGTATGCCGATGATAAGGCGCATTTTCAACCTCCAAATTTGTCATCGATTGTTGTTGTTAGGTGCTTGGAATAAGCACATCAAGTAACTCATGTTTTTTAGTTTATGATCATTAAATGGTAATGGCAATAAGAATTGTTATCATTTATATTGTTTATTATTCAAGCTCGGAGGCGCTGATGAAAAAGCTGATGTTAAAGTGGTTAGGCTCGTATGTTACAAAGCCTAAAGTCCATTCTGTCATAAGGCCAATTTGGCAAAGCACAGGTGAAGTGTTTTATTTATTAAATACTTTACAGTTACGTTATAAGTCTCGATATGGAAGCGTTTCCGTGGACTCTTTTGACATAAGCGCTTTCGAAAAAGGCTCTGAAGATCTTCACAAAAAACTAGTGAATGAGTTTGGCAGAGAGTTTACGATTACTGTCTGTGCGGTTGGGTGGGAAAGGCTTGGCAGCCAAACTCGAGTAAAGGCTATTGATAATGCCGCAATTTTTAGGTTTAACCAATCTCTTGAAACGCAATCCCAAGCTGTATTTCAGCATCAATTTAATACGCTAGATGAAGTGAATAGTAGTGATGTAGATATTTCTCGCAGAGTAGATGTCTTTAAATATTATAATATTCAAATCAATGATTTTATAAGCCAGCTTAATGAGGCTAATAAACGTATTCATCAAGACAGAGTTAAACGACACGGTATAACTGGGGAGAATTTCCACAAAGATGTATTTGAAAAGATTATTATGGTGTAGTGGCGCAAAGAGTAGGCTAGTTAAAGCGCTACTCTATGGCTAATCCAATTATTGATCGTCGTATGTTGCGACTTCTTGCTCAAGTACAACGAGTTCAACATTCGCCATCTCGAACATATCTCTTGTTTCTTGTGCCGCATGATAACGTTTTTTAGCGACTACTTTTGCAATTCCGCAGCTAATAATAAGCATTGCACATACACGGCATGGCTCCATAGTGCAGTATAAAGTACTTCCCTCCAATGCCACACCATAGCGCGCTGCTTGGCAAATTGCATTTTGCTCTGCATGTATGGTTCGAACACAGTGTTGTCTAGTTGTGCCATCTACATCTATCACTTGCTTCATTAAATGGCCAACATCATCACAGTGTGGTAACCCTGATGGAGAGCCGACATAACCTGTTGATATTATTCTTTTGTTTTTAACTATAATACAACCTGATTTGCCTCGATCACAGGTGGCTCTTTGTCCAACACTGTCCACTAAATCGATAAAGTACTCATCCCAATCTGGTCTCATTTTTCGTGCTCAAAATACTACTAAGTGTGTCTATTATACGCAGTATTGACGACATTACTAACATTGATGAAGCGTTATGTATGCAATTGAGTAGGGGAATCTGTTTTTTTGCAAAATAAAAATGTTATCTCAGAAACTATTTAATTAAGTTAATTAATAACTCAATAATTTTATTTATTACCCCACATATAAAAATACTCGCAATATAAGTATTATAAGTTAGAGTTTTTCACGGTTATATTGCTTCTCGTAGGGGGTAATGAAACAGGGTGCGAGCACACTTT
>NZ_AUXT01000047.1 GCF_001625595.1 Pseudoalteromonas luteoviolacea NCIMB 1942
GATTACGGTGGACACCAAAGCGCCAAGCGGTCACAGCGTATCGTTTGGCGACACCTTATACTCGAATACTGAAAAAGGCACGGCATCCTTTACCTTCAGCAGTGCGCAAGTGGGGGCAACATACAGCTATACCATTTCGAGCAGTAACGGTGGCACCAATGTCACGGGTAATGGCACTGTGACGTCGGCAGGGCAGCAGCTTACCAATTTAGATCTCAGTGCCCTGAATGATGGCACCTTGACCCTGTCAGTGATTTTAACGGATAGCGCAGGTAATGCAGCAACTGCGGTAACGACTAACAGTGAATTAGATACAGCTAGCCCAGCGGTTAATTCGTTCGTGGCTACAGATACCAACCTAAAAGCTGGTGAAACAGCGACCATTAGTATCGTGCTCAGTGAAGGGAGTAATGACTTTGCGGTTGATGATATTAGCGTGACAGGTGGCAGCCTGAGTGATTTTTCAGCAACCTCGAATACGCAATATACTGTACTGTTTACGCCGACTGAGAACTCAGAATCCGCAGCAACACTTGATATAAAAGCAGCGAAGTTTACGGATAGCGCGGGCAACCCGAATACTGCGGCAAATCAATTAACTTTGAATGTGGATACAAAAGCTCCGAGTGGGCAAGCGGTGAGCATAGATCAAACCTTAATCAACCGCGACAATGAATCGGCAATTAGCTTCTCATTAACGGGTTTGGAAGGCACAGGTACGTTTGAGTACAGCATTACGGATGCAAACAACCAGTCGGTGACTGGTAATGGTAATATTTCAGCAGTTTCATCTCAGGTAACTGGGGTAAATATAAGTAACCTGGCTGAAGGTACACTGACACTCTCAGTAATCATTATTGATACTGGTGGAAATCGCAGTGATGCGATTTCGGATACAGTGACTAAAAAGTATAACGTTGCCCCAGTTCTCAGTGGGCAGCCAGCAACGAGTGTTGCCCAAGACCAAGCATATAGCTTTACACCGACTCTGGTCGATTCTGATGATCAAGATACACACACATATAGCATAACCAACCTGCCAAGCTGGGCATCGTTCAATCAGAGTTCGGGGTTATTCTCAGGTACTCCGGCGGATGCGGATGTTGGTCACTATAATGGCATTCAAATATCGGTCAGTGACGGTACTGATTCTGCGTCGTTAGCGAGCTTTAATATTGAAGTCACAAATGTCAATGACGCGCCTAGTGGCACTGCATTTACGTTCACTACAGTTGAAGCCGGTTTACTCACTGTGAGTGCTGCCGCAGGGTTATTAAGTACCGCGACAGATCCAGATCTGGATAATGGTGATAACTTAACAGTTGAGCAAGTTTCGACCCCATCTTATGGGGCGCTAACATTAAATCAAGATGGTAGTTTCTCCTATCAACATGATGGCAGTGAAAACCATAGTGATCAATTTACGTATCGAGTCAAAGATGCGTCTAACGAGACATCTGCGACTTATACAGTAACTCTGACCATCACTGCTGTTGCAGATGCACCTACGGCCAACAATGATATTTTGACCGCTACAGAAGATACAGTAGGCAACATTAATCTATTGGCAAATGATAGCGATCCTGAACAAGATATGGTCGCATCATCTGCTGTAATTGTCGGTCAACCGACGAAGGGTAGCGTTACCATTCTAAATGGCGTAGCTACATATACGCCTAATGATAATGCTGTTGGGGCAGATTCTTTCACTTATACAGTTAAGGATGCACAGCAAAATACGTCTAACACCGCCACTGTCTCAGTGACTATCAACGCTGAAAATGATTTGCCGGTAGCCAAAGAATTTGTGATCAATACGTCAGAGGATACTGATTCAGAAGCATTACAAGTGCGGGCTCAAACGAGCGATGTTGAAGATGGCATTCCAACCGGTGATTTGGCACTTGTGACTCAACCTTCTAAAGGGGCGGTTGAAATAAACCAGCAGCTTGGCACATTTATTTATAAACCGGCAGCCAACCAGAGCGGCAGTGATAGCTTCACCTATACCATCAAAGACAGTCAGGGCGGCGTTTCGGCACCAATGACCGTGTTTGTGAACATTGGTGCCGTGAACGATAAACCCACTGCTGCTGACGACGCGATCATAACAAATGAAGATGTGGGCGTGACGGTAACGATTTTGGTAAACGACAGTGATGTTGAAGATCAAGGGTTTAACGGCGCAAATATCACGCTTGAAAATCAAGGAAATGGCGCTGGTAATTATGCTAAAGCTAAAGTCACAATTGGCGCAGATGGACAACTCAGTATTGCGCCAAAAGCAAATCAAAACGGAGTATTTTCTTTTAGCTATACATTAACGGATAGCGAGGGACTTGTCTCTGACCCAGCGACGGTGACGGTTACTTTAACTCCTGTCAATGACGCGCCTGTGGCTAATGACAACACTGCGACCCTGCAAGAAGAGGGCTCCTTTGAAGTCAACGTGTTAGGGAACGATTCAGATGTAGATGACAATGACAGTTTCAACCTAGCCAGTGTAACAGTCGTTGATAAGCCACAATTTGGTCAGGCTACTGTGAACGCTCAAGGAGCTATTGTATATACGCCAAATGAGCATTATTTTGGTGATGATACTTTTACCTACACGGTGCAAGACTCGTCAGGCGCAACCTCCAACAAAGCGACTGTTACGATGACGGTCACACCGGTAAACGACGCGCCTGTTGCGCAAAACCAAGAGTTGGAACTGAATGAAGATAGTAGTTTATTAGTCACATTATCTGCAATAGATCAAGAGTCAGATACGTTGAGCTACCGCATTGTCTCCACTGTATCAAATGGTACGATTGTCGCTCAGTCTGGCACCAGTTGGCTGTATACACCAACTGAGCACTTTAATGGCAGTGATGCATTTACTTTTGTCGCCAATGATGGAGCGCTAGACTCGCAATCAGGCACCGTCAACTTGTCGGTTAATGCCGTTAACGACAAGCCAACCGTTTCCGGGCAATCGGTCAATGTTGATGAAGAGGCTCCGTTAATAATTACGTTATTAGGGGAAGATTTAGACAACGACAATTTAACTTACTCGATTGTAAGTGAGCCAAGTAACGGTACTTATACCCAAAACGGAAATAATGTTACTTATATCTCTAACGTTGACTTTTTTGGTGCAGATAGTTTTACCTTTAAAGTGAATGATGGGCAGGTTGACTCAGATATTGAAACAGTGAATATTGTTGTTGCTAATGTAAATGATGCTCCTACGATTTCTGGCGTGCCCAATGTGCAAGTGAATGAAGACAGCATCTATAGGTTTGTGCCCGCGTTTGAAGATAGAGACGGTGATACACTGACTTTCAGCATAGCAAACAAACCGAGTTGGGCGACGCTCAACGCTAATACAGGGGAATTAACCGGTGTGCCGACAAACGCTGATGTAGGGCAATTTGAGAACATCGTAATCAGTGTATCTGACGGTACACAATCAGCTTCACTTACGGCCTTCTCTATCACCGTTTCTAACACAAACGATGTGCCGGTCATTTCAGGTACCCCGCCTTCTACTGTCGACGAAGATAGCCTATATTCCTTCACGCCAACAGCATCCGATATAGATGGGGATGGATTAACTTTTAACGTTGTCAATATGCCTAACTGGGCGCAGTTTGACAGTGCTACGGGTAGATTGTTTGGTATTCCCGATAACTCGCATGTTGGAACATATAGTAATATTGAGATTACGGTATCTGATGGCCAGCAAAGTGCGCCACTCAGTGCCTTTAGTATCACCGTTAACAACGTCAACGATGCACCAGCGATAGGCGGTACGCCTGCATCAAGTGTGGACGAAGACAGCAGCTATAGTTTTATACCTTCGTCGACGGATGTAGACGGCGACACCTTGACGTTTAGTATACAGAACCAGCCAACTTGGGCCCTTTTTAATACTTCAACTGGGGCGCTAACAGGCACGCCTAATGACAGCCATGTAGGGGCACACAATGATATTGTCATTTCTACGTCTGACGGACAATCTTCAGTTCAGCTCGACACGTTTAATATCGAGGTAATTAATACCAATGATGTTCCAGTGGGCAGTAATCGCAGCTTTGAGATAAGCGAAGGAGGCAATTTAACACAGGACGCCTCGGCTGGATTACTAAACCCGAATTTCGTATCCGACGATGACTTAGACAGCGGCGACGTATTATCCATGGCTGACTTTAGTCAACCATCATTCGGTACACTCAATGTTAACGATGACGGCAGTTTCTCATACACACATGATAACTCTGAGACCCAAAATGACAGCTTTACCTATCGTATAAAAGACACTTCAGGCTCACTCTCAGAAACTTACACTGCGAGCATCAATATCACGCCAGTTTCTGAAGCCCCCATTGCCGTGAACGACAGTGCGCAAACAAGTGAGGACACAGAGGTAACCATCAACTTACTTGAAAATGACTCAGATCCTGAGGGCGATATGGTGGCATCTTCTGCCGTCATTATTGATGCCCCAAGCTTTGGCTCAGTTTCTGTTAGCAATGGGGTTGCGATTTATTCCCCTAATCAAGATATCAATGGTGATGATACCTTTACGTACATCGTAGCCGATCAAGACTCAAATAACTCGGAGAAAGCGACGGTATCAATCGTAATATCGCCCGTAAATGATGTGCCTGTGGTACAAGCCCTAACCGCTAATATTGAAGAGGACTCAGTCGCTACCGCAATTAATGTAAGGGCTTTTGCAACAGACGTTGAAGATGGTATTCCCACAGGTAATATTGCGGTGAGTAGTCAGCCGCAGCGAGGTAGCGTTGAGGCTGATAGCGAATTGGGCGTGATTAACTATATGCCAAGTGAAAATGAGCAGGGCAGCGATAGCTTCACATATACGATTGCAGATAGTTCAGGCGCTGACTCTGAACCAGCAAAGGTCTTAATTACCATTGGCAAAGTGAATGATGCACCAGTGGCAACAGATGACTCTGTCTTTACCGCAGAAGATACGCAAATTGTTGCTACCGTTTTAGGCAATGACTCAGACGTTGAAGACAGCGGATTCAATGGCGCAAACATTACGCTGCAAAATGGTGGCAACTTTGACTTTGCAACAGTGGCTATTTTGACCGATGGACGTTTACAAATAGACCCACGACAGGATCAAAATGGCTTATTTACATTTACTTATGTATTAACTGATAGTGAGGGATTGAGCTCTTTGCCTGCCACGGTCACGTTAAACGTAGAGCCTGTAAATGATGCCCCCATTGCCAATGATGATATCGCAGCACTAGAAGAAGAAGGTTCATTTGCAGTCAATGTGCTGGGCAACGATGCTGATGTGGATGGAAATAACGAAATAGACAATGAGACGGTATTTGTTGTTTCTAACCCTGAGAAAGGCCAAGTGGTGATAGATTCTTTAGGCCGTATTGTCTATACGGCCAATACGAATGAAGTGGGCAATGATACATTTAGCTACGCTTTCAGAGACACCTCTGGCGCTTTATCCAACACCGCAATGGTGACGATGACAATTGAGAATATAAATGATGCCCCTATCGCGACGGATGATCAGTATTCAGAAGAAACATTTGATGCAGAAACTGGTACTTATAGACTGGCTGTGCTGAGCAATGACACAGATGCTGATGAGGGGGACGCGTTAACGATATTGAGCGCAATGCCTTCAGTGGGCAGTGTTGAGGTGCAAGGGCAATTACTCGTTTACACACCCGAAGATACTTTTAATGGTGTGGTAATAATCGAATATATTGTTAAAGATGCTGCTGGCGCAATTAGCCGAGCAACCGCTGAACTGACAATAAATAGAAACGACAGTGTTGGGGTGCCGCCTACAATTACGACACCATCAGATGTGACAGTTAATGCCAGAGCACTTTACACGAAAGTAGAATTGGGCAACGCTATCGCGACAGACAGCAATGGCAATGTGATTGGCGTGTCGTTGGTGGATAATAATACTCAGTTCTCGCCGGGGCGTCACCTAGCCACATGGCGTGCAACAGATAACAATGGCCTAAGTGCATTTGCTACGCAGAATGTACTTGTTAACCCATTAGTTTCTCTAGAGAAAGATGTACAACTTTCAGAGGGCCAAAGCTTTAGTCTAGGCGTGTATCTCAATGGAGAGTCGCCACAATATCCCGTTCAAGTTCCGTATACGGTTTCGGGTAGCGCGTCTTCTGCAGATCACACACTTTCGGACGGGACAATCCAAATTACCTCTGGTACAGAAGGGGTGATTTCATTTGAAGTATTGGGTGATGGCATTGTTGAGGGAAATGAAACAATAGTCGTGACTCTAGAAGATACATTGAATCGTGGGGCTAAGTTCTCAACTCAAATCACCATTGTAGAAGATAATGTTGCTCCCGAGCTTATATTAGTAGCGACACAAAACAACGAGCAGCGGACGATTGTTACTGCAAGTGATCAGCTGGTTACCGTTCAAGCATCTGCCAGCGACGCAAATGTTGGCGACACCATTTCATTAGAATGGATAGGGTTAGATCCCGCGCTGCAAAACCTGAGCACCGTAGACAACGAGTTTGTATTTTCTCCACAATCTCTTCCCACAGGAGTCTATGGCATTGAGGTTACGGGGTCTGATAATGGACAGCCCAGTTTATCCGCTACTGCACAAATTTATTTGGAAGTGGTGCCTTCACTGGCTGTGTTGACCAATCAAGATACGGATGGGGATTTGATCCCTGATAATGAAGAAGGGCACAGTGATTCAGATAATGATGGTATTCCAGACTTTCAGGATGCAATTTCCGATTGTAATGTTATGCAAGAACAGGTGCTGGAGGCTAATCAATTTTTGATCGAAGGTGAACCTGGTGTCTGTATTCGCAAAGGTGTAACCATCGCGCAAAACAGCACCGGAGGTGTGCAGCTGCTACCTGAAGAATTGGAAGCAGATGAGAGCGTCATAAATATTGGCGGTCTATTTGACTTTATTGCGACGGGCTTACCCCAAGCTGGTGACACATACAGCATTGTAATACCACAACGTAAACCCATACCCATCAATGCGGTATATAGAAAACTGAAAAATGGCCAGTGGCTTAATTTTGCTATCGACGACAACAACAAGATTTATTCATCACTTGGAGAACCTGGCTATTGTGCTCCACCAGGCAGTGACATATGGCAAGAAGGCCTTCAAGAGGGAGATTGGTGCGTCAAGTTACAAATTGTTGATGGTGGACCAAATGATGACGATGGCATTGCAAATGGCAGCATTATAGACCCTGGCGGGGTTGCGGTTGTCAAGACTGATAATTTATTGCCTGTTGCACAAGCTGACGAATTGACCATTGGCGCTGGTCAGTCAATAGTGATTGATGTGTTGGCGAATGATTCAGATGCAGATGATGACCCATTAGTAATCACCAGTGCCAGCGTAGATTTTGGTGCTGTTACGGTAGAAGACAATACACTAACGTATACACCGCCCACCACCTTCGTAGGTATTGCAACAATTCAATATAGTATTACTGATGGTCAAGGTGGAACAGCGAATAGTACGGTAATGATTAACTTGGCGGTGAATACACCGCCTACAGCAAAACTTGATGAAGCATCAACCAACGACAAAGCGAGTATTACATTGGATGTACTCGCTAACGACTTTGACGCTGAAGGTGATGTAATCTCGCTAATTGAAACGTCTGCTCAGCATGGGACTGTGGAAATTAATGCAGATAGCACTATAAATTATGCCGCTAAGCAAGGATTTGAAGGGGTTGACATTATCACTTACACCATAATGGATTCTAAAGGCGGGGTATCGCAAGGGGTGGTCCGTGTCACCGTAACTGCATACAAAGCAGTTAGCATTGAAAATAAATCTTCAGGAAGTTTAGGAGGAACTCTAATCGTGATGCTTTCAGCACTCATTTTACGTAGAAGAAAAGCCTTATTGCCAAGCTTCACATTGGCCTCGATGGCCTGTTTACTGCCTCATTTTGCTTATGCTGAATCATGGACAGTGAAGGGTACAACAGGAGAAGCTCAAGCTCAGGAGCGAATATCAAATAACAGCGGGTTGCAGTTAGGAACAATCGATGATAGCAGCTCATCGTGGTCTGTAAGTGGCTATTATGAGTTACTGCCCAATTGGCACGTTGGTATCGGATATGTTGACCTAGGACAGGGCAGTGTCGACTTTTCTGGTGAAACTCTAACGCCGGATGAAGTACATGAACAGTTGTCTCGTGTATCGCCTGTGTTACCTGAAGGTTTTACGCTGCAAATAAATTACGATGTATTCAACTGGCAAAGTTTTACTGGCGAAGTTTTTCTTGGTGCTTTTGACTGGGAGTATCGCATTGATAGCACCAGAGATGGCCGTTTTTTAAAAAGTTATGAAGCGTCTGAAACAAATGCGTTCATTGGTACAGAGTTGGGCTATCAGTTAAATGATACTTTTGAAGTTGGCGTACAGTATAAACATTTTGATATAAGTGAGAATAATGTGAATGAGCTTTCATTATCACTCAGCCTGAGGTTCTAGAATTATCAGTTTAGCCCGTATGCTTTAACCAATACGGGCTAATTCGCTACCCTTTAAATTCATTTTATTAACTTTTTAGTTGCGTTTGTGTCAATATCCTTTACGCCAGTTACTCCTGTTCATTGATTAAATGATTAATTCCAAATCCATCAGCTCTAGTGGTTTTTTATTTTTGTAGATTGGCAGTTATAGAAAATGAAACTTTTAATATCATTTGTTTTTATATTGATTTTTGAATTTTATAAGTGTATAAAACCTTTGTTTTTATGGGTGTGTAAAAGTATAAAGGGATTTAATGCAATACAATGCTGAGCCTTTAGCATTTAGAGATAACTTATCTTCATATGCTTATTTTCTAAAGATTTTATCAATTTTTCTCTCATGCCTTATTGTTGTTGTGAGTACTGACGCATTTTTTTATCAATACAACACACCGAAGTGGATCGTTTTTGATACTTTTTCTATCGTAATATTATCATTTTTTACTTATTACTCTCGAACCTTGAAGATGAGCGTAATAGGTTTTTTGATTGCTTTTTTAGTATTAAGTATGTCTGTTACTATAGTTTGGGCTCCAAATAAATTTGAGGCTCTACTTTTTGTTTTAAGATTTGTAGTGTTTATTATATCAATATGCGCATTAATCAACCTGCTAACAAGTGAACAAATATTAAACTTGTTATTAGAATGTATCTATTTCTCTTCACTCATTTTTTGTATTGCTGTTATATATCAAAGATATTGGTTGGACACACCATATGGATTTCTTAACTTTTCCCCAATTGGATTTGTAAATTATTTAGGTCAGGTTTTAAATATATGGATCCCTATACTTGTATTAGCAATATACAAAAGCCGACACTCCATTATTAAGATGGTATTAGGTGGCATAAGTTTACTTGTGCTGATAAACCTTTTAGTTGAATCAAATACTAGAGGAACCATTTTGGGGTTACTTGGCGCGGAGCTATTAGTTCTATTGGTATTGCTGGTCAAAAAAAAGCGTCTCCCATTAAAGTACATTACAATCACCGCTGTGTTTGGTGTTGCTGTTGTTACATTTAGCGTTGCTGAAAGTAATGGTTTTAGTAAATTGCAACATCAAATATTGTCAATAAAAGAGCTCAATTCAGGCAGGGAAACAGTCTTTAGAAATACGCTAGACATGATTGTACAAAACCCAGCTGGAGTAGGCGTAAATAATTTTGAATATATTCATCAAAAGTACGCGAAAATGGGCACTTCAGAATCATCACCCTATGTTTCAAACTACAGCATATTACCTTCTCCTTATAACATTATATTAAAGTTTTATAGTGAATCAGGTTTTTTAGGTGGTAGTCTGTTTCTGGTGTTATTCGGTTGGTTTTTTGCTCAGTCTTTAATGAACTTTTTAAAAGGAGCGATTGTAGATGCCTGGATTTTTATGGCTGTCTTCTCATTATTTTTTCACGCAATGTTTAGCTCTGTATTTTTGACGCCAGTAAGTTTGTTTTTCTCATTAATTTTGTTTTCAGTGGTTGTTTCAAGATCTGAGTTAAGTAATGGTGTTTTTTCATTATCAAAAAAATTGGTGACTGGTGTATGTCTTTCTCTTATCTTTTTAACAGGTTTTGTGACTGTTATTAAGTCTACATCTAGTTACTTAACTAAAGCCGGTTATAAATCCGGTGATACACAAAAGGTAGAAAAATCACTTGAAATTAATCCTTATAATTATATTGCTGCAATGAGGCTTGTGGAGTTGTATTTATATAAAGAGGGGGATCAACAAGAAGCCCTAAATAGTGTGGAATATGTACTAAGTATTTATCCATATAATGTAGATATGCTAATTAATGCATCTTCAATCGCTCTTCAATTGGGGTTGAATGATAAGTCTGAATATTACAAAAAAAGGGTATTAGAGATATATCCACATAACGAAAGGGTCAATGGGTTGAATTTGGCCCGCTAAGTGAAGCGATATGCCAAATACGGGCAGTGCTTCTTTTACAGATTAAAGACAGATAAAGTTCACTGATGAACGTGATATTAACAAAGGAAAACAATGAAAATACATACCTACTTAAGCACTACTTTACTCATCGCTTTTAGTATCAGCCTATCTGGTTGTGGAGGGGGCAGTGACGACAAAGTAAATACTGACGTTGACAGAATTCCTGTAACCAAACCAGATCCAAAGCCGACCCCTCCTAACCCAGATAAAAAGGAAGCCATTCACTCGGTCAAAAAGTCAAAATTAGGCGGAAGCCGGTTACAAAAATCGACATCTGGCGCACACGATCTAGCAGCCACAGTTACAGTGATCAATAACAAAGCAAGCTCTGAGAACTTTAGCCTCTCAAATGCCGAAGCAAACTAATTAAAATATAAATATTAAAAGGGAATATATGTTTACTAAAAATGCGATCGCAGCAGTTATCGCTGCCGCCAGTGCTATTTCTATGCCTGCAATTGCGGCTCAGTTGAACCATCAGGGGACGTTAACTAATTCTAATACCCAAGAAGCCGTGAATGAAACGGTCACAATGACCTTCAAGTTGTATTCACAAGGTCAAGTCGTGTGGGAAGAAGTTAGAGATATTGAAGTAGTTGATGGTGCTTACGCTGTGCGTTTGGGCGAAAGTAACGACATTGATGCGACAATTTTTAAGAATAAAGATCTCGAACTAGGTATAACTGTAGGTGACGACTCAGAAATGTCGCCCCGCTTGAGTATAGATACAGTCCCTAGTGCATATCATGCAGATGTGGCTAGCAAAGTAGAGGGGGCTGTAGAAGCAACCGAAGTATCTGTAGGTGGTGGTATCATCATTAATGAAAATGGTGAATGGTTGGGATCTCCAACTGGCTTGAGAGGTGCTGATGGCCGAGATGGTATTGATGGTCAAGATGGTGCTAAGGGTGAGAAAGGTGATCCTGGCCAAGACGGTCAAGACGGTCAAGACGGCCAAGACGGTATTGATGGTCAAGATGGCGCGAAAGGTGATAAGGGAGATCAAGGCAGCCAAGGCGAAAAAGGTGAGGCGGGAGCTCAAGGTGATAAAGGTGATAAAGGCTTGCAGGTACGCGGCGCTTGGAGTGAAGTTGCGGCCTATGTAATCGATGACGTAGTATCATTTGAAGGCAGCATTTATATTGCTACTGGCGAAGTCAGCGCAGCGGCAGAAGGTCAAAGTAACACCACTCCTGTCGTTGCTTCAGATATTTGGACACTATTAGTCGCAAAAGGAAAGCAAGGGCTTGCTGGGGCTGATGGTGTTGACGGTAAAGATGGCACCAATGGTACAGACGGTGTCGATGGTAAAGATGGCACCAATGGTACAGACGGTGTCGATGGTAAAGATGGCATCAATGGCACAGACGGTGTTGATGGTAAAAATGGGCTGGATGGCAAAGACGGTTCTAATGGCAAAGATGGTGTTGACGGAAAACCGGGTCGTGATGGTCTAGACGGTGCTGATGGTAAAGATGGCAAAGAAGGCACTCCAGGACAGCAAGGTGCGAAAGGTGATAAGGGAGACCAAGGTGACAAAGGCGATGCCGGTGAGAAGGGTGAAAAAGGCGATAAAGGTGAGAAAGGCGATAAAGGCGACAAGGGTGACCGTGGCTTAATTATCAAAGGGAACTGGAGCGCGACGGAAGGCTACAATCAAGACGATGTGGTCGTCTTTGAAAATAACGCTTATGTTGCACGCATGACCGTTTCAGCTGTTATAGAAGGCAATGAGCCTAATTTACCGCCTTCAAATACCAATGATAGCTGGTTGTTATTGTTCAACGGTGTTGGTTCAGGCCTTGCCGGTAAAGATGGTTTAGATGGCGCACCAGGCAAGGATGGTCGAGATGGTATTAACGGTTTAGATGGTGCCCCTGGTAAAGATGGTATTAATGGACAAGTTGGTCTAAACGGAAAAGACGGTATTGATGGTCGCGATGGTATTGACGGAAAAGACGGTTTAAACGGTAAAGATGGCCGAGACGGTATCGATGGTTTAAACGGTAAAGATGGTATTGATGGTAAAGACGGTTTAAATGGTAAAGATGGCATCAACGGTAAAGGCGGTGCCAAAGGTGAAAAAGGCGACCGTGGCCTAGTAATCAAAGGAAACTGGGGCTCTGAAGAAGCATACAATATCGATGATGTTGTTGTGCATGAAAACAACGCCTATATTGCAAGAGCAGCCATTGCAGCGGTTGTAGAGGGAGATGAACTTAATTTGCCTCCATCACAAACTAACAACAGCTGGTTACTATTGTTTAATGGTGTTGGCTCGGGTTTAGCCGGAAAAGACGGCCTTGACGGTAAGGATGGAAAAGACGGCACCAATGGTATTGACGGAAAAGACGGCACCAATGGTATTGATGGAAAAGACGGCACCAATGGTATGGACGGAAAAGACGGCACCAATGGTATGGACGGAAAAGACGGCGCCAATGGCATTAACGGTAAAGATGGCGTTGATGGAAAAGATGGCGCTAAAGGCGAACCTGGCGCAAAAGGTGACAAAGGGCTGGAAGTAGTTGGTGTATGGTCTTCAATGCTAGCATACAAAGTTGACGACGTTGTTACCCATGAAGGAAGTGCATATATCGCAAAAGTTGCAATTCCAGCAGCAGTAGAAGGAGAGTCTGTAAATGGTTCGCCAAAAGATACTGCGTCTCAATGGAATATCTTGGTTGCAAAAGGTGAGAGTGGAATTCAGTTTGTATCTGAGGGCTATAATCTAGTTACAGAATTTAAGTCAGGTGATGTCATAACGTATCTTGGCAGCGCATATATAGCAACACAAACCACAGTGGGCGTGCCACCAACAGATCCCCAAGGAAATGTTCAACAGCCGTGGCAAATGTTAGCTAAGGGTGCGAGCTATGATGAATCTAAATTTGTGCTAAAAGCTGACTTGCCTGATTTCACAGTTTATGTGACACAAGCTGACCTGAACACTAACCTAGCTGCAAAAGCCGATAGCATTACTGTTACTGGACTACTAGCTAAAAAAGTTGAGAAAGCGACATTTGACAGTGCATTAGAGCTTAAAGCAGATACGGCAACCGTTAATAC
>NZ_AUXT01000048.1 GCF_001625595.1 Pseudoalteromonas luteoviolacea NCIMB 1942
TAAAATATCGCGCTATAAAACATGATTGGTTGCAAAAAGTGGCTCAACCAACGCGTGAACACATGAAAAATGATGTTGCTGAATATATGAAATATTACAATCTGGAAAGGCTGCATTCAGCTAATAACGATCAGTCACCCGTAGAGTATGAGAATTCTTTAAGAAAAGTGTCCGGCTGGAGTTGACCAGAACATAAGGAAAAATTGAGCATCACGGTACAGTTAATATGTATTCAAAGTATGCTCGGGCCCTGGGTTCCACCTGACTTCAGTAACACTATAATAAAACCTCCTGACAAAAAATTACCGCCTGCATAGGCGGTAATTTTTATTATTTGCGCTTAATGTCGTAACCCAACACCCCGTTTAATAAGTGTCAACGCAATGGTAAACAGCACTGAAATAAAACCAATTAACACCGAAAAAGCAACGTAAATATTGACGTCAGACACACCTAAAAAGCCGTATCTAAATGCGTTAACCATGTAGATAATTGGGTTTATCTGAGACACACCTTGCCAAAACTCAGGCAGTAGCTTAATAGAGTAAAACACGCCGCCTAAATAAGTCAGTGGCGTTAAAACAAACGTTGGTATAATACTAATATCATCAAAGCTATTCGCATAAACAGCATTAATAAGCCCCCCTAGCGCAAATACCGCAGACGTTAAAACGACGGTCGCTACTATCACGGCAATATTATGAATTTGAATATCAACAAAAAACAAACTCACAACACTCACTATAAGGCCCACCAGTATGCCTCGCGCCATACCACCGCCCATATAACCAAGTACGATAACGTAATTTGGCACTGGTGCGACTAAAAGCTCCTCAATGCTCTTTTGAAACTTGGTTGAATAAAAACTAGACGCGACATTTGAATAAGAGTTGGTAATAACAGACATCATTATAAGGCCGGGCACGATAAACTCCATATAGCCAAAGCCACCCATTTCGCCAATTCGAGAGCCGATAAGGCTACCGAAAATAATGAAGTACAGTGTCATCGTGATAGCAGGTGGGACGAGCGTTTGCACCCAAATACGTAAAAAGCGAATACACTCTTTTATCCAAATACTTTTAAGTGCAACTCGATATTTTAAAATATTCATTCACTGCGCCCCTGCTCTAATAAACTAACAAATAGCTCCTCCAATCGATTCGCCTTATTTCTCATACTTAACACTGCATTGCCCTGCTCACTGAGCTGAGTAAACACCCTATTAAGCCCTTGCGACTTTTCTACCTCAACTTCAAGGGTATGGTCGTCAATAAGCGTAAATTGATAGCCTTCAAGTGAAATTGGTTTAATTGGTGCTTGTAAATCAAGTATGAATGTTTCTTTGTCTAATTTAGCCAGTAGCGCTTTAATCGTGGTATGTTCAACAATGATGCCTTTATCAATAATGGCGATATTGCGACATAATAGCTCTGCTTCTTCGAGGTAGTGCGTAGTCAAAATAATCGTCACGCCTTGACGGTTTATTTCACGTAGAAAGTCCCACATAGAGCGTCTTAGTTCTATATCAACACCCGCTGTTGGCTCATCCAAAATGAGCAGTTTTGGTTCATGCATAAGCGCACGCGCAATCATAAGGCGACGCTTCATACCACCAGATAAAGTGCGTGCTTGTTTGTCTTTTTTATCAAACAAGCTGAGTTGCTTGAGGTACTTCTCAGCACGTTCATGCGCAGCTTGGCGCGGTACACCATAGTAACCAGCCTGATTCACCAAAATCTGATTCAGTGTTTCAAACTGGCTAAAATTAAACTCTTGTGGCACCAGACCCAGCTCAGATTTAGCCGCTTCTAGCGCTGTATCGATTGAATGGCCGAACACCTTCACTTCGCCATCAGTTTTATTTACCAGTGAAGCGATCACACCGATAGTCGTCGATTTCCCTGCCCCATTTGGGCCCAGTAGGGCGAAAAAGTCGCCCTGCTCTACTTCTAAATCAATCCCTTTTACCGCTTCGACACCATTTTTATAGACTTTTTTTAAGCCCTTTATACTTAATGCAGTTGTCATTTAATTTGGATCCCCAATCCCCTAGATGTGTATTTCACTGTATTTATTCGCCGTAACCCCAACGTTTTGCGAGTGTATGTTCAATATTCAAATGGTCTAAAATACGCGCCACCATAAAATCCACTAAATCTTCTATGGACTGTGGCTGGTGATAAAACCCTGGCGCAGCTGGCATAATAGTGACACCTAACTGACTCAGCTTAAGCATATTCTCCAAGTGAATTGGACTAAATGGCGTTTCTCGAGGTACTAAGATAAGCTGTCCTCTTTCTTTGATAACCACATCCGCCGCACGCTCCAATAAATTATCAGAAGCACCCAGAGCAATTGCAGAGACACTGCCGGCACTGCAAGGGCAAACAACCATTTTCTTGGGTGCAGCCGACCCCGAAGCCACAGGGCTAAACCAATTATCTTTACCAAATACCTGAATTTGGCCATCTTTGGCTTTACACAGAGCACTCAACTGCTCAGTTGCTTTGTGTTCATTGCCAGATAGTTTGACATTAGATTCAGTGTCTAACACCACACGTGCTGCACTAGATATAAGTACATATACTCGATAATCAAGTTCAACCAGTACTTCTAATAGACGTAAACCATAAGGTGCACCTGATGCACCGCTAAACGCTAACGTGATGGGATCTTTGTATTTTGACATGCGATTATGACATTACCTTGTTAAGCTCGACGATTAAGGCCTCATGTATGCCATTAAAACCGCCGTTGCTCATGATTAATATGTGTTGGTTTGGCTTTGCTTGCTTTATGACTTCGGCCACTATGTCATCTGTGTTTGAAAAACACTGACGCCCTGCTTTATTAGCTGCGGCTTTCAGAGACCAAGATAGGCCTTGAGGTTCAAAAACCAGCGCTTTGTCAGCGGCCTGTAGTGCATTCATCAAGGTGTCTTGATGAACCCCCATTTTCATGGTGTTTGAACGTGGCTCAAGTACTGCGATGATTTCTTCATTACCTACTTTTGCTCTTAAACCTGCCAATGTTGTTTCTATCGCTGTAGGGTGATGTGCAAAATCGTCGTATACACGAATATTGGCAATATCCGCTTTTAATTCCATACGCCTTTTTGGCGACTTGAAAAGACCTAACGCTTCAACACTTACCTCTACAGGAATGCCAACATGACGGGCCGCGGCGATCGCCATGATGGCGTTTTTCACATTGTGCTCGCCAATGGCCTGCCAATTCACCTCACCAACAACCTCGCCTTCAAGTAGCACTTTAAAGCGACTACCATCTGGGTTGAGTAGTTTATACGACCAATCCCTACCTAGCGATTCTTTTTGACTCCAAAAACCGCGTTCCAGTACGTCATTAATAGCACAGTCTTGTTCTGGATAAATAGCTTTACCTTGGCCAGGTAAAGTTCTGATCAGATGATGAAATTGGGTTTGAATCGCGTTTAAATCAGCAAAAATATCGGCGTGATCAAATTCAAGGTTATTTAAAATAAGCGTACGCGGTAAATAATGCACAAATTTACTGCGCTTATCAAAAAATGCGGTGTCATATTCATCCGCTTCAATCACAAAAAATGGCGTGTCACTCACACGCGCAGATACACCAAAGTTTTGAACTATGCCACCGATTAAAAACCCAGGCTTTAATCCGGCGTATTCAAGTAGCCATGCCAGCATACTGGCTGTTGTGGTTTTACCGTGAGTCCCTGCAACTGCCAATACCCAAGCGTTCTGCAAAACATGATGTTTTAGCCACTCAGGGCCCGACGTATAAGGCAAACTTTTTTCTAGCACATATTCAACACATGGGTTACCACGACTCATTGCATTTCCAATTACAACCACATCTGGTTGAGGCTCCAACTGCACAGGATCGTAACCCTGAGTCAGTTCAATTCCCAAAGACTCTAGTTGTGTACTCATTGGTGGATAAACGTTTTGATCTGAGCCGGTTACTTTATGGCCCAAAGATTGCGCAATGGCTGCAATGCCGCCCATAAAGGTGCCGCAGATCCCAAGAATATGAATATGCATAAGTTCAGCTAGTTATTAAAATTGCTCCTAGGGTAACACACTCCCATGAGCCTAGGCTGACTTTGTATGCAAAACAGTTTTGCACAGACAAAAAAATACCAGCCTATGGCTTAATGCCGATCAGTTAAG
>NZ_AUXT01000049.1 GCF_001625595.1 Pseudoalteromonas luteoviolacea NCIMB 1942
GGATCACACTTTGTAAACAAGGTAAATCTATGATCTAATAGCATCAGTTTTTCCTAATTTATCTATCGCAATGTCTTTATTTTCTCACCTCGAACTAGTCAAAGAAAACCGCTCAACGATTAATCAGCACCATAACCTGGTTGATATCATGTTCCTGATAATAAGCGCCATAACCTCAGGCTGTGAAGGTTGGCAAGATATTGAAATATATGGTAATAAAAAACTCCCATGGTTAAGACGTTTTCGCCCTTTTGCACACGGTATTCCCACGCGGCATAGCATCGCTCGTATTTTTCGAGGCCTTGATAGCGACTCATTACTGCTAGCTCTGTACAGCTGGGTAAATCAACAACGAGAAAAGTCAGGCATGCCAGTCATCGCTTTTGACGGCAAGACTATTCGTGGTGCGAGCAAACGCGCGACGGATAAACTCCATTTGGTTTCAGCTTACGATTGCGATTCAGGGCTGACCTTGCTCCATAACTGTGTCGATAGCAAAACTAATGAAATCCCAGCAGTACGTGAATTACTTCACATGCTTGATATTACCGGTGCGATGGTCACATTAGATGCAATGCATTGCCAAAAAGAGACGCTAAACCAACTTATCAGCCGCAAAGCAGACTATGTGGTGCAAGCTAAGGGCAATCAGAAGAAACTATATTCGGCAATTTCAAATGTATTCCAACAACAATTTGATGCTGGGGAACTGGGGATGGAAACGCAAGTCACTTCAGATAAGGGGCATGGTCGAGAGGAAATCCGAACTGTTTATAGGCTCGATGCGACTTTATTAGATAAAGACATTAGGCAAGACTGGCCAGGCATTCAATC
>NZ_AUXT01000050.1 GCF_001625595.1 Pseudoalteromonas luteoviolacea NCIMB 1942
TTATCTCATAAAGAGATGGCTGGAGTACCAGGATTTGAACCTGGGAATGGCGGGATCAAAACCCGCTGCCTTACCGCTTGGCGATACTCCAACGATTATTTCAAATCTAATTATGTTGAACCCAGGATTTGATTCTGGGGGTGGATGAGTGAGGGATCAAAACCTCTCTCTTCTGTCCTTACCGCTTCCACTTCGTGTCGAGGCGATACTCCAACAATGGTAGTTGATTATTTTGATTCTTATCGAGAATATGGTGCGGAAAGAGAGACTTGAACTCTCACATCCGAAGATACTGGAACCTAAATCCAGCGCGTCTACCAATTCCGCCACTTCCGCA
>NZ_AUXT01000051.1 GCF_001625595.1 Pseudoalteromonas luteoviolacea NCIMB 1942
GAGTAAAAATGTCATGCGTGTGTAAATAGCATCAATTTCTCGATGAATATGTGAGTTATTGCATAATCTGTCGGCCCGTTTTATCCGGTGTTTTTCTTTCGCAGCACTGTCAATATTACGCCCAATTCCGGTGACGGATAAAGCCGCACCAGACATTGTGCTTTCGATCGCAGAAAATAGGCTTGCTCGACGAACTTTATGCATTTTTGGCGTGACAATGGAAAGGCATTTAGATAATACTTGTTTGGCAATCATGGTATTGACCGATTAGTTTTGTTTGGCGATAGATCTGATCACCCAATGCCATGAATGCTCCCTTGCGCATCAGTTTTTTTATTACGCCCATTGTTTTACATAGATATTTCGTGGGGATTCCTCAGACTCTGACCCTATTGATTACATTTACCAATTAAGGTGGATATAAGGAAAGTCGGCGGTAGAATAGCTCAAACCGCTAACGTGCTTATAAAGCGCTCTCGCTGATTTAATGTTAACCTAAAATAGTTAATCTAATCTTTTCTTTTTATTGATCTTTTCTTGATGGCCTATTACGCGAATTGACCAGCTGTTTAAGCTGCCTTCTTGCTCATTATTATCATTAACAATAATTACATCTTCATAACTATTGCGACCTGATAATTGAAAACTCCGGTGCGTAGCGCTCATATCCGTCACATGCAACTTCCACTGACCATTCTCCGCATTCGCCTTCTCATTCCAAAATTTGTAGCTCAGCATCAGGTGATCGTCATAACCCTGCGTATTTTGTAGACCATTAATGACAGAGTTCAAAGCTTGACCGTTTAAATTACCAAAGGGCGACATTAAAATACTGCGTGTTCCACTGGGCGATTCCAACTCTATTTTCAAATCTGATATACGGCTGTGGGTAATATCCAACCTAACCTGTACCGCTTCAATATACAGTTCATCATTTAAAGTAATGACCGACGTCACCGTCTTTTTAGTATCCGGTATTTTAATTTCTGGTAAGTTCAAGTCTGAAGAAGCCCAGACCGATTCAACTAAGTCACTAGGTAAACTTTCAATGGTGTATCGTCTAATTAATTCCACGGCCTTATCAACATCAATTAACCCAAAGCCATAATGAGGGCTATACCAATGACCTGCTGCATTTTTAGACCAACCTTCTAATCCAATAATACCATCAACCGAAATGGCGCTTTGATTAGGGTCAATTCTGGTTGCAATATTAGCTAACAAATGGCGTATATCGCGAGATGATAACTGATGATTTTGCATAATCGCTGCTGACATTAACAAAGCAACCGCACCAGTTGCATTAGCAGCAGCCGAAGACGTCCCGTCTATTGCATAACTAAAATCTGACTGCTCAGCAATATATGACAACAGTGATCCACGACCCTGCTCATTGCCAAACTGCGGATTCAGTATTTGCATCAAAATCAATTGGTTAATAATTTGATGTTCTTGTGCAGTTAATGTTGTTTCAATAGACATAAACTCTGGTAATGTGTAGATCAGCCCTAAATCAATATTTTTTTCGCCGGTTCTCTGCATATAAATTTGCTCAACATCAAGTAGCTTCAATAGCAGGCTACTATGAGTACATGAGATAAACGGCGCATTACTTAGATCACTGATAAACATACTAGGCTCTAAAAGGCCTTGTTCTTTTAGATGTGTACAGGTAAATGTCGTTGAAAGATTTTTAACACCAGTGTTAAATGAATCTCCGCCTGGTGCTGAAATAAATACACTGCTGCCAGGTGTTGAATAAGAAGTTCTTTCACCAAAAGCATTGACGGCTCCAACAACCATATTCCAATAGTTGGCATTTTCATGATCTGAATTCGAATTTTGCCAAGGTAAAAAATAATTATCGCCAATGGGTTTGCTATTTTTTGGGTACTTTTTTACTCGATTATCATTAGCGTCAAGATAAAAGACACCACTTTCCAAATACCCATTACCCGCTGACTTTACAAATATCGCACTTCTTTTATCTGCTGAATTTTCAAGAGAGACTTTTTTTAACACTGATTGCATTTCGATATAATCTAACTCTGGAGTGCTCAATGTATATGGCACACTATGTGACCAAGCTAAACCATAACTTTGATTGAACACTTGAACATCATATGAGCTTTCATGTAGACCATGGCTAACCATAAAATCGTCTAAGTTATTAATACCTGAAAAAGATACTATCTGACTCTGGGGGGCTACGCCACGAATTCCAATATCATTTTCTGAAGCGGCTATTATTCCTGCCATCTTTGTACCATGAGAGTTATTTGTAGCTAACGAATTAATATCACTAAACATAATCAAATTATCAACTAATTCTGGATGTCTAACATCAACACCAGAGTCAATGACTGCAACTTTAATATCTTTTCCTTTATGACCCCATATATGTGTTTGCCAGAGATTTAAATCGCTATATGAATTATTATATCGCTTGAAATTCTGGTTTAGTAAATTCCACTGATATTTTAAAAGAGGGTCGCCTTTTGGGTTAATCCAGCGTTCCTTGTAATTCCTATCGGTCGTGGAACTTGCATCAAATATAAAAGAAAGTGGTAATATAAAGGTTATAATTTTTAAAGATTTCAAAACTCTCCCTCCTGTTTTATTGTTTTTATAATTAAAAACCCCCATTTGGGGGCTATTTATTATCGGATATGTTGATTTAAAAATGCTTTTGAGGCGCTAGAATAGACATCGACCCAAAATGCACTACCAACAGAGCCGCCACTAGTCACTCCTAAAATCCCTTGAGCAGAAAAAATAGGGCCACCAGAGTCACCACGGCCAGTTAAGGATGTACCTCTTGTCCAATCTTGATTTGAGCCACTGTTACCATTATCTCCATAAGCATATATCATTGCGCCGTCAACATAACTCACAGTAGCGATACCAAGACGCTTTACACCGGCACCTGTCTCCTTAACTTGGTTATTGTTTCCAAAGCCGATTATTGCAGCTCGTTGTCGTGCGACTGCTCTAGCTGATTGCGGTGCTAATGCTCTGTAGCTTGAAGAAACTGGGAAATCAAACTTTAGAACTGCTAGATCATATTGATAAGTGCCATTCCAATTTGAATCGTCATAATGAGGATGCACATAGACACTTGAAGGCCTTTGACCTTTAGCTTCCCCAGTCAATACTTCTATATTACTTGGATTATACTCTGACGAGGCTGCACAGTGGCCTGCCGTAAGAATAGTTTTTGAATCAACGAATGTACCTGTACAAATATAGCCATTAAACCCAAACATTACTATTTCAGAGTACACGTTATTACTGATTTCAATACTGTTGGTAATCAAGTTATCATAGATTGAATTAGTTTTAATGTTATTATTAGATATATCTGCACTTGCCATACTGCTAAATAGCATTGCACTTGAAATTATTGATGTTATTATGTTTATTTTCATGTCTTATCCTTTATATAATTAAAGTTGATTTTAAATAAATTTATTCACATTTGATATTTTCAAAAAAATAAATTTTGTGAAAATAAAGTGCGCTTTATGACCGATTTTAAAATTAGTTACTTGCACATATAAAAGAACACATAAAAAAAATAAAAATAACAAAAGTGTTAAAAATGTTTATTAATGAACACAGGTGTTTAAGTTTTGTTATTAAAAAACAAAGTAAAAACAAAGAGCAAGCTCTCTTTTTTTAAGAAAAGAGAATCAATGGGGTCACCCATTAGTCAGTCGTTGTAAAGTGCGCGAGTGAGTTTCTGCCGAATTATTTTCAGCATCAAACAGAAGTCACTCAATCTTCACTCGCGCCCGTTTTTTCTTTAGTTTGATGTAAGGACTAAAACATAGATTTACAAGAGTTTCATCTCATGCCTTTGCCTTAATATGGTTGAAAATTGAACTTTACAGGCATGACAACATGGCGAGAAAAATCAACAAAATTATCCATTGTACATGGGCCGGGGGCGGCTCTATTGAGAAGATTAAAACACTTCAGGGCATAAAGAGTTGGCTTGAACATGCGCTTGACTATCAGGTATGGGTTTGGTGGGATGATGCCCATCAATACAATATGGCCGTGCGTAAAACCTTAAACAAAAATTCGCAGCAATTACGGAAGGAGTATGACGAATCATCACGCACACCAAACCACCCTTTTCGAGGTACGGCAGCATCAGGTCGGGATATTCACAATATTCGATTCAGCACCAAAGGAATGGATAAAGATCAAAAGCTTGCATTAACGGTTGCGATGGTCAAAGAATCGCTCAACGATATGGCGCCATTGCGTGAGTTGGCTGCGGATGAAAAATATGAGGGCAGGCTGAAATTATGTAATCTCAGATCTCATGAATTCTTAACCGGTATGCAATGGCTAAACCAAGATGCCTATCATTGTGAATTGACACACAGAGGGATGTTTGCCGCTGCTGCGTCAGATATTCTTCGCTATGAAGCGCTATACAACTATGGCGGCATTTACCTCGATGTCGATATTGAACTAACCAAAGCCTTTGGTGAGTTGAGTGTAGAAGACGGCATGATGTTGGCGGCACTGACGCCCGATAAGCACGGCGAAGACTATCAGGGGAGCAAGTGGCCTGGCCGAACGGATTTGGAATTGGTTGAAGTACATGGTGACAAGTCGCTGTACCTGAGTAACTGTGCAATGGCAGCCAACAAGGGCAGTATTGTGGTTGACTTGATTCGTAAAGCGATTCATAGTGCCTATGAGGTCATACTCAACAGTGATTCCCCCCTTGAAAATGCAGGGTTATTGAAGGATTACTGGCAATCCAACATCACCCGCTCCACTTTGGATATTACAGGTCCGAACATTGTTCGTGAAGTAATGATGCTATACGCTAAAGGCACTCCGGTAGAAAAAATTCCATCCATTTGCTCCATCCGATTGATTAACTTTATCAATAATTATCGTTCTATTACGGATAACCAGAAAAAACCTGAAGATTTTGAAGTGATGTCACGTCCTGCATATGTCTGGCGAGATGATGATGTCGCCCAACAGTGGTTTTGGCAATGGGTGGCAAGGTACGCGGCTTTGCCGATGAGCGCTTTTAAGCTCGATACTGATGGAGCAGAAGAAAGCGATTGCCGAAAAGCCGGTAACCAAAAGCTCAAAGCTAAGTGAGGGTTGAACTATGGGAAAAATCTTTGCTGATTTCATTTGTGAAGACCGCTTGCAAGCGTTATTGCTCCTTTGTATCAAACGGGGATTCATCAAAGTTGATAGCACGCTGGGAAATTTGTCTTCGAGTGAAGTTGAAAGCATTGCCCGGTTTATCGTTCAACTTAGGCATTCTGCTTCAGTTAGGGAATTTCTCAATCTGTATAGCGATAGTGCGATGGAATCATTGGAACAACAGATTGAAAACTTGAAATCCTTACAGGATAAAAAACAAGGCAAGACACCTTGGCAAACGATGTTAATTTATCAACACAGTGTTTTGACCCGCATTGGCAAAAAAGCGCATCTGGTGAAAGATTTGGGTTTTTCCGACCAAAGCCAGTCGGTGCTTTATCCTAACATTGTCATTCCAATAAACGACGAATGGGTTACTTGTTACTGTACTGTCGCTCAATGTGATTATGAGCGCGGTCATTATAAAGATGCATTTTTAGATGAAAAAAATGCACTTATTGTCAAGCAGGATACTCAGTCGGGCAAATTCAATATCGGCATTAATAATCCCTATCGGGCGTTGAGTTGGTATTACAACTATGTCAATCAGGGGTTTGACAAAGCGGCGATTCGAGCTTGGCAGATCCCGACTTATATATTTATGGACTTGGCCGCCTATTCATTGGATGAAAACAAGACGGCACAGCTTAAAAAGGCCAAAGCCATTGTTGATGGTTGGCTGCCGACAGAATATATCATGGATGACAAAGCGGAAAAGTTGGCCAAAACTGCCGAACAAAACTGGAACGAGCTGTCTAGGAAAGAAAGAAAATTGGTTCCTATTGAACGGGCGCAAGATCTGTTGTTTGATGCCAAAAAGTTATTCAACGAAACCATTGAGAGTTGTGACTATCGTGCTCCGAACCAGTTTGGCTGGTATATTGACAAGCAAAGTGGCCTTTATCAGTTGATGGTAGAAAAAGCTAAAAATTTTACTACGTACACCGATACCGTCAAAAATACCAAGGTGGATGAAAGGGATGGTAATGTCATAGATATCAAAGAACTTGAGACTCAATTGGGGTTGTCAGATCAACTAAAGCGAACGACCTTTCAAGACATGGGGACTACCATGGTTAAAGGAGATGGTCATTTTGAACAAAGTAACTATGCAAGATTGCAATTGACCAGTTTACTAAATGTTTCTTTTGCTGTTGAAAAAGGCGCCACTGTTGACTTAGAAAAGTTGACCGATAGAGACTTGAAAATTTTCTGTGCGGTACTCAGTTACAATGGAATGAACCCTGAGCAAATGCTCGGCGAACAACAGTTATCTGCGCTGAACAACACTGGGACTAAGTACCAGTGTGTCAAAAAAGAGCGGCAGTTGGCAGACCAGATTTACCAACAAAATTGGGCCAAAGAGGTTGTCGCAACTTTGAATCGCTTTACTCCGGTGAAAAACAAAGCGGGTAGTCAATTGAGACGACTGCTGGGCGAGGCTGAGATTGATTCGAAAGTGAAGGTCACGGACATCATTCAATCAGATAGAAAACTCGACATGTTTTTGACGAGCATTGATGGCAGCAATTCAAGTGATGTTGAATGGCAGAGTGAACTTTTTTTGGCCTTGCGACCGCTAATGAGCAGTAGTAGTGGTGGTAAAAAAATTGATAAAAAAGATAAATTCGTTTGGCCGTTGTTGAAATCGTTCGATTTTGCTGTCGGTGGTGATAGTTCGCGGATGTTGGCGAAATATTTGCCTGAAATGCCGAAGAATAGAGAGGCCGCCCCAGGATTGTCATCATTTAACGACCCACTGCAAAACAGTCTTGTGCCCAGCTCATTTACACCGGTTCAAATTTTCCAGCTTAAGCTGGACAATGATGTCTTTGTGGCTTTGAAGCAGGCTGGTTTTCCTTTGCTTTCAGGGATATCAGGCACCACCCGCGATTTTTTTAGATTCATCGATGAAACAGAGCCTTTCCCGATAAAACTGTTACTGAGCATGATGGCTTTTATGAACTATTTCCATTTTCACACCATGGCTGAGTGTTTTGCTGCGGCGATACAGTTCTGTCCGCAGGCGCAGCTAAGAGAGCTGGGCCTGGATACAATCGCTACGCCGGATGAACTCTACGAGTGGATAGAGACTCAGCTGGAAATATAATGTAATCAAAGGGGTCACCCATTAGTCAGCCGGTGTAAAGTGCGCGAGTGAGTTTCTGCCGAATTATTTTCAGCATCAAACAGAAGTCACTCAATCTTCACTCGCGCCCGTTTTTTCTTTAGTTTGATGT
>NZ_AUXT01000052.1 GCF_001625595.1 Pseudoalteromonas luteoviolacea NCIMB 1942
GCAAACCCGGGGCGATTCAGTGAGCTTATTGAGTTTAGAGTACTACGGCACGAATTTACAGGTGAAATCACTAAAGCGCGCAATATAGGTGAGCAAGAAGAGATTGTTAGTGCGTGGAATAAGAGTTGGGAGGTCTTGTCTGCTGGAGAGTTTAAAAAACCAAGTTTGCTAAAAAGAAAAATTAGTTCAACGGATGTATCTACTTCTGTTGTATCTATTGAATCTGGCAGTTTAAAGACGATCTTGAAAAACTTGATTGATCATCATCAGTACAAAAAAGCATACAAACAATTTCAGATTTACTCACAATTACATGAGCAGGTTAACAGTATAGAATTACATAAATTACTGTTAGGTAATAAGTTTGGAGTTGAGAGCATCATACCTTTTAACTGACAAGTAAAAACTTAAACCTTGTAGAGGTATTTGATTTAAATGAATAAACTTCAATAGTGAAGGAGTATGACTTGAATATTGACATTACCATAGGAGTTGCTATCGGGGCTGTCTTGGCAGCGCTTATTAATATCTACTGGAGCTATAAAATAGCTAGATTGGATGATAAAAATAATAAAGAGGAGAGTATACGGTTATTAGCTGGAGAATTGTTGAGTGTAGCACACCACTTTTCCGTTCCATTATTTCCGATACGTTATTTAGATGAAGATATGAAACAACGTACCGAGGTTATGCGACGCTTGCGCTTGGCGAAATATGGAGCTCTGAAGGCTTCAGAAGATACAAGCTTGTTTGGTTTTCTTTCAGCATAACATATTCGCAATGTTCATCAACTTGCTAATAAAATAAGGAATTTTGATATTTTAATTGATGAGTTTCTAGCTGAACCAGAATGTAATGATGTCGATTTGTATAGGATGATAGAATCAAGAAAGGACTATATAGAAGACTGTTCTCAGTTAATACTAGCTTACATCAATGAACATCACCCAGAATACGAAAGCTTAATTTCGCAATCAACTGTGAATGGGGAGCCAAACTATCTCATATGATGACTGCAAATCAGAATGTTTCATTTACTGGATAGTGAGGTCACTTTTTGCATTCTTTCACTTCACTTTTATGCCAAGTTATACTTCCATCAAAATGCTAAGTCATTGAAGTAATCGGGTCGCTTTATGTAAACTTATACTACAAACTCCATCTGTTGTTTGAAGTATAAGTCTGCAAATTTGTAATAAAACCCCGCATAAAAATTGAAATATAACCCTGGGTAATCCTCCCATTTTTAATGGTCATCAAAAATAGAGAGTTAAGCTACAGCCAATGGCGGTTTTCCTCCATTAGCTTTGTGTGGTCTTTTATGATTATAAAACCACAGCCAACTTGTAGCATGTTCTTGAACTTCTTCCAACGTATCAAATAA
>NZ_AUXT01000053.1 GCF_001625595.1 Pseudoalteromonas luteoviolacea NCIMB 1942
CTTGCATGTTGAATTCGGGTTACTTACATCAATCAGATCAGACCCAAGCTGGAAACTCTTTGCTCTGGAAATACTGTATTTGTTGCCACCCTTGGTAAACCATTCAGGCCGACTCAGCTCTCTGAACTGATCGCAGGTTATATTAAAAAGGCCGGGATCTCCAAAGGGGGAGCTTGTAATCAGCTTCGCCATGCCGCAGCCACGCATTTATACGAAGGCGGTGCAGACTTGAGAGCGATACAGATGATACTTGGACACGCAGATATTTCGACTACTCAGGTATATGTGCATGTAAGCTTATGCTATGTACGAAAGATATATTTGCGAGCCCACCCGCTGGTAAGACAGAAACTCTGATAACTGGCCGCATTGCGGCCTTTTCTATAAAGTGCTAAATTATAAAGGTACGCATTTTCAAGGTGATTTTATGTCAACCAAAGAGTCGGTCAAGACAGTTAGCAAAGCGATGATCTATAGAGCAGTTGCGAGTTCAACGGCGATTGAAACCGGAGTCGCTACGAAAGAGATTGAGAAAAAGCTTAAATCTAGCAATAGACGTTTTGCACATATTAGCCTCGCAAATTAGTTTGTAAGGTATCACTAACCAGCCTTTCCAAATAGTTATAGTTACCAGAGACACCTGCTTGAATAGATTTAAAGTAGTATTCTTTGTTTTCATCCCACAGAGTGTAGTCAAAAGGTGAATAACCAGCTTGCAAAGCCATGACATCCAACAGCAATCTAGATATGCGCCCATTCCCTTCTCTAAATGGGTGAGCCAATATAAACTCAACGTGGCTTTCCGCAAGGTATGAAACAAGTTCAGTTCTACTTTTTTTGTGCAGGTTGGTAAATTGGATAAGGTATTTGCTCTCAAATTTTTGTGTGAGTGTTGAAATTTGATTGGGGGCTGCAAAACTAAAGCCTTCCTTTCCTAATGTGACGGTACGATTTCTACCAGCCCATTCATAAACATTGCCAAGCCACTTTCTATGCCATGTGGCAATATCATCAAATATTAGTACTTCAAAAGGCCAGTAATCTTCAAAAACAACTTCATACAGTCGAAGAAGTAGCTCAGTTTCCAGAGATTCCATTTCTTCTTCATCAATGATCTCTAGCTTATTGAGGAGGACTTTTTCATCTGAGCCTGGCTGGTAGCTACCTTCAGCTGACTCTACATCATACTTGGACATTGTATTAATCAATTCTATTTCACTGAATCTATTTTAACTTATGTAGGTTCAGTACGTTGAATTTTTTTCTTGAAAATACCATTTCGATTAGTTCATATGAATGGTCGGATCTTCGATGCAGACACGGGCCGGTTTATGCAGGCTGACCCGTTTGTGCAAGCACCCATGAATTTGCAGAATTACAACGCATATAGTTATGTGTTGAATAATCCGCTGTCGTATACGGATCCGAGTGGGTATTTGTTTAAAGGTCTGCACAACCTCTCGAAAAAGATAAACCGTCAGTTTATTAGTGGCGCGGCTAAAGTGTTTGGAGCTGAGTTGGTTAGTATTGTGGGGAATATGCTCACTGCTTTTTGTGGTCCAGCCCAAGCAGCCTGCGCTGCTGCATGGAACTATGAGTTTACGAGAGCAATGGGTGGGAGCTCATCTCAAGCATTTAAGGCTGGCTTAACTTCCGCTATGACCGCGTCTATAGGAGGAAAAGATTATGGTTCTGTAGGCAGCTTTGTTTTACAAGGTTTGGTTGGAGGCGTTGCAGCAGAAATAAACGGAGGTAATTTTGGTCATGGGTTTTGGGCGGCAGGCTTAAATTCCGCAGTCGGTGGTTCTAGCTATACATCCAATCCAATTGCCAATGCGGCTATATCAGCTGTTGTTGGCGGGACGATTTCGAAAATTACAGGTGGTAAGTTTAGAAATGGCGCCTATAGCAGTGCATTCTCGGCTGTATTGACAGCGGATTGGGGTGAGAAGGTCACACTTGGCTCTTCTTATGTTGGAAATCTCGATAAGGAATTAGAAAGCCTGAGTTATGAACAAAAAGCAGAAAACTATAAGCAAAATCTAAAACACTTTGAAAATGGCCTAAAAGCTGTTAACGAAGCCTCAGGGTTAGACACGCCCCATAATATCCTTGTAGTTGACAGGAGTGAAATCAATGGAGCTCTCGCAGCTGTAAAATGCAGTGTTTTACTAGGGTGTGGTAATGACGTTTATATCAGCGAACAATATTTGCAATCAGGACGTTCAAAATATAATAATTTCTTAGCAACAGCTTATCACGAAACGCTTCACTTTAATGATTCAAGATGGAATATTTGGCTTACAGGTAGCTTGGAGCGTGTGGGTATAGTATCTGCTAGGCATCAATATATATACAGAAGCAAGGTGATATACTAGGTTTAGGTGGCTTGCCTGATACTCCAGAACGAAAAATTTTTAATGTATTTAAGGGGCTATACGAATGAATACGAAAAAGACAGTTGTGTTTGTTATTGCCGCTTTAATCGTGATTGCCATATTGACTTTATTGCCTCAATTTGATCCTGAAATAAAAGTAAGTAATGAAGAAAAAGTATTATTATCCATTATGGTTGTTAATGATGTGCTAGAAAGGATTAAAGAAGACCTTGATGAGCATCCAGCAGCAAGGTTGGCTTAAATGTAATTTATAGCAATGTTGGCAAAGAAGAAAAGTGGGATGGGCCATATTTACTTCGAGAGCTAAACATAAAAGATCCTTGGGGCAATGACTTTGTATATAAATACCCGCACCAGTGTCATGTGCGATTAGGTACTTTTTCACTATATTCTGTTGGTAGTAATGGAGTGGACGAATGTATGTCTGGAGATGATATATTTATAGAGCCTTAAAAAAGTCAGAAATATAGATGACATAAAAATCTGAGGTGACATATATGGATACTCCATTTATGTCAAGTTAAGTAAGTCTATCGGGGCAGTTATTACTGCCTCGTTGTTTTTTGTTTTAATACCTAACAGCCGCACTTCGAACTTGAATTCGGGTCTATTTGGATAAACATTTAAGTGATCGTGACTCCCTGTTGGGCGCCAAACCAAGCATTGCCGACATTGCCTTATATACCTACTCAAAACTTGCCGTAAAAGCCGGTGTTAATTTAAGTGACTTTCCTCACATTGTTAACTGGTTTGCACGCATTGAAAGTGGCTTAAGCTTTGTTGATGCGCCAGAAAAGTAACTGATAAAATTCAGTATGTTGTAGATATTTGTTGCCGTAATCTGAGTGTGAGTACGGCAACAAAAACACACCTAATGACCAAAGTGTGGGAAATAAAACACAATCAATTGGTACACTGCAAGTGCATAGCAAGTGTTTCGTAAGACATGTTTTTTATTTCGATATAGCGTTGCTTCATAAAACAGGGCAGCTGTTAATATGCCCATTTGCACAATACCGTGACCGGCAATATGCATGGCAATCATAACGTGAGCGCAGGTTTTGACGCATTTTATCCCTTCTTTCAAACCGATTGTTAATACATCTAAGTCTGCTTTAAAGCCCCTTAGCCTAGGTGATAAAATACTGCCGCAAGCATTCAGTAAGCGCATTCTAAATGCTGCGTCACTGAGTATACCCGCGGCGAAATAACCTAAGGCTGCAATGGGTAGCACTTGCAATTTTGCTGTCCACGAGAGGGCTTGGATCATATGTGTTGCCAAGAGCAAAGCGACACCAAATACCAGCCAAACAGATGAATAGCCAACAATAAACAGCGCAAGGCTCAGCTGCTGGCGGTATATCGGTACACTGTTTACTAGGTTTCTGATGGTCCCGCTAGTCATAGGTAGCATCATTGCAAACACCATTATCATCCACTGCCAAGTCATGCTGGCAAACCCTGTTTGGGCATGCATATCATGATGAGCATGGTGGTGATGGTGTGCGGTACTTGTACCAAGCAAGGTGGATAGATAATACACCCATATTAACGTGGCAAGGCACAGCACGAACCAGTGAGGGTGAGCTACCCTGAAGTCGCTCACTTTTTTATATACTAAAGTTGTCATAGCCAGTGACTAAACTTCAGCTTTTATACTGATCCGGCCAATGGTCGCGTTCGCTGCACCTAGTTCTCTACTTGGCTCCACTTCAATGTGTATATCTTCTAACTTCCACTTTGGATGGGCTCTCAATTGGTGGACGATTTCGGTTGCATCTAATTGAACATTGATACCTACACCGGTATTTCGAGCACTGACGCTTGATGATTGTGCAAGTCCAAACAGGCCAACACTGCCCACAAAGTGGCGCTCTATATTATCTGGCAGTCTTATAAATACGTTAACGGGTGCTATGTTGCCCGTTCCGGTGATGTTCTCCAACAAGATGTGAATAGCTGTGGGTGATTGCCCGTCCTCTTTACCGACACTGCCCAGTATAACAGTGCTGTTCTTTTGAGGTATAAAGTTCAAGCTAGTTGAAACTGATTTCGATCCGATTGTTAACGGTTTTGTAGTCGCACCAATGATATCAAACATATTTATGCCTTGTGAATTTGTCTCTTTGAGTGCATTTTCTGTCTGCTTTATACCTGCAAAGTTGTCGGTATACGTATAGTCGAGGTTTTCCGTATTGAGTACATCAGCTGTTGAAATCTTGACATGGTTTCCAAGCTCATCATGAAAGTCAAACACTTGATTTAACCACGCATGACTTTTAGGGTTGCTATTCCCTCTTGCAATCCAACTTTGCCATAACCTATCTATGTTAGCGTGGTGCAGCCAAAATATCGGATCTAAAGCTGCTGTATCTGGGTCACCCATTGCACCGCCAATATCAACATGTACTTTGTTATGAGGGACGTTCTCTAATAGTCCAAAAGTGCCAGGGCTATGGCTGAAAGTAAATTTAACTCCCCCAAAACCAACGCCATTATTCACTACAAAATTCTTAGACTGCATACTTGAAGTACTACTAGCATCCTTTGGATTTAGTTTATAACTCAACCTTTCTTCCATCCACAGACCGGGAAAGTCTGGGTTGGGGTGCGATGACCCAGCCATGCTATTGGTGAAACCAAACTCAGGTGGAATATGTAGTGCTCTATCTTGTTGCTCTGGGCTTAACTTAGGGTTATCAACATCAGAATAGTTCCAGTATGGTAGTGCCCAGTCTTCTGGCCCGTTTAGGTCGACAATTGTTTTTCTGACAATACGTTCAAAAAAGTATAAGTACATACGGTGCCAGGGTAGAAAAAACCATGAACCGTGCTGGCATTGCTGCCAAAAATATTGGTTTGTGTTTTCTGTTATTAACAGCTCTATCAGTTCCTTTTTTAGTTCAGTATTTGGTGGTAAGCCAGTCGCTTTTGTCCATATGCTTTCTTCGCTCCATTTGTACACGTCAGGACCTAAGGGGTTCTCTTTAAAGGTTTGTAACCCGATCCCATGTATTGCAGCTTGATACCACCAACTTGTTGGATCAGAGATATCGCGTTTTTTCATTTCTTCAACGGCTTTTGAATACCATAAAAGGGTTCCGTCTTTTATTTCGTTTACATTTTTCCGTATACGCATTTGATGTTACTCCGTAGCGTTAATTTTCACAGTGTATTGGTCGTAGCGTGTACTACGACAGTGAAATAGTAAGCACAGGAAAAAGGGAAACATATTACGATTTATTACACGGTTACTTAGTAAAGTTATGTGTAATAAGCGGAGCTTTCTAGGTATTGAATAATTCAAATTAATTGCTGAACTTGAATTCAGCCTATCGATAAGTCAATGTGTTAAGGTTACGGAGAGCAGGGGGTATAGAAGTAACTGAATATAATAAAAATAAGTATGCTCACCGTAACCTGCCCCACTCAAACGAGTGTATACAGCCTCTTTGTTTTTGTTGTTCCATTTATTAATCAATGTGGTGTTGATATGACTTGTTCATTATTGCAGTGGTTTAGTTACTGTTGTCCGACTTAGCACCTCGCACTTGCTTTTCCCACACATCCGTGTTTTTCAGGTCTTTGATTTGGGCAATGACGTGCCAGTAATACACACCTGAAAATAACAAAATGAACAGGAGATCAAACAATGTGGTTTCTTCGGATGACTCGCCTCTTGTTATGTATATGAGTGAATAGACAGAAATGGAAATCGGGACCGTACAAACGAGAACGCGAATACCGACGACCCAAAAAATTGATAAGTAGCGGCGTAAAAAATCTTGGCCAGTGTCACCACCGTTTATTTTGAAGCAATACCAAGTGCTGATCATGAACATCAATAGATCGAGCAACAAACTTAAGTAGTCGTAGCCATTTGAGGTGTCTGTTGGCGTATTTCGCAACGACGTCAAAATGATAATAGCGATGAGGTATTTTAAATCGTATTTAGGGGTGAGCTGGTTAGCTCGGAGATCTGATTTGAGTGCCCATATATTCCAAAAATACATTGTCTTCCCTACATGCTTATAAAAGTGCATCAAGCTATCCATCTTGCCAAGATAAGATAATGTATTTAATGGGAAAAAAATGCGCGGTTTAATAACTACATACTAATTAAATAATATATCCATTAATATCAATGACTAATATATTCTATATGGGTTAGTAATTACTCACAGGTTGGATCTTAAGAAAACTTGAAGGCGAACTCTATTAAGTGTTAATGATCAAATGGTTACGCTAACAATCACTCAATCAAAAACTGAGCGCTTATGAACCTTAACCAAATTTGCCAACAAATTAAAGCTGTCTTTTCATCTGATAACCTGAACCAACAAGCTAAAAATGCTAAATTCCAAAAAAGATTACGCAAGCTTTCATGTGTTCAGCTTTTAAAAGCTGCATTTAAAACCCTTTCGACTCAAAAGGATGCCAACCTATCTGATATTCACCAATCTTTGCAAAGCGACTTTGATTGCGCGATTGACTACAAACTATTTCACAACCTTGCTTAAAAATTTACTGAGCAGGCGATGTCCTCAATGACGTTTTCTTCTCTCGATTGCTCATATTTCTCTAAAAGAGGTGTTCATCGGGTATTGCTCCAAGATTGCGCTTCCTTTGCGCTCCATAAAGAGTTGGCCGAAACCTTTGCAGGGCGATTTAACACAACCAGTCCAGCAGCAATCGAATTGCATGTGACCTATTCTGCGAGCAGCCTTGTGAGATAGACATTCGTCCAGATGTGGAAGCAGAACGAGATTTCTTGTCTGGTAGCGACACGCTTGAAGACACATTACTCTTAGCAGATGCTGGCTATTTAGATTTTTAAGATTTTCTACAGCTTGCTGAAACTGGTGGGTGTTTTATGTTCAGAGCAAGTAAACGCATCAATCCAACAGTGTCGTCAGCGTTTCTATCAGGCGTTGAAGTTGTAAGTGAGAGTATTAAGCTCCAGTCGTTATTAGAAAAATTCGGCTCTCAACCATTGGAAATGGTAGTTAAATGGAATAAGAATGGCTCTGAATATAGACTAGCTTACGTCCCAGATAATAAAAGGCCAATCTTACTTCTCACAAAACTACCAGAAACCGGGTTCAACTTTGACCAGTTGCTAGATATTTACGCGATGCGATGGCAAATAGAGTTGTTTTTTAAAGAGTTAAAGTCGTGGAATAATCTTAAAGGATTTATGATAACAGACCCAGATATAGCAGAGTCTTTGGTGTGGTTAAGCTTATTGTTGGCATTCGTGAAACGTTTTGTATGCCATAGTGCCAGCCGACTATTCCGATGTGCAATATCAACATTCAAGGCAAACAAAAGTGCTTTAAGGTGGTTGGGAGATGTACTGAATTGTTTTGATTTAAAGCATCCTCAGAAAAAGTTCAAACAAGTATTAGAAGTATTGGCGACATCCTGCCAGCGTCAGGTGGTCGTCAAAGGTTGTAATATTAGTCGATTTTGTGTAGGGAGTGAGTCTGTTTGTGTGGCTTAAGAACTAAGCT
>NZ_AUXT01000054.1 GCF_001625595.1 Pseudoalteromonas luteoviolacea NCIMB 1942
GAGTGTCCATATATGTCATCTTTATTTCTTGTATTTTATTAAGGAAAGTGCACAATATTTAAGCCGAGATATATGTCATCCATACCCCTTAGAACCGGCGGGAATGATCAAATTACCGGCAAAGTTGGTAATTTGATCATTTTGAAAGGTTGCGGTTTTTACATAGTTACCATTTTAATCTTCTTCCATTCTGTATTTCTGGCGAAGTAAGTCACGGGCATCGTCGGTAACGTTGCGCAGTAATCCTTCCATCCCACTTGCAAGAGCAATTAGCTCTGATAGTGCGGATTCTGCCTCTTCCTTGGTTTTATCTGTTGATAGATTTTCTATTAACACATTGAATCTATCAGCATCTTCCTTGAAGTCTTCAGATGCGGACTGCGATAACTCTTGCAATTCGTCACTTGGAAGAACCTTATTGAAAAAGACTTCGTTGTACCCGAGCAATACCGAGTAATATTCATCCAGTTTTAACATACAATTACCTCAACAATTTTTCTATCGAGCGAGACATAGCTTTTTTACTCTTGTCAGCATTGAATGTTCCATCTAAGTTAAGAACACCTCTTGCCTTACCTCGTTTATCAAATACTTCTATATGATCTTTGTGTAAACCGTCTACATAGTAATGGTCACCCTTGCGAAGCTTGAACCCGTCAAGTTTCGTATTTTTAGTCACCTCGTGAATAGTTATAACTTCACATTAACTTCACATGACATATATGGACACTCCAATTATGTCATCTTTATTTTTATTTTTTCTTTATTTTTAAAACCGATTGAGTGTTTTCAATTTAGGGTGTG
>NZ_AUXT01000055.1 GCF_001625595.1 Pseudoalteromonas luteoviolacea NCIMB 1942
GTGGTTTAGGCGACGCTTACCAATAAACGATGATAAAGCCATTTTACATTACAGCCATGGTTAACCCCTTATTAGGTGAAAGTATTGAGGGCAAGCCCATTTTATAAAGCGTTTTTGACACTGGCGATCGTCATTTGTTGATTCCATCCATAGCTGTTTTCAAGTAAGCTGCCCCATTCCATATAAACCCAAACGAGGAAAGCGCGTTGGATAAAAGAATTGAACCTGAATTACCCAGTATTACGCCCGACTTAGATCAGGTTGAAAGCTATAAACAGTCCCTCAATCCGGCGAGCAAACCAGCCCCTTTGCCAAGTAGTGGTGCAGAGCAGGCAACCTCACCCGCAAAGAAATCGGGGGTGATGTCCTGGTTGGGTACAGCCGCAATCATTGCCTTAGTCATTGGTTCATATGGACTTTATCAACAAAATCAGGCCATTCAGGCGCAATTGATCGAATCGACTAAACGCATTGCACAACTTGAGCACACACTCTCTGCAACCGGTGAGGAAATGGGTGAATCGGCAGGTGCAATCCAAGTAAAACTCGTGGCTTTGACCGAGCGTACTGACGAACTTTGGTCGCAAATGGATAAGCTATGGGCATCTGCATGGCGAAGAAATCAATCTGAAATAAAACAGCTGAAAGAGCAAACAACCCGTATTGCCAAAAGCCAAGATGAACACGCTAACACCCAATCAAGTGTCGCTACAAAAGTGGCCTCACTGTCACAGAGTCAAACCGACTTGGCTTTCAAGCTGTCACTTCTAGAGGAACAACAGCAAGCAGCTGATACGCTAAAAAGTCAGCTATCGTCCATGAGTAGCGATTTAGATCAATTGAAATCTCAATCACGCGGCAGAGACGCCAAGCAAGTGGAGATCGGCGGCACACTTGCTCAATTGGAAATCACACAAAGCGCGCTTGCAGAGCAGTTAGAACGTCTAGAAAATAGGTTGGCAACCGCTGCGAAGGCGCAACAAGCGGTCAATTAAATCAGTGGGGTCAGAGTCTGAACTATCCCCAGAAATAAATTTTAAAAATCATGATGGTAAATAAATGTGAGGGAACTTTCATAGCGTTTCGCGATCTGATCAATCTTGCCATCACATAGTCGAAGT
>NZ_AUXT01000056.1 GCF_001625595.1 Pseudoalteromonas luteoviolacea NCIMB 1942
AACTATCCTGACACAGGGGGATAGCAAATAAGCCCGTTATTCAGAATGACAATCTGTATTACACAGCGAGTTTTACCCCAAGGAAAACTATCAATGGAGTTAAGCATGAGAAAGAGTACTCAGGGCAAGTTTGTTCGGTAGATATCGCAGCGTACGTTCAATCTCCAAAAGCGGTTTGCAATCAATTTGAAGCGAATGTGGTTGCAGGACCAGTTTTAGTTCACTCTGCACAACCTAGCTTGAGAAACGCGTTTCACATTTTTAGTAATAGCCCTGCGACTTCTGCGCAAAATGGCCTGTATGTCTTTAGCCGAGATGGCAAAGTTTCAATATTAGATCCGCTAGACATTAATAATCAAATTGACTCTCGTACGATAAATACACAAGGGCTCGGGCAAGGGATCTTGGCAACTCCTGAGGTGTACTTAGCTGACAACGCTAATGAACAAAATCAATTTGTAATCAAAGGTGAACAAAAAATAATGGGTGTAAGTGTGCCGAGCACGAGTGATACGCCGAGCTCTTTTTCAAAAGCAGCTAGCTCGTTGATGCGAAGTATCAGTTTTAGTGTGTCTGATGATAAACAATCAATGACGGGACAAGAAGGGGCTCCTCTGCCTGTGATTTGGGAGAAGGAGTTATAAATGAGTAAGCTCTTAAAGTTTATAGCATTGCTATGCATCTCTTTTACAGCCGTTGGCGTAAGAGCATCTGCGACCCCTTGTAATAGTGATCCTGTACAGGCATATGCAAATGAAGCCATTACATTTAGGGTGACTCAGCCGGTACATAACTATTGGAATATGGGTCCCTCAAAAATGTATCTAGACAACGAGCTTATTTACCCAAAAGCCGGTGTCGCAACAGTTAATAATTTTTATACTCATACATTCCCTACTGCTGGTTCATTCGATCTAAAAATTGAAATAGATAAAAAATTTGGGAATTTGGCACACTTTGTAGGTGAATGTACTAAAAAAATTACTGTACTTAAGCGCAAAGTTCCAAAGTTGGAAGTAATCAAGCAGTCACATAAGTACTGGGTAAATAAAGACGAGAATATATCCATTACTTTTAGTGCTGCCCATGCAGATAGAATTATTCTTAAAACAAAAAGGTATGAAGAAAAAGATTGGCGCGCTCTTAAAACATGTCATGCAAGTACCTGTGAAGGCAAGATAAATGCTGAAGGCTTTACTACACATGCGATAAGCGCTATTGCCTACAATGGGGCGCAAAATAGTTACTCGGTAACTTATAATTGGTCAAGTAGAGGTCGCAATGTGAGTCCATCTGTCTCAATCTCTGCAAATAGTAACCTTGTTAACAGCGGTACATCGACAGATATAACCATTACTGCAAGTGATAAGAATGTAAACCCAGCGCATCATATTTCTCAGGTAGAGTTTCTTGGAGCTGATGGAAAATGGGTTTCTAAAACACCTCAATGTATCGGAAATAGTGGTAAGAAGAAAACAGTCAGTTGTAAGGTTAATTCTGGCAATTTGTCTAAAGCAGCGGGTTTTAAAGCAAGAGTTAAAGATTCTGGTCTCTGGGTAACGTCTAACGTGCAATGGGTCGGTATCAATAATGCGCCAAAGATTAATAACTTGTCGATAAAATCAGGTAATAAAGAGTCTCGCTTTTTCACAACAAGCAGCGATGTTTCTGTATCGACTACAGTCACTGATAGTAATGGAAATATAGCCCGTATTCAAATCTGTGGTGCTAAAGGTACAAACAACGTCGATCCAAATCAAGCGTGCAGTGCTGGCGAATGGGCGAGTTGTAGTTCGAGCTCTTGTTCAAAATCTCGTAAATTGACAAGCGCTGGGGCATACACTATTTACAGTCGTGTTGAAGACAAGCTCGGATTGAAAGGTTTTGCTCCACCGCAAACAATACATGTGTTGTCAGATTTCGGTATTTATGTTGACCAAAACTCGGTTGCTCGCCAATACATTGTAAATGACAAAAACAATCCGCCAGAAATCTCATGGACAATTGTCGCCAATAAGGTTTACTCCTCAGGTAGAAAAGTAAAAGGATTCAGAATTGTTCCCAACGGCAATGCTGCCCATGCAATTACTCCTAATGTGCCTGAATTAGCTGGAGGGCCAGTAAGTATAGATGAGGCCTGTATTGATGGTCGCTGTCGTTTTACTTTGAAATGGAAACCAGATTCGGATGCTGTGTTTGGTTCACCTATCCACTTTTATGTTCAGGTTATTGATGACCAAAATGCAGTGCAGCAATCTGACACGATTCAAACAACGATTGCGCTTGCTAAGCCTCCTGTTCCCCCAACCCCAGTTGTATCTTTGAATTTAAACTCTAGTTTGAATAGGTATGAAATTGACGTCAGTAAATATGGTAATGCGTCCCGCTTTAGCATTGAAGTAAACAAAGCAGGAGTGAAATCAACTTATGCGACAACAACAAGGGGTCTGCCGTGGGGAGTACCGGGTACATCTGTTGACGATAATGGCAGTACTCTTTCAGTGTGTGTTGCGGGTATTGCAGATGGGCCAAACGGTTTTTCCACGAGCAAAATTAAGGGGTGCGCGTCAAAGACGATAGATCACAACGATACGCCCCAAAGACCATTATTCAATATGTCGCATAGTCAATTTGGTGGTGACTACACTATGCGCTGGCAGTCCAGCCAAGATAAAGGTCTAACAAAATACTATAATTTAAAGCGTTGGAATGGGCACATAGCGGCAACTTCACAGGCTGCAAATGCCATTTACTCAAACATTCAAGATACAGCATTCCCTATCACGGACACACCAATGGGAACATATACTTATATTTTAGAAGCGTGTAATCGTTTTAATGAATGTAAGCAATCTTCTCCATTTGTAGTGGAGCATATTGCTCCTATGGCCGCTAGTGCATCAGTAAGTGAAGACAGCAAAAAGCTGATTTTAGGCGGCGCAGGCTTTGCTTTGTCTGGTGGTCGTCTGATCGCTCAAATTGAGAATACTTCCGAAACTTATGAAATTGAACAAAGTGATATTACGGTTAATCAATCAGGGGGAGTTTTAACAGCCAACCTAACAGAGAGACTTTATAAAGGGTATGAGAATAAAGGTTTAATTGTTGAATATCGCAATCAGGTAAGCTGCCCTGTAGATGACAATGATATCAATATCATAGGTAAGGTTCTTTGTGTTGATGGCTTGTCTACCTACAAAGTGCGTGTTGATGATCAGGCCCCAGATGAGGTGCTTGATATGACCGAAAATAACTTTACGGTGAGTAGTAGTGGATATGTTTATGTTGGAGCTTCTCAACCTGGTTCAGATAAGGGGGCTGCGCCATTTTATCAAGTAGGGGCCTCTTCAGAGACAATTACCGGCCTTCATATCTATAAACATGGTACACAAAATAGCGGTTGGATATTTAAAACTGATGATGCCAATGCAAATAGCGATGATCGTATTGTAGGCAAACCATTGGTATTAAACCAAGGTGGTGTAGAACACGTGTATTTTGGTGCACAAAACCACAATGTGTACAAAATAACTCATAACCCAAGCTCAATTAGTGATAATCGATTTAGCTATATTTGGAAACAAACAACAGGCGGTGCAAATACAGCTGGCGTGCAAACTGATATGTACGGCAACATCTATGTAGGCTCAATGGATCAAAAGCTATATTCATTGTTACCAGACAGCGGTCAGATCAATTGGCACTATTCATTTGCTCCTTCAGGTGGTGTAGTTTCTTTAACTGGCGTTGGCGCAGATGGTCTTGTATCTGTGACAACACAAGATGGTGAAATTAACCATATTGACCGGAACTTAGTTGATAAAAAAGCGGTTAGTTGGACTCGACTCGACGACTATCAAAACCTTGAAAACCCAGGATGGCAACCTCCAGTAGATTATTTAGAAGGCAATATTATTAGCCATCTTTTGGCTGTAATTCATAATCGCCTGCCGAGCAAGCGAGAAATCGCCGCGCTATCATTTGCTCATATGCATGGTCATTCTTTAGAAGAAGTTGTAAATGCGATATTGAATGCGCCCGTGGGCACAGATCAGCAAGCCTTGGCGCTTAGAGGACCTGATAATTTAGCGTTCGCAAATGCATTAATGAGTCGTTTGCTTAACTCTGAAGTGTCGACTAGTACAACGCTTTTAGGTAAAACAGCTTCACAGTGGGCTGCGGAATTAGAAAGTGGCAAATTACGTCGTGCAGAGTTAGTTATTCTATTGCAACAACCAACTTATACTTATTATCAAGATACCGTTAATGAGTTGATGGACATATACTTTGGCTACTGTTTCGGAAGTCAATGTAATTACAGTAGAGACACTGATAATGATGGTATTCTAAATATCATTGAACTCGCTTTGGGGCTTAATGTTAACGACCCTAGAGATGGCCTTCGCGCACCACAGATGACTTTACAAAAGCGTGAAGGTGGTAACCTAACTTTTGCTTTGTCTAGTCTGGATAATATTGACTATTATAAAGTTTTTCACATCGTTAACTCTTCACCTGAAGTAGAAACGAGAGTAGATGCATCAGGTAGCGCTGTGCCTTATGAGACAGTGTGGTCTAAAGTTGTCACCAATGCTGATCATGTTTTTTACGCTAAATCGTGCCTAGAGACGCTAATTGAGAACAAAAAGTATGAATCTTGCAGTGTATCCGCATCCAGCAATGAATCGATCACTGTTGAAGACAGCAGTTCTGAGTCAGCAATTAACGTTGTGTTATCAACAAAGCCAGCGACCAAAGATACATCTCAAGTTGAGCTGATGAAAAATGCTGAAATGACGCCAACGTTAGGTAGTTTTAGAGTCAGCGAAGCAGGGAGTGCCACATACTCAATACCTATTCAATTGCCGTCAGGCATCGCAGGTGTTACTCCTTCAGTTTCTCTGTCTTATAACTCTCAAGCGGGAGACTCAAGTATTGCTGTTGGTTGGTCACTTAACGTAGGGTCCGCAATCACGCGATGCCGAGCTACATTGGCCACAGATGGGTACTCTAGGTCGGTAGGGTTTAATGACAGCGACAAATACTGCTTAGATGGTCAGAGGTTAATTAAGGTTGAAAATCCATATGTATCGCCTGTATTACCCTATCAAGGCAGTGGGAATGCTACTTATGTACTGGAGCACGATGCTCAAGTAATTGTAAAAGACGTAACCGTATTGGGTGCACGTCAATTTGTTGTATTTGGTAAAGATGGTTCTAAAAAAATCTATGGTGGACACAGTTCACGAATAGTCAAAGTTGGAGGAGGAGACTACAACCCCACACTAACTTGGCTTCTTCATAAGGAATACGATAGTACTCAATCGGATGAATCCGCAGTGACTTATAGTTACACAACAAAAGCATCTAATGGCGATGCTTTAGGTGACGGTGAATTGGTCCTAGAGAAAATCGATTACAGTACGTATCGTGTAAAGTTCGATTATAGTGCAGGGAAAACACGAAACCTTACCTATATCAATCATGGTACTTTGTCGCAACGTGCCAGACTTGACAAAATAACAGTACAAAAGGTGGGCGCTTCCCCGGTAGAGCTGAGCCACTACAAAATTGCTGTTAATACGAGCGAACCTAGTGGAAACGGTCTGCGAAGACTGGACAAATTCCAGCAATGTCGCGGCGGTATTTGTAAAAAGCCTATAGTTTTCGACTATGCAGATTTTGCAACACCACATTACTTTGAAAAAAACACCGAACTCTTTGTTGCTAAAGATAAAAATAAACTAGCAGCGTTTACGTTTATCGATACACAAGGTGACGGCTTTGCAGAATTGGCTACGCTTGAGCGTTTGCACGGGCAGGAAAAAAAGTACGAACTGTGCCTTTGGCCAAGCCAACCAAACGATAATCAGTCAGCTTTGGATTGCTGGACCTTAAGTCGAGAAGATGATTCTGATAGCGTAAGCATGATGGCCATTGATCCCGAGGGAGATGGTTCTCAAACTCTTTGGATTAATAAAAAGTCCTACTTTGAAGAGAGTTATAGTGGTTTTTACTGGCTGGCGTTTGGTTTCGATGGTGAAAAATTGACATTTGGATACCCTGAGATTAGTAATCTTAGAGGTAACTTTATGCGAGAAATCAAAAGTGCAGACTTTGATGGGGATGGCTATCTTGATATCGCCTATAAAAAACAGTTTGATGATGCGACTGTTTATATAAGTTATTGGAATGGTACTTCTTATAATAATGAAAGCAAAGTTGATTTTTCATATGGAGAGATTGGTACGGTTTCTGATTGGCGAGCAACAGACATAAACTTTGATGGTCTAGCTGATATTATTTCATTATCATGTTGGTCGGGAAGTTGTGATGAGCCAAATCCAGGCAGGCTTTTTGCCTTTATTAATCAGGGTAGCAATACATCATTTCAATCACATCCAATATATGGTTCTGAGAATGGCAAACTTGAACACTTAACAATCACAGACATAAATAGTGATGGCTTAGTTGACTTTATTTTGCTGGACTCTGCATCCAATGGCACAAAGGCTTGGAAAGTACTCACTTCAAGAACATCTAGTATTTATGCTTACAATATTGTACCTCAGTATCAAGCTACAGTGTTCGAGCTAAATGACACAGAAGATACCTCTTTAAATTTGCAAGATGCGTCATTAGACGAAAATGCAACTCCATTTGTTTTAGATGTAGACAAAAATGGTATTAACGAAGTCTACTTTAAACAAAAGGGCGCGACCGATTATTGGAACAAGTTCCAATGGGATACGGATAGAGGCTCACTGCGTTTACAAGCTGAAAGAGTAAGAACATTTAATCTAGATAGGGATGTGAAGTCGCTCGTTTTCCCAGCTGACTTTGACAACAACGGCTTTGTTGACCTTGTTCAAAAAGATGGTGATCGCTTAGTTGCACGCTTTGGAAGTAATCAACCAGCCCATGCTGGCTTATTACGCTCTATTAAGCAAGGTTATGGCAATGAGACGCGCATTGAGTATCGTGCGATGAATACGTTAGGGAAAGACGCAATATATTCTAAGTCCTTGGAAGATTTACCAAGTGAGCTGAGAGATACTACAGAAGATAGCAAGCAATTTGATGCGCAGGGCTTTAAAGTTAGTAATTTGGTTAGCGCCATGCCGTTGGTTGCCTCTGTTGAAACCGACACCTCAGTAAGTTCTGCACAGGGTGAAGACAAACCGCTTACAGTAAGTTATCGCTATTACGGTGCTAAAGCGCAGTTTGGTGGACGCGGCACATTAGGCTTTGCTGCTATAAGGACAACTACTGAAAAAGATCAGAAGCACTTTATTACTACTACGCGTTATCGCCAAGCATTTCCATATACAGGCCTACCAGCTGCGACACATAAGTCGATTGGCGAAAGACTAATATCATTAGCCGTCAATAAATATGCTAGGGCTGAAGGTAAACATAGTAACAGCTATTATATCTTTACTGAAAAAAGCCGGGATTGCTCAGCGAGAATTGACAGCGTTGATGCAGTCGCATCATATTCAGTGAGTGGCTACTCTTGTACAAACACCACAATTGACGAAGATGTGTGGGGCAATGTATTTACAATGGATGTGACACAATACGATGTATTGTTTCATAATGTTGAAGAGTTTGCTTACTATGGGTATTTGTCAGATGGAACTGAACTGGCATCTACGAATACGACCAATTGCTATGGCGAGGCATGCAATAAGGAATATGCATACGCAAAACCTTATGTAAGGTTGGGCCGACTTACGAGTACCACGGTAACTCAAACCGAACTCAACAAAGACAGTGTAACTAAGACCAATAAGTTTACTTACTACGACTCCGGTATTGAAAAGTTTTTACTAAAAGACGAAGTGGTAAACGAAGGCGCAGGATGTGATAAAGAGCTCACTACGTCATACACATATGACGAGGTTGGCAACATAGAAACGGTGGCTCTAACTAACACAGGTTGTAGTAGTGAGCAGCAGCAAACTCGTTTAACAACAAATGTGTATGACGAACAGTTGCATTTAAAGTCCTCTAGTAATAACTACTTTACTCCTAGCGTTGTAAAAAGCTGGAATGATTTTGGTCAGCCTTTGATTATTGAGCATATTGATGATCTTCAGATCCACATGCTATATGACACCTTTGGAGCAAAGATTGGCTCGTTCTCCACAGATGGTGCACAAAGCTATACTTATCTAACAGACTGTGATGCGAATGATACGCAGTGTGCCGTTCAGCAAAATACGCTTTTAAATGGTTACATAGTTGAAAAAAGTTACATGGACAAAGGTGGTCGAGTTTATGAGTCACATAAACGCGGTATGCACGATCATTTCTGGTTCAAAACTGAGGTCGAGCATGACCGTTTTGGGCGAGCGATTTCTCATAAAGGGCCAGGACAAGAAGCAGTTACCACAGTCTATGACGCATTCGACAGGGTGGTTTCCGTAACTGATCCTAACGCTGGCACGATCACGACTCACAAACAACAAGGGCTGGTAAGCACGGTGACTATGGAAAGCACTGGCTTGCAAATTGAAGGTACAGCTAACCGTGACAAAGGGTTGCCTGGAGGCAATTCACAGACACAGTCAGTAGAGACGGACCTATTGGGCCGAAACTATAAAGTGACGGACAATGCCGGTAATGTGTTGACTTACGAATACGATATTTGGGGGAATAACACGACAGTTCACTCTTCGGCTGATAATCAAATTGTTCTTCAAAATACATATGAAGCCGATGGTCGGTTGTTGTCACGTAAGACCCTCAATAATGGAGAGTGGAGCTATAAATTCAATGCGTTTGGTCAAGTTAGAGAGCAAACCGATGCTCGGGGCGTTACCTCAACGATTAAATATGACTTAATCGGCAGAAAAATTTCTCAATCGCAAACATCATCTGATAATAAAGTGGTGCTAGAGGGAGATAGTGAGTGGAGTTATATTGAGTATGACGAAGCTGCCACACAACCAACTCACCAGCTGCAATATGCCAAGCAAGGAAATTGGCTGCAACATTATTTCTATGACAAACGAGGACGTTTGGCGAGTACTCTGACTGATCTCGAAAGTAATCAATGTTACTCAGGAGTGGTGTTCAATTCGAGTAACAGCGACTTAAATATTTCTGATGATAAGTTGTTAGACCCAGTCTCTAGCTTGTGTGTTATCCAACAAAAGTTCTATGACCAATACGGTAGGGATGCTTATCAATTCGAAGATTATCGACGCAATCAGGATGGGTATTACTACGATGTCCGTGGTATTAAGAAAATATACCACAAATTCGGTATGGTCATAGGCCTGCAAGAAGCTAGGGACACAGAGAACGGTATTCGATATTACAACGTGGATACAGCTGCTGTTAACAAACGTGGACAAGTCACGAGTTATGACAAGGGTCTTGTTAAGATGAGCTTGATGTACGATAGCCAAGGGATGATTGCTGGCATCGACGCTAAATATCGAGACAAGGCGCTTTATCTTCAGGGGGATCGCTATCGTTTTGACAGTTTGGGTAACTTAACTTATCGAAGTCTTCTAAACGGGTCGGGAGAGCAAAAGTTTGGGTATGATGGATTAAACCGCGTATCGGCCGTTAATGGCGTAACTGACTTTGAGTACTGTGATAATGGAAGTCTCAAGAAAAAAGGCAAGTGGACATATCACTATGGGGCAAACCAATGTGATAGTCACCGACTAGAAAAGCGTAAGCGCAATATTCGAGACTTCAATACAAACATAGAGCCATTTAATGGATTAACTGCGGCAGGTATTAACACTGCACCTGAGTTAACTCCTGCATCTCACGCTGCGATAGATCCTCAAATTTTGGGGCATATCGAAGAAACTTTTGATTATGACAACAATGGTAACGAACTATGGATGAAGCGAGACAATAAAGCCTATCGTTCGCAAACATACAGTGGTCGCAACAAGGTTAAAAGTATCAAGGGGATCAAGGATGAAATTAGCTTTGATTACGATGTGAATAACCGTCGCTACAAACGGGTTGATGATAATCAAACCGTATATTATGTTGGTGCGCTCGAGCTTACCAAGCGTAACGTCGGATCAATTGAAGAGAAGTTTATCAGGCGGTATATCGGTAATGAGGCGGTACAAATTTACTATGTAGAAGGTGGCAGTTCACTACAGTGGATGTTTACAGATCATCAAGGGTCAATCACTGCCGTTGCAGACAGTAATTATAATCTTCTTGCCCGTTACCAATACGATGTTTTTGGTAAACGCTCTAAGGTTGCGAAAAATAAGGCGGATGAGCAATATTATGCTGCACATTTAAGCATCTCATTATTTAATGAAATAGCTCCGAACCTAAGAAGTTATACGGGGCATGAACCTGTTTCGTTGGACGGAGATAATCGAGTCATTCATATGAATGGCCGAATTTATGACGCTGATACGGGACGCTTTATGCAGGCTGATCCGTTTATTCAGGCGCCGCAGAACCTGCAAAACTACAATGCTTATAGTTACGTTTTGAACAACCCTCTTTCATTTACAGATCCAAGTGGCTACTTGTTTAAAAAGATGCTTAAAGGGGCTATGAAAGCGACGGGTACCTGGGACTTGATGCAGCAAATAGCTGCTAATCCAGTTTTGAACTCTGTCATTCAAGTCGTAATGATATTTATACCTGGTTGTCAATCTGGGGCCTGTCATGCGGTATTTAATGCGGCAACAACTTTTGCAGCTACAGGTAGCTTAAATGCAGGTATAAAAGCTGGAGCGATTTCTTACGCACAATCCGCTGCGCTTCAGAAAATAGGTGCCAGCAAAACATGGGGCCAACCTGGTAGCATAGAAAACATTGCAGCCAATGCTCTTGTAGGTGGTGTTGCATCTGAGCTCCAAGGTGGAAAGTTTGGGCATGGATTTATAGCTGCAGGCGTCGCATCAACATTCAAACCAATGCTCAATAATATTGGTGGTGCCCAAAGTGCCAACTCGGCCATTAAAACTGGTAATATCGAGATGCTTGCCAAATTTAAGGTGCATCGTATTGTTGGTGCAGCGGTTATTGGTGGTACCACGTCAATGATAACAGGAGGCAAGTTTGCAAATGGAGCTATTACGGCAGCGTTTACGCAGGCGTTTAATGGGGAGTCTCGAAATGAAGCAGACGCAATTGAAAAGAACTTTGGTAATTTAAGAGATAAGATATCAGAGGCCAATTATAAGACTGAAGAAGGTCGTATTACAATTGCAACTGCAAAAAATATGTTAACTAAAGGTGGTATCAGTAGATCTCAGTTCGACCGTATTTTAAGGCAGAAAAGTCATGCTAGACTGCTACAACGTGCATTGGTAACTGATTTAACAAAACTTATCGCAAGTGATGCAATCCCTCAAATATTAAAGGCAGCAGATCCTACCAGTGATTCTTCCCAGAGAGCATTGGTAGCTGATGTTGTCTCATCCGCTACTTCGAGTTTTACTATTGGCAAATTAGCTGGTGGCTATAGTAGTTATTTGAACATAAATACGATGTGGGATGTGCAGAATGTTAGGAATAACTTTTATATGAACACAGAGGCTTTTGATATGATGTTTGACGATGAAAGATACTTATTACTCGGTAAATATAGAGGGTTTTAAAAGTGAAATTATTTATATATGTAGTGTGTATTTTTTTTGTTGGTGGAAATGTATACGCTAGTGGCCTCAATGTTCTGAATGAATGTAAGGTGACCGAAGAGTATGGTAAGACAGTTATTTATGAAAATTGTATAGGAGGGAATGTTTTCACTGTTGATGTACATAACTCTGGCAAAGGTGTACCTGAGCTAGTGAAAATCATTAAAAAAGGCTCCTATGATATTTCACTTTTGAAAGATAAAATGAATGATGAATTGGTTTCTGCAGTATATTCTTTGATTCTTATAGAAAAAGAATTGGTTTATTTTTTTGCGACTGAAAATACAGTCACAGTTTTGTTGAAAGATAATGGAATCGTTATTTTTAAAAAGTCTGATAGCGTATGGCGACAGATTTCGATTGGCGAATCTTAAGAGACAAAAAAAATTACGAAAACAATCATCTTAAACTGGCGTACAGCGGGTACGCCGTCTCCCCTTAGATGAGTTTTATGGATTGAAGGTTAACAAGTTAGGGTGAGACCCATTCAAAATAGGCGTTCAGTGAGCGCATTTTTTAACAAAACAAAAGTTACCCATTGCTTAGGTTGGTAACGTTAATTTAATAACTTTATCTGAGGCTATCGGGTTGTTCGTCTACTTGATTTTCAGAATTTATTTAGATGATCAGTAATTCTTTTTGCTCAGGTGAATTGCTGCTATCAATATAATCGAAAAGAGTTATCTTGACTTCTATCTGAGTGTTTGTTCAGTCAAAAATCATTTTCTATGCTAGGTGGCCAAAATTCTCTCAAGGCTGTGCCTATAAAAAACCACGTTAGATACTCCAATTTTATTGTTACCAGCAACAATAAAGGAGTAAGAAGTATGAGTAGATACAAATCCGCTTCGTACGTAATCTACCTCGATGCCAGAGCCATGTTGTCATTAAAGTACAGATATAGAATTTTGAAAAGAAATGTTGAAAAAGGTTAAATCGTGGCATCCATTTTTTAAATTAAAAGTGCAAGGTTATAAAGCTCAATGTACAGCAGTTCATGTATGCCTTGCACTTAGAGCGCTCTTTGCTTAATTATTTCTGAGTGGACGGGCACATTAACAGACAGAGCTAGAATGAGACATTCATAAAATTCCTATGCCCACATAAGAAAAAGCTGAGGGAAAAATCATTTTGGCAATAAGGGTATTTTGTTGACTCGGTAGGTGCAAATGAAGAAATAATAAAGTGTTATGTCAAATACCAAGGCAAGAGGGAAAAAGAAGAGGCATGTGATAACAGCCTCTAAGAGTTATAGTATATGATTAGGAACACAAATAGAGTGCCTCTAAATCAAAGCTACCAGCATAGCTGGTGGAGTTTTACCTTTTAGGAGAGTAAATGAAAGTAGCCTTGGTCACCGGCGGTAGTCGTGGTATTGGCGCAGCCAGCGCTAAAACATTAGCAGACAAAGGATATGCCGTTGCCATTAATTATAAGTCCAACCATCAAGCAGCAGAG
>NZ_AUXT01000057.1 GCF_001625595.1 Pseudoalteromonas luteoviolacea NCIMB 1942
TGTTGTGATACCCGTGCCAGAGACTTGCGCAATATGCTCAAAATCACCATAGGTGTGGGTCGTTGTTAATCCAGAGGTGGTGTCTTCGGTACTTATTACCCTGTCAAATTCGTCGTACAGGGTATTAATATCCGACTGTTTACCTGCCTCATGTGGCTTTTGTACTGTGACAACACGGCCATATTCATCATAGAAACTTTGGCTGGCCACCCAGGTATCCAGTACGGTGCGTTTTTCCTGCTTAAGTACACGGCCGACTCGGTCAATATACTGTCGCTCTAGCGTTTCACCATTGACAACAGTATGAGAGATAAATGCGCAAGCCACGGCCTCAGTGCCATCACACGCGGCAAGGTAACGATACGACTGTGCACCAGAGGGGTGATAGGTCCCGAGCTTTTGACCAAACGCATCATAGGTGACGATTGATTCGACATTATTTACATCTTTAATGCGCGTTGCCTGACCAAAGCGGTTTCGCTCAACCACTTCATCGCCTTTTAACGTCCCATCACATGAATCTGCACTGCCATCGGCGGCAAGCGCACAACTTTGTGCAAACTGAGTTGAATAAATTGCGTATCGCCCTGCCGCATCAAATGTGGTTTGCGCCATACGGGATTGTGGTTCACCCGTTTCACAGTCTGTGGTGGTGCTTTTCACCCTAATCGTATTACCCCACGCGTCATACGTATGGGTTTTAGTCAGCTTTTTACCACATCCTAAGTTTGAGCCGACAATTTCATCTTTTAACATGTAGGCATGTGCATGGCCGCTACCATAATAAGTAAATGCACTGCTGAGCGTTTTATCGCCGGCATCTGGGGTGGTGTGTGTGACCTCTGTAGACTCTAAACGCCCTAAGCGTTTTTCAATCACATCTGTGCTGTAGGTGTTTGTGGTGGTTAACGTTTTTAACGCCTCCCCTTGCTCTCCATTTACCGTAAACGCCTCAGCATCAAAATAGTCGTAATTCGCCACTTGAGTACTGGTCACGTTGCCATAGGTATCTTGCACTGTGGTGGTTTGAGAGCAGTTAAACCCTGTGACACCAAGCGCTGAACTTAACCGCGCCTGACACTCTCTGACCTTGTCACTGTACACTTGCTTATAGTTTGCCGTGCCATCAGTGACTTGATAGCTATTCACCGCCTTACTGATGAGCGACTTGTCGATATTTGCATTACTCATCCACTTTTCTGTCGCGTAAGGCATGCCAGTCAACGGGAAAGCTTGGTGGTAACGGGTGTGGGTTGTAAATGTCGTACCTTGCTTTGTGTATACCGTAGAGATTTTTTGGAAACCCAGCATACCACGGCCACCAAATTGGGCTTTGGCACCTTGGTACTGATATTCAACACTGCTTGTCGTACTTGCGTTATTGGTTGCCGGGCTGTCTGAGGTCACCTTGCTCACCAAGACCATTGCCCCAACTAAAGGCTGCAGACGTAATTTTTGCGCGTCAAAACGCGCTGTATCGGTGGCAAGGTCTTCTTCAGCATCGACATAAATATCTGCAAAATGTGCAGTGTCGAGCGGCTCGTCAGTCGTGAGTCGGTATTGAATTTCAGTTTTATTTTGAGTTTGACCATGGCCACCTTGGTAAATTGCTTTGAGCATACCATCCGTTGCGCGTGTGTTTGCATTCGTGAACACAGTAACTTCGTGTTTAGACTTGTGTACTAAGTCCAAGCGCATATCCCCTTGCACGTCGGCAAAGTAGGCATAGTCACCTTGCTCGGCATCAAAGTCTTGTAACGTCAACTCACTCGACTCGTCTTTAAGTAATAAAAAGCGCTCTGGTGACCATTCATATTTTTGCCACGTCGAGCCTGTTCTATTTTTAAAGTAAAAATCGATAAACCCGTCTCGGTCGGTATCTGAAATAAGCGGCGGTAAGGCATTCGACACGTCACCTTTATTGCTGTCTTTATTACCCGCCTCTAGTGAGAACACAGATTCAAATGAGGGGTGATTTCCCCGGTTACTGCGGTTAATCAATACGCGCCAATAATGCGTGTCCGTGGTGTCATGTTTGCTCATATACGCAATATCGACCAATCCATCATTATTGACATCCACAGGGGTTAAAAACTGTAAGCTATCACCACCAATAGCCATGCCTCTATCCGCCACCGTCGCACTGACAAACTGGTTCAAGTTGCTTTCTGAGTCGCCTTCAAGACCTTGGTTATAGTGCACCGTAATGGTATTGGCATTGGCCTCTTCACAACTGTCTGTGACAGGGCAGGTCAGCGACATAATGTCTGCCAAGCCATCAAAGTTCATATCAAGCAGCTGCCAATCTGTGCCTTTTTGAGTAAAGCGTCCCCATTTACTGCTCTGACTGGTTTTCAAGTTGGTTCCCAACGGGTAGTGCCCTAACCGTTTGTTCCAAAGGCTGACTTGCAAATCTTTACCCTCTTTGTCATTTTTAAAGACTAAGTCTGGGTAGCCATCACCATTTAAATCCGCCGCTTTAATTTCAAACATCGGCGTATTTTTATTGAGTAACGGAAGATCAAAAGGTGCGCTAAACGCATTCGTGCTGCTAAGCGTATACTGCTGCCAATAAGCGGCATTGGTCGACGCCATTTTCTCTGACACAAAGTTAATCCAAATGCTTTGTTTACCTTCGCCTTTAATATCCATGGCCAGCATAGAAACATGATCATCTTGACCTAAATGGTCATCAGAGTGGTATTTATTCGCACCGTTTGACACACCACGCCTTATCTGTTGACACGTGATTTCAGCGCCGACATCACTATATGCACACAAGCGGTAGTTTCTGCCATCAAGCTTTTCTAGGGTTATTTGCTCTGCGGCTCCGTCACCTTGCGTATCGGCAAATACCATACCGGCAATCGGTTTATCTGCTAACCCATTACGATGATAAGTGGTGTTTATCATAAACCTTGTATCAATCGCGTTGTATTCAAAGCTCACAGGCTGCTTACAGACCTCAGAATTTGAGTGACTACTTGTAATACAATGTTTGACTTGCGTCAGTAGCCGAGCACCATTGCCTGCGTCTTCAAAGGTAAAGTCGTAGCGCCCTAAGTCTGTTTGTTCATGATTTTTGATAGAGATCCCATTAATTAGACCATCGTCACGCAGCCTTGTGCCTTCATTGACCGACATGCTTCTCACAAATGGGGCAGTGTCTAAGGCAATGGTCACGGTATTACCACTGTACTCAATCTTCTCAAGCAGCGGTAATGAGTCAGCGCGTGTGTTGCCCGCATCAAAGACACGTTTGTAGGTATAAGCGATCTCGTTATCTGGGTTTCGCATATTGTCATTGACAGCACGCAGCAACCAACTAAGGGTCTGATTACCATCTCCCCCATAGGCTTCAACGGTTACCCGCGAATTGTCTGTATCACCAAATGTTTTAATCGAGCCATCTTTACCATGTACCTCAAAAAAGTCAGCGGTCGCACCTGCGCGGCGCAATACGCGAATATGGCTGTCGACTTCGGTTTTATATAGCGCCAAATGAGTCGGATAGGTTTGATCAAGCTCCGTAATTTCAATCAGTCGCTGACCGTTTAAACAGTAGCGGTCGCCATCATCGTAATTGATGGCTTTAAACCCACCGTCTTGCGCAGTCGTTTGACGACAACGCGCAATACTCTCTGCTGCATTGAGGCTCCAACCCAATGCCAAAGCACTTTGTGGGCTTTGCGAGTTATAGCTCAAGCTCAACTCAGGCGTCACACCAGCAATGCCTGAAGGTAATGTAATTGGAATGGTATAGCTTGCACTACCGCCTTCGGTCACTCTAAAGCTACCCAGTGTGGCTGCTAATGACGCATTGGTGTCAGCTAATTCAGCAGAAATCGCGCTATGTTCAGCCACATTCACGACTAAATCACCAATGCCAATTTCACCATCTGCCTGACTATCGGCAAAGTCTATGGTTAACTCTTGAGAGTAATTAGCACTACACACATTGGTAATTTGAGGCGCAGACGCCGGTGCGCTCAAACACGCCCTTGCTCGATAGCGATAACTACCGGTTTCATGCTGAACGCTGTAATAGGCTAAAAACTCGCCAACCTGCTCTGCGCTCACTCGTGCAATTTCACGAAACTCGCCTGTTGACGAAACACGTTCGTATAAGCGATAGCCATCGACCTGCTCTGACGATGAGAATGTAAAAGTCGCTTTGCCCGGTGTGTGTTCATAAGTCAACGTCGGCGCAGGCAGCCCATCGGAGCCGTCATAAGGGAGTTTGCCCACCTCAAGTTCTACCCAGTCGCTGATCCCATCGCCGTCACTGTCTGTATCATACAGACACGCGCTGGTACCCGTGCATACACCATAAAAGTAATGTAACGCGTTATAGGCAGCATCGGTGTAACGCGCGCCACTGTGGCGTAAAATTTCAATGGCCACATTGGCATGGGTTTCACCACTTTCTAGCGCACTTACCCATTGCGCCTGCGTTTTACCGGCCAGTGAATTGGTCAGCGTTGTCCCACTCGCATACTCAAAAAGCTGCGCCACAAACTGCGCATAGCTGTTCGGTGTTGTTGGCAATGCCCCATTGGCATTGATCATGGCATTGACCATTTCATTAAAGACATGGCCATGGGCAAGTAGGTAAGTTAAAAAGCTGACCTCTGCTTTTGACGGGTTTTTCTGCAATAGCATGAACACCGCTCTGGTCACTTCAAATGACCACGCGCTGTCTTCACTCGGTTGCCATTGATGGGCCAACCAGTTTTCGTATTCACGCTTATAGGTTTGGGTGATATGACTATGTAGGTCCTGCCATTTAAAGGCATTGGCCCCCATCATACGCTTGGTGATGTCATGTACTTGCTCGTCGCCGGTAACAACACGCACCATCGTTGGGTTAATAATCGGGTCTGTTGATTTTTCTTCATCACACTGCTCAGGAGATGCGGGCACCCCATTCGCATCAACACATTGCGGCGCAAATATTTGCGGTTGCGCCACAATGCCACCGCTGTTTGGGAAGTTATAGTGCCACTGCACAGCACCTGACTCTGGATTAACGGAGTAAAGTACCCCGTTTAATGTGCCTACATAGAGGTTACTTTGCTCATCGAGCTGTGCTTGCGCGTTGGCAACCCCAGAGGTTTTAAAGAACCACTTTAACAGCATCAGATTTTGATTAAATAGGTGGTCTACTTTATAAAAATGGGCATTTTCAGCGCCGAAGTAAATGGCGTCCTTCCCGTTTAAGCTCTCTACCAGTGGTTTTGATTTCACTTCACCTAGGTGATTGCTCACCTGAAAATGGTCTTTTTCTATCAGTCCGCTGATGTTTTTAGACATATCGACGAAATAAGCTTTTAGGCCTTGGTTATCACCGATATACAAATATCCGTTATTACTGTATGAAAATGGTCTATCTAATAAGGCTTGCCCATCTGATGCAGCATCATCTACTTGAATAACGCCCAATAATGGGGCTGATTGATACGTCACACCGTTACTCGCTGTCACCGACACGCCCCCTGTGCTCAGGGCCTCACAAATGGCTTTACTGACTTTACCCTCTATTTTATTTCTTGAAACCGTTAACGCACTGTTACTCAAAAACTGCTTGTATCCAGTATTACGGATCCGCACTTCCACTTCAGATTGGGTCGCATGAAACCCCATGCCGTTAATGGTTAACATACTCTCGTTTGGACACGACCCATTCGACGCCTTAGAAAACGAGGCTGAGCTTATCACTGGCGGGATATGCTCAATCGTTAGCTGGTGTCCACCCAAGCATACGTCCTGACTATTACACGACACCACTTCGTAAGTTCTGACCCCCTGTTCACGGGCACTTATGGAAAGCGCATGCGACTGCGTTTGACCTTCTTCCACCACCGTTGCCGTTGCTTTTGCATTGGCAAGTCCTGGCCAAGACAGTACTTTATAGTAGTGCGTTGCGCCGTCGTTTTGATTGCGCCACTGCAAGGTGAAGTCGCCGCCTTCTTGTACTTCGTAATTCACAAAGGCCGTGACAAGGGGAGCTGGCGCTTCATAATAAATAACCGCGCTTCGATAATCACTCCATTGACTTTCTCTGTAGTTTTCTGTGCCTGGTGTACCACTGTAACCACGTGCGCGCACCCGCAATGTCTTGCCATGGTGCTCTAGTTTGGCATTGATACTTTGGGTGTACGTTAAAAGCCCTGTAACATCCACATCGGCTAAGGAGAGGGTTTCATAGTGAGTAAACGTGGCATCGCCAATTTGCGCTTCAAATTGCAAGTGCTCCGTATTCGCAAAGGCACTAAACTGGGCGTTATACTGACCTTGAGTATTAATGGGCTCCAATGTAAAGACAGGGACTTCTGGCCGCTTAATGTAATTAACTTTTAAACCTCTATAAGTCCTCTCGACTTGATTGCCATGGTTGTCACTTACAACAAAAGTTAAGGCGATATTATCTGCATAATCATCTGGGCTCGGTTGCCATTCAACGTTTACAGTTGCGTTGCCAGTCCCCGGTAGAACAAGATTTACGGGCAGTGCTGGAAAAATCGTATAATCACTTTGAGGAATTGTCTTATTGCCTACTTTTAGTTCAAGTGATTGTAATGAAGTCAGTCTATCTAATAACGCTGATGACACGTTCAGTGAAAACTTGAACTTTTCGCCTTCATTAATTACCGCATCGGCAGCAGACAGCGGCGAAATATAGAGATTAAGCGCGCTTTGGTAATATACGCTTTGCGATTGACCATATGGAATTCCCCCTGTACGTTTTGCATACACTGAATAGGTGACTCTCCCTGATTGATTGTGCGTATGGCTAAGAGAGCATATCGAGTTAGCGACATCACAGCTCCCAACGCGTTTTTCAAAGTCGCACCCCACCCTTGGATCAAACTGATCAACTTCGGTACCTAAGAACTTGCAAAAATAATATTCACTCTTCTCATCTAATGAGACTTCGGCTCGCAACATAACAGGCATTCCGATTGCTGGATGCGTTGGTGTCACAGTAAAGCTCTTAATGCTGGGAGCCTGCTCAACATCAATACTCCAATCCGCAGTGACGACTTCTTTACCGTCTGACACTGTCAAGGTAATATCAGTGGGCTCAGTAATGGTGACCGACACAGTACATTGGATCTGGCTCGTACCAGTACAGCTGGAGTTATAACTTTTCAGGCTGTTAACTGAATTATTAACGGTTAAGTCAACGGACTTGAGCTGTAAGCTGACAAGTTTATCGTCATCTTTAATATCTATGGTTAGCGTAACGGTTTCGTTTTCAGCAACGCTGTTTTTATTTGGACTAAAGGTTTGAATCACCGGTGCTGTATTTTGCGCCAAATACTTAGTGTACACCTCGTCAGTTGAGGCTTTATTGCCGAGTTTATCTTCAACAAACGCTTGCCAACGCACTTCACAGCCCCATGTTTTGCAATCACTTTCAACGGTGTCGGTAATATTGCAAGTAAGACTGTTGCTGGCACTAATCTGACATGCTTTATTGTCGTTGGTCGTTGTCGTTGTGCCATTTTTAGTGATGGAATAGCTGCGCGTGACATAAAAGCTGCTGATGTCTTTACCGGCATCGGTTGCTTTAAACGATAATTTGACTGGGTTGTCAGGGTTATTATCACCTACTCTAGGTTCAACACTTTGTACACTGACCGTAGGGAGCGTTTTGGCAACGACATTGACCCTTGTTCTTGCGGTGTAGTCATAAAGTACAATCCCTGATTCTTCATTGTAAATGGGGCTAGGGTCATCTTTTGCCCCCTCATTTAACCAAATCCAATGCTCTTTTCGGGCTAAATTTAATACATAACTGCCCGGCTTCAAATCATGAACTGTGATACATAAATCAAAATGGGCAGGTGCTGCTGGCCAACTAACAGCCAATCGATTATGACGGGGAGTTTCGACTAATCTTCCACTTGTATCAGTGACATAAAAGCGATCTAGAGTAACTTGAGGAGAGAACCCCGTTATCGCAGGGTCTCTGTACCTCCAAGCATGATGGTGAGGATCCGCATGTCCATTTCGAGACCCCTCCAAATCAGCCAAGTAACTATAACTATCCCCTTGTTGAATGGTTGCGCCATCGGCCATATTCACACAATTGCTGGCAGACACAATAGGCGCAATGAACAGCAAGCTCGAGGCTATCACCCCAATAATGGTTTGAAATACGCTCATAGTTCTGCGCTCCATGCTTGATTAAGGGTTTGTGTATTCTGTGGCTGCGAAGTCTCAGCGTCATCAAAGCTAAAGAGCGACATTGCACGCTCCAGTAATGAATTGCCACTTTGTGCGATGGGCACTTGTAAGCCACGCAGTCGGTTGCCATCTCGCACCGCAAATTGCAACCACCCAGCACTGGTGGTATTTGGTGCACCAATGAATAATTCTGGGGTATCAATAATCTCGTTTTGTATTGATTGAGGAAATGCAAAACTACGTGGCTGCGCGCTCAAATCATTAAGCGAATGGAGCGCGATATCCCCATTTGCGTAAAACACATAAATGCCATTTACAGCTTGGCTTTCTATTGGCGTAATGCCGTTTTTTTGTAACCAGCTGAGATGGGATTGAGGCAAGGATGTGGTATCGACAACAACAGGGCTTGCATAGAGTTGGGCTTGTTTAACTTGAGTACAGGTATGCTGCGAAAATAAGACCAGTGACACACTACATACCTGACTTTTACCACCAAAAATGCTCACTGAGTAAAACAGCTTGTTATTATATAGTGTCGGAGGGTTGCTTATCTCTCCAGAGAGAGGTTTTTCCCATATTAATTGCCATTTGGACTCTGTCTGAGCATCGGGTTCATAGCGATAATGTACTAACTTTTTATCATGAGTAGCAAAATAAATCGCATCGTCAAAAGCGACTAATGTTTTATGAATTATATCCTGATTAATATCATACAGCGGTTGAACATGCTCAGTTTTCGTACTTTTATTAACCACTCGTTCTGGTATAACACCCACTGTGATTTCAGTGTACTTTTTCTGACCATTAAAATCAGCAATACTCAATGTAAAAGTTGTTTCTTTGTAAACATCAATACTGAGGCTGCCATTATCAGGGTTTAAGTTATTATACTCACTGCCATGATTACTTGTTATAGACACAGCGCTTGCACCTTGCACTACCCAGTTCAACGTGACCGAATGAAACTTATCAACCGCGATGCTATCCGCGTAAAACGCATTAAGATCTGTTTCTTTTGATACCGTACGATTAGACCCCTTCCATTCAGAGCACCCATGATTGTGGCACCCGCGAATTCGATAAGACGTCGCACCTGTTGAGAGAGGTACATGATAAAATGCAGTGATCACATTGAGGCTTAAAGTTAGCCACTGGCCATTGACTAAGGCTTCTATTTGATAATAATGTGCGTCTTTTTCAAAATGCCAAGCTAATAAATCGCTGCCATCTTGCGGCTTTATCGAAAAGTAATCAGGATGATTTGGCTGTAATTCTATTGGAATAAAAATAATATGGTCGCCCTGAATAATGGGCGCAAAGGCTTGCTCAAAAGTGTTTGCCTTAGCATATTTAATAAATAACGTGGAGAGTAAAAACAGACTAATAAAGTGCAGCAACTTCATTTTTAAATCACCAAACAACGAGTTAAATTTTCTGAAGCGAATTTAATAAAAAGTAGCCAAGCACTTAAACCCACCTCCATGTGAATATAAAGTTACAATTATAAATCAATGAAACAACATAAACAATATATATAATTTAAATACATTAAATATTAACATTTTAATATTTAAATTTGACGAGTTACTTACCTCCTACGAGCCCTACAAATGTTCAGGGTGGGATCGCACTTTGTTAAAAAACATGATCAAATAGCCACAGCTTTTATTTTTGACCGTAATTATGAACCTTATAGAACATGATCTGCTTTAATCAGACCGGACTCTTCAATAAAAGAATATAATCCTGATATTGAGGTGTTACATGACAAAACGAAAAAACAGAACTTATACCAACGAGTTTAAGCAAGAAGCTGTCGCATTGGTTACCGAGCAAGGCTATAGCGTGCCTAAAGCGGCGGCGTCATTAGGGATAACAGATAAGCTGCTTTACAACTGGAATGAGCGTGCCGAGCTGCTCCGTCTTCGCAAAGAAAATAAGGAGCTGAGGATGGAAAAAGATATATTAACATGAGCTGCGTATAAAAAATTGAACTAAATGCCCTTGCGGTGATCAGATCTTTCGACCAAGAAACATAAGATTACCAATGCAAGGGCATGGATAGCTTAGATGCAATTTACGTAGATGTCGATGATTTTTGTTTATTTTTTGAACCTCAGTGGCTTAAGCACCTCATAGCATCCGGTGAAAAGCAGCACATTAAGCTATCTCGTCTAGCCTCTAGCGAAGTCATGACTATATTGATTGCTTTTCATCAATCGGGTTATCGCGACTTTAAAACTTACTACACCAAATTTTTTTGCCAGTATTGGCGACATTATTTTCCTGATTTAGTCAGTTATACGCGTATGTTGAAGTTGCTTCAGGCTACTTTACCCGCTCTGTGTAGTTATTTAAAGCCGCGCTTTGATAAGCCAACAGGCATCGTATTTATTGATTCAACTTCACTTAAGGTTTGTCACAACATGCGTATTCCTCGCCACCAAGTTTTTGCAGGCGAAGCCAAACGAGGCAAAGGTACAATGGGCTAGTTTTATGGCTTTAAACTTCACCTTATCATGAATGACGAAGGTGGTTTACTAGCCGTAAAAGTGACCGCTGGGAATGTTGATGATAGAAAGCCAATGCTAGATATGGTCGAGAATGTTACAGGTGGCTTATACGCTAAAGGCTATGTATCTGCAAGCCTAAAAGCGGAACTTGCTAAGCAAGACATTGACTTTATTACAGGTCAACGAAGTAATATGAAACGTCAGCCAATCTTATCTTGGGATAGAGCAATGCTATCAAAACGCTTCATCATTGAAACTGTTTTCGATCAGCTAAAAAAACATGGCTCAAATAGACCATACAAGGCACCGAAGCTGCATCTCATTTATGGTTAATTTAATGGCTGGATTAATTGCTTATACCTTTCAGGCTAAAAAGCCGAGTATAAAAGTAACTCGGCTATAATTCTTATGTAGATCTGAGGTTATATTAAAAAAGGCCAGTGCCCTGTTGCTCAAGGAAACCAAGTAGCGTTTGAAACCGTTAAACAGCTAGCTTCAAATTATCCGGTTAGCCAGCTCTGTAAGAGTTTTAATGTTAGTCGTTCAGCCTATTACGCTTGGCTTAATAAGCCTACTGACATTATCACTGCTGAGCAGTTGCGTTTGTATCGCAGGGCAAAGGATATATTTAAACAAAGCCGAAACAGCCTAGGCTATCGAGAGCTGCGGAAACGGTTATGCAATGAGGGCTTTAAAATCAGTGACTATAGCACACAAAAACTGATGGCTAGGTTTAGTGGTTACGCAACGTGTGGCCTACAAGGTTACGACCAAGCGTAAACACAGTGATGCTGTGGCTGATAATCTGTTGAACCAGAACTTTAATCCTGTTGCCCCCAATCACATCTGGGCGGGCGACGTGACTTACCTGAAAACTGTCGAAGGTTGGATATATCTGGCGATTGTCCTGGATTTATATCCCAGACGCATTGTTGGCTGGCATATTGATAAACGCATGACGACTGACTTAGTCAGCAAAGCCATGATGAAAGCCTATAATTTGCGCCAACCTCCTAAGGGCTTGGTGTTTCATAGCGATAGTAATAATGTTCTAGCTTTGTTTTATTGTATTAATCATTCATTAATGGTTCATGCTTAATACATGGTACCAACAATGTACTAGGTTCTCTAACTCTCATAGCGATAGACCATTAATTTGTGTCATTCCTCGGATCTGTCGATTGCCTAGTTTCATTGCTTGGTGAGGATAACCTCTTCAGTATTTGTGACTCAAGAAGGGCCTGTTGATTATCTCATTACTGTCATGTCCAAGTATTTGATTTGGTGCTCTCATCCATATTGACTGCAACCTAGGAAACAAGTTATGAATCAGATCAAAGAGTTTGTTGTGGGTGGTGTTGATACCCACAAGGACATCCATGTCGCTGCCGTAGTTAATGAATTAAACCAAGTACTATCTAGCGAAAGCTTTCCAACAACTAGGTATGGATATAAGAAAATGCTTATGTGGATGTCGTCATTTGGTCGAGTTTCACGAGTGGGAATTGAGTGCTCTGGCACATATGGTTTAGGCCTATTGCGTTATATGCAAAGCAGCGGGGTTGATGTTTTAGAAGTCACTTCACCAGACAATTCGGATCGCCGTAGACGACGAAAAAACGATACTTTAATGCTGAAAATGCAGCACATGATGCTTTTAGCAAATTACGTACAGTTACACCAAAAACAAGAGATGGTATGGTTGAATCTCTTAGAGTTTTAAAAAGCTGCCGTAAAAGTGCTGTGGCCGCTAGAACAGTAGCATTGCAGATGATAAGAACGAGCATCGTGTCAGCTCCTGATGAGTTACGTGAAACTCTTAGACATATGACAAGAATGAGTTTGATTCGTACGCTTGCATCAACACGACACGACCTGACTTAACAAATTACAAAGATATTAGCACCACCGTATATAGGATCACTTTAAAATCCCTTGCTAGAAGATACATTGAGCTTCACGATGAAATTTCTGATTTAGATAAAATGATCAGAGGCTCACAGTACACTAGCAAGCGTTATCGTAAGCTGCTGGCGAGTTTATGGGCATAAGAGCGTCAATGCTGTTATTGAACGCTTCTTCGGCAGCCTAAAGCATGATTGGTAACTGAAAGTACCGCAATCGACAAGAGAGCACATGAAAAACGATGTCGCAGGTTATATGCGATATTATGAAGTAGACCGTCGCATACCGCTAACAACGATATGTCGCCAATTAACTATGAAAATTCCTTTAGGAAAGTGTCCGGTTTAACTTGAGCAGAACTAGAGGAGCTTTTCTCATTTTACTAGACGTAAAAAATCTGCGGAATCTTTTGAAAAAAGGTGCACTTGGCACCTTTTTTATTGCGATTTGTTGTGTAGAGACATAAGCAATTCAGCTTCTGCCCTTGGCAGTTCACACTCTCTCATAATCTCTTCAAGGTCAGCGCCTAACTCCACCATTTTAACGGCTCTGGAGTATATTTTAGCGTCTGGATCATCGTATTTTTGAGCCGCTTGTTGTTGAGCAAGTTCTTTAGCAAACCCCTCACAAGCAACCAGTCGTTTACCAATACTCAAGACGCTGGCTCTCACCTCAGCAATTTCACTTCTTAGAATGCTGATTTGATCAGCATCATTTTGTGTTTGCTTTTGTAGCCTTGCATAGTGCTGTTGGCTTTGTTGTATACGCTTACTAAAAACAAACAAAATCCCCAAGCACAGAATACTGATAAAGCTTGAGGCAATGACTAGTACGATTAAAACATCGTCTAAAGTTACTGCAGCCACGATTTAAAGATGACTCAGCTCATCCCACTCATCGTCGCTGAGTAGTTTGTTCAAATCGACCAAGATTAATAATTCACCTTCTCGGTTAGATACACCTTGGATAAACTTCGCACTTTCTTCTGTGCCAATATTCGGCGCGCTGTCAATTTCTGAGCTGCGTAAATAAACAACTTCAGCAACACTATCAACTAGAATACCAATAACCTGCTTTTCAGCTTCAATGATGACTATTCTAGAGTTATCTGTTACTTCTGCGCTCATCAAGCCAAACCTTGCGCGCGTGTCAATAACAGTAACGACGTTACCACGCAGGTTGATAATACCCAGCACATAGCTCGGTGCACCTGGAACTGGCGCGATTTCAGTGTAACGAAGTACCTCCTGCACTTGCATCACATTGATACCGTAAGTTTCTTCCTCTAGTTTGTATGTCACCCACTGTAGGACTTCATCATTACTATCGGCATTTTTATCTGCAGAAAGTATTCTTTCTTGACTCATGATTAAACTCCAGATTGATGCTAGTTACTGCTCTCGGCTATCGAGGCCTTGTTCTAGCAACCTATTTAAATTCTCTACGTCAATAAGCGCACACATTTTATCTTTAATCACGCCCGCAAGCCATGGGCGCTTTCCACATGCTGTTCGCCATTTAACGTCGTCAGCAGTCAGTGTGATATTGTTTACCAGTTTTTCAGCTAACAGCCCCCAAGGGCTATCTCCCAGCATAATTAGATACTGGTAATTAAGCTGCTCCTCAAGCTCTGGTGTGTACTTTTCAGGCATAACCCAACGAGCCGTATCCACCACATTAAGCTTTTCTTCTCTGTTGAGCATAACCCCTTTAAACCACTTTGGCTTACCAAATAATTGGTTTACTTCTGTTAATTGATGAATACCACCAAGAGACTGTAACGGGACAGCTAGTGTTAGTCCCGCTACCTCAAAGAACAATGCTTGGAACTCACCCTCAATGAAGGCATCCTTCGCAGCGCTCAATTTTGGTGCTTGTTCTTTGATAATAGTTGTATTTTCAGTTATCTCAAGCTCTTGGGCTGGTGCCACCGTAGATTCTTGTAGATCTTTTACAACAGGCTTAACTTCGGGCTCAACTTTCTCTTCTATTTGAACTTCTGTTTTTGCCTCAGCTTGCTCAATAATTTTGACTTTAGGAGCAGTTTGCACTTGTTTTTGCGCATCAGGCACAGACTCAAGCAACCTAGCAACGGGTGCAAGCGCAACATCCTGTTCGTCCTCTTCTTGTAACAAGGCTCCTAGATATTGTTTCATCACTTGTTCGTTCGCAAACAGGTGCTTACTCATTATTACCTCTTTCCAGTTCACCAATATGCTCTAACAACGCCTTATAAGCATATACCCCTCGAGACTTAGGGCAAAACTGTATCGGTACTTGTTGAGCCAAACTTGCATCTCTAAACTTGGTGTCTACTGGGATTACTCCAGACCATACTTTGTCTTTGTATGATTCTACAAGAGACTTATATGCTTCTAAAGATGCCTTGGTACGCTTATCGTACATTGTTGGCACTATAGTATATTGATATTGCTTAGAATGCGAACTTTGCATTAATGTCATCGTCCGCATCATCCTGTCTAACCCTTTAAGTGCCAAAAACTCGGTTTGAACAGGAATTAAAATACGCTCACTCGCGGCCAAAGCGTTGACCATCAAAACCCCAAGTACAGGGGGACAATCTAAAATTGCGTAATCATAATAATCACTGATTTTTGCTAACGCCTTTTTCAAAACAAGGCCCATGCCAGAACGATTACCCATACTCCTATCCAGAGTGGCAATAGCCATTGTCGCAGGCAGAATATCCAAATTTTCTACCGTCGATGGACATAAAGCTTGTAGTATTTCTTCACTTGCCATATTGGAGCCACGTATAAAAATATCGTACACGCTCACTTCAAGGTCTTCTGAGTCAATACCAAAGTAATATGTCAAAGATGCATGGGGATCGGTATCGATCAACAATACCTTCTTGCCTTGCGCAGCTAAAATACCACCAAGACTTACCGTTGTGGTCGTTTTCCCCACGCCACCTTTTTGATTAGCAACCGTCCAAATTTTCACTTTATTATTTTATTCCTTTGTGATTTGTCATGGCTAAGCTGTATTAATAATCAGTATAACTTAAGCAATTCCTAACTCTTTGTTGATACGCAACGCTACGTCCTGTAGAGCCAAACTCTCAGAGGACAAGCCAGCTGCTGCGACAGCTTGAGGCATGCCGTAAACAACGCAGGTTTTTTCATCTTGCGCCCAAATCGTAGCGCCGACCTGTTGCAACATCCTCGCACCATCTCTGCCATCAGCGCCCATGCCTGTCAAAACGATTGCCAATACATCACCAGAATAGGCTTTAGCAGTACTTGCGAAAGTTACATCGACACAAGGTTTATAGGTAATTCTTGGACTATCGTCTTCGAATACTTTTAAGGTTTTGCTGCCACCGCGAGATTCAACCATCATTTGCTTGCCGCCTGGTGCTAAGTAGGCAACGCCTGGCATTAACCTGTCACCTTGTTCAGCTTCCTTCACTTTAATTTTGCATAGACTGTTAAGCCTTTGTGCAAAAGCTGGGGTGAATGCTGCCGGCATATGCTGAATTAATAGAATGGGGTGTGGAAAGTTAGCAGGCAATTGCGTCAAAATCGTTTGCAATGCCACTGGTCCACCCGTAGAGGTACCAATTGCAACCACTTGATATGACTTGCCAGAAGCCTTAAAACTTCGCTGAGGGGTCGTTTCTGGTACCGCTTTTTGGAAGCTCCTATCTGGCTGTGTGACCGTTGAGCTTGTGCGAGTGCTGCTAGCAGGCTTTGGCGAGAAACTTGATGTGCTCGAAATAGCCGCCGGTTTGGATGGAGAAATAGGCCTAGTGAATCTACTTACACGCTTTCGACCGATTTCTTTAACTTTGTTTTGCAGTGCTCGTATAGCTTCTTCACTGTTTCTTGCGATATCTTCAAACTTTTTGGGTAAAAAGTCTACCGCACCTGCATCTAGTGCATCTAATGTTGCACTTGCACCTTCTCTTGTTAATGAAGAAAACATTAAGATAGGCGTTGGGTTACTTTGCATTATTTTTTTAACAGCGCTAATGCCATCTAACACGGGCATTTCAACATCCATTGTAATTACGTCTGGTCGTAGCTTGCTCGCCTTCTCTACAGCTTCTTGGCCATTGACTGCAAAGTCAATTACCTCAATTCCAGTATCTTTTTCTAGTATTTCACTTACACGACGACGAAAAAAACTTGAGTCGTCAACTACTAATACTTTAACTGCCATTGGCATCGCTCTTTTTTATGTTACAGATCCGAAAAGTGGTGCACACGGCACCACTTTTCGGTGATGGCAAATAATACCTAAAACTACTTGCCCGCGTAATGCTTCAACATACTTGGTACATCCAAAATCAGGGCTATGCCGCCATCAGATGTAATCGTTGCACCTGCCATGCCAGGAGTACCTTGAAGAAGTGAGTCCAGAGGTTTTATTACAACCTCTTCCTGACCAATTAACGAGTCCACTACAAAGCCGACTTGCTGAGTACCTATCTGAACTATTACTACATGACCTTCTGCTTTTTTCTGGTTTATATCGGTGCCTTTGACTAACCAATGTTCCAGATAAAACAACGGAATAGCTTTTTCCCTAACAATAATAGTCAATTGACCATCAACTACATTGGTTTTGGTCAAATCTAAATGGAAGATTTCACTCACACCGGCTAATGGTAGAGCAAATGTTTGCTCGCCAACCATAACCATCAACGTTGGTAAGATAGCTAACGTAAGCGGTACTTTGATTTCTAAAATAGTACCCACACCCAATTCAGACTGAATGTTTACTTGACCATTAAGTTGAGTGATTTTTGTTTTAACAACATCCATCCCAACGCCACGGCCAGAGATATCAGAAATCTGTTCTTTAGTAGAAAAGCCTGGCGCGAAAATTAAATTGTAAGCTTCGGTGTCAGATAATCGGCTTGCTTGATCTGAGTCGATTACACCTTTGCTAATCGCAATTTTCTTCAATTTTTCTGGATCCATACCTGCACCATCATCTCTGATGGTTAAAAGAATATGGTCACCTTCTTGTGATGCTGAAAGTGTAACTGTACCTGTTCTTGCCTTACCTGCTGCTTCACGCACATCTGGCATCTCAATACCATGATCAACCGAGTTTCTAACAAGGTGAACAAGTGGATCAGCTAGCGCCTCTACTAAGTTTTTATCTAAATCGGTATCTTCACCCTCAAGAATCAAATTAATATCTTTCTTGAGGCTTCTCGCCAAGTCTCTTACAACGCGAGGGAAACGACCAAACACTTTCTTGATTGGCTGCATCCTTGTCTTCATAACAGCACCCTGAAGATCGGCGGTTACAACATCAAGGTTTGATATCGCTTTGCCCATGGCTTCACTATTGCTGTTATTAGCAAGGCTAACTAATCGGTTTCTTACTAAAACAAGCTCACCAACCATGTTCATGATTTGGTCTAGTCGTTTAGTATCAACCCGTACGGTTGTTTCCGCTTGAGCTGCAGGCTTTTTAGGGGCTGCGGCTTTAGGTTCTGATTTTGCTGGCTCTGATTTTGCTGGCGCTGGTTTTGCTGCCGGGGCTGGTTTTGCTGCCGCAGAAGGTTTTGGCGTAGGTTTTGGCGTAGGCTTTGGTGGGACCGGCGCTTGCGGGGCTGGTGCAGCAGGCGCTTTAGGAGCTGCACTTTTTTCTTCACCGTCCTCTAAGTTTTTAGGTGCTTGCCCTTTGCCATGTAGCTCGTCTAGCAGCGCTTCAAAGTCATCATCATTGATTTCTTCATCGTCACCGCCTGTAGATGCTGCTGGTTCCGCTGGTTGGCTAGTAGGGGCCGATTGTGCAGGCTCATTGGTACCATCACCAAATTTACCAACACCGTGGAGTTCATCTAATAGACTATCAAACTCATCATCAGTGATATCACCATCATTAGCATTGCTAGGAGCTGTGGGGGCTTCAGCTTTTGGTGCGGCTTGCCCTTCTGGCGTCGGAGCTTTGCCAGCGCCATGCAGTTCATCTAACAGGCTTTCAAATTCTTCTTCGGAGATCTCATCGATACTATCAGAACTCGCTTTATCCTCTTGTGCACTATTGCTGCTACCATCTAAATCAAAGAAAACATCATTTTCGACGGGCACTTCCTGTGGTGCTTCTTCAACAACGGGAGGTTCAGCTGGCGCGGTTGGCGCAGCTGCTTCAATAGGCGCTTCGTCAGCAGATTCTGGCTGACTGAGCTTATGTAAGACATCGAGTAGCTCTTGGTCAGCAGGCTCCGGTTGTTCGCGATTTTGAATACATGCGAACATATCATTTATAGTATCCAAAGACTGCAGGATTACATCCATTAATTCAGGATTAACTGAGCGCTGTCCCTGCCTTAAAACATCAAAGACGTTTTCTGCACCATGACAAGCATCGACGAGCTCGTTCATACCCAGAAATCCAGCTCCGCCTTTAACAGTATGGAACCCTCTGAATATTGCGTTCAGTAAATCTTTGTCATCTGGGTTATTTTCTAATTCAACGAGTTGCTCAGATAACAGTTCGAGTATTTCTCCAGCTTCAACAAGAAAGTCTTGTAAGATATCTTCATCGACTTCAAAGCTCATTATTATACTCTCCTATTAGAAACCCAAACTAGATAACAGATCATCAACTTCATCTTGACCAGAGACAACATCATCTCTCTCTTCTGCGTCAATGATTGGCCCTTCTGGACCAGATAGTTCATCAGTGGTCTCAACTACTTCTTGTGGTTTTGGAGCCGCGGTAAGTTGACCCACTTCTGCTGCACCGAATACGGTTAACAGATGTATTAAGCTGTCTTCAACTTCTCTGACAAGTTCAATGACCCGACGAATAACCTGACCAGTTAAATCTTGATAGTCTTGAGCCATTAAAACGTTCGTCATCAACGATTGTAATTCGTCTGTACGGCCTTGTGAAGACTGCATAAAGTCGTTCAAGTCGTGACAAAGAGATTTAAACTCTCCAAGCTGTATATCACGACTCATTAACCTATCCCAAGTAGGTTTTATCTCTGAGAGCTCATCAGCTAGCTCTTGAGCAAGCGGTAGGCTCGCTTCCACTGCATCCATTGTTTTATTAGCAGCATTCTCTGTCATTTCCATGACATAGTTTAAACGCTGTTTTGCGTCTGGAAGGGCCTCTGTGGTTAGATCTGACAAGCGAGTATCTAACTCAAAGTTTTTCAGAGATTCGTGTAATTGACGCGTCAATTTACCGACTTCAGCAAATAACTCAGATTGCTCTTTATTAGTTGCTTCAATTAGTATTTGGTCGGCCTTCTCTTGTTCACCATTCTCAAGATACTCAACAAGTTGTTTAGCTTGCTCTAATGTAATTTGTGGCGCAGAGGATTCTGACATAAGCCTATCCTTAACTCGTTACTAGCCTAAGCGTTCAAAAACTTTTTCTAACTTGGTTTTCAATGTTCCAGCAGTAAAAGGTTTTACAATGTACCCATTAACACCAGCTTGTGCAGCCGCAACGATTTGTTCTTTTTTGGCTTCAGCGGTTACCATCAAAACAGGTATATGTTTAAGGCTGTCGTCTGCACGAATAGCTCTTAACAGATCGATGCCTTGCATACCAGGCATGTTCCAATCGGTAACAACAAAGTCAAATTCTTGATTTTGCAACATCGGAAGCGCAGTGCTACCGTCATCAGCCTCTTGAACATTTGTAAAGCCTAAGTCTCTCAACAGGTTTTTGATTATTCTTCTCATCGTAGAGAAATCATCAACCACGAGAATTTTCATGTTCTTATCCAAAACTTCCTCCGGTGAGGTTTGAACCTATAAAAATTATAAAATGTACTCTAATTGATCCAGTCATTAATTTTGGCTCTGAGTTTAATCATTGCCTGACCATGAATCTGACTCACTCGAGACTCGCTCACATCAAGAATGTGGCCAATCTCTTTTAAATTCATTTCATCGTTATAGTACAAAGACAAAACCATCGCATCTCGTTCCGGTAATGTTTTTATTGCATCTATCAACGACTCATTAAAGCGCTCATTCTTAACGTTATTGAATGGTTTGTCTAGCGCTAAATCATTGTCCGCAGGTGAAATTACGTCTTGGTCGACACCTAAGTCTTCTATTCCGATAATTTTACTTGCATTTACATCATGTAAAATATGATGGTACTCATCTAAAGGAATATCAAGTTTTTCAGCAATTTCCGTGTCTTTAGGCTCTCGACCTAGAATAGACTCTAGCTCAGCGATCGCTTCTGCAACTAAACGACTGTTTTTGTGAACTGAGCGAGGCGCCCAGTCTCCACGGCGTATTTCATCAAGCATCGCACCACGGATTCGAATGCCAGCAAAGGTTTCAAAGCTAGCTCCTTTGCTCGCGTCAAAGTTTTTTGTTGCTTCAATTAAACCAATCATACCGGATTGAACAAGATCATCTAGCTGAACGCTAGCAGGCAATCTGGCTAGCAAATGGCATGCGATTTTTTTGACCAAAGGTGTATGACGCTCGACCACTTTATTTAAGTGGTCCGCTGATTGATATCCCGCCATTCGATTGACCGGTGTAGCCATAATTACCCGTTAACTAATTGCTCAATGAAAAACTCTAAGTGCCCCGACGGTTGATGGGGAACAGGCCATTTAACGGCTTTACTCGCCAAACCTCTAAACGCTACAGCGGCTGGAGAGTTGGGATAGAGCTCTACGATGGTTTTTTGACGCCTTGAGGATTTACGCATATTTTCATCAAAAGGAATCGTCGCAACCAATTCTAAAGCAACATCCAAAAACCTGTCTGTCACTTTTGATAGTTTAGCAAACAATTCTTGACCTTCTCGAAGGCTACGGACCATGTTGGCTACTATTTTAAATTTGTATACGCCATGCTCTCTGCTCAAAACTTTGATCAAAGCATATGCATCGGTAATTGAGGTTGGCTCGTCACATACCACTACCATGACGTCCTGCGCAGCACGCGAGAAACTTAACACCATATCTGAGATACCAGCTGCGGTATCAACAATCAGCACATCAAAGTCGTTGCTCAGTTCACTAAATGCTCGAATAAGGCCTGCGTGCTCAGCAGGGCTAAGCTCTACCATATTCTGGGAACCTGAAGTCGCTGGCACGATTCTAATTCCAGCGGGGCCCTCAACTAAAATCTCATCGAGTTCACACTCACCTGACAACACATGCGACAAATTGCGTTCGACTCGTAAACCTAGCATCACGTCACAGTTAGCCAATCCTAAATCGGCATCCAAAACTAAAACTCGATGGCCCTGTTGTCCTAGCGCAATTGCAGTATTCAATGAAACATTGGTCTTGCCGACTCCTCCTTTACCACCAGTTACTGCTATTACTTTTACTCCGTGGTTACTTTTTTGGTTCATTTTACGCAGGCCACTTGCTTGATCTAAAACTGTATTAATCATACATTCCTACTGTCTGACACGCCACTGCTTCACGTCGTGAATGTTGTGCTTTTGTTCTTTTTAAATACAATTGCTCAGCCTTTTTAACTAATTTTTGAGCATTTGCTACACGAATGTCTTCTGGCACTCGTTGTCCGTTGGTAAGATACCCTATTGGTAAGCGATTTTGAATCGCAATACTAATAATCTCGCCCAAACTTAGACATTCATCAAGTTTTGTAAAAATGCAACCACTTAGATTCACTTTTTTGAAGTGATTTACTGTCTCTTGCAAAACATGCATTTGAGAAGTTGCACTCAGTACCAAATAACTGCGAATATCTACTCTTGAGCTGCGCATCAATGTATTAAGCTGTTCAGTCAAGCGCAGGTCTCTTTGACTCATACCCGCTGTGTCTATTAATACTAGACGCTTATTGCGCAAATGATAAAGAACTTCTGCTAACTCGTTTGCATCTTTAACTTGCTTAACCGGACAACCAATGATTCTACCATAAGTTGCTAGCTGCTCGTAAGCGCCAATTCTGTATGTATCTGTTGTAATTAGAGCTACTTTGTCTGCACCGTACTTTTGTGCCCCTAATGCAGCCAATTTTGCAACGGTCGTTGTTTTACCAACACCTGTTGGTCCAACCATGGCATAAACACCACCTTGACGCAGAATGTCATTATTTGTGGTGTGCATCTGGTTTACAACCATATTTAGCAATGCATTCCATGCTTCTTTACGAGACACATCATCTGGGATAAAACATGCCATCTGTTCAGCAACATCCGCACTAATGCCCATACCTTGTAGTCTATCTACTAAACATGCTCTGGTTGGGTCACGACGTTCCATTTCCTGTTTCATTAAGCCCGATAGTTGATATTCAAGTAGCTGACGGATAGCGTTCATCTCATCTCTCATTGAACTCATTTCATCTTGCTTTGGTTCGCGTGCAACAGGTTGCGCATCAAAACCAGATTCAAGATCATCGTCAAAACCCCAATCAGACGCAATTGGCTCAGGCTGGCGCCCAGGTCGCGCTGCTGCTTGAGGTCTAGAAGCTGCCATACTATTTTGCTGATAATCCTGCTGCTGAGCCGCTTGATGAAAGTCTGACTGCTGAAAATTGGACTTTTGCTCTTCTTTAGGTGCAAAAAGGTCACCTGTATCAATACCTGACTGAGAGAACATAGACGCAAGCTCTGGCGAACGAGGTTTAGGAGCTTGGCGCTCTAAAAGCGCTTCGAGACTATCAGCAACTCTAGCTTGAGGCTCAGGTTGGGCACGACGAGCCTGTGGTTTTACTACTCTTGCTGGTTGGCTATAAGTAGGCTGAGCTTGAGGCGCAGATTCTACATTTGCTTGAGGCGCAGCTTCTTGCGGCTTTGCAGCCACTCTGTCGTTATCGATGGCTGCTACAATCTCTACACCATCAGCTAACTTTTTGTTCGACATTATCACTGCATCTGCGCCCAACTCATCTTTAACTTCTTTTAAAGCAGTACGCATATCTTTTGCAAAAAATCTTTTAATCTTCATGACTCAGCACCTCATTCCTCTATTGCCCAACAGAGCTAATAATCTTGATTTGTCTTTCGTCTGGTACTTCCTGATATGACATCACTCTCAAACCAGGGATCGTATGTTTGACAAATCTTGATAAAACACTTCTTAACATACCTGAGGTTAATAAGATGGACGGCTCGCCTAACATTTCTTGCGTTTGATGCGCTTCTCTCAATGAACCTTGAAGTCGCTCTGCAAGACCTGGCTCTATGCCTGCCCCCTCATCACCTGCGTTCTGAAGTGACTGATGCAACATCTGTTCCAACTCGGGCGCCAATGTTATGACAGGTATCTCATCAGCGTTTCCAACTGCGTCTTGAACTATCAATCTGCGTAGTGAAATTCTTACAGCAGCGGTTAGTACATCCGGGTCTTGGCTGCGCGGGCCATACTCAACTAAAGTCTGAACAATTGAGCGCATATCTCTTATTGCTACGCCTTCGTTGAGTAAGTTTTGTAGTACTTTTACAATTGTCGTCAGTGGAAGAATGTCTGGTACCAGGCCTTCAACTAATCGAGGATGGCTTTTAGCAAGCATGTCTAGTAGGTTTTGAACTTCTTCATGGCCCAGCAGTAGTGAAGCATTATTAGTCAAAAGTTGACTAATGTGGGTCGCAACAACGGTTGCAGCATCAACAACGGTATAACCAAGTGAGTGCGCTTCGTCTTTTTGATCAGGTTTAATCCATACAGCTTCTAAGCCAAAAGCAGGGTCTTTGGTCGCTACACCTTGAATCGGACCAAAAACCTGACCAGGGTTAATCGCGAGTTCATCACCATGCTTTAGTTCGCCATCACCAGAGCCAACCCCCATTAAGGTAATCTTGTATGCATTTGGATCCAATTCTAAATTGTCACGAATATGTACTGGTGGCACCAAGAAGCCAAGCTCTTGTGATAATTTCTTTCTAACACCCTTAATGCGGTTTAATAACTCACCACCTTGTGCTTGATCTACAAGCGGAATTAAGCGATATCCAACCTCTAAACCAATTACATCAACAGGCTGTACATCATCCCAGCCCAGCTCTTTTTGATCCTGCTGCTTGTTTGCAACCTGAGTTCCTTGTGCTTCTTCTTCGGCTTTCTCTGCAGCTGCTTTTTCTTTATGCTGCTTCGAGTAGTAGGCCAACCCACCCATAAAGCTACCAAGTCCTAAGAACGCGACATGTGGCATCCCAGGTACTAAGCCCATTACAATCAAAATGCCTGAGGCAATAAATAAAGACTTCTCGTTTCCTAGCTGCTGTGTTACTTGCTCACCCATATTGTGAGATTCGTTCTGACGAGTAACAACAATCGCGGTACCGATTGAAAGAAGTAAAGATGGTAACTGAGCGACTAGCCCATCACCAATGGTGAGCAAAGTGTACACTTCCATCGCACGAGAGAACGTCAGATCATGCTGTACCATACCAACAAATAAGCCGCCAATAATGTTGATCGCAAGGATTACGATACCTGCTATTGCATCCCCTTTCACAAACTTACTTGCACCATCCATAGAACCGTAGAAATCCGCTTCCCGCGTAACTTCATCTCGTCTTGCTCTTGCGTCTTCTGCCGAGATGAACCCCGCATTTAGGTCGGCATCAATCGCCATTTGTTTACCTGGCATAGCATCCAAAGTGAAACGTGCTGATACTTCTGAAATACGGCCCGCACCTTTGGTTATTACAACAAAGTTAATGATAATAAGAATTAAGAATACGACTAAACCAACTGCATAGTTACCACCAATTACAACCGAGCCAAATGCTTCAATCACTTTACCGGCTGCGTCTCCGCCGTTGTGACCTTCAAGCAAAACAACTCGCGTACTCGCAACATTCAGCGCCAACCTCATGATAGTTGCAATAAGTAAAACTGCGGGGAACATACCAAATTCTAGTGGCTTCATGGTGTAAACAGTTACCAACAACACAACTAGCGCAAGTGCGATATTGAATGAAAATAGGATATCCAACAAGAATGGGGGCATTGGTAAAATAACCATGGCCAATGCTGCAAGTACCAGTAACGGTGTACCAATACCTTTTGCATAATCTTTTTTGTCTCTATTTATTTGTTGTAGAACCGCTTTAAAATCCATAACTTATCAACTTCAATTTATTGACGCAAATAAGTTAAAGCAATCTTCATTCCAACTATTAGTGTTTCATATTATCTGGAATTGGTAAGTCTTTATTGAGTGCTGTAGGTTTTCTACCGCGTCCCTTATTGAACTTTTTGAGCTGGAATACATAAGCTAGCACCTGCGCGACAGCTGTAAACAACTTATCAGGGATCTGGTCCCCTACTTCAGTCGTGTGATACAAAGAACGTGTCAGCACTGGCGATTCAACAATTGGTACTTCGTTGCCTTTAGCAACCTTACGAATTTGCATGGCCAATTCATCAACTCCTTTCGCAATCACCATTGGGGCACCTGCTTTTTCGGTGTCATATTTTAACGCCACAGAATAGTGGGTTGGGTTTGTTACTACCACATCTGCATCAGGCACATCTTGCATCATTCTGCGCTGAGACATTTCACGCTGCGTTCTTCTAATACGCGCTTTAATTTGCGGATCACCTTCAGAGTTTTTGTACTCATCCTTAACCTCTTGAAGTGTCATTTTTAACTGTTTGTGGTGGTTATAACTTTGATAAGGCGCATCAATTGCTGAAATAACAATCATCGTACAACTGAGCGCCAAAAAGAGCCAAGCTAAAATTTCCAGTGCATGGATAACACTACCTGGTACCGACTCGATACTGAGGTGCAAAATGTCGTAAAACATCCACTTGATAAATAAGATGGCAAAGCCTGCAACCAGCACGAATTTCAAAACGGATTTAATTAACTCTACTGCAGCTTGTGGCCCTAACATGCGCTTAATGCCTTTCATGGGCGACATTTTACTCGCTTTTGGCGCAGCAGCTTCCCAGCTAAAATTAAAGCCGCCCAACAGCGTATTACCGATCACTCCAGCTACAAGAATAATTAAAACAAACATTGACATAGGGAAGAACAATTCTGAGAAGGCATCTCCCCACACGGCAAACATTTTAGTTGTATCATAGGTTTCATTACGGTTTAGTGTCAGCATGCGGCCCATTATGTTGTACAAGCCTTTCGCAATATCCGCACCATAAAGAATCAATGCCACAGCAGAAAAAATTAATACAAAGGTAGTTCCTAACTCTTTTGAACGAGCAACCTGGCCTTTCTTTCTGGCATCACCAATCTTTTTTGAGGTGGGTTCTTCGGTGCGTTCTTGACCTGAATCTTCAGCCATTTCAGCCTCCTAAACTGTACAACCGACTAAATTACACATCAGCTCAGTCATTTTAAGCCACTGAAACTCATACTGCATAGTAAAGTTCCCCATTGTCGCCCAAATGATAGTTAGACCAGCCACGAGTGTAAATGCAAAACCCACAGAAAAGATATTCATCTGAGGCGCTGCTCGCGTCATGATACCAAATGCTAAGTTAATAACTAACATCGCCGTAAGTGGGGCTAAGGACAGCGATAGCGCCGTGGCAAAGAGCCATGAGCCCCATGTAGCAATTTGCCAATAATTGTCGACGTGCCACCAATCTCCCGCTATTGGCCAAGATTGAAAGCTAAAAACAATCATTTGAAACATCATCAAGTGCCCATTGAAAACAAAAAATAGCAACGTAGCAAGAATCAAATAAAACTGGCCCACAGCCGGTACACTCAGTCCGTTTGACGGGTCAACAACCGAGGCGAAACCTAGGCCTGTTTGCATCGCAAGCACCTGACCTGCAACGATAAATGTATTTAGCAATAACAAAGACGCAAAGCCAATTGCAATACCTATGATCATTTCCTGGATGACCACCAAAACCATTTGAAAAGAGAAGAGTTCTGTAAATTGAGATTGGGGAATAGCGGGGGCAACCACCAAAGTCACCACAATGGAGAGGCAAAGTTTGATCCGTTTCGATACACTTTGCGCACCAAGACCCGCCATTACCATAATCATCGAGCTAATACGTATCAAAGGCAGTATAAAGTCGCTTAGCCCTTGCATTAATTCAGAAAAAAGAATTTCCATACTAACCCGCGATTTCAGGAATACGCATGACCATCAATTTGAAAAAGTCCATTAACTCTTGAGTCATCCAATGTCCACCAGCAATAAGGGCTACCAGTGTAATGATCAGTTTAGGCAAGAAGCTCAGTGTTTGTTCGTTAATAGATGTGGCAGCCTGAAACACCGACACGATTAAACCAATAATCAAACCCGGTACCACTATGGCAGCCACCAATTTTATCACCAGAAATAACGAGTCACTTAAAATGTCTACAAAAACTTCTGGTTCCATATTACACCCCTAATCCAAAACTTCGGGCCAGTGTACCCATAACTAGCGACCAACCATCTACTAAAACAAACAGCATAATTTTAAACGGCAACGAAACAATCATAGGGGAAAGCATCATCATACCCATAGCCATCAAGACACTGGCGACCACCAGATCAACAATCAGGAACGGAATGAAAAACATAAACCCAATAATAAATGCAGTCTGTAATTCACTGGTAACAAAGGCAGGAATAATCACTACAAAGGGCGTGTCTTCTGGGCTGTCTAGTTTGTCGTAGCCGGCAATTTTTGCGAATGTCTCAAGATCTTTTATGCGAGTCTGTGACAACATAAACGCTTTGATGGGTTCCTTCGCCGCGTGCAACGCCTGTATAGACGTCATATCTTCTTTTAAATAGGGCTGAACCGCCTGCTCATGTATTTGGCTGAAAATTGGCGCCATAATGAAAAAGGTCAAAAACAACGACATGCCAACCAAAATCTGATTTGACGGTGATTGCTGTAATCCTATCGCTTGACGCAAAATAGCCAAAACCACAATGATCCGTGTAAATGAGGTCATCATAATAACCGCAGCAGGAATAAAGCTAAGCGCAGTCATCATCGCAAGTACTTGGAGAGTTACCGAGTACTCTTGAGAACCATCAGGGTTAGTCGTCACACTTAATGCTTCAAAACCGTCATTTGCGCTCACTTGGGGTAGAAATACAGCTAAAGCTAAAATTAAAAGGAATCGAAGCATGGTTTTCACTTTTCTTTTTTTATCGGTTGACCCACAAAGCGACTTAACTCTTTAACAAAAGGCGCGGCTTGATTTTCACTTAATGGGGTTTCTAATTGGTATAAATAGTTAATATTTTGCGGGGTAACGCCGAGTAGGTGTTGTTTATCATCAATTTCAATTACGAGCAGCCTTTCGCGAGTACCCAATGGCAAGCTGCGAATGACTTTGAAATCTTGGTTATTACCCACATTGGGGTTGATACGTTTTACTAACCAAGCCAGACCAATGATAAGCGCGATGATAGAGATCAGTGACAATGCAACCGTTACTATCTCCAAACTAGGCCCTTGCGGCTGCGTTGCGGCTGCCGCATTCGTAAAGAGTATCCAAGTCATGACTTATTCTACTATCTAAGCTTCTTAATTCGCTCGACTTGGCTAATTACATCGGTGAGCCTGATACCAAACTTGTCGTTGACAACAACCACTTCACCGTGCGCAATTAACGTACCATTTACTAGTACATCGAGCGGTTCACCTGCCACTCTGTCCAACTCAACCACTGAGCCTTGGTTTAATTGAAGTAAGTTTCGGATATTAATTTTCGACCTACCTACTTCCATAGAAATGGTGACCGGAATATCTAAAATCGTATCTAGTTTTCTTTTTTCATCCGCGCTTAAATTCGCATCACTTTCTTCTAACTCTTCTAACTCTGCAACTTCAGCACTTCCTTGGTCAGCATCTTCTGCTTCGGCAAGCGCTGCAGCCCATTCATCCATCGTATCTTGATCATCACTCATGCACTTACTACCTTAAATTCTTGATCACCAATCAAGATCAACACCTTCAGACAGGTGCAGATCTTCTTCTAATTCAGCCAATTCTGCATCTGAATCGAGCTTTTTACCACCTTTGGTAAATACATGAAGCTCAGATTTAACAGACTCAGGACGTTTAATCTTTTCACTTATTTGCAATGCCACATTGTCTCTCGAACGACCCATTTTCGCTCTAAACGTCGGCAGTTCTTCTACAAACACCGTGATATGCTCTGGCATTTCGACTGGGATGATATCGCCAGATTTCAAATCCATAATTTGTTGTAACGACAAATCAACTTCAAGCAATTGGGTGGACATTTCTACTTCAACGTCCATTATTTCATCACGTAGGGCTTTACTCCAACGTAAATCTGTATCCTCAGTATCTGATTGAACACCTGCATCAAGCAGTTCTCTGATCGGTTCCAACATCGAGTATGGCAAGGAAATATGAAAATCACCGCCCCCACCGTCTAATTCGATATGAAACGAGCTGATCACCACTACTTCTGTAGGAGATACAATGTTTGCCATTGCAGGGTTCACCTCAGAATCAAGATATTCAAACGACACATCCATTACTGGAGCCCACGCTTCTTTGTAATCCTCAAAGATGATTTTCAAAAGCATTTGTACGATACGGCGTTCTGTCGGGGTAAATTCGCGCCCTTCAATCTTAGCGTGATAGCGTCCATCACCACCAAAAAAGTTATCGACCAAAATGAAAACCAGTCTTGCTTCCATGGTGATTAGGCCAGTCCCCTTGAGAGGACGAAACCTCACCATGTTCAAACTGGTCGGAACAAACAACGTGTGAATGTATTCGCCGAATTTAAGCATCTGAACACCATTGATTGAGACTTCGGCGGTCCTTCTCATCATATTGAACAGACTTATTCGCATATGCCTAGCAAAACGCTCATTCACAATTTCGAGCGTCGGCATTCGCCCACGCACAATCCTGTCTTGCGAGGAGAAGTCATACTGGAGGGCATTAGCATCCTCGCCTCCCTCACCAGAGGGAACTTCGTCTTCTTCGACTTCATCGACACCGTGTAATAGCGCGTCGATTTCATCTTGTGATAATAAATCGCTCACAGGGGATTCCTACTGCATTACAAAACCGGTAAACAGCACTCGTTCGATAACTTTGCTGCCCTCGACACCTTCCATTGCTGCTTGAACTTTATCTAAAGCAGTCAACCTCAATGTCTCCTTACCTGCACTCGTGCTCAATTCATCTGCGGTTGTGGTAGAAAATACACTTAACAATGTACCTTCGATGAGTGGAATGTGCTTTTTCGTCACTTCTTCATTTACATCACCACGAACTAACAGTTGTACTTTGATTTGTACAATTCTATCTCTACTGGCACCTGGTACATTGAATACAAACGGTCTTGGCATCGCGACATAGAGCGCGCTTCCCATTTCTGCCGCATTTTGCTCACTCAAGTCTTCTTGTACTACTGTAGACTCTTCAGCTAAAGAAGCTTCTTCTTCCTCTCCACCGGATAATAAAAAGAAGCCTGCAACGCCACCTAAAATGACAACAACCGCAGCAATAATAATAATGAGCTTCTTTTTGGAACCACCCGCTTCTTCAATTTCTAAATCGCTTTCTTCAGCCATATGTGCGCTTCTATTAATTTACGTTCTGTCTTAATGATAGCAGTTGTTAAGCATAGTAATCTATTGCCGAATCACTTTGTTTTCTGCTAGTCACTGATTGTTCTTTATTATTTTGCGCTTCACTGGCCTCATTAGCAAGTTTTCCATGACCTTGTTGCTCGCCATCATCGTTATTTGAATTTCCCTCAGACTCCTGCTGGATATTACTTTCGCCAAGTTCAATGCCTTGCTCCTCTAACATTTCTCTCAGTTTAGGCATGGACTCTTCTAGCAATTCTTTAGCTTGTTGGTTTTGCACTACAAAGTTTATTTGAGCCTGCTCTGCATCTGAACGAATTCGAATTTGCATGCTGCCTAACTCTGCCGGGTCTAGTCTGATTTCAGCTTCCTTATTATTTAAGTTAACCATCATGTTAACTTTTTCTTGCAGCATTTTAGCAGCGTCATTACGAGTCAAGTTTAATGCCTGTGCAAGCGCTGGATCTACCTGTAGTTTAGCTTGAGCATTGGTTTGCTGCACAGAAGTCTGTTGGTTTTGGCGTGACTGCTCAACCTGCTGAATTACCTGCTCAAATTCTTCTTTGCTCTGAATTTGTTCGCTGCCTAAACTGCGAATGGCCTTAAAAACGTTTTCCACATTTTGGCTTGCAGCTTGGCGCTGATTATTACCACTATTTTGCTGTTCCCCCTCAAAGTCACTTGGTAACTCGGCCTGCTCTTCAGTATTCACCGCAACATCCGCCACAGTTTGTTTGCTTACCTCAGGTGCTGCTTGCTCTTTTACTGGGGCCTTCGTGCTGTTGTACGTGAACTCAGGTTTAACTGCAGCATCACTTTTAACCACATTTTCAAGCTTATCATTACTCTGTTTGGAGCTATTTATTAGTGCACTGTCTTTTTGCTCAGTTTCACTCGTTACTTTACCAGCTATGCTACTGCCTTCTTGTGCTGTTGACGCTGTTGAATTAGGCAATTTTCCTGTTAGGGCATGATAAAGTGCCGCTTCTTGCTTTCTAGAAGCGGAATCAGTGGATTTAGTGTCATTGAGGCGCTCATTGAGTAGCTTCTCCAGCTCTTGCTTTTCTTCCGGTGACAAGTTATCGACCATCGCCTTTAACTCTGACACACTCGTCGACTTACCTTCAGTCGCTTTTGGCACGTTCACGAACTCACTAATGGCCTGCTTTGGTGTATTTTTTAACATCTCTGCACCGTCAGAGTCAGGTATTGCTGCTGATTCAGTAAGTTTATCGGTAGCCATTTCCATATTTTTGTTGATTGGCAATTTCACGACCGCTTCACTCACCGAAGGTTGAGCCATTTTTTTGTCTTGTTCTGGTGTGGCTGAGGTGCGCTCCTTTTGCATCAACTGACTGATTAAATTTGGTGCCTTTTGCTCACTTTCAATTGCTTTTGGTGTTACCACTTTTGATTCAACATCGGGATTAGGCTTTTGACTAGTAACTGGCGCAGATTTTGACTCTTTCTCACCATGTAAGTGCCATTCTCGCTCTTTAGCAACACCGTTAAATGCTTCAGCTTGGCCATGAGGCAAAGGTCTATTGCCACTTTCTAGCATTTTGGATGTGTCACTTACCGTTACTTCCCCATCTGTCGGGTCACCAATCGGCCCTTCTGAATATCTTGGTCCTGCGGGCACTGGCTTGACAACTTCAACTTGTCCTTGAGGTTGCTTCGATGAATTTGCAATCTCTACATTTGCAACTTTTCTATCAGTCTTCACAGCCTCTTCAGGCATGATTTTAGATGTATCTTGACCCTGTTGCGCTTTATCTTGAACAACGATTGGACCTATTAAATCAATCGGGCCTTTCTTACCACTTTTTATAGGTAACTCATCCACCTTTTCTGCATTGCCAAGGTGATCTTTTAATGCTTGTGGTACTGGTGCTAGATGATGTTCCACATCAGTTTTTTGATTGTTTGCCGCATTGATCTGGGACAGCAACGTGTCTGGATTAGAAGTAGAGCTGGGCTTTGACGCCTCATTGGCTGTTTCAACCTTTAAAACAACATCAGGACCTTGGTTGGACTTGGGTAGATTTGAGTCATCAAGCTTTAAAGGCTCATCTAGCCCTTTTGGTAAAGGTCGTTGAATGCCTTGTTCCGCCTCACCTGTTCGCGTCTTTTCTGCATTTGCTTCTTGCTTTGTTAATTCTTCTTGATCAGCTTCTTTTTGTATCGCAGCTTTTGCATCTCCTCGCTCGCTGGCTTCAGCCAGCATAGCCATAAACCCTCTTCCATCAGAGCTTTCGTCTACCTGCCTATCCTGCGGTGAAACAGTGTTGTTTAATCCAATTTCCAATGAAACATTAACCATATTCTCACCTTTTAGTGTGGCAATCGAACGCCACTTGCCTACTTATAACTCTATTATTTTGTAAAAATGCAATTTTTAAGCCATTAATTAGCCAACTTGCGTCTCATAAAGATGTTTGTTGCAAGCTCATCGAGCATTTTTTGTTCTTCTTTTGCTAATCGTTTTTGCTTTTCAAGCTCTTTTTTCTCTATTAGCTTTGCAATCGCTTTCACTTTTGCCTGTTGGGTCAGCCACAGTTTACGCCTTTGCTCCACGACCCTTTTTGCCGTAGCAACTGTATTTGCCTGCTGCTTAATTGCTTCTTCAATTTTATTAATAAAGCTGTGGTACTGTGAAAAGCCGCTACTACTGAGCCCTTGTAACGCTTTGTTGTGCAGTTGTTGCGAGTACTCCAAACGAAAGTCATTTAACCCTTTCAACTTTTGCTGATTGTCATGCAAACTGCGTTCAGCTTGAACAAAATTAACTCTCAGGCCATCTTCTTTGTCTGATTCGAGTCTATGTAACAGTGCAAGTTTGGTTTCTGCCATTAGCCTTGTCCTAATAGTTGTGCTAGACCCTGTAAGCACTCATCGTAATTAAGTACTTCTTTCATGCCCTGCTGTAAAAAGCTATTCACACTTGGCATCATCGCAATCGCTTGATCTAGCATGGGGTCGCTCCCCTGTTGATAAGCCCCCAAAGTAATCATATCCTTGTTTTGTTGGTACATGGAGTAAACTTGTTTCAACACTCTGGCCTGTTGCATATGTGCGTCAGATATAACTTGGGGCATGACACGTGAAATGGATTTTTCAATATCGATAGCTGGATAGTGACCACTGTCAGCAAGATCTCGCGACAGTACAATATGGCCGTCTAAAATCGCCCTAGCGGAATCAGCAATGGGGTCTTGCATATCGTCCCCTTCACTTAAAACAGTAAAAAACGCTGTAATAGAACCCTGTCCTTCTCCCCCGTTACCCGCTCTCTCTACAAGCGCTGGTAACTTAGCAAACACCGAAGGTGGATAGCCTTTTGTTGCAGGCGGCTCGCCAACCGCTAAAGCTATCTCACGTTGTGCCATGGCATAACGCGTCACAGAGTCTAGTAGTAACAAAACATTTAGACCTTGATCTCTAAAGTACTCAGCAATTGTCACTGCACTTTCGCACCCCTTCAATCGCATTAGTGGGGAAGCATCTGCTGGAGCTGCGACTACCACCGACCGTCGTCGCCCCTCGACACCGAGAATTTCATCGATAAACTCTTTTACTTCTCGACCACGCTCACCAACCAACCCCACTACAATGACATCGGCTTCACTGCCTCGAGTCATCATGCCCAATAAAACGGACTTACCGACACCACTACCAGCGAACAACCCCATACGTTGCCCTTGGCCCACTGTGATTATCGAATTAATGGCTCTTACCCCTACATCCATCGGTTCACTGATAGGACGCCTAGCGAGCGGATTAATCGGTGCTTGTGCAAACTTTAATCTAGTATCGGCTTGAATTGCCCCGAGGCCATCTAGTGGACGACCCAGTCCGTCTACCACACGTCCTAACAGCCCCATGCCAACAGGTAAGCCAGATTCTTTCACTTGAGGGATTACTCTGGCACCTGGGAGAACTCCGGAAATATGATCATTTGGCATCAGATACAAAATATCATCATTGAAGCCTATGACTTCGGCATCTACAAAACCGTTGATCGTTTCGATTTTACACTGGCTTCCCACCGCGGCGTTTAAACCCTTTGCCTCAAGGGTTAAGCCAACAACGCGAGTTAGGCTGCCAGCGACGGCAACCCCATAAGGCTGGATATGTTTTTGATATGAACTAATTCTTTGTGCCAGTGGCTGATGTTGAAGCTCAGTTTCTGTCATGAATATTGTAGCGATAAATACTAGATACCGCTATCATGCAAAAACTTCTCCAATATTTCAGTTATGCGGTTTTTAACGGTCAGATCTATCGATGAAATTGGTGATTTAATTTCACATCCACCTCGCTCTAGCGTAGGTTCCGGGATCAGTTGCCACCTTTGTTTTTCTAGCATCTCACTGCCGTAGGCCTCTTCCACGAGAGTCAAATCTTCTGGGTGTAGATGTACTTTCAATTGCACCTCTGTAATGGGCAAAGCGTCTAGACCTTTCTTAAGTGCTTGAAGAATCAAGTCTGGGCTTGTCTTTAGTTCATGAAAGGTAATTTGCTGTGTCAATAAACTGACAAGCTGAATAAGTTGCTTTTCACAAGCTTCATCCAATTGGTGCAGTGGTTCATTTAGCTTGTCGACGAGGGTTGATAGCATTTGCAAACGTTCTTCAATAAGTGGCTTGGCATCTTCTATGCCTTGCTGTTTACCTGATTCAATCCCCTCTTTGAGCCCAGCTTCGTTACCTTCTTTAGCTCCTTTTTCAAAGCCTTCGATATATCCTTGCTCATGGCCCTGCTTCAACCCTTCATCGTAGGCATCTTGACGGATCTGCTCAAGCTCCTCCAGTGTCAGTGTCGGAATTTCTGCCTCAACGGTTTCTGGCTCAGTTTGTCGCTCAGTTTTCGTATATAGCTCTTCGAGTGGAGTACCCATTGCTGTTGAACGACCTGATAAGCCGCTCAAGTCTTCTTTGACATCAGGAATGTCCCAGTCTTCAAGATGCTCTAGTAATGCATCAACAGCTTCACCGTGAACAGGTTTACCGCGATATAGCTTTGGCTCAGACATAATTTACAGGAACTCCTCACCGCCGCCACCACCAAGCATGACTTCACCAGAGTCGGCAAGCCTTCTTGCCGTCGCTAGGATTTCCTTCTGTGCAGCTTCGACTTCACTGATCCGAACAGGTGGCATCGCTTCTAGGTCGTCCGCCATCATATCGGCTGCACGTTTAGACATATTACTTAAGATCTTGTCTTTCAATGAATCATCAGCACCTTTAATCGCTTTCATCAGTACATCTTGCTGTACTTCACGAAGGATCGCTTGGATGCCTCGATCTTCTACGTCCATCAAGTTCTCAAAGACAAACATTAAGTCTTGAATTTGCTGTGACATTTCTTCGTCATGTTCACGAATTGAGTCCATTAACTGCCCTTCAACATTCGTATCTAGGTAGTTCATAATGTCTGCAGCGGCTTTGAGGCCACCCATCTTCGCAGCTTGCGCACCAGCTTGACCCGCAAACTGTTTCTCCATAATTTCATTTAGCTCTTGTAGTGCCGCTGGCTGTACTTCTTCTAAATTGGCAATACGCATAGTCAAGTCGAGCCTTACCTTCTCAGTAAACTGAGAAAGGATCTCTGCTGACTGCTCAGGTTCTAGATAAGACAATACAATCGTTTGGATCTGTGGGTGCTCGTTGCGAATAATATTAGCAACCTGCTTAGAGTCCATCCATTTAAGTGAATCAAGCCCTTTCGCGCCAGACCCCATAACAATTTGATCGATAAGACTTGCCGCTTTATCCTCACCAAGCGCTGCGGTAAGAGCCTTTTTAATAAAGTCTTCAGATTGAAATCCGATTGTACTAAAGCTTTGTATTTGCTCAATGAAAAGGTTATGCACTGCACTGATTTTCGACTGAGATAAGTCATCTATCGCAGCCATAGCCATACCCACTTTCTGTACTTGCTTTGGCTCAAGGTGTTTTAATATCTGCGCCGCATCTTCTTCCGTAAGGCTGAGTAGCAAGATGGCGGCCTTATCGACCCCATCTAGCTTCTCAACATCGAAAGCTTGCGGCAGTTGTTTTTGTTCTTCATCACTCATCTTCAGTTAACCACGCTTTGACCACTTGTGAAGAAAGCTCAGGTTCATTGGCCACTAGCGCTCGAACCGCTTTCAATAGATCTTCATCTCCATGTAAGTCTGGCAATTGTAATGTACCATCGGAAGAGAAGCCAACAGCTGATTCATCAAAGTCATTACTTAGCATATCAAGTGTACTATCACCTAAGTCAACACCAGCAGTTAATGCATCTTCATCATATTCTTCTAGTGTGTCATCTGGGTATATCAATCTCTTCAGCATAGGGCGAACTACAGCCATAATCAATACGATGATTACCAAAGCACCTGCCACCAGTCTTACAACCTTCATGAACCATTCTTGCTCCCATAAAGGCATTTCTGACGCTTCTAAGATATCTTCACGTACGAATGGGACTGTCACAACCTCTAATGCGTCACCACGCTGCATATCAAATCCAACACCACCTTGTAATAGTCGGCGTATATTATTCAATTCTTCTTGTGAGCGAGGCGTCATAGCCATATTGCCTTCAGCGTCAGCCTTGGCAACATAATCGACAGCCACTGATACACTGATACGGCGGATAACTCCAGTTTGTTGACGTCTATGTGAAATAGTGGTGTCTAGTTCATAGTTACGTGTTGCTTCTTTTTGCGAGCGTGTTGGTGTAGTGCCTTTACCACTGCCACCAGCACCTGCGATTTCTGGAATATTGGAGTCTACTGGCGGTTGGTTTGTCAATGCACCAGGAATACCAGCTGTTATGCCGCCGATATTACTCTCTTCAAACGTAGTTTCACTTCTTACCGCAGGTAAATCTGGGTTAAAACGCTTCTGTGTTTCTTCTATTGCACTGAAGTCCATCGTCAAATCAACCTGAGCCGTAAAGTTGCCTAAGCCAACGACTGGGATCATTATGCTGTCAATTTTCGATAAATATTCAGATTCGCGTTTACGCTCAATTTCATACTCTTTACGAGAGCGTGCAGCTAGAGAATCCTGAGAGCCTGAATTTAACAAGCGACCATTTTGATCCGTTACTGTAACGCGTGATGGCTCTAACCCTTGAACGGCTGATGCAACAATATCAACAATTGAATCTACTTCTTCACCATCGAGTGTACGGCCACGTTTCATGGTTAATACAACCGTTGCAGAAGGTTTTTTCTCGCGACGAGCAAATACATTCTCTTTTGGAATTGCCAAAAGCACTTTTGCTCTGTTGATATCTTGCAACTCTTCAATGGTTCTCGCTAGTTGCTGTTCACGGCTGTGCTTAAGTCTTTCTCTTTCAAGACGCTGACTTACACCAAATCCCATGTCTTGCATCAAAATGTCTGTGCCTGACGATGGTGATTGCGTAAAGCCGTCTCGAGCCATCTTTAGTTTGATATTTTGATAATCAGTTTCCGCAACCATGATGGTGTTACCATCTAGGTCATATTCAATTTTTTGCGCATCTAAAAAGTCGAGCGTTTGAACAAGCTCATCAGTCGGATACTGACCTAACGGGCGCATGTCAGGTTGACGTGCCCAGATAATAATAAATACAGCGATTGCTAAACATATTGCCAGTGCGATTACGAGCGTAACTTGACGTAGCATATCAACGCCGCTTAAAGCACTGAAATAACCAGATTTTTGCTCTTGCTGTGTTTCAGCACCTTCAGTTACTGCTCCTGCTGGACCATCTGAAAGTGCTAAATCTGTCGATTGATTTGTAGCCACAGTTACTCTCCACTAACTCTCTGAATTACACCGGCATGCTCATGATATCTTTATAAGCTTCTACGAGCTTATTACGCACCTGAACAGTCGCTTCGAAAGCTACAGATGACTTGTTTTTCGCAATCATAGCTTCTGCCAAAGAGACGCTTCTGTCACCCATCTCAACCGCAGTTACTTTTGCTTTTGTATCTCTTTGTAAATCAGCAACGTTATTCAACGCATTTGAAAGTATATCGCCAAACTGGGCACTAGACGTAGCTGCAGTCGCTTGAGCTGGTACTTTAGTCTCTGGCTGGATCCTGCCTGCTTGAGAAGCCATTGACTGCATTTCTTGATATAAACCGGTGTTTTGAATTTTCATATTGCTCACCCTGTGAGATTACATATGAATAGTTAAATGCACCTATCGTGCCAACTTTTATTCTATAAATATCAATAGGTTACATCGAACCTGTAAGGGTGCTCGGTAGGACAGAATTTTGACAGGGATAAATTGGCCAAGCTTATACTTGGCCAATTTACGATTTAGGCAGGTACTGGCAAACCTAAGTCTCTCATTTTAGCCAGTTTGTAACGTAATGTACGGGGACTGATCCCTAAAATTTCGGCAACATCCTTTCTTTTGCCGTTACAGCGGGTCAATGTATCGAGGATAATTTGATGTTCTTTATCTTGAAGCTCCTCTTTGTAACTTAACGCATCGCCACTGCTTGAACTGGTATGATTTTCGGTTGTATTTTCATAAGGCGAAACATCCAATTCTACTGGGCTACTTACTGATATAGCCGAGACGTCTAATTCAACCGGTTCAAAGTTTTCGATGAATATATCTGAGTCAGCCACTTCACTACCCTGCTGTAAAATTAGAGCCCTTTGTACAACATTATCAAGCTCTCTCACATTTCCAGGCCAAGCGTGTTGCAATAGTTTTTCTTGCGCACCCGATGACAACTTAGGAGTTGACTGACCAGACTTCTGGCAGTGCCTATCCATTAAGTGGCTTGCCAAAGGAACAATATCCGCAGCTCTATCTTTCAATGGTAACCAAGTTAACGGAAATACATTTAATCGGTAATATAAATCTTCTCTGAATTTGCCCTCAGCAACCGCTTCTTTAAGGTCTCTGTTACTGGTCGCCAATACCCGTACATCTAATTCTATTGTTTTGCGACCACCAAGTCTTTCGACTTCTCGCTCTTGTAAAACGCGGAGCAATTTAGCTTGTAACCCTAGGTCCATCTCAGTAATCTCATCGAGCAAGATAGTCCCTTTTTGGGCTTGTTCAAATTTGCCTGGGCACGCTTGAATAGCACCGGTAAATGCGCCTTTTTCATAACCAAATAAAGTCGCTTCAAGCATGTTCTCTGGAATAGCAGCACAATTAATTGCAACGAATGGTTCATTGCTTCGCTCCGAACTGTCGTGAATGTATCTTGCAAGTACTTCTTTACCAGAGCCACTGGGCCCTAACACCATGACACTGGCATCAGATTGCGCCACTTTCTTGGCTAAATTTAATAACTGGAAGCTTTTCACATCCGCTACTATCGGCCCTTCGGTCTCTTTTTCCTTCTCAGGCATGTAGCGGCTAACCATATTCAGCAAGACTTCTGGTGCAAACGGCTTTGCCATATAATCAATGGCACCGAGCCTCATTGCTTCAACAGCATCATCAATGGTGGCGTATGCGGTCATCATTAAAACAGGTAAATGTGGGTAATTTAATTTAATGCTCTTAAGCAAATCAATACCGCTCATTTGCCCCATTTGCACGTCACTGACAACCAGCGAAAAGCTTTGTTGCTTGAGCAGTACCATAGCTTGCTCTGCACTATCCGCCTCAACACATTCAATACCAGCAAGCTCTAAAGTATCTAAGAGTGCTTCGCGTAAACCTGCGTCATCTTCAACGACTAGAATTTTGTTACTCATACGACCTCCTGAAGCTGAGTGTGTTGAGAAATCGGTAATAGCATGCTAAAACACGCTCCTCCGCTTGGCATGTTGTCTACTTCAACACGCCCTTTGTGTGAATTCGCCACCGAGCTGACGACTGCCAGCCCAAGGCCTGTACCTTGTGATTTGGTTGTAAAAAACGGTTCAAATAATCTGTCAGCCTGAGACAAATCTACCCCTGGGCCATTGTCACTAACAGAAATCCTTACGTGCTCGTCTTCTGTTTCTCGGGTCGCGTGCAAAGTTATTTTTGCACCAGCCCCGATAACTTGAACACTATTGTGGATCAAGTTCTGGATTGCACTCGCAAGCGCCGTCTTGTTACCAATAATTTCGATATCTGGCTCTGGTAAAATTACTTCCATCGCCGCGCTATTCAATGACAACATCGCATCTGCGCCAACTTTGACTTCATTCAGCAATTGTTGCATGGAGACCCGCTCAACAACTTGCTGCTCGCCACTTTTGGCAAATAACAACATGTCATTAACTTGGCTTTCTAAATCTTTGAGACGAGACATAAGTTTATTATGAAACTTTTCTCTAGATGGCGTTGGCAGATTAGCGCTGCCTAAATTTGCGCCGTAAAGCATTGCGGCAGAGAGCGGGGTGCGTACTTGATGCGCCAATGACGCAACCATTTTGCCAAGTGCACTCAATCTTTGCATATGGGCGACTCTCGCCTGTAATTTGCGTGTTTCTGTTAAATCAGTCATTAATATTAACTGACCTGGCTCAGGCGTAAGTGCCGTGATCTCCAACTTGATGAGTCTACCATCTCGCAAAGACACCTCATGACCATCATCTTGTTGCGGACTAAAAGAACGCTGAATGATGTTAAACCACTTCTCACCCTCTAATGGCTCTCCAAGCATATCTTTGGCAATTTGATTTGCCTTTGCGATCATGCCCTGCCCGTCCAATACAACAACACCAGCAGGCATTGTATCAACCAAATGGCTCAACCAACTCGCTTGCTGCCTCAGGTCGCTCAGTTCACCAACATAAGCCTCTTGCAACAGACAAGGGTCGAATTGGTTTTCTGGCACAAATTGTGGATTTATCACTTTTGCTAACGCCATGACACTACTCTCATGAATCTTCCTAACATAGATAAAGCAATCCTTGTGCCATTTTTATTTATATATATATTTCATTAAGTTAAACTCAATTTAAATGCTAACAAAACTTTGACACTGTATTTTTATACAGATATAAAATATAGTTAATCTAGAATTATTGTTCACTGACTACCTGCTTTTTACATGCAGGGGTCGATTATTTGACAGACGCTAAAAAGGAACCGCTATGTGCACTAGATGTTTATGGCTGGATGCTAGCAAACCAGACTACGTTGCTTATCATGACGAAGAGTGGGGGGTGCCTATTTGGAACGACAATAAGCTTTTTGAGTTTATTACGCTTGAATCAGCTCAAGCAGGGCTAAGCTGGTACACAATATTGAAAAAAAGAACGCACTACCGAGCTGCATTTAAAGGTTTTGATGTCGAAGCTGTTGCCAAAATGACTGAAACAGATGTTGAACAACTAATGGACAACCCGGGAATTATACGTAATAGGGCAAAAATTAAAGCCACGATAAATAATGCTCAACGCTTTATTGCAGTACAACAAGAATATGGTAGCTTTGCCAAGTACCAGTGGAGTTATGTTGATTTTGAGCCCATTATCAACGACATCCGAGGGAGAGAAGACTACCCAGCTACCACTGAAATTAGTGAGCGCTTCGCAAAGGATTTAAAAAAGAGAGGGTTTAAGTTTTTAGGTCCTACGACTGTTTACGCACATATGCAAGCCAGCGGTATGGTAAACGATCACGATAACGACTGCTTTAGAAAGAATCCATTGATTGAACATGCAAAGTCTCTCGACCTTAGATCTCTGTTGAACTAGTCAATCTGAACCGATTAATCTCGGTTCAAATTGTATTTTTTCATTTTTTCTACGAGCGTAGTGCGTCTAACACCTAATATTTCAGCAGCGCGTGCTACAACATAGTCGTACCTTTCTAATGCTTGTATGATTAAACTCACTTCTAACTCTGCAAGATAGTCCTTTAACTCGATTCCCTCGTCTGGCAACAGGCCAAGAAGTGGTTGCTCAGCAGCATTGTCTATCTCATCTTCTTCATCAAACTCACTGAAGCCATCGCTAAACAACTCATTAAAGGCATCTTTTTCTAGTAACTCCTCCGGATACTCCGGCTCGAATGCCTCAACTTCAATGTAACGGTATTTGGTTGGCAAATCGGTGACGTCGACCAACTTTTCAGGGAACATGATCGCCATACGCTCCACTAAATTTGCCAACTCTCGAATATTACCCGGCCAAGCATGTGCTTTAAGGCTCTCAATAGCTCGATCAGTAAACTTAACCCCTTTATTGCCTTGTTCAGTCACACGGCGGAGCAATTCTTTGAGTAACAATGGAATGTCGTCAACACGCTGGCTTAATGAAGGGTTTTCAATTGGAAATACATTGAGTCGATAAAACAAATCTTCACGAAACTTGCCCGTTTCAATCATTTCTTCAAGGTTGCGGTGTGTGGCCGCAATTACACGTACATTAGCCTGAATAGGCTTAGTACCACCCACTCGCTCATAACTACGCTCTTGTAAAACCCTTAATAATTTAACCTGCATTTGTAAGGGCATGTCACCAATTTCATCCAAGAATAGAGTGCCATTTTGTGCTAATTCAAATCGCCCTTTACGAGCCGATATCGCGCCCGTAAACGCACCTTTCTCATGACCAAACAATTCACTTTCAAGCAACTCTCCAGGGATCGCACCACAATTTACTGGTACAAATGGACCTGAAGAACGATTTGACAGCAAGTGGACGTTTCTAGCGACCACTTCTTTACCTGTACCGGATTCTCCTAGAATGAGGACATTGGCATCGGTTTTAGCAACCTGAGAAATTAAAAAGCGAACCTCTTTCACGGCTTCAGTATCACCGACTAGACCATCGAATGCTCTAGCATCTTTATTCTGTCCGCTTTGCCCTGGCAGTAAACTTAAATATTGCTGACAGTCATGTAACAACTGCATAGTGACATCATGACTAAATGGCTCACTAATTAAGCCAATCACATTGGCTAGTGACATCAAAGGCCGAAGTGTTTCACCCACAAGGATAAAAGGTTGAGCTGGTAATTTCTTAATATGGTGCTCGTGATCCAATCCATTTAGTGCACCAAGTACAATTGTACATTCTTGATATTTCTTGACCAACTCTGGGGTAAATTCTGACTCCGCAGTTACTTTTGCAGCCTGCCCGCAAAATGTCAGTGCTGCAGCTAATCCAGAAGCACGATTATTGTTGTTATCGATGATCAGTATCATTTGGACTGGATCCAAGTGTTTTTATAAGTCTATAGGAGAGATTGTAAGGGAGTATGTTAGGGATGCAATACCTAAGTGGCGATTTATTGACATAAACGCCAAATAAATGCCACTCGATATGTTTTGTATCAATACAAAAGCATTAATTTTTACTATAAAAGGCTCAGAACGGACGAAGCTGACTGGTTTGCTTGACCTCTAAGTGCAATTGAAGTTTGAGACAAAATATCATTTGCTGTTTTCTCTGCGGTTGCTTGCGCAAAATCCGTGTCAGCGATTCGACTTTGGCTTTCCGCAATTCTGTCGCTTTGGTTACCAAGGCCTCTTATCGTGCTATCCAACGTATTTTCAAATGCACCAAGTTGCGCTCTTTGAGAATTAACATCTTTTGCAACCTGATCAGCTGCTGTGATTGCCGCTTGTGCACCGGCTTGTGTCGATACGTCAACACTTAAAATACCTGTTGCAACCGTACCGTCGGTTGGGGTAAAGCTTTGTGTTGTGTTAGCATCAGGGCCAACCTGAAAGCTAGTCTGTTGACCATCAAATAAAGGGTCACCACCAAACGTTGTATTCTCAAACGTTTCGGTGATTTGCGACTGAAGCTGAGAAACTTCATCTTGCAATGCTTGTCTATCACTGTCAGACAAAGCACCATTTCCAGATTGAATAGAGAGCTCTCTAATACGGCCAACCGCATCATTAACACCTGACAATGCGGAGTCAGCAGTTTGAGAGTAAGAAATACCATCATAGGCATTTCTTACAGACTGATTTAAACCGTCTTGTTGGGATGTCAGTCGGTTAATAATTTGAAGCGCCGCAGCATCATCAGCTGCTGAGTTCACCTTTTTGCCCGTCGCCAACTGCTGGCTTAACTTATTGTTGGTTTGCTCTGTACGGTTAAAAAAAGAATTACTTGGCGAATTAATTTGCATCACACTCTCCAGTCTAGTGCTCGTACCTTTAGTCTACGCCTACTCGCTCAAAAAGTCATCTATTGCTATAAATTAACCCATGACGCCTGTTTAAATACTGCAAAATTTGAAAAAGTGATATAAAGTATTGAGTAATCACTTTTTTTTAGGGTGCTGACGCAAACTCTTTACCTAATACTTTTTTCTATAGTGTAAAGAAATGATTGCACCTTTAGATGGGTAAAATATGTTTGATAATAAAACGATCCTAATCACTGGCGGAACCGGCTCTTTTGGTAAGAAATACGTCAAAACGCTACTTGAAAGGTATCGCCCTAAAAAGATTATTGTTTTTTCACGCGATGAGCTAAAACAATTCGAAATGCAGCAAGTTTTCAATCAACATTGTATGCGTTACTTCATTGGCGATGTACGCGATAGAGAAAGATTGAGACGAGCAATGCAAGGTGTAGATTATGTCATCCATGCTGCTGCCTTAAAACAAGTCCCTGCCGCAGAATACAATCCTATGGAATGTATTAAAACCAATATTAACGGTGCAGAAAATGTGATTGAAGCGGCATTGGATTGTGATGTTGATAAAGTTATCGCCCTTTCAACAGACAAAGCTGCAAATCCAATTAACCTCTACGGCGCTACAAAACTTGCATCTGATAAACTATTCGTTGCTGCTAACAATATTGCCGGTGGCCACAGAACACTGTTTTCTGTTGTTAGATACGGCAACGTAGTATGTTCACGAGGTTCTGTTGTACCTGTATTCCAAAAATTCATCGATGAGAATGTAGGACACATTCCAATTACGCACCCAGACATGACGCGCTTTTGGATCAGCCTACAGCAAGGCGTCGATTTTGTATTAAAGAACTTCGAAAGAATGCTCGGCGGAGAAATTTTCGTTCCCAAAATACCGTCTATCAGAATCTCTGATCTCGCTACCGCTATGGCTCCTGGCCTAGAACAAAAAATTATTGGTATTCGCCCTGGAGAAAAGCTGCATGAAGTCATGTGTCCAGAAGATTTGTCATTCGATACCTATGAATTCAAAGATCACTTCGTTATCGCACCAGGTATAAAGTTCAGTAGCCGAACCAATGACTTTGATTCTAATGCTCTAAATGAGAAGGGTCTCGCTGTTAAACCAGGTTCAGAATATAATTCGCTTACCAATTCTGTATACCTGTCCGTCGATGAAATTGTCGAATTCAACAAGCAGGCTTTGCTATGATCCCGTATGGCAAGCAGGCAATCTCGCAACAAGATATCGACGCCGTTGTTGAAGTATTGAACTCCCCATGGCTGACTCAAGGGCCAAAAGTACCCGAGTTCGAAAATGCAGTCACAGAATACTGCCAAGTTCAATATGGCACTGCAACAAACAGTGCCACATCAGCTTTGCACATTGCCTGTTTGGCACTGGATGTTACCCATAATGATATTGTCTGGACCTCGCCAAACTCATTTGTCGCTTCTTCTAACTGTGCTTTGTACTGCGGAGCGAAAATTGATTTTGTCGATATCGACCCGACAACAGGTAATTTATCGGTAGACGCATTGAAGTTAAAGCTTGAGCACGCGAAGCAAACTAACACATTGCCAAAAGTGCTTATTCCGGTTCATTTTGCAGGCCAATCTTGCGATATGAAGTCCCTCAGTACACTGGCTCAAGAATATGGCTTCAAAATCATTGAAGACGCCTCACATGCTGTCGGGGGAAAATATCTCGATGACCCCGTAGGTAGCTGTAAATATTCAGATATTTGCATATTCAGTTTCCACCCTGTGAAAATCATCACCTCAGCTGAAGGTGGTATGGCGCTTACCAATGATTCTGCCATCAACGCCAAGCTTAAGATGTATAGAAGTCATGGTATTACAGCTGAACAAGGGTTGCTACACAACGAAGCTGATGGTCCGTGGTACTATGAGCAACAAGCCCTTGGCTTTAACTATAGAATGACTGATTTACATGCAGCGCTTGGCACTCAGCAAGTTCAGCGTTTAGATGAGTTTGTAGAAAAGCGCAACCAACTCGCTCAGAACTACGATCAACTATTTATACAGAGCGAAGACATCACCCCATTAAGGCAAAGCGAAGATGTTTATAACGCTTATCACTTATATGTAATCAGGATCTCAGATACTAACCCTGAATTACATAAGCGCCTTGTCGAGACGTTACGCGCGCAAGGGATTTTCTGTCATGTTCATTATATTCCCATTTATCTACAACCTTATTATCAATCACTTGGTTTTAAATCTGGGCATTGCCAAGGCGCTGAAGACTACTATCACAGTGCGGTGACCCTCCCGTTGTTCCCTGAATTATCGGAAATTGACCAAGACTACATAGCAACAACATTAATTGAAACACTCACAACATTGAAGGCGCGAAGCCAATAGGAATGTATGCATGTCAACACAGTGTTTAAAACTTGCATTTATCGGCGGTGGTGCCAACTCAGCAGTGGGATACGTACATTTTTCAGCTGCACAATTAGACAACAGATTTAAAGTAGTGGCAGGCGCATTTAGCCGTCACGAAGACTGCAATTTAGCCACTGCGCAACAATGGGGAATAGCTGCTGAGCATACTTACTCAGATTGGCGTGAAATGCTCTCGCATGAGCGAGATAACATTGATGCTGTTGTCGTGCTTACACCGACTCCACACCATCTTGAGGTACTTGAGACGCTACTGCAACTAAATGTGCCTATGATTTGCGAAAAATCCTTAGTATGTGGTAGCGCGGAGATTGCGCAATTAGAAAAAATGTATGACCCAGAAAAACACTTTTTAGCGGTGACATTTAATTACTCTGGCTACGCCATGGTCAGAGAGCTTAAAAACCTTATAAAAAGTAAAAAGCTAGGAAGTATTCAAAAAATCCATTTAGAAATGCCACAAGAGGGATTTAAACGCCCACCAGAAATAGCGGGGAAGGCTGCGCCACCACAATCTTGGCGTTTAAAAGACTATGCAGTACCGACAATCTGTCTAGACCTTGGTGTGCACTTGCATCACCTTTCGAGTTACTTACTTGAGCTTGAACCGCTTCAAACGAGTGCTCTATTTGCTACACATTCGGAGTACACAGAATTAGTTGATGATGTACAAATGCTACTAAAGTACCCACAGAATGTGACAGGTAGCATGTGGATGTCGAAAACGGCTATAGGTCACCGTAATGGCTTAAGAATACGTATTTATGGTACTGAAGGCAGTGCGCATTGGTATCAACTAAATCCTGACGAGCTTGAGTTAAATTACAACGACGGACGTCGGGAAATTTTAGATAGAGCTGGCCAATGCCAATACGCCCACCAATTTAGATATAACCGTATGAAACCGGGCCACCCTACGGGGTTTGTCGAAGCATTTGCTAACCTCTATACCGATATTCACGATGCATTATTGAGCTACCTGAATGCTCAACCCGTTAGTAATGAATATGTATTTGGTTTTTTGCAGGCAAAAGATGGCTTAGCGTTATTTGAAGCAGCCACACGTTCTAGCAAATCTGGGCAATGGCAAAACCTATAGTACTCATGATAGGTGAAAGTATCAGATACCTTCACCTACCTACTACTGATTTTGTAGTTTCACATCATTTCTCAGCACTTTGCCCATTTGATTGCGAGGCAGCTCGGATAATCGAGTTAATTGCCTTGGCTGTTGATAGTCGGTTAATTCTTGTAAACACATCATTCGTAGTGATCTGTCTAAATCTTCTTCACCTCGTTGCTCATAGACAACTTTTATTACCTCACCCAGTTGCTGATCGTGACAGCCAAAGGCAACACAGTCCACAATATTGGGGTGGCGCTTTATCACAGCTTCTATGTCTTGAGGAAAAATATTAATACCACCGCTTGAAATAACTTCCTTTTTACGGCCTACATAATACAAATAACATTGATCATCCAAATAGCCTAAATCACCCGTATAAAAGTAGTCTCTCTGATCATACGCACCCTCTGTTGCCTCTGGTAATTTATGATATCCGCTGAAACCAGTTATCGTTTTACAGGCAATTTCACCAACTTGGCCTATTGCCACTTGCTCACGCTGCTCATCGGTGATTTTCACCTCAACAAATGGTAGTGGCGCACCAACGCTGCCGTTTTTTTCTGGCATATTTGAGACACAAAAATCGGTCACCACACCGACTTCTGATGCACCATAACACTCATGAAAAGCACAATGTAATTTACCGAGTAAGGCCCGCTTTGATTCGGCATTCAATACCGCAGAAGACGAAACGACACATCTTAGCGAGCTCAGGTTATAGTTTTCTCCTTGGTATCCGAGGAAGCTTTCCAGCTGCGCAGAAACTGCAAATAAAAAAGTAATCTTGTGTGTTTCGATGGCATTCAACCAACCTTTAAGCGCGAACTTTGGCATGATCACCGTAGTTGCCCCCAATAATAAGGGCATTAATACCCCACGCTGCGCTAATGAATGATAAAGGGGGGTGGCAACTAAAACTTTATCATTCTGATTTAACTGGTAATATATTTCGGTCGCTTCTTTTGCTCGCATGATTTTGCAATGCTGACTTAATACTATCGGCTTTGGAGTTCCCGTAGAGCCTGAAGTCATCGTTAAAATGTACGGAGCATGTATGTCAGGCTCAGATTGTTGTGCAGGTAATGCACCTCTGTCCGAACTCACATAAGTGCCAGACAACACTTCAGGCCAAGTTACCTCGCCGGCAACACTTTTTTCAAAGCTGACTAATTTTTGTTGCTCCACGAGCCCTTTATCGAGTAAAAGCCGGCTAATCGATGGCCATGCTATCACAGCTGCAACGGGCGTTTTTTTCAAAGCAATCTCAAGTGCTGCACCTTTTAAGCTGATAGGAAGTGGCACAACTGCAAGCCCCATTCTTGCTATCGCTAATAACACCACAGGATACTCAATGCCATTTGGGGCAAAGAGCGCAACACGATGGCCTGACTGAAGTCCTATATGTTGAAAATATGTCACTACACGCGTTACTTGATCGTCAAGCGCACGATAACTTAAAAATGTATGCTTAAATACCACTGCAGTTTTTTCAGGGTGCGCTTCTACATTGCTTTTAAATATTGAATAGATGCTGTCCATACCGCTCTCATTATCTGGGAAATTTGCCAACAAAATTAAACTCTGACGCATCCGCCTGTGCAAAAATTTGCTGTGTCAGGAAATACTCTTTGGAACCTTCAATCAAGCTAATAAACCCTTCTTTTTGATTGAGTAAATTAACAAATCGATTGTCCTTATTAATAACAGCCAGCCAAATCCCCTTCGGGTACAGCTTTGCACAGTAATTTAGTTGCCAATCCAGAATTATTTGTGCGTGCGCAAAATTCACATCGTCACAGGCTGCAAACCAGCCACCGTATAAATAATCTCGACCTTCGTGTTTGCGCAATTGATGCCAGACATAAATAAGCGCTTTGCCATTTTGCTCTAATACATAAGATTGACGTGCATTGTTAAACCACCAATTATAATGGTCCACTTTGCTTATTTTGTCTGTAACCGTCATGCGCCACATATTCTCATCGCGATTTCTCGCATTTAAGTAGCGGTTCACATCTTCATCGTAAATCTTTCTTACTTTAATGGACGAAGATATCTCCGTAACAACCTCACCCAGAGCACTCGATGTACCTATTTCATTTGCTAAAAAGTCAGCTTTGCTATTCAGTAGATAGTCTGTGATCCTGCTTGCTCCTCGTCCGTCCACATTAACTTTTGGGCTTTGTCTCAGTGCTTCAATCTCAGCTCGATGCGTGTACAATGTCGTGATCAAGCTGACAACTTTTTCAACAGGAAGCGACAACAGATCTGATATATGAAAATAATGGCCAAGCTCTTCTAAATCCTCGATTCTATTTTCTTGATTTTGAGCCAATGAAAATGTGAGCGACGGTGTTTTTGTTGCCGCTAATTCATACAGTGAAGTGCCTAGTGCGCCCACAAATAAACCTGTACGGGCATAACACTCAGCCAAACTCGCTGGTGCACTTAAAGTTTTAAGATTTTCGTTTTGTTCACTGAGCAACAACAAATTTTCAGTGCCAGTTGCTTTTGGGCCAAAAACCAATTGAATTTGCAAAGCCTGTGAACATAGTTGCTCTATCACTCCTTCGAGTAAATGCCAGTTACCACCGCCCCCTAAGGCAAAAGTAATATTATTGTCTCGCTTTACAGTATTCTGTTGTTGCGCTTCCGGTAAATACTCCGGTGCAAGAATGGCGTATTGAGGGCCAAGTAGACGATGTGCTTTAGGGTCCATTAAACGCTGGTAGCGAGATTCGGTCTCAGCCCCCAACCATTTCATATCTAAAACACAATCTCCCACATGAGGACGCTCCAGATCATCAACACTTAACAGTTTGATACCAAGCTCGAGAACTATGGATTCCCACCGGCTATCAAGCTCATAGCCATCTACTACCACCCATGTAACTGCATCTTCTATCGACGACAGATACTTTTTACACCAAGTCGCGTCTTGCTCACTATCAGAAAAGCGAGGTATCGTAACCAGCTCTGCCTGCAAAGGACTCATAAAAGTCCTCGATATATCACAGTCATCAACTAAAAATAGCGTTTTCTGATCTTGCTTTTCTAACTCACACGCTAACCACTTCATGCGCATGAAGTGCCCTAACCCGCATCGAGTATCAACGCGAAAAACAATCATGCCTGCTCCATAAGAGCGGTTACTAAGTTGCCTACAACCCCATTGCGCTCATCTAACAGCAGCTCTGGAGCGACAGGAAGAGAAAAGTGTGTCTCAATGCCCATTGTTAGCGTCAGTATCTCGAAAGAGTCTAGCGCACCTTCGGCAACAAAGTTATATTTTTCGAGTTCCGCGAGTGAGAGAATTACCCCTCGCTCTTCTAGGAATTGCTGAATATACCCCAATAACGCTTCTTTGCTTGCCATTATTGCAAATCCTCCCAGCTTAGTTGCGTGCCACATTTCAATGGCTTGTTCACTCGCCTCCCGACAAGTCTTGGTAGCTCTTTCGGCATAATTTCTCCGCCGCCGGGCCTCATTTGCCTTAAATGCGCAGCAGTCAGTATCTCATTTGCTTTAATATCTTTTACTATATATACACATCTGCGTGCTTTTGAGGGCTCTGTAGGGTAATTGACAGTCCCCATCGCTTTTTCAATTTGACGTACTCCATGAACCAATGCCTCTAATTCATTGGGCGTCATAGAAAAAAAGCTATCTGCGGTATTATCTTTTTTATCTAAAACAAAATGTTTTTCAATCATGCAAGCACCAACGGCAACTGATGCCAAAGGTACATCGTTACCCAATGTGTGATCCGACAGCCCCACAGGACAACCAAATGCCTCACGCATATGTGGAATTGTTCGCAAGTTAATCGACTCAGCTGGTGCGGGATAGGTGCTAGTACATTTCATTAATGCCAGCTCTTCAACGCCTGCATCATGCGCCACCTTAACAGCGTCGGCAATTTCAGTCAGAGTCGCGCCACCTGTTGACATAATGACTGGCTTTTTCGTTGCAGCTACATCTCGAATTAGCTGATGATCTATCAACTCTGGAGACGCAATTTTATAGGCTGGTGCATCAAACTGCTGCAATAAATCTACGGCCGATTTATCAAATGGCGATGAGAAACACGTTAACCCTAACTTGGCTGAAAGCTCAAACAGCTCCGCGTGGAAATCCCAAGGCATGTATGCTCCTTTATAAAGGTCGTACAAATATTGCCCTTGCCAAGGACCTGTTGCCTCAAAGTGCGGCAGCTTGCAATCCATGGTTAATGTATCAGCGGTGTAAGTCTGAAGTTTTATTGCGTCTGCCCCAGCTTCTTTCGCTGCGTGAACAAGCTCTTTGGCTTTACTGAGGGACTGACCATGGTTAGCTGACATTTCAGCGATAATGTAGCAAGATGAGTCGTGTCCAACTTCCTTGCCATCAATCTGAAATTGAGATTTAAATTTCACAACGTTCTCTTCTTTTGTTAGACGCATTACACAAACTGCAAAGCAATTATCGCGCCGATAATTCACATCCGGACAAAAACCGCCCAATGCCAATAAACTCAACGCACACAATCATTTATTTATTCTGTATTTGAGTGTAATGATTTGCTATATTGAACGCAATTATAATGATAACAACGACTTCGATGGAAAACGTTCAAATCATCATTCAGGCCAGAATGACTTCTACGCGCTTACCCGGAAAAGTGCTTATGCCTCTGTGTAATTCAACCGTGTTAGAGGTCATGCTAGAGAGGCTAAAAAAATTCAAATCGCAAATAATCATTGCGACCACAAATGATGGCTCTGAGAGCCCGATTGTCGCGCTCTGCCAAAAGAAAAATATTAAATACTATCAAGGTAGTACCGATGATGTGTTAGCACGTTATTATGAGGCTGCAGTTTGCTTTGGTGCCACCTCAAATACCACGGTTGTTCGGCTTACTAGCGACTGCCCTCTGATCGATGCCGAACTAACACAGCAAGTTATCGAAAAACACCTTCATTCAGGCTTCGATATCGTTAATCTTGGCCCGCACAGTGGCTATCCAAGAGGATTAGACTGCACTGCATTCTCATTCAGCCTACTTGAAAAGACCCACCAGCTTGCAACAAGCAAAGCGGACAGAGAACATGTCACACTGGGCATGGCTAAATTTAGCTCGATTGCCACTTTTTCATTCGCGGAAGGTGAATCGTTAGAACATTGGCGACTGACTTTAGATGAACCCGATGATTACACCGCAATCAAAGCAATTTACGCACATTTTGGTAATAAACTCGATTTTTCCTATCCTGAGCTGAAAAAACAATTAAAGGAAAAGCCCGCGCTTACCGATATAAATAAACATGTAAATCAAAAAACTGTTTAGGGGAACCAATGGAATACATTATTTATGGCGCCGGAGGAAATGGTAAAGCTATTTTCGACGCTATGTCTAAACAGGGAGATAAAGTTTTATTTTTCGTTGATTTGTACTCAAATGAAAAAGATTACAAAGGGGTCCCGATTTTTAAGCCAGATGAAGTCTCACCGAGTGAGCACCCTGTGCTTATTTCGCTTTCGTGCTTAAGCCATGTTGTAAAAGCACAAATGATTGAAAAGGGCTTTCAAAATTGCTACGACCTTAATGAGGTCATGTCCGAGTTTAGCCATATTTTCAACCATTTTTACGATGAAGATCATAAGCAAACATTGCAGCAAAGTGAAATTCAGTACGCCGAACAATTAAACGCATTACATACTAAACTCGCCAATGCTCAGAGCAAAGACTGCCTTGCGAGAATTAGGGCGTTTAGACAAAAGCCAAGCCACACAACCTATCTCAAAAATGACTGGGAAACGCAATACTTTCCTAAGGAGTTAATGAGTAAAGGCTTGATTAAATCGCCACTTAAAATGATTGATTGTGGCGCGTTTAATGGCGACACACTGCAACTAGCTGTAAACATTACAAAAAAATACCATATAAAATTTGACAGTATTGTCTGCTTTGAACCAGACCCAAAGAACTATGGCAAGCTGCAAAGCCGCTTAAGAGATACAAATACTCAATACCCACGAGTGTTCACACAGCCTGCGGGCGTATGGTCTAAAAACACCCGGTTAGGCTTCAGTTCTTGTGGCGATCAAAGCAAAATTATCGAAGACACCACGTCTGAATGTAATAGCTTGCAAGTCGCAAAAATAGACGATATCTGTTTTGGGCTTTCCCCAAATTACATCAAGATGGATGTAGAAGGGGCTGAAATAGAAGCACTTAAAGGTGCTAGTGATATTATTAGGCAGTTTAAGCCCAATCTAGCAATTTCAGTCTATCACGAACCTGAACATCTATGGCAGATTGCGGAGTTAATTGAACAACTCCACAGTGATTATCAATTTTACTTACATTCACACGGCGATTTTTGTAATGAAATCGTCCTCTATGCAATTGCCGAAAAGACCGTAATTTAAAGTAGAGAAAATATGACAGACAAAACAATTTTAGTCACCGGTGCAACAGGTTACAAAGGCACCGTACTCGTACCTAAGCTTTTGGATAAGGGCTATAAAGTAGTCGCTTTAGACACGCAATGGTTTGGCAATTTTTTACCTGCACACCCCAACCTTACGGTGATAAAAGGGGATGTAAGAGACACAAACAATGTTGATTTAAACGGTATTGACAGTATTATTCATTTGGCTTCTATTGCTAATGACCCCTGTGGTGATCTCAATCCTAAACTAACATGGGAAGTCAGTGCCTTAGCTACAATGCAACTAGCAGACAAAGCTAAAAAGTCTGGAATTAAACAATTTATCTATGCGTCATCAGGCAGTGTATACGGTGTAAAAGAAGAAGAGCAAGTGACTGAAGACTTATCTTTGGAGCCTATCTCTGAATACAACAAAACTAAAATGGTTGCTGAGCGTGTATTACTAAGCTACGCGGATGACATGGCTGTGCAAATTGTCAGACCTGCAACAGTGTGTGGTCTATCAGATCGTATGCGTTTAGATGTCTCTGTCAATATGTTGACGATGCAAGCGCTTAAAAATAAAAAAATCACCGTTTTCGGTGGTGCACAAGTACGCCCAAATATTCATATCGATGATATTACCGATCTTTACATCTATATGCTTGAAAATCCAGAAAAGACTTCTGGCATATTTAATGCTGGATTTGAGAATATCTCGATCATGGATATCGCAAAAATGGTACAAAGCAAAGTTAATTGTGAGATTGAAGTTACGCCGTCTAACGACCCGCGCTGCTACAGAATAAATTCAGATAAGTTATTGGCTACAGGCTTTACACCAAAGAAAAATGTCAGTACCGCTATTAGCGAGATAATAGATGCATTTGGAAATGGTCAACTTGAAGATCAAGACCGTTTCTACAACCTAAAGTGGATGCAACGAGAAGTACTATGAGCAACAAACAAGGTGCAGTTTCTGAGCTGCAAATAGCACATCCAGCAGAGTCCATTACCGCGGACTATACAACGACATTAAGTCAGGTACTCACTCAACTGGACGGTAAACAAGTCGCTCAGCTCGTAGCTACCTTGCTCGATATGAAAGCGCACAACGGCACCTTATTTATCTGCGGAAATGGCGGTTCAGCAGCAAACGCCATTCACCTTGCTAATGACTTTACTTTTGGTATTCATCCTCAAGGTAACGCCTTAAAAGTTGAGTCCTTGGCCGCCAATAGCTCAGTGCTGACTTGTTTGGGTAATGATATTGGCTATGAAAATATTTTCAGCCATCAGCTCAAAGTCAAAGCAAATAAGCACGATGTACTTTTAGTGTTATCTGGCAGTGGTAATTCAGAAAACATCATAAACGCCATTGCACAAGCACAAGCACTCGGTATGACCACCGTTGGGATCTTAGGGTTTAAAGGCGGTAAAGCCAAGCCGATGCTCGATCAGGCTTTTCATTTTGATGTACAAGATATGCAAATATCTGAAGATACCCAAGTGATCATCGGGCACATACTTATGAAAGCACTTTATCAGGAACTTAAAGATGTCTGATTCTCCTATTTTAGTACTTGGTAGCAATTCTTTTTCAGGCGCTTCTTTTTGTGCACATATGCTTGAAAAAGAACAGCATGTCATTGCTGCTAGTCGCTCAGAAGAGCCACATAATGCCTTGCTCCCTTACCGTTGGGTTGAGCAAAAAAATAACCTTGATTTTCATCAACTTGATTTAAATCATCATCTTGATGAAATCATTGCTTTGGTTGAAAAGCACAAGGTAAAACATGTATATAACTTTGCAGCACAAAGTATGGTTGGGCAAAGCTGGGATTACCCTGAGCACTGGTTTATGACTAACTGCGTGTCTACTGTACAATTACACAACCGCCTGCGACATATTGATCACTTAGACAAGTACATTCATATCTCAACGCCAGAGGTATACGGTAGCTGCGAAGGGTTAGTGCCTGAACACCGCAATTACAACCCCAGTACCCCTTATGCTGTATCCAGAGCGGCTGCAGATATGAGCTTACATACCTTTTTTGACGTACATAAATTTCCAGTGTTATATACACGGGCAGCGAATGTGTATGGTGAAGGACAGCAGTTGTATCGCATTATTCCTCGCACCATTTTATTTGCACTACTTGACAAAACATTACCATTACATGGTGGTGGCCACTCTACCCGCTCATTCATTCATATTGACGATGTATCAGCAGCGACTCACGCAATTGCTCAGCAAGGGCAGCTAGGTGACATCTATCATATTTCAACCGAGCGCACCATTTCTATCCGCGCACTCGTTGAGCTGATTTGTGACATGCTACAAGTCCCATTTGAGCAAGTATGCCAAGTAACAGAAGATCGCCTTGGAAAAGATGCAGCATACTTGCTAGATGCGACCAAGTTGCGTGAGCAGCTTAATTGGCAAGACCAAGTGTCACTCGAAAATGGACTTGAACGCACCATTAACTGGGTTAAAACACACCTTGATGATTTAAAAAATCTACCTGATTCATATATTCATAAACCGTGAGAAAGCTATGCTAGGACAAGAAATAGACCTATTAAAAAATTACCCTAAGTCTAAGCGAGACACTAAAGGCCGAGCCAATGTCATTACCGAAGCTGATAGAGAGATTGCTCGTCAGTATGGAAAAGACTTTTTCGATGGCGACCGCACCTATGGTTATGGTGGTTTTAGTTACTTCTCACGCTTTTGGCAACCTGTTGTACCAGATTTAAAAGCTCATTTTGGCTTATCCGCACAAAGCAGCCTGCTAGACGTTGGCTGTGCTAAAGGGTTCATGCTCTACGATTTACAGCAATTAATCCCAGGCATACAGCTACAAGGCTTAGATATTTCAGAATATGCCCTTGAACATGCAAAAGAAGAAGTAAAAGACATATTGACTCAAGGCAACGCAAAATCCCTGCCCTACGAAAACAATAGCTTCGATGTGGTGATGTCAATTAATACCATCCATAACTTGGATGAGCAAGAGTGTGCATTAGCACTGAAGGAAATAGAACGAGTAAGTCGCGGTAAGTCGTTTATTACTGTAGATGCTTATCGTAACGATGAAGAAAAAGAGCGTATGCTGGAGTGGGCATTAACAGCCAAAACCATCATGCATGTGGATGATTGGAAGCAATTCTTCCAAGATAACGGCTACACTGGCGATTTCTATTGGTTTATTCCGTAAAGTAAATTATGAATCTTGAAAATATAGCGGCAAAAATGAGACACACATTGTGTGATGTCTCTAGCCAAACTAAAACCCCCCACCTCGGCAGCTGCTTATCCTGCGTAGACATTCTAGCCACGCTCTACTGGCGCGTTTTAAATATTGACCCTAGCATGCCCAATGCAAGTGATCGAGATTACTTCTTACTAGGGAAAGGTCATGCAGCCAGTGCCCTTTATACAGCACTTGCTTACCGTGGTTTTTTTGACATTCCGGCTCTATACGAGCATGGGCAAACAGGCAGCCAATTTGAAGAGCACCCGGGTATTAACGCGCCTTCTGGTGTTGAAACAGTATCAGGGTCGTTAGGACACGCACTTTCCCTCGCATCGGGTATGGCGTTGAGCACAAAGCTTCAACAAAAAGAGAATCGTTTTTATGTTTTAATGGGCGATGGCGAGCTCAATGAAGGCACTGTGTGGGAAGCCGCTATGTTTGCAGCTGGGAAAAAGCTTGATAACTTGGTCGCAATTGTAGATTTCAATAAGCTTCAAGGTACTGGAGAAAGCTGCGATATCATGCACTTGGAACCATTAGAAGAAAAGTGGCGCGCTTTTGGTTGGTACACCATTCGTATTGATGGTCACGATTTAGACAGCTTGCAAAATGCCTTTGAACAGGCAAAGCAACGTTCTCAGCCAGTCTGTATTGTGGCGGATACGATTAAAGGTAAAGGCGTATCCTTTATGGAAAATGACAACAACTGGCACTACCGAATTCCCAAAGCTGATGAAGTAGATATGGCGAAAAAGGAGCTTGGACTATGAGAAATGCCTTTGCAAGGGTCTTAACTGAACTGGCGAAAGACGACCAACGTTTGCTTCTTTTTTATGCTGATATCGGTAACAGGCTTTTTAACCCATTAAAAGAATTTGCATCAGATCGTACCATTAATGCAGGTATCGCGGAAGCAAATATGGCATCTATGGCAGCAGGTAGTGCCATGATGGGACACAAACCTTTTATATATACCATCACGCCGTTTACCACTGCGCGTAACTTCGAGCAAATAAAAATTGATATTGCCTATCAAAACCAACCTGTGATCATCGTTGGGACAGGCTCTGGACTATCGTACGCAAATTTGGGTCCAACCCATCATTCATTTGAAGATATCGCATTGATGCGCTCCCTACCAAACATGAATATTGTTTGCCCAGCGGATGCACAAGAGCTCGAAATTTTAATGCCTCAGCTTATCGAACTCAATCAACCTTGTTATTTTAGGATCGGCAAGAAAAACGAGCCAAGTGTTCATGACGCTGAGCCGGCTTTAAAATTTGGTAAGGCACATACAATGGTCGCTGGGGAAAAAGTTGCTATTTTGGCGACTGGGACTATTATGCCATTGGCACAAGCTCTTCATTCACATTTGACTGCCCTCGGTTTAAATCCCGAATTAGTGAGCTTTCACACCGTTAAACCGCTTGATACCGTTTATTTAAACCAATCAACTGAACGATTTGACCACCTTATCACCCTTGAAGAACACAATGTAAATGGCGGGTTTGGTAGCGCAGTATTAGAATACTTATCTGAGCAGGCCCAACAACCCAGAGTTCATCGCTTCGGTATTCCTGATAGATTTATTGATCAAGTTCACTCACCAGAAGATGCACGTGTTAAGGCTAGATTGACCGTTGCAGATATTGCACAGACGCTGGCCAAAAGAGGCGTACTATGATTATCGGCATCGATTTTGACAATACAATAGCTGACTATACTGGCGTTTTTTATCGTGTGGCGCGAGAACTTGAATGGATACCCACAGAGATTGGTCAAAGTAAATCACAGGTGAAAGAGTATTTTATCTCTCAAGATCAAGAGCCTAAATGGACAGAACTACAAGGTATCGTTTACGGTAAAGAGATCAATCAAGCTAAGCCATATAATCACACATTGAGTAGTTTGAAAACACTGAAAAAACAGGGTCATACTCTTTATCTTGTGTCTCATAAAACGCGCTACCCCATTATCGGTGATAAAGTAGATTTTCATCAAGCGGCAAAAACATGGTTAAAACACAATGGTTTTGTGGGCACTAGTGACGCTCCATTTGATGAATCATCATTGTTTTTCAACGCGACATTAGATGAAAAAGTAAACAAAATAAGCCAGCTAAATTGCGATGCTTTCGTGGATGATTTAGAAAAGGTACTCACCCATTCTAACTTTCCCCAAAACTGTAAACGCATACTTTTTCAACCCGGTATGGCGCAACTTGAGCGCAACCAAGCAACAAACTGGCGTGAGGTCACTTCACTACTATGCTAACAACCCCCGTCATTAATTGGTTAGAGCAAACTTTGCAGCAACACAACCTGCAGTGCACGCCAGTTATTGGCGGTGCGAATAACTTGGGGGTCAAGATTGAAGCAGGTGGGCAAACTTGGTTTTTGAAATGCTTTGAGGCAACACATCACAATACGCGTCAAAAACAACTCAATGAGTTTTTATTCAGCCAAGCCATCTACAATGCTGGCACCTTGGCAACACCAAAACCTATAGCAATCAATACAACACACAATGTGAGTTTATTTGAATATATTGAAGGCTCAAAGGTTGAGCATGCAACCTCATCGGCTGTAGCCGCTGCAATCTCGTTCGTAAAATCTATTAATTCGTCTACACCTCGGCAAACACTCAACATCGCCAGTGAAAGCGCTGATTCTTTGCTAGGTTTTGCCGATATCATAAAAAACCGATTAGACAAGTTTTCACATACTTGTCTCGACAACACACAACTATCGCACGAATTCCAGTCAACATTAAACAACATTCGTCGTCGCTATAACACCGTTACCCAAGAAGTCCCAGCTCACTGGGTGAATAAAATAGACCAAAATGTTGTTTCGCCATCAGATTTTGGTTTTCATAATGCCATTAGTCGCGATAACCAGTTCTATTTTATTGATTTTGAATACGCGGGTATGGACACTGCTTGGAAATTATTCACGGACTTCTTTTCACAGCCAGCTGTCCCCGTCGACATTGCTTACGCTAAAAAGTTTTTGTCTTTAGCCATTTTTCAGCCACTCAAATGTAACCCACAAGACACTTTAAAGGTGTTTGAATTAACCCTCTTAAAGTGGTGCTTAATCATGCTCAATGAGTTTTTACCCGACGTTCAAGCAAGACGCATATTCTCATGGAATATATCTTGCATGGAAGAGCAAAAACGCATGTTGGATAAAGTTCAGCGTGCACAGTTACATAAATGTAATGCCTACTTTGAAGAAATACCTTTAAAAGTCATGGGTTTGAATAAAATATTAAGAGAAATCACATGAAAGCAGCCGTATTATTTAAAACCGGTGAACCACTCCAAATAATTGACGGCATTAAAATGCCTGCGCTCACTAAAGGCCAAGTTCAAGTCAATATTATATACAGTGGCCTGTGTCATTCACAATTAATGGAAGTACAAGGCGGCAGAGGAGAAGATAAGTATTTACCCCATCTGCTCGGCCACGAGGGTGTTGGAATTGTTGAGCATATTGGTGAGGGCGTAACCAAAGTTCGACCTGGGGACAAGGTCGTCATTGGCTGGATCCAAGGCGAAGGCTTGAATGCACCTGGAGGTAAATACTCCCATCAAGATTATGTTATTAATTCAGGCAGTGCTACAACATTATGTGAAAAAACCATAGTTGCAGAAAACCGTTTAGTTATCTTGCCTGCAGGCTTTCCTGACAAGCTTGCTGTACTACTTGGCTGTGCACTCCCTACAGGTCTTGGGCTGGTATTCAACGAATTAAAGCCAGAAAAAGAAAAAACCATCGCTGTCTTTGGCCTTGGCGGAATTGGTATGAGTGCTCTCTTAGCAGCGAAATTAAGTTCACCTACTAAGTTAATCGCTGTGGATGTAAGCGATGACAAACTCACACTCGCCAAAGAGTTAGGCGCAACACACACCATCAATGCAGACGATATCGACCCTGTAACAGCTATATATGAAATTACCCAAGGCACCGGAGTAGATTACAGCTTGGAAGCTGGTGGGACTGTTCAGACCATAGAACAAGCATTCGCATCAGTAAAAGATGGCGGTGGTCAATGTGTTTTTGCTTCGCACCCAAGAGATGAACTCAAGATATCATTAGAACCCCATGCATTTCATCGAGGCAAATCGATCCGTGGTAGTTGGGGCGGTGGAAGTAAACCAGATTCGGACATTCCTAAATTTGTTAAGCTCTATCAGGAAGGCAAGTTAAGTTTAGAACCCCTTCTATCTAAAAGCTACAAGTTGGATGAGATTAACTCAGCATTGCAGGATCTGGAAGAAAAAAGAATACTACGCGCAATCATAGAGGTTTCGGAGTGAGAACCGTACTATATGGCGTTTGCGCTAATACAGAAGCATACTTAAACTCTCCTTATCATACAGGTCAAATAATCCTTGCCTCTACCAACGGTGGAGAGAGGCTGGGCGAAGTAGTTAGTATTGATATTAATCTGCTTTCAAAAATACCAAAGCACGAGATTTCTAGTGTCGTTATATGCTCTGAGTGCCTTAGCGAGATTATCCCTTCTTTGACCCGTATTGGCTTTGAGATCAAAGATTTGTACTTTTACAATCACGCGCAGAACTATCTTACACCTTGCGTAGACATGCAAATACCAACAGCAAAAGTATCGAACACGCTATTTGCTTTTTATGACTTATCGCAAAACTTGGCATGCTATGACGTTCTGTATTTCTGTGCACTTGCCAATTTAGAAAGAATTAAGCGAAACCTTCAACATGTTCACTTTATTATAGTTCCAAACAAATCATTATCTCATGAAGAACCTGGGTTTCATGTATTTCATGAATGTGATGACTTCACATGGAGAGTTGAAAAAATATTGCAGGGTGTTATGACATGCGTCACCAATAACACAGGTTGCACCGTTCTCCCTTACAAAGAAAGTGCACAGTATTATTCCGATGCCCCACATACCTATCCAGCTGATTTTATACCTGGATGTTCTCGTAACAGAGCTAGCTCCGAGGCCCTTAATAGTCTTAGTGAATCTCACGACTTAACATACTTAAAAGCACCAAAAACGGCCCATGACATAGTCCAATCACTTTTAAAACAGAAAGCGAATAATAAAAAAGTCGTTAGTTTAACACTTCGTGAATACTCGAACCATGAACAAAGAAATAGCAACGTCTCTGAATGGATGAAATTTGCTCAATATCTATTGGATAATGATTACTTCCCCATCATCATACGAGACAGCTATAAAGCTCATTTAGAATATACTTGTGACTTTGATCAATTTGCCTTTATGCCCTTGGCCTCCTTAGACTTCAAGGTAAGACAAGCACTTTATGAGCAAGCATTCATCAACATGTCTATTTCTAATGGTCCCACTGTTGCTTACAATTTTACTGCTAACTGTCCCGCAATAACCTTCATGAAAGTTGATGATGATATCCCCGCAATTGCTACTTCAACTTTTGAAAAAGCTGGGGTTGAAATCGGCAAAGACTTGAAATTTAGAGCGAGTAATTTACAAAAGTTAATTTGGAAAGAAGACACTTTTGAACACCTAAAAAAATCATTCTTAGACTTGGTATCACAGATTTAAGGTAATCATGATGAAAAATATGTCACATATATCTTCAAATATTGATCAAACAGCAAATTTAAAAGCTGAAATAATTTACATAAGTGATGAAGCGCTTGTCGGTGAAAATGTTGAAATTACAGCCAAGGAAATCCATATTTCTAGTGGCTGCAAAGTCGAGGATGGTACTAAAATCAATGCTTCTGGGACCGTTTATCTAGGCGATTTCACTCTTATTGGCGCCAACAGTATAATTCAAGTTAACAACTTGACCTTAATGGATTACTCAAAACTGCAACGTAATATGTTTATGAATGGTGGTAGTGACTGTTATATAGGCTACAACTCCTGGATCGGAAGTAACTGCATATTAAATGTTGCTGAATCTCTTTATATTGGCAATGGTGTTGGCATCGGAACGTACTCAAGTGTTTGGACACATGGCCACCACGGAGAACTGTTAGAGGGTTGTAAAATTCACAAAGTTTCACCTGTTAGGATAGAAAATGATGTTTGGATCCTTGGCTGTTATAATGTCATCTCGCCAGGTGTCGTAGTTGGTGAAAAAGCCTTGGTGATGACAGGCTCAATAGTAACCAAAGACGTGCCGCCTATGACTGCTGTTGGAGGAAATCCAGCCAAGCCAATCCCCTCTTTGGCCCCATACGAGGAAGTTATAGTCGAAGACAAGTTAATCAAAATGGAAAGCTTTATTCGCGAGTTCTGCGAACAATTTACTTCATCTAAAAAGCTGAACGAAGAAAAGCCACCATGGTTGATAGAAAGTGAATATGGGTCCCACACGATTGTCACAGTTGACTCTCCTGAGGAATTGGAGAACCTTGAGTATTCAATTGCCATAGTAAAAAAGGGGTTGAGTGAAGAACAAGAGTATAAAGGCTCTGTTTTTGATTTATCATCAAAATACTATTATAAAACCTCTTCCAAAATTGAAGTCAAATTTATTCAGTTTTTATTGTATGAAAAAGCGAGATTTATGCCAATAAATGGACATGCCCGTAAATATGAAAGATAAAATAAGATTTCTCGATCTGTCTCTTGAAACAGATGAAATGGTCAAAACACTTCAAGCAATTGAAAACGTTCTTGCTCATGGGCAACTTATTATGGGCCCCGAACATGACAAGTTAGAAGAGTTGATTTCAACGTACTGTAAAAGAAAATACTGTGTTGCCGTGGGCTCTGGAACGGATGCTTTATACTTATCCTTTAAAGCCTTAGGTATTAAGCATGGTGACGAGGTGATTACAACTCCTCTTTCATGGGTTGCTTCTACACACTCGTTTGTGATGCATGGTGCAACGCCCATTTTCGCAGACATAGATGAAACTCTGAATATAGACCCAGAAAGTGTCGAGCATTTGATTTCTGATAAGACCACCGCTATTTTAGCAGTCGATTATGCAGGACATCCAGCTAATTACAAAAGGCTTAAAGAAATAGCCCAAAAATACAACATTGCATTGATTGAAGATGGTTCGCAGGCATTTGGAGCTAGTATAGATGAACAACCCGTTGGGAGCTTTGGTTTAATTAGCTGTATTAGCATGAATCCAATGAAACCGCTCGGAGCTATTGGTGAAGCAGGGGTGATTCTTACTGATGACATAAAGCTGTATGAAAAACTAATAGCCGCTAGATATAGTGGGATGGTTGACAAGCAAACATGTTATGAGCCAAGTATTAACTGTCGTATGGATACTATTCAAGCTGCCGTATTGCTTGAAAGACTTCCAAAGTACAACTTTGTCATGGCAAAACGACAGCAAATTGCTCAAAAATACAAAGAACACCTTGCTCAATACATTAAATTCCCAGCAACTCGTCAAGGAGTAAGTCATGCATATTATTTATTTCTATTTCATACAAATAAAAGAGATGAGCTCTTTGAGTTTTTGAACAAAAACAACATTGAGGCTAGAATAAGAGACAATATTTTAATCCCATCTCAACCATGCTATAGGCTAATTAATAAAAATACATTTGATAAAGCCGTTTCAGCAGCTGATACCCTGTTAGCTATCCCAGCTCACGAAAAGATGAGCGATAACGATGTTATGTATGTTATCGAAAAAATAAAAGAATTTTTTAACGGTGAAATATGAGTAATGCAATTTACATAGATGGCCCCATAAAGGTAATCAGTAGGGTGCAGATTAATGAACTGAAGGAAAAAGCTATCAAGTCTAATAATGGACGATATAGATATTGTCTCCACAATAGCATTGATGACGATGTTCAGAATATGATTATTGCAATCACCTCAGATACTCAACTTTTGCCACAACGTAGAATAGGATCAGACAAGAGCTTTTCCATTATAGAAGGAGAGCTCAGAATTGTTGTTTTTAGTGAAGAGGGACAAGTATTAAAGGTTGTTAATCTTACTGCAGAGGATAATCAAAGTCTTTGGATTTCAGATAAGTATTATACTCTCACTCTCCCTCTTTCAACTGTGGCTGTATACCAAGAGGTGATCACAGGCCGCTTTGACAATCAAAATGACCACCCTTCATGGAATGTGGATGCTCAACTATTGCACTCCCTCACTTCATAATTAGGATCTAAGATGAATAAAGAAAAAGAGCTCTGGATGAGTACAACTTATATTGACCCAAATGAAAAAGGGTTTGAACTCGGTCCATATTTTACTGATTTTGTAAAGCATGACATGAAGCATTGTGTATTTACACTTTCTCGATATAAATTTGCCATGAAAATGCTACCCAAGAATGCTTCTGTGCTAGAACTAGGTTGCTCTGATGGCATTGGAACAATGATGTTAAAAGAGTCAGCAAAGGAAGTTGTTGGTGTTGACTTTGACGAGCGAACCATCGAATGGGCAAAAGCACATTTAAGTGATGATAAGCTGACCTTCAAATGTGCAGATATAATGGAACAAGCATTTGGGAAATTTGACGCTGTGATTTCGCTGGATGTCATCGAGCATATTTACCCTGAAAATGAAGACAAGTATATGCGTGCATTACTTAATAACTTAAGTGAAAATGGCATCTGCATTATTGGTACTCCCAATATTACCGCAGAAAAATATGCTACGAAAAACGAGCAACACGTCAACTTATACAGCGGAGAAAGGCTTCACGATACTTTCTCAAAATACTTCCATAATGTATTTTCATTTGGCATGAATGACGAAGTGTTACATACAGGTTACGCCCCAATGTGTCACTACCTATTCGTTGTCGCATGTAATCCTAAATAGAGTTTAGAAAATGCGTAAAGTCTTAGTCCAAGGCAATTTTGATGTCTTGCATGCAGGACACATCAGGCTGCTTAAATTCGCCAAAGAATGTGGGGACAAGCTCATTGTCGCTGTCAACGCTGACAAATCTATGGTTGCACGCAGTCGTGTTAGTGAAGAGCTTAGACTTGAAGTGGTCCGCTCCTTAGAATGTGTTGACGAAGCACATATCACCACTTCTACTCCAGAGGAGGAGGTTGAGCGGTTTAAGCCCCAAATCGTCGTTAAGGGGAAAGAGTTCGAGTCACGTTCAAATCCTGAGCTCGCGGTTTTAAACCGTTACGGTGGCAAGCTTATTTTTGGTTCAGGTGAGTTTGAAAGTAATTCTGACCATTTTTTCCGGCGAAGCAAAAAACCGGTACCGGGAATGGATTTTACCGAGGCACGAGGGTTTGCTAACCGTCATAGCATTGTAGCTGACGACTTACATGACTTGTTTGGTGCAATGAAGTCCCTGCGCGTCTTGGTCATCGGCGAAGTCATTGTCGACGAGTATGTACAAGGCACAGCCGTAGGATTGTCACAGGAAGACCCGACCATAGTGATCACCCCAAACCGCAAAGACACATTCTTAGGCGGTGCAGCCATCACAGCCGGACACATCAAAGCTTTGGGGGCTGATCATGTTATACTGGCTTCGGTATTGGGCGAAGATCAAACTGCTGATTATGCGCGCTCGCAAATCACAGATTATAAAGTCGAACCTTTGTTCTTTACCGATCAAAGTCGCCCCACCCCGCTGAAAACACGCTACCGCGCCAGCAATAAAACATTGCTGCGAGTTAATCAGGTGCGTCAACATAAGATTTCACAGGAGTTGCAAGCGCAAATATATAAGTCAATCGAAAGCCAGCTCAATAAAATTGACTTGTTAGTCTTTTCTGATTTCAACTATGGCTTGCTGCCACAGCCATTAGTCGAGAAAATTGCCGCGGCTTGCCAGCACAGGGGGATCAAACTAGTTGCAGACTCCCAAACTTCTTCGCAAGTGGGAGATATTGCCCGTTACTGCAATATGGACTTATTAACTCCAACAGAGCGAGAAGTACGCGTATCTCTAAATAACCCAGACGATGGCTTGGTTATTTTAGCGCAAAAACTAACCGAGGTATCGCAACCTAAAAACCTAGTTATTACACTCGCCGAAGAAGGGATCCTCATTCACAAACCCAACCACACGTTTGATGACTGGGAAAACGATCGCCTGCCTGCGTTAAACACCAATGCTGTCGATCCAGCCGGTGCCGGCGACTGCTTTTTAGCAGCCAGTTCACTGGCGCTGGTTGCCGGAGCTAATATTTGGCAAGCCTGCTACCTTGGCAGTCTAGCTGCCGCATGTCAGGTTGCCTCACTGGGCAATACCCCTTTATCTTGTCAGGTTCTTGAACAAGCCGTTAAGGATTCATTTAGTTAATATGAAAGCCATTTTGCTTGCCGCAGGTCTTGGCACTCGCCTGCAGCCAATCACTGATACTCTGCCAAAGTGCCTTGTGCCAATTAATGGACAACCCTTGCTTGGCTTATGGTTAGACAAACTCGTTCAATTAGGGGTCGAAGAGATCCTCATCAATACCCATTATTTTCGAGAGCAAGTTGAAGCCTTTGTTGCCACCAGCCCATATCATGATCGTATTATACTGAATTACGAGCCTGAATTGATGGGCACAGCTGGGACACTGGTACGCAACCGTACTTTCTGGCAGGGTCACACTTGCATGGTCATCCATGCTGACAACTATTGTCAAAGTTCGTTAGTCAGCATGCTTGAGGCGCATAACCAACGCCAGACGCGGACCGATACCACTCTACTCTTGTTCAAAACTCCGACACCTCGCAGCTGCGGTATTGTTAAATTAGACACAGATCAGGTTATTCAGGAATTTCATGAAAAAGTCGAGAACCCTCCAGGCAACCTTGCCAGTGGGGCGCTTTTTATATTTTCGCCCGAAGTCTATGAGCGGTATTTCGCACATCTCAAGACCGAACAACCCTATGAGCTCAGCCTGGATGTCGTACCAAACATGATTGGCAAGCTGCAAGGCTGGCTGGTTGATGACCATTACATCGATATTGGCACACCAGACAGCTATGCAGAGGCACAAGTAATGGCCAAAGTGGCGGCCAATCAAACCAATAATGCTGGATCAAATATTGCTTAACAACAGCATAGTTACTTCGAAGGATTTATATATGTCATTTTGTCAAAACTGGGATCAACTGTACCGTAGTAATCAACACATGTCCGTGTGGCCCTGGAGTGAGATTGTCAGTGGCGCGTTACGTAATACCCGTCTGAGAGATGGGGACGCAGCGTTTACTATTTTGGAAGTAGGATGTGGTGCGGGTGCAAACTTCCCATTCTTCTTAACTTATTGTCCTAACGTATATGGCATTGATGGTAGTGACTTCATTATCGGTGAACTGAAAAATCGATTCGCAGACATTGCAGATAATTTGTTTGTGGGCGACTTTACAATGCCCTGGCCCTTTGATACCAAGTTCGACTTAATCGTCGATCGGGGCGCATCAGTGCACAATCCGGCCAGTAGTATTCAGCGCTATCTGGATCAAGCGTACGCTCAGCTTAAGCCCGGCGGAGTCATACTGATCACAGACTGGTTTAGTACAGAGCATTCTGACTATGCGAAGGCCCCTAAATCAGTCGATCAATATACCAAAAATGGCTACACTTGGGGTCCATTTGCTGGTGTCGGCAATGTTAACTTTTTTGATGCTGAGCTTGTCCACCAGCTCGTGTCTAAGTTTGATATCATATCGCTCAGTCACTCTCAAGCCAGTGAGTATGGCAGTGATGGCGTCCATGCGGCATGGAATATGGTACTGAAAAAGCCTGCCCATGAAGAATAAGTTTTGCCTTGAGCACTGTGAGCTGGACCAGCATTGGGACAGCTTTATCACGACGTCTCCACATGGTACCCCATTTGTTCATAGCCAGTTTATTGCTCTATTAGGTGTGAAGTATCACGCCTACTATTGCTGTAAAGGCAAAGAAAAAATTGCCGCGGTGCTGCTCATCGTAGATGAAAGCGAAACTCGCGTAATCGGCCACCATGATGTGATCCATGATGGCATAGTACATCGTGACATCAGTCACCTCAATCGTGCCCAGGGCAATTCCGAGCAATTCGCCGCACAAGAGTATATTGCCGGGTACCTCTCGGAGCACTACACTCAAGTGCAACTCAAGTTACACCCAGCTATTAAAGATATTCGTGCTTTTTTGTGGGTCAATTATCATAACGATGGCCCCAAGTATGCTGCAACCCCTCGCTATACATCCCTGCTAGAACTGGGCGAGTTTACCTCTGCCATTTCTGCACTTGAACAATCGGACAATTATAAAAATAGCTCTGTATCTAGGCGTCAGGAGATCCGCTATGGCATTAAAAAAGCGGTCACAGTGAGTGAGTCGCAAGACTTCGCTTTGTTTGCCAAGTACTACGGAATGACCATGGCACGCCAAGGTATAGAAATTGATAGCGCGCAACTCAATGCACTGGCAACGAGAGTCAGTCGTCTGGCACAGCTGGGGCTACTTTGTATGTATCAGGCACAAAACCGAGACCAGAAAATTGGTAGTTTTGCGACCTACCTGCTCCATAGAGATACGGCTTATTATTTTTATGGTGCAAACAACCCAGAAATGCGAGACAGCCACACCGGTACCGCGGTACTCTGGCAGGCTTTCCCATTGCTCGCACAAAAAGGAGTGTCACGATTAGATTTAGAGGGTATTAATAGCCCTCAGAGAGGTTGGTTCAAATTGAGCTTTGGTGGCAATATCGAGCAATACTTTCACATTCGACTCACTAAAACCGACGCTTAATTAGCGTCGGTTGCATTCGTAATCGATTCGTCTCCATTTACAACGATGTTATCAACACAATTTACCAGTGCTGCATCGTTTTGCTGATTAACAGCTCATCATCAAGTTCACTATACAAAAACGCTATCTTGTTAATTATCATCCTATAACGAACTTTTCAGTACCATGCCCACAAAGTTATTTATTGATTTCTGAATTAAAAGGTGAGCTTATTACCATAGAAAACAGCCAAAACTATTTAAATAGCTCAGTAACAAGAAATCAATTATAGTATTCCACAAGGCGGTGTTACAGCACAATTTAACCAATCTGATACGTTTACACAGTATTATTCTCTCACTATGACAAGGGCAAGAAATCTACATTGGCTAGTTTTAAATTAAGCAGCCTAGCTACAAATAAAAATGGCGAAATCGGAAGCTTTAGCTAGGTGAGGTATAAAAAATCGACTTAGAGGGTATAAATAACCCCTAAGAGGTTAGTTTAAGCTAAGCTAGCGGCATGCCAGAATCACGGTCATGAGTCTGGCTTCACATCCATTAATGCTCATTAATAGAGTTATACGCATCAATCAAAACATCTGCCTGACGCCAACACTTACCACTATATCGGCCCGAAACAATCAAATTATCTACACTTTTATCCAATAACTCAAAATTGTGCAAATTGACATCTTTGAACTCTTTCGTCGGAACGGGGAAAGTATTGTTAATGACCTGTGTTTGAGAACTTATCAACTGTGCGTTTCCATCAACGATAGACATTGCTTTGAGCTGCGCAACTATATCTTCAAGTGAGTAAGAGGACACTTCGTCAGGTGAGCACAATATCTCTGCTGACAAATGGTAATGAGATACACTTTTATCCAAATTAGGGTATAAAGTCAGTCTAAAAATATCGGTGCTACTGTCCCAAACCCAAAGATAATGTGACTTTTGATTAGTCAGAGGTTTATCAAAGTTTAGGTGAAATATAACCGCTGTTCTTAATTCCATTTGACCTTGTTGTGACTCTATCCCCAGCGCATCCAGCGCAATGAACGGCGGCGCACTCCAAAACAGCAGATCGCATGAGAGTACTCTGTCCGAAGCCAGTTCAATATGGGTGATTTGCGTACCCGAACGAACTATCTTTTTAACTCGCTCGGATGTAATTACTTCGACGCCAGCTTTTTCAACTTGAGCAAGTAACTCTTGAACCCAATGACCAATGCCTTCCCCATTATTCGGATAAAAGTATTTCACATCAGGTAATTTGTCACGCTCTTTCCTCGCTAAAAAATCCTGCTCGGTTTGATATCCCAATTTACTGTCAAACGCTGGGAGCTCTTTAAGCTGAGCAGCAACATCAGCAGGTAATGCCAAGATACGCGTAAAGCCAAAAAGACCAGCTTCCATAGTCAGTCCACGAATATCGGTTAACTTGCCATAAAGCTTTTGCAAGATAGGCACTACAATGCTGTGTGTAAACACTACACCCAAAGAATTGATGCAATGGTCATAAATAAATTGCTCTGATGGCTGGTCAGTTAAATTAATCAACTCACCACACCCTTGAGAGTAAACCGTTGGCTCTAATTTCTGAGCATTTGGAAAGGGACTTGTTAAATCCCAGCTTCCGGCAAAATAATTACCCGACTCAAGTTTTTCAATTGTATTCCACTGTGATTTATCGTCTACATGACCAAATAATATTTGGTCAAGCTCTTCGATACCCGTTGCGTTAGGTATATGTGAACCCATATCATACGCAGCACCCTCGCTATCCTTTATTGAGCAAAACAGCCCGCCTATACGCTCTGCTTGTTCAATCAAAACAACGTTATACCCTCTCTTTTTTAGCAACAGAGAGGACACTAAACCACAGACTCCACCACCAACTATTACCGCGTTTTGATTTAACATGACAACTCCTACACTGCTTTTTACGATTTAATCATCTTCAAGAGCGCTTGTTCTTCCAACTTGTGAATAGCTGTAGCCATATCACCGACAGATACCCCTAGCTTTTTCGCAATATCAATGGTGTCATGTTCACCATCACCGTAATTAAGTAGCATCTTTATTTGGTTTAGCTCATCCACCTGCTTTTTTCTTTCTTCACTAAAAAAGCTAAGTGTCGGATATAATCCACGATCACCAAGTTGTGGCTCACCATAAGGATACTGGTTTTCAAACACAGCCGTTTGTTCCATCTCAAGGAAAATTCGCTCTAGTTTATCAATGCTATCTAGCAGTGATTCAATACCCATATATTCTTTATCGTCCAAAGACGTATGATATTGAGAGTAACCATCATGAAAACTGCGACTTACGCAGCAAACAGGTAACTGGAAACCCGGAGAGTTATACTGCCTTTCATCAGATCCAGATAAAGGTGAGAAAGCGATATTGCGATGGCCATGCCCATGATCATTGAGGTGATACAGTAATTTGTCTAATAGACCACTATCATTGCGGCTGTGTTTGAAGGTTAACTCTTCCTGTTTGCCTCCTACACAGTTAATCACCAAGCCTGCGACCATATTCTTCGAGAAATTCTTGTGCTCTAAATGTAACAGGCCAAGACTGCCGATTGTTTCTGGGTGAAGTGCGAATCGATAAGTATAACGCCTGTTTCGCCATTTTTTAATACGGTGATACAACCCGAGCAATACAAGTGGACCGCTGAGCTCGTTGTTAGCCATAGATGGATGGCAAAGATATGAACTTAATAAAATCTCTTGTTCACTTTCACCTCGTAATACAGATTGCGCTATGTCTAACTGACCGTCAACAAATTCACTTTTAATTACCGCTTTGTAGCTGCCTTGAGGTAGCTTATCTCGTTCAGCTTGTGCTATACAAAACCCCCAACGACGTTTGTAATAACTGGTGACATAAGGGATAGCTGTGGGCTGCTCCGGCAAACTATACAAATGATTTTGCAATTCATCCAAATTCAGCGTTTTGTCCACCGCCTCAGAGTAATTTACTACCTCAAGATTCAAGCGGTGCATATCAGCCACTCGCTCTCCATCAGGCGATTCTAAGTACGCTTCCGTACAATGCCACTCTTGTGGTACCTGCCAGTCAAAAATCTGAGTGCCCGTTTTTATTGAGCTGATTTCTAATGGCATGTACTGTTTAAAAATATCGTAGCTCTGCCTTAGACCAGGTCCTGTGACAGAGCGTAATATGGGAAATAACTTGTCATACAAATCACTATAAAATTGCTCAGTTTCAGTATAAGTTTGAGTCACTTTTAGTCCTTTCCTAAGTCACACTTTTCGCGATAGTTATCTTTATAGAAATCTTTCATTTCAGATACATAGCCTTGCCACAAGTCATTAAGTTTTTGGTAGCTCTGAAGCGTAAAATCTTCATCTTTATACGTATACAAGAGCGTTAGCATGGGGCAGTGATAGTACAAAAGTGCACCCTTTATCATGTGAAATAAGTGATTTAACGCTGTATTTTTAAATGAATAAACATACCTAGCTTGTCGCATTAACAATTCTGACGCTTCTACCCTGCTTTTTACTGGCTGCTTTGCAAGACTTAAGATATGGTCACAAATTTCATTAAACCCTTTTACCCCAACTAACTCATCATTAATTTTATCTACGTTAAAAGGTGTGAAAAAGTCGGCTTTTAGAGACTCTATCTGCGCAGATTTATCCGCTTTGGTTGGTAGAGGTAGGAGCTCTTCGGCAGGGATTTCATAAGCTCCCGTCAACTTTGCCCCATTACCCACATTGTAAACTGTTCTTTTTGGATAGTAATCAATAACGCTTTCTAGCTGGCTGTGCGCCATCATAAATAAATCGTTAGTCTCAACTTGCCCTCCAAAGTTAGCTGGCAAGTATTTACCATCCATCTTCAAACAGAGCATGCCCTCTTCATCTTCATCATCTTGATCCTTCTTATAAATGCTGTCCTTACTATGGTGTTCACCTGTCAATAAATTGCCATTATCGATACCAAATAAGTATATGTTTTTAAAACCGGCATACAGTGCAAAAGACAAAGCAGCATTTGCCACTACAGGATTGCAATATGGGATAAGCGGGATCCCTTTACCAAGCTCTGTGTGGCCCAATATTTCGAGTAAAAACGTGCCCGCCTCACTACCTTTACCAGCAATGCCTGCCCACTTGTAGCGTCCGATGTTGTCTGGGTAAAGCGTATTTAGTCCAATCAAGTTTGTTTTTTTATAGACTTCTTCAGGCACAATGTCCCCAAAGATTTTATAATTTGAATAAGGCCGTTCAACAAGGATATGGAAGTCGACTTCTATTCCTTTGTTATACAAGGTCGCAATAGATGTACCTGCTGCAAGCAAAATGGCATTTTGCTTATTCGCTTTGATAAACGCTTCTGCTTCATCCAATGACGGGCCATTACCCAATATAAAAACCGGTGTTGACAGGTCTATCCCTGTACTTTGATTACCTGTCAAAATAGGGGCATTTTTCTCTACTAGGTGGATACTGTGAGAGAGCCCAGTGATAGCATCATTAAAGAAGCCGTGCCCGAATTGGAATTTAAAGTATTCACGTGACCACTGCTGAATGAGCTGTACAACTTCAGATTGAGGCGTATGTTGATAACAAAAACTACGCACTAAAGAGAATGCGCCTATTCTTTCGACTAGCACTTCCAGATCTTTTATAAAAGTATTGGTGTCAGCACCGAGCTGGAAGAACATGTTTCCACCACGTTCGTCTACTTGCTCAATAAGCTCATACCAGTCGGTACAAAATAAACTGGCAAAGAAAATTTCTAAATCTGGCTCTACAAGGAAGATGTACTCAAAATTTACTCGGTTAAATAGGATCTCTAAATGATAGCCAAGCCCGATACCAAATATAATCCCAGTTGGAAAGTGCGCAGGTAAGGAGCCCAACTGCGGTTCTTTTTCTTCTTGAATTTGTTCCATTGACTCCGATAACGATCTCATATATCGCACATGAATTCGCTCGTCATCTTCGTTGGTTTCATAGGAGGTATAATCCGTTGCGCAATATACAGGCTTTTTGATATTCAGCTCTACTTGGGCTTCACTTTGAGCAATTGGGTCGTCACTATAAAGCGGCGCACCGCAGTCTTTTGGTACAAAGTTACCATGACCTGATTTAGTTACGTGTATACAAAAGTCATCACGTACAGAAAATTCACTAAAGCTTTTTGCGATATCAGGGTAATACTTTTCAAAGCAGGCGATATTTTTGGCAAACCGTTCATTAGCTTGCTCTGCAAAGATGGCTTCTCTTTTCTGGTGTTCTAAGGATTCAGATAACTTATCATCTAAAGATTGGATTTGTTGTTCGATCGATTTTTCATTCATAAATGTTCTGGCTACTGCATGCCTTTATAAGCATTTATTTTTTTCTTGTTGGATAAGTGTTTACCAAGCTTTTGGGATACGTCTGCTTTTTGACTGCCAAGCAAGTCACTCAACTCACCTATCTTGTCATAAAAGTGCGTAAGCATAGAAACCTGAGTGTCAGAAAGCTCAATGTCTTGATTAGCGAATAGCTGCTTTATACACTCGTCCATTTTTTTCACTTCTCCCTGAGCATCTTCCAGCTTTCCATTGTGACAATACACTTCAAGCTGGTCTAAATATGAGCCTATAACATCTATATTAGCCGACATTCGCATCTGTGCCATTTTGCCCTAACGTTTTTTCTCTCACATCATAAGGAATGGCATCCCAAGCAGATTTTATTTCTTTCAATAAGTTAGAGACTTCATCAATAATAGCAGGGTCATTTTGCAAACTGGCATCTAGTAATCTATCTAGCATGTAAGAATACAGAGCATACAAATTTTCTGTTACCTCACCGCCCACTTCAAAATCGAGACAATCTCTCAATGCGTTAATAATCGCAGAAGACTTTGAAATATGTTCAGATTTAGCTTCTAAATGCTTTTTCTCAATCGCAACCTTGGCAAGCACCATTTTTTCGATTGCACCCGCCATCAGCATTTGAATTACTTCGTATCTATCAGCACCTGCAACTCGGGTTTTAAGTGCCTCACGCTGATAGTTTTTTACTCTTGCGTTATACATAACGGCTCCTTAGTGTGTTATTTCTTGGTAAATCCTGGCAGGTTTGCAAGCTGCGCGCCTAAATAGTTTTGTGTTTGCTGCATTTGCGCAATTAAAACATCCAGACCAGCATACTGCTTCCTTAACCTTTCTTCCAAAGATTGCATTCTATATTCATGGTTTACCACATCATCCTCTAAGTCTTTAATTTGACCGTTGAGGCTATCTTCCCTTTGTTTTAGTAAACCACCTGAATCTACATAGTTACCAAGTAACGATTCGAGTTCTTTGGCAACACCATTAGGTCCTGCAAAGGCTGTGCCAATATCATCATAGTTTGAGTCCATGGCATCATTTAAGCTACGCACTAGCGATGACTTTTCAAGGTAGCCTTCATCATCTATTCCTAAACCTATATCGAAAATCGAACTAAATGGTCCTGCATCAGTAAGCGGCTTAGACAAAGCCGTTACCAATTGATCATCCAAGCTACGCATAGACGAGTCACCATTAAGCGGTTTTCCGATTCTTGTTTGAAAACCGATTTGACCTATTAGTGCATTATAGTTCGAAATAAACTCATCTATTAACGTATTTACCGACTCTCTATCGTAGTCAATATTAAGCTTAGCTGTTTCATACTGAGATGTAGTCGCATCTTGTACACTGAGTGCTTTTGCTGTGATGGTCATATCTTGCACAGCATCTTTAAATGTATTAGTTGCGCTGGTCACTTCCAGGCCATCCACAGTTATCTTCGCATTTTGCGCTTTGTCTTCTGTCGCAATGCGCATGCCGCCTGTAGGATTAGTTGACGCGTCATAGGTTTCTATCGCGTCTAGCTCGGAGGTGTCACTGGTAATGACCAAGTCATTGCCATCACCTGTTTCATTTGAGGTTAATACCAACTTACTGCCGATAGCAGCGTCACCTGTATTTACGATGTTTGCTGTTACGCCAAAGTTAGTATCGCTTGCATTGATGGCATCACGTAATTCACTTAACGTCATACCCGCTGTTACCGTTAAATCGAAAGACTTCGAACCTGCGGCAAAAGACAGAGTTCCCCCTGATGCGCTCACAACGGCATCACTTGAGGCAAACGCGTTATCTGCGCTTACAGCCCGGCTACCCTGTGCCAATTGCGTTACCGCTATATCAAAATCACCTACAGAAATTTTTGACGTAGGAGTCACGCTGATGATGTCACCGCTACTCGGCTGCGTTATGTTTGCAACCCGTTTGTTGAAATTATCCAGATCTGCCAATTTCTCGACAGTATCGTTAAGCTTGGAGATAGCAGATTTCACTTCGCCAACAGCCGATAGTTCAACTTTTAGCGCTTCATCTTTTTTCGCGAACTGTTGCATCTTGGGCACATTTTCAGCATCTACAGACGCCGTAATGATACTCTCAAGATTCAACCCTGAACCTACGCCCGCTGACGTAATAAGTGGCATTTTGCTACCTCCAACTAATTATCAAGCTGTTCTATCGAACAACAAGCCTTTGCCTGATACCTTATCGGCAAATTCATCCAAAGCCTTAGCTACTTCACGAAATTCCTCAGAAGGTATTTCCCTTATAACCTCTTCACTGTCTCTATCGATGACTCTGATGAATGGTGGATCACCATTCTCATCAAACTCGAATGACAAATTTGTAGACGTAACTGGTAAAACATCGTTGAGTCTACCAAGGTTAGCCTTAACTTCCTCAAAAAGTTCGGATTGAAGGTTACCCTCTTCCTCCCTCTTTTGGCGTGTGGTTTCAACTTTACTCGCATCTTCAATAGCGCGTAAAGTATCTTTCTCTTCTTCGGGCTTCGTTTTCTCAGGAGTTGGCGCTATGTTGTTCGATCCAACTCCAGCTGAAGATTGAATATCTTTCACAATACACCTCCAAGCAACAAGCCTAATTAATAGTATACGTCAAGTTTGTAATTTAGTCCCAAACTTGACGCTACTATCACGCCAACTTAACCAAGTAGAGAGAGTGCGACCTGAGGTCTTTGGTTAGCTTGACTTAGGATAGAACTACTTGCCTGTTGCAGAATCTGCATCTTAGTTAGACTTGCAGTTTCTGAAGCAAAGTCGGTATCTTTGATACGAGATTTCGCAGCTGCTAGGTTCTCAGATACATTTGACTGGTTACGGATAGTAGACTGGAATCGGTTTTGTACCGCACCAAGCTCCGCACGCTTTTTGTCAACTACGGCAATAAGCGAGTCCATACCAGCTAAAACAGCCTGAGCATTTGCTTGTGAGGAAACAGATATACCGCTCGCAGAAAACACGTCAGAAAACGCCGTGTTGTCAGCTGATGCACCTACTGTGACACTAATAGTACCTGTAGTGGCTGAAAGAGAAGCTCCTGTTACGGCACTTGCTACGCCAGCAATACCTGACATGGTGAAACCACCTTCTGCAGCTATTGAGTTTGCAGTACCACCAACATTTTGCATACTGAAAGAGATTGTCTGTACAGCATCTGCACCTACCTGAAAGTTCGCGTCATAAGTACCATCAAGTAAGTTTTGACCACCAAACGTGGTATCTGCTGCAACCCTGTTTACTTCCGAAGAAAGTGAACGGATCTCTTCTTGGATTGCTAATCTATCTTCATCTGTATTTGAACCATTTGATGCTTGTTGCGCCAAAGTTCTCATACGTTGGAACATTTGCGTGGTTTCATCTAACGCACCTTCAGCTGTTTGCGCTAGTGAAATACCATCGTTTGCGTTTCGAATACCCTGATTCAAGCCATTAATCTGACCTGTTAAACGGTTCGATACCTGCAAACCCGCTGCATCGTCTTTCGCACTGTTAATACGAAAACCCGATGATAGTCTTTGGAAAGACGTGTCCAAAGAGCTGGCAGAATTATTCAACTGCCTTTGTGCGTTCAAAGAACTCACGTTGGTGTTTACATATAAAGCCATAATAGCCTCCGCTTTATCAATATCAATCGAAGTAGCGGGATACCCCTACCCTGCTATTTCGATAAGATTAGAGTCCTACATTTCTAGTTCTCTAAGTCTGGTATCGACATGTAAAGCGAAAGCTTTAGCCTTATTTGCAAATTTTTTAATTAATTTTTAATTTTTACCCTTGTAACAGACTCAATGCTGCTTGAGGTCTTTGATTCGCTTGACCTAATATAGTCTGACTTGCCTGTTGCAATATCTGGTTTTTAGTTAGTTTAGCTGTTTCCATCGCAAAGTCAGCATCACGAATACGTGATTTTGCAGCTGCGAGGTTTTCAGAAATGTTTGCTTGGTTACGAATTGTAGATTGGAAACGGTTTTGTACCGCACCTAACTCTGAACGTTTTTTATCAACAACCGCAATTAACGCATCCATACCAGCAAGTACTGCCTGTGCATTTGCCTGCGATGACACGCTGATCCCACTGGCCGTATACACATCAGAAAACGCGGTATTATCAGCTGAGGTACCAACACTGGTACTGATTGTACCTGTTGTGGCACTTAATGAAGCACCTGACACACCACTGGCTACGCCAGCAACGCCAGACAGTGTAAAGCCGCCATTTGTCGCTAAGCTGTTTGCCGTAGCGCCAACATACTGCATACTAAAGCCAATTGTTTGTACCGCGTCTGCGCCCACTTGGAAGTTTGCAGCATACGAACCATCTAGCAAGTTTTGACCACCGAAAGTGGTATCTGATGCAACACGGTTAACTTCTGCCGCCAATTGACGGATTTCTTCTTGAATAGCTAAACGGTCTTCATCGGTGTTTGAACCATTCGCAGCTTGTTGTGACAGGGTACGAATACGTTGGAACATTGATGTAATTTCGTCCATCGCACCTTCTGCGGTTTGCGCCAGTGAAATACCATCATTAGCATTTCGGTTACCTTGGTTCAAACCAAGTATCTGTGATTGCAAACGGTCTGAGATTTGCAGACCTGCTGCATCGTCTGCAGCACTATTGATACGAAGACCTGAAGATAATCTTTTAAAAGAAGTATCTAGTTCAACGCCCGACTTCTGCAACTGTCTTTGTGCATTCAGCGAGCTGACATTGGTATTTACAAATAAAGCCATGATTCACTCTCTCTATTCAAACGCTCTTATAAGAGCGGCTATTGAGTACAAGGAGGCAATCCATATCGAAAATTACTTTTTTACGATGGGGCAATAAACTGCCACTTGCACAACTTTTCAAAGTTTGGATAGATAAAAGCAATCTGCATGCCAAAAAATAAATTTATTTTTGACAACATGCGATAAAAACACATAAACAGTTGATTTTATTTGATTGTCAATTTATTTGGGTATAAAAAAGGAGGCTACTGCCTCCATTTTTTAAAGTTTGAGAGTGAGTGTCAATATTTTATTCTAAATATTGGCACGGAAAGTGCTAACATTAATGTGTTCATTGAATACATGAACTGTTTTGGATTTTAAGCTCCTCCGCTTTATCATCCAATTCCGGTGTCTGTGTTAATACCCCATCAAGCACAGACACCATTTCTTCCTACGCTTTATCTTATCTACCTAGTTATTATCCAAGTAGACTCAATGCTGCCTGCGGACGTTGGTTAGCCTGACTTAGAATTGTTTGGCTAGCCTGTTGCAGGATCTGCATTTTAGTTAGTGATGCAGTTTCCTGAGCGAAGTCAGTATCTTTGATACGAGATTTCGCAGACGATAGGTTCTCAGCAATGTTCGATTGGTTACGGATTGTTGATTGGAATCGGTTTTGAACCGCACCTAGTTCCGCACGTTTTTTGTCAACTACCGCTATCAGTGCATCTACACCTGCTAATACTGCTTGAGCATTTGCCTGTGAAGAAACCGAGATACCACCTGCTGTGAATACATCAGAGAATGCTGTGTTATCTGCTGACGCACCAACTGTCGTACTGATAGTTCCTGTTGTCGCTGAAAGTGACGCACCTGTTACACCACTTGCCACACCGGCAATACCTGACATAGTGAAACCGCTGTTTGCCACCAAGCTGTTTGTAGTACCGCCAACAGTTTGCATACTGAAGCTGATTGTTTGTACTGCATCAGCACCTACTTGGAAGTTCGCTGAATATGAACCATCAAGAAGGTTTTGACCACCAAACGTTGTATCTGCTGCAACACGGTTAACTTCTGAAGAAAGTGAACGAATCTCTTCTTGGATTGCAAGACGGTCTTCGTCAGTATTTGAACCGTTAGCTGCCTGTTGTGACAAAGTACGCATACGTTGGAACATCGACGTGACTTCGTCCATCGCCCCTTCAGCGGTTTGCGCTAAAGAGATACCGTCATTCGCGTTACGGTTACCTTGGTTTAGACCGTTGATCTGTGAAGTTAGACGGTCTGAAATTTGTAGACCTGCCGCATCGTCTGCTGCGCTGTTGATACGGAAGCCTGATGATAGACGCTTGAACGAAACGTCTAACGCATTGCCTGAATTGTTTAACTGTCTTTGAGCATTCAATGAACTTACGTTAGTATTTACATAAAGTGCCATGGTAATTCTCCCACTGTAAACTGAGTACTTACTCTCAAACTTGTAACTCTTTCGCCTTTGAGTTTTTTAAACTGTCCGGCTTGGTTAATTAAGTTATCGGACGGCAATTTATTTCCTTTAGATTTTTTTTAAAAAAAATTACAACTAACTGAATAGTATAAGTTTTTAATTATTAATCAGTTTGATTGGCAATAAAAAAATTCTGGCTTTGCACAAGGTTACAAAATAAATGACGGGTAACTTTTACCTGTAAATTCAAAGAAGAAATACAAAAAATGTAAGATTTGACGTGTTTGGCAATAAATAGCCGCTAATAATAAGCGGCTACAATTTTATTATCTGATGAAGTCTAATAAAGATAGATTGGAGAGGCGGCCATAGGTTGCCTGAGATGCTTGCAGTTGGGTCTCGTGCTTAGTCAGCTCTGTTATAGCTTCTGCCATATCTAATTCAATAAGGTCTGCACGAGCTATCTTATTGTTGATATCTAGATCCGTATTAGCCTCTATGATCCGCGTTGCAGTATTCATTCGCCCGCCAAGCCCCGATTGGATCTGAGAGACTCTATTTTTCGCGTTTTCTAACCCGGTCATCGCATCTGCTAGTTGCTGGCGATAGTCCTTATCAGACAAATTTGGATCTTGCACAGCATTAATCAAGTTTTCTAGCGTATTCAGTACATTGTCTTTTTTCGGCGCTGCAAGATCAAACGTAATTGTATCGGTCGGAGCCGCCGACCCTGAAAAGCTAAACTCCATGCCAGCTACAGTAATGTTGTTTTCCGTGTAACTCCCAGATCCCATCACTGTGCCCGTCGCCACTTGCACCAATTGATAGGAAGCCGGAGCAGTCGCACCATTTAATTGAAGCTGGTATTGGTTCGCATTTGCTGGCGCTGTCGGATCAGGGTTATAGTTTGCTTTGTGGAATATATCAAATGGGCCTTGCTCTTTTACGTACACATCTGCACTTGTTATACCACCAGCCCCCACCGTTGCGGTGTTTGAAGCAACATTGAGCCGTTGTTCAACGCTTTCAAATACATCATAGCCATTGTCACTAGACTTAATTTCAACGCCTTCAGCGACCTTTATCTTATGCTGACCTTGGTCACCAGCATAAGTATACCTTTTGTTGGTACTGTCATAGTCATAGGTTTTAGTATTATCTTGATAGCCAGAAAAGATATAACGACCATCCTCAGTTTTTGAATTCATCAACTCTAAAACTGCGGTTTGAATTGACTCTAGTTCTTCTGACAAAGCAGCTTTATCTGGTGCCGTCAAAGAACCATTACCTGCATTTACAGTTAATTCAATTGAACGTGTCAAAGAGTCTTTGATGTTATCTAACACACCCTCTTGTGTATCTAGCCGGCTTTTTAGCATAGTTAGATTCTTGGTGTATTGTTCATTCGTCTGAATTTTATCCGAGTACAATAAAGATCTTGCCATGGCGGAAGGATCATCAGATGCTGTAAGTACGCGCTTTTGCGTATTTACCTGCTGCATCGACTTATTCACTTCTTGTTGGCTCTTTAAAATAGAATTCAGATTATTTTTAAAAATCATATTGTGAGATAAACGCATAATTACCTCGCAGCACTAAGTAGAGTATCAAACACAGTTCTAGCAGCACTCAAAATTTGTGCTGACGCTGAGTATGATTGTTGAAAACGGAGCAAATTCGCGGCCTCTTCGTCCAAGTTAACCCCAGACACAGACTCAAACCAAGCTTCTGATTGTGCAGCAAGTGCATCGTATGCTGCACCATTCGTTTTTGCCTGGTTGGCTACTACGCCTATTTCGGTCACAAGACCTGCATAGGCCTCATTAAAGGTCTTTAAGTTATCAGCTACAGCTGTGGTAACAACATTTTGTCTTACAAGTTGCCCTGACTGTAATTGGCTTAGTGCCAAACCGTTACGGTTATCATCAAAGCCACCTGTATTAAATTCGATCGTATAAGTATCGCCAGTAGATGGATCACCATCGATATTAAAATCAAATCCATAGTTGGCAAACGCACCACCCGCTTGCGCTAGAATATTTTCCAGCGGAAGGGTCGCTGTAAATGTCGTTGTACCACTGCCATCAGTCAACGTATATTGATTGGTTGTGCCTGTTTTTTGCAGAGTAATCGTGCCATTAGTCAAACTAGGTGGCGCTGCTGTAAAGTTACTGGTCGCTGGCGTGGTATTGGTTACACTACCAACAGAAATAGTCGCGTTACTCACATTACTGGTACCAGATTCCGTCCGAATGGGTGATGCCAGTGCCAAACTTTCAGCACGGTCAGTGGCAAGCGTCATTGTGCCTGCTGCTGCTGCATTTAACTTGACATCAAAAACATCGCCGTTTGCAGGAGTGGTTGTAAAGTTAAGCTGTAGACCAAATAAATCGGTGCCTGCTGGAACCGTAGTCGAGTTAATAGTAGCAGCATATGGAACGGTCGTCGTATTGCCAACCGTATTCCCTTGGCTGTCTATTGCTGCGATGGTCAGATTGCCCGCGTTGTATGTTACACGAAAGTCATTTGCAGGGATTTCTTTACCCTTGCCTGCCTCTAATGTTGCAGCAAGTTGCGCGGCGCCTGTGTTACTTCTGTGGGGCAAACCTGCAGCAGTTGGGATTTCAAAAATATTACCACCTAAGTTGCCGTCGAGATCCATACCCAGCTTATTTTGTTGGTTAAATGCGTCAGCTAACGCCAAACCGATTTGGCCAAGCTGATTCTGTGCAGGTATTAAGATTTCATCTCTAAAGGCAAGCAATCCACCGATTTGCCCTTGCAACTTAGTTTGGTCGACTTGAAGCGCCACGGCATTGCCGTCTGTCACATCAAGTGTCAGTTCTTTTTTATTTGGATCTGGGTCACCATCCAAAGAAAAAAGGTTAAACGCACCGTTTTCCATTACGACTGCTTGACCACTACCTAAGAATACAAGCTTCTCACCATTGGAGCCATTAAGTGTCTCAATGTCGACAAGCTCCGCCAAGTCTTTAATGGCTTGGTCGCGCTCATTCAAAACCGAATTGGCATTGTCGTTATCTGGGTTAGCATTTAATGCCCCCACCTTACCATTTAAGTCACTTATCTTTTGAATAAGGTTATTTGCCTCTTGCGAGTAAATAGACAACTGCTCATTCACAATGTTGTTTTGGTCAAATACGATCCCCGACAGTCGATCCATTTGGTCAATCAAATTTTGTGCATCCGTTAAAAACAAAGATCGAGTGACCGTTGAAGAGGGCAAGTTCATGGCCTCTTGCAAGTTGTTAAACATCGAGTTGATACTTGTATTTAAGTTATTAGACTCTTCACCAAATAAGGTGTCGACTCGAGTTGATTCTGTTACAAACTGCTTATAGTAAGATTGGCTAGAAACATCTCTGAACAGCTGCTTTTGTGCGAACTCATTGAGCATTCTCACCGTTTCACCGCGGCCAACTTGATTACCAATCAACGTAGCGTGCTCGGTTCGCTCTCTCACATAGCCAACCGTATTGAGGTTAGCGATGTTTTTACTCGTAGTTTGTAGCAACTCACTACTAGAACGCACGCCAGACGTACCAATGTTCATTAAGTTAAAAGACATATTAATTTACTCCCTGACGTACAAGCGAAGTTAGCACAGATTTAAATTGCTCACCGCCCATTACATTTTTTATTTTGTTCGCGTAATTTGGATCGGTCGCATAACCTGCCTGCTGCAATGCTTCTAGATAGTCACTTGGACTAGCTGCTTTCTTAAGTGCATCACCGTAACGAGGGTTAGACTGTAAAAAGTCTACATAATCATTAAAGCTTTGTTTGATAGACTCATAAGCCCTAAAGTTAGCTTGCTTTTTCACTGGCAAGCCTTGTTCAAATTCGAGTGTCATTTTACTGGCACTGTCTCCTTTCCAGCGGCTATCCGCCTTTATATTGAATAAGTTAAAGCTGCTATTGCCATCAGGCTTCGCGATTACATGCTTTCCCCACCCTGTTTCCAAAGCAGCTTGAGCCACCATTACAGCGGGATTCAAACCAATTTTTTGTGCGGCGGATTTTGCGTAATCCCAAAGCGTACTAATAAACTCTTCAGGACCTTCAAACGACTTGGGATCTGTGCTCTGCTCATGAACAGCTTTAGGTTTTTGAGCAACATCTGCATGTTCGATGCCTGGCTTAGGTTCAGCACTTTTTGCTGTATTTACACCGCTGGCAATTTTGTCACTTTGAATGTCAGCACCTGTGCGAACCACTGAAGCAGGCATATAACCATTTTTTGTTGGCGATAACTGTTGCACAATCAAGTCAGCCAGTCCCAAACTGCCGTTGTTAGATAGTTCCAGTGACATTTGTTGGTCATGCATTTCTCTGTAAAACTTAACGCTGCTAGAGTTAAATGGACTGTCTTGGTCTTCGAACGCTTCATTCGCTTTGCGCATACTCGTCAACAGCATTTGTGTAAAAATTGATTCAAAATGCTGCGCTGCTTTTTTAAGTGCTTGCTTAGACGCATCGCCATCACCAGCACTTTTAAGCGCGTCCTGTCTCAATGAGTTCAGGTTACTTAGATCAAAAAAGCTTTGATTGTGTGTCGGATCAGTATTCATTGTTCAAAAACACGTCGTTAATAATGATGATTACTACAATGCAAATATCAAGCCAAAAAAAAGCCCCATAAATATGGGGCTAACTAACTGATTAAATTAAGAACTAAATGACGACTAATTGACCATGTATCGCGCCAGCTTCTTTTAACGCTTCAAGTATTGCCATGAGATCGCCCGGAGCGGCGCCGACCGCATTAATTGCTCTAACCAAGTCATCTAAGCTACTACCTGGGTCGAAAACAAATGCACGAGAGTCATCTCGATCCACATCTACAATACTTTGGCGGGTTACCACTGTGTCACCTTGCGTTAAGGGTTGAGGCTGAGACACGTTTGTCTGCTCTGCAATAGTCACCGTAAGTCCACCGTGCGTAATCGCTGCTGGCTGTAGTTTTACATCCTTACCAATTACGATTGTGCCAGTTCTAGAGTTGACAATGATTTTTGCCGAAGTATCCGCCGGTTTAAACTCTAAATTTTCTAACGTAGACAAATAAGCAACTCGCTGCGATGGATCTCTAGGGGCAATCACTCGTACAGAAGCGCCATCAAGCGCACTCGCGCTATTAGGTCCAACCAATTCGTTAATCGTATCAGCAAGGCGCTTTGCCGTCGTAAAATCTGGTCGGTTAAGATTAAAAGTAATATGGTCGCCTTGTGTGAAGGGGCTTTTAACCGCTCTCTCTACCATGCCACCATTTGGTATTCTTCCTACGGTAGGCGTATTGATGACAACTCGGCTGCCGTCTAACCCTTCTGCGCCTAGGCCACCAACAATCATACTGCCTTGTGCTATTGCGTATACATTACCGTCAACCCCTTTCAAAAAGGTTTGCAGTAACGTACCGCCTCTTAAACTACCCGCGCTACCTATAGATGATACGGTTACGTCAATACTTTGGCCGGGTTTCACGAATGGCGGTAAGTCAGCATGAACTGCAACAGCAGCCACATTTTTAATTTTAGGTTTCAAATTTCCCGGTAAGGTAATGCCAAAACCGTTCAACATCGCTTTAAAGCTTTGTTCAGTAAATCGACTCTGTTCACCCGTTCCCGGCAAACCTACAACTAAGCCATATCCAATCAACTGGTTGCTTCTTACGCCTTCAACCACGCTAACATCTTTAACTCTTTCAGCGTTAACACCAAGTGACATAAGCACTGAAGTAAGCATTAATAGACTACGTAGTATGTTCATAATGTACTTCCTTAAAACGGCATCAAAGTGCTCATAAAGAATTTAGTCAACCAACCTGCACTTTGCACTTCTTGCGTTTGCCCTTTACCCGAGTATTGGATACGTGCGTTTGCAATCCGGTTTGATTCAACTTCGTTTTCATACGACACATCTTGTGGCCTTACCAAACCTTCCAGTCGTATAAATTCTTCACCAGTATTAAGCGTTAACCATTTTTCACCGCGTATCACTAAATTTCCATTTGGTAATACTCGCATTACATTAACTGAGATGTTGCCAAATAGGCTATTCGATTGATTCGCTTGTGCATCGCCTTGAAATGACGAGTCACCACCGGCACTAAGTTGAATTGCATCACCGCCAATTCTAACTGGTACATTCCCCAATCCAAGGAAGGGGTCAACTTTTACTTCACTGTCTTTGTCCAGCTTAGAATTCGCAGCTTTTGATGCTTGGGTAGACTCTCTCAACACTACGGTAATAATGTCACCGACACGCACCGCTTTTTTGTCTGAGTAAAGATCATTTGAGTACGAGTTAAACAAAGACCCTGTTGCTACCACAGACTCTGGCTCCATCTCAGGATACATAGGTGCGTAATAAGGGTCATCTCTTACTACATTACTGTTCTCTGTCGACATACAGCCAGTTAATCCGAGTCCTATGGCGACTATCAATATACTCTTACGCATGATCTGCCCTACCCTCTATAGTTGCTGATTAATGTAACTAAGCATTTCATCAACTGATTTAATAACCTTTGAGTTCATTTCATAAACTCGCTGTGTCTCAATCAGGTTCACCAATTCTTCAGTAACATTTACATTCGAGGTTTCAAGCGCTCCCTGAACGATAGAACCAAGTCCTTCAACTCCTGGGTTACCCTGAACAGGCGCACCACTCACAGCGGTTTCTGTATATAAGTTTTGCCCGATTGGTTCCAAGCCTGATGGGTTGATAAAGTCACTAATAACAAGCTGACCAATAACCGTGTTTTCTGCCTGCCCGTTAATACTTACCGACACCTCACCATCTTGAGAAATCGTAATTGAGTTCGCATTATCTGGCACAGTCATTTCAGGCTGTACAGGAAAACCAGCCCCCGATGTGACGACTCGTCCTGTTTCATCAGTTGTGAATTGTCCATTTCGTGAATAGGCGATAGTACCGTCTGGCATTTGTATTTCAAAAAAGCCAGGACCTTGGATCATCCAATCCAAAGAGTTTTCAGTACTTATCATGTTGCCTTGAGAAAAGTTCTTTTGGTTCGCAACCACTTTAGAACCTGCACCAAGCATTAAACCAGATGGTAATTCAGTGTCTTGTGACGAACGCCCACCAGGTTGATTAATATTTTGGTAAAGCAAATCTTCAAAGATTGCGCGGCTTTTCTTGTAACCAACTGTACTGGCGTTAGCCAAGTTATTCGAAATAACCGATATATCTGTTTGCTGGGCATCTAAACCCGTTTTACTTATCCACAATGCAGGATTCATAATCTATACCTCACTCTCTTAAACTATGCGCAGGAGCGAAGTGTGTCGCTCATCAATTTCTTCTGCTGACTTCATTAGCTTGATTTGCATTTCAAATTGTCTTTGATGATTAATTAAATCAACCATCTCATGAACAGGGTTTACATTGGACATTTCAAGGTAACCACTCATTACCCTAGCGGTTGGAGAGATCTCGCAAAAACCACAATGCCCATCTTCGAGCTGATCTTCTTTCGGTCTAAACAAACCATCATTGCCTTTTTCCAGCTTACTGTTGTCTGCAGAAATGATCTTAAGTCTATCTACCGTTTCTAAGAAGTTCGCTGGTGCTCCTTGAGGACGAACCTGAATCGAACCATCGTCACTAAAGACGACTTTCTCGATTGGCAGTGGCAATATAATCGGACCACCCTCGCCAATTAATTGGCGGCCATGGCTAGTGACTAGCGCACCATCGCTGGTGATATTCAATGTACCGACTTTCGTGTACGCTTCTTCTCCACTGGCATCCATTACACTGATCCACGACTTTTCATCGACTGCAATGTCAAGATCTCGCCCTGTTTCAGTGACTGCACCGCTCAACATATTGGTTCCTGGGCGCTCTTGCATGGCAAATACCCGTGTCGGTAAACCTTCACCAAAAGCCTGCATCGATCTCGCTTGCGCAAAGTCAGCCTTAAAACCTGTTGTATTAGCGTTAGCTAAGTTGTTGGCTTTTAAAGCAACACCACGCAAACTCTGTTTAGCGCCAGACGCAGCGATATAAAGCATTTTATCCATGAGAACGACCTAAAACTGTTCAACCTACATGGGTTAATGCAATAGTAATGCCAGTATGAGTGTCAAAAATAAAAAAGCCGCTAAAGCGGCTTTTTATTGGAAGGTTAAGGTTATCGAATCTGTAGAATATTTTGTTGTAGTGTCGAATTAACTTCTAAGGCCCTCGAGTTAGCCTGGAAGTTTCTCTGAGCACTTATCAAATCAACCAACTCATTAGTTAGGTTTACATTGGACTGCTCCAACGCAGACGAATTAATAGTACCGAGTGTCCCTGAAGCTGGCTCACCAGCTATCGGTTCACCCGAGGTCAGACTCTTCTTCCAACCTGTGTTACCTACTTCTGTAAGGCCTTGTGAGTTAGAAAATCGGACCATGGCAACTTGCCCTAAAAAAGTTGAATCACCATTACTGTATGAAGCCACAATTTTACCGTCAGAGCCGATGTCAATCCCAGCTAGTCGACCAGTTGTCGCGCCATCTTGGTCTAATGCTTTAACTTCAAAACGGCTTGCAAACTGAGTTGGCAATTTGGTGCTGGTATTTGCTTCATCGCGCCAGTTCATTTGTACCGCCCCGGGGAAGGTCGCACCATTCGTTAATAGTGTAGAAAGACCAGCGTTTGCACCTGCAGGGATTGAAAGCGGATTGAATGTAGTACCAGTATTGGCTGTACCACCTGTGCTAACAGGGAAACCTTGCGCGTTGAATTCAAACTCAGTGATTGGTGCACCCGGTGGGGTAACTGCCTGACCATTTGCGCCAAATTGCTGACCATTTAGCGTTGCATAAACCTGCCACTCATTGGGGTTTGTAGTTGGATCTTCTTTTCTAAAGAAGAACTGTAAAGTATGTGGTTGACCTAAAGAGTCATAGATCGTAGTTGATGTCGAGCTATTGTAGGTTGCACTCTCAGTAGGGTTAAAAGGCAGTGTTGGTGCCGTTGCTCGAGAGTCCAAGTTAAACGATGAATATACATTCGTTGTCGCTCGTGGAGAACCTGAAGCATCTGGGATCTGCAAAGCCGAAGATGTACTTAAACTCACAGAAGTTGTATCACCTGAACTTGGGTCAACAGGGAAACCTTGTAAGAAGTTACCTCGTGCATCAACAATAAAGTTATCTTTGTTCAGTTTGAATGCACCAGCACGTGTAAACGTATAATCTTGGCCACCTAGCTCTTCACTTGTAGCAAAGTAACCTTCACCAGTAATTGCTAAATCAAGTGAGTTTTGGGTAAAGTTTAAAGAACCTTGGTGGAATTGTTGTGCAACCATTGTCGTGGATACACCATCACCATTTTTTGTAGCACCAGCGCTGAATACAGAAGATGCATAAACAGAAGCGAATTCAGCACGCGATTCTTTAAAACCTGTTGTATTAACATTCGCAATGTTGTTCGCTGTTGTATCCAAATCTTTTTGGGCAGCAGCTAGTCCCGTTAAAGCAATATTAAAACTCATACTCTCTTACCTCTATAAATGAAGGTTAAATCTTTTGATTAAGCTATCTCTGCAACGTCAGACAGTCTAACTGCACCAGCTTTTGTGTTAATTACAATGCCTTGAGAGCCATTCACATTAACACTGTCAATATTTCTAAATGTTGCTGTAGGCAAAGCTTCAAACTTACCGTTGGTCTGCCCCTCAGCTTTAATTGTGTATTCACCCGGAGGAAGTGGCTCTTTATCATCATTTAGACCATCCCACTCAAAGCGCTTAGCGCCTGTGCTTTGTTCACCCAGTTCAATTTTCCTTACCAGCTCATTTTTATCATTTATGATACTCAACGTAAGGTTTTCGACCGGCTCAGCCACAATGATAGAACCACGGGCTTCCATACCAGGGCCATGCTCTATCGTATCGGACTCAAGCAACGCCTTTTTACCTATGAGCGTTGAAGCTTGTAATGCTGAATTCGATGTCATAGATGCAGCCAACGACTCAAACTTGGTATTCAAATTTGATATACCCTCGGCCATGGTGAAATTTGTCATTTGGGATATCATCTGATCATTATCAGCAGGCTTACTCGGGTCTTGAAAAGACAACTGTTGAGTAAGTAATGCAAAAAAGTCTTCCTGCTTTAACTCATCATTTTTCTCAGTTGGCACTTGCTTATCTTGCCAACGCAACGAGTCGACAAAGGACGTAGTTGCGGAATTGACATCATTACTCATCAGCTATACTCCCAATTAGCGCTGACCAAGCAACAGAGTTTTACTTAACATCTGCTTTGCTGCGTCTGCTACTTGAACATTCGTTTGGTACGAACGTGATGCGGAGATCATATTTGTCATTTCCTCGACGACATTCACATTCGGTTTATAGATGTACCCGTCTTTGTCAGCACTTGGGTGATTAGGGTTATACTCAACCTGCAAAGGTTTATCGCTTTCTACGATGCCTAATACCTTCACCCCAACCGAAGAGCTTAGTGTACTCGGGTTAGCCGCTGTCGCTTTATTCAGCTCAGCCGCAAACACCGGATGCCTTGCTCTGTACACTTCGTCCTGACTCGAACTTACGCTGTTTGCATTGGATATATTACTGGCAGTGGTATTCAAGCGAATATTTTGAGCACTCATACCAGAGCCTGCGATATCAAAAACGTTATATAAACTCATAATTAGGCTCCTTGACCACCACCAAGCGCTTTCTTCAAGCTTTTAAATTTGCCACCCAAAAAGTTCAAACTAGCTTGGTACTCTAATGCATTCTGTACATACAAGTTTCGTTCCACTTGTATATCAACCGAGTTACCATCACCTGTATCTGTTTGATTTGGATTACGAAATAGTTCTTCACTGTTAGTCAATCTAGTTCCACCACTAATGTGTTTTTCGTCGGTACGGGTCATTTGATTGCCGCGTTGTTGTGCCGACTTTGCCGCATTGAGTGCTCGACCAAAATCGATATCTTTAGCTTTGTAGCCAGGTGTATCTGCATTAGCAATATTACTTGCCAAAATCTCTGCACGCTGAGAACGGATCAACATGGTGTGCTGATGAACTCCAAGCGCCTTATCAAAACTAATCGCCATAACCAACTCCAAAAATTTGACTATATACCGGTTAATGCAAAAGTAGGACCAACTTTAAAACCAATATAAAAACTAAAATTAATATCTAAGTATCAACATATTGCGGTTTAAAACAGTTCTTTTCTCTTTCGCCAAAAATGTATTTTTAACCGAGTAATAGCTTTGATTAAGCAGATTTTATTCCAGTATTGGAGTCGGTGCTCTTCTGAGTTTTAGGAGTAAAAGTAGATATCCAAATCTCAATCCGATATTCAAAATGTCAAAGGCAATTTTGATGAGTGGCAAACTAACCTCTTACGTCGCCTTCTCAAGACTGATATTGCAAAAATTACTTGTAGACAATAGATGCAAGTAAACTAAATTAAAACAAAGCAACTTCCAACACTGCCACCCTTTAAACCAGATATGCTCGTGGGTATTCGATGCGCAGACTAACTTTACAAAGCGACATGTGAAAGCGTCGCTATTAGTGCGTCAGTTAATGCTCAAGGTGCAATTACTGTAAATCAGGATATTTAGGTGATATCTAATGTCTAATACGTTACAGCGTCTTACTGGCGTGCTGACCAAATCACATAAGACCATTGTTAAAGTCGTTAGTGTGAATGCGAATGGCACAACGTTAGTTAAGTTTAATGATGGAAGTGAAAGTGTTGTGCTGGGTGATAGTGTACAAAGCGGAAGTGTATATATAGAAAATGGCAGAATTATTGGTCCAGCTCCTGACCTACCGTTTACGGAAATTGAGGTATGATTGTTTAAATTTTATTTTAAAGGAATGTACAAGTGGCTGATTTTATTGATGTGGTGTTTTTTCCTCTGGGCACTTTATTCTTGGGTGGATATGTTGGGTACCAATTTAGAATTCTAACCGATAGAAGAAAGGAGTTTAATGAAGCGCTTATACCACTCAGGGATGCTTTAGTGAAGACTGAAGCTATCTCAGAAACGATGATTGCAAATATAGAGGTTAAGCTAGGTAAAAGAGCGAAAGTAATAAAGAATACATACGAACATGAATTCTTGCCCAAAATGAGTCATACCAATTTCATTAAATATTAAGTCACTTCAATCCATTCTCTCGAACACATTTTTTTTACTCTATCTGGGTTTGAAATAAACTTATTCCATGCCTTTGATACTTGCTCTACGATGTCTTGGTAGC
>NZ_AUXT01000058.1 GCF_001625595.1 Pseudoalteromonas luteoviolacea NCIMB 1942
CTAATTCCAGCGCAACATGTAACTCCATTTGTCCGTGGTAATAAAAATGATAAAAACGACTGCATGGCAATATACGAGGCAAGTAGAAGGCCCAACATACGATTCGTCCCAGTTAAAACTGAGCAGCAACAAGCTGTCCTGATACTACACCGGATGCGAGAAAGAGTATTAACTTCCCGCACCGCATGTATTAATCAAACTAGGAGCCTATTGCTGGAGTTTGGTATCCACATTCCAAAAGCATACTCGATATTTAAACGAACTATTCATGAGCTATTATCCGAAATCATTCAACCAGTTATTAGACTTATGCTACTAGAGGTGCACGAAGAATTGGAAGGTTATGACAAAAGGATTAGATTACTAGACTCCCTGTTTAGACAGTCCAATGCTCAAAATAGTAGCGCAGAGATTATGCAATCGATACTAGGGGTTGGGCCTATTATCGCTTCTGCTTTCAGTGCCAGTATCGACAAAGGCCAAGCGTTTAAAAGTGCTAAAGACTTTAGTGTATGGCTCGGCATTACGCCCAAACAATATGCTTCAGGTGAGACAAACCGTCTAAGCGGCATTACTAAACGTGGTGATTGCTATCTCAGAAAGCAACTTATTCATGGCGCTCGTACTGTTGTGAACCACGCTCATAAAAAAGATGACGATTTAAATCGCTGGATAACGGCTTTAAAGCAGCGCAGAGGTGTCAATAAGGCCGTTGTTGCAACTGCACACCGCCTAGCAAGGTTGATGTGGATATTACTTCAAAAGAATGAATTCTACCGACCAATGTCTAACAATACGGTAAAGCAAAATGCATAAAGTAATTCAGTTTGGTTGTTGGGAAGCTCGAAGATGACAAGGGTCACATAACCCGGGTGGGTGTTGTGAGCACCTAACAACCTCCTAACCTTTAGTTGCTAAAAGTAAATGAAAAAAGGCCTAGCCTGCCTACATAAAACCCGACAAAGGCACGGTATTAAAACCGATTGGGTGTTTTCAATTTAGGGTGTG
>NZ_AUXT01000059.1 GCF_001625595.1 Pseudoalteromonas luteoviolacea NCIMB 1942
CACGTACACATTGATTACCATGTAGAGGTAGAAAAGCATTATTACTCGGTGCCTTACACACTGGTAAAACAAAAGCTAGAAGTGCATATCTGTAGTCAACAAGTGAAGATTTACCATCACGGTAAACTCGTAGCCTTACACCCAAGGTCTTCTGCCGAGGGGAGTCACACGACCAATGAACAACATATGCCTATTGCGCACCGAAAACACCAGCAATGGTCGCCAGAGCGACTTGAACGTTGGGCAGCACAAATCGGCAAAGAGACAGAAACCTTAGTTAAACGGTATCTCAATGAGCGTAAACACCCAGAGCAAAGTTATCGACGCTGTTTAGGGCTTCTGAACCTAGCCAAACAATACTCGCCCGCCAGATTAGAGCTTGCGTGTAAACGCGCGTTGCATAACGGTGTGACTCACTTAAAAGCGATTAGCAATATGCTCAGTAAAGGCCTAGAGCAACAACCGCTCCCGAATGCGCAAATCGATTTATTAAACGATATCGAGCACCCAAATATCCGTGGTCAAGATTATTACCACTAAGGACTTCTCATGAATACATTAACAAACCAATTAACCACCTTAAAACTGAGCGGTGTAAAAACGGCTTTATTACAACAAATTGAGCAACCAAACCTCTACATGGAGCAAAGCTTCGAAGAGCGATTAAGCTTATTACTGGAGTATGAAATCACTGTCCGAGAGCAAAGACGTATAGAGCGGTTAACGAAGC
>NZ_AUXT01000060.1 GCF_001625595.1 Pseudoalteromonas luteoviolacea NCIMB 1942
GTACAAATAACGTTCGTTTTAATAAGATCATCATTTAAACCTTTCAAAAAATTTTCTGATTATTGGAGGCTTTGTTATATTTAGAAAAGCGTTTTTACTGACTCTCAGCCACAGGGCTGCCGAGCAAGTCAGTATGAACAAATACCACTTTTTTAGTGACAATGCTTTTGGACGGCGAATACCCAGAACACCCTCCTGCATTGCAGGCTGCGTAACGGTACGCATAACTTTTACCTGCAATGTGGGACATCGTATTTCCTGACGTTGAGCTGGAAGTTTTGTATACCCGCGTATTATCAGTCTGATTATGTTGTTCAACTTTATAGTTAGTTGCACTGCTGACTGAGGCGAAGTTTATAATCGTATTTGCCCCTGATGCACTCACGCTTGGCGGACTAATGGGTGTAGCGGGATAAGTGACTATTTGCGCTGCTGGTGAATACTCTGAGCACCCTCCAGCATTACAAGCTGCATAATGGTAAGCATAACTTTTGCCTGCAGCGTGAGACATTACATTACCCGACGTTGAGCTGGTTGTTTTATAAACCTTCTCGCTATTCGCCTGATTATGTTGTTCGATTTTATAACTGGTTGCGCCGCTGACAGAGGTTAAGTCAATAACCGTATTTGCCCCTGACAAGTTCAAGCTTGGTGGATTGCTTGGCGTAGCGGGTGCTAGCATGATGGCATTACTGATTTCAGAGTATCCAGAGCAATTGTTACCTCCATCACATGCCTTTACCCTAAAACGGTGGGTTTTTCCAGCAACGCCTGCCATAGTATATTGCGTTGTGTTTGCTTGGTAAGTTTGACTTTGGGTTACGTCATTTATAATTAATTGAAGAGTAAAAGAAATATTAGACGAGCTTGCAAAAGACCTCGCACTTGCTGCTCCGTATAAATCTGAGTTAGAGTTGTGATCTACCCATTTAAAAACTAAAGTAGCACCACTTTTAGATAAGTTTGGGTTTGTAGGGGTTTCAATTACCGTGTGCACGGGACAGGGGCTTAATCCTGAAGAAAAAAGGTCATTACAAAATGCGTAAATAGGTTTTGACACAAGCACGACAAAGCATAAGAGCAAAGGTCTTAGCAAGTCCATTTGTATAGTCCTTGATTTAAGTATCATTATCTACGTAAATTAAATGTTATTGTGCTTAAAAATGCAACAGTTTTTTGTAAAAAAGATCGAATTCAGGATGACTTTTCCAAATTTACTAGGGTCTATTGCACGCTAATTCCGAATAGAGTTATTGAACCTCATCTGAAAGGGTCTGCGTTTAAATACTCTAGTATTTACAGACGATAAGCTCACTTCATAGGTTGGATCTTAAGAAAACTTGAAGGCGAACTCTTTTAATGATCAAATGGTTACGCTAAAAATCACTCAATCAAAAATAGAGCGCTTATGAACCTTAACCAAATTTGCCAACAAATTAAAGCTGTCTTTTCATCTGATAACCTGAACCAACAAGCTAATGTGAATTTGAGTTTGTGAATTTGAGTTGACATATATGGACACTCCATTTATGTCAAGTTAAGGAAGTCTATCGGGGCAGTTTTT
>NZ_AUXT01000061.1 GCF_001625595.1 Pseudoalteromonas luteoviolacea NCIMB 1942
CACTTGGAATTTGAATTCGGGTTTCACCAATCAAATCAAAAGCGTAATTTAATGTAATTACGTGTAATACCTTTTTCACACCATCGGTGCAAACATTATAAGTGCTTCAAACCGTCAGATACACGTCATTATGGAATGTTCATAGTTGGCCAAGCAACTAAAAATTGGGATATTGAAATGAAAACACCGTCTAGAAAATTAATATTCACAAGCGTTATCGCGCTATCAATTGTGCAGCTTACAGCCTGTTATAATTCGGCAAGCACGCGATCAGACACTACTGCTTCAGCAAATACTTATGTTCAGAGTGTGCCTGCAAACACTTATGACTGCCAAGTAGACCCGAATTGGATAACGAGTCCATCGTTTCCACAGGAAGTTAAAAAGAGTGGAGCTGATGGCTCATCAAACTTTTGTGACTTTTATCAGTTTTCGACACAAGCATATTTATACTTGATGTCGCCATCCTCTGAGAATTCAGCGTTGAGAAATTTTCAGGTCGATGCCAACTATCCGTTGCTTGAATTTAACGATGATACCCTTGGTAGTCCTGCCAACTCTTGTGACAATATAAAAAGCCCAAAAAGTTTGAGAACGTCGTTACAAAAATCATCGATTTCTACTGGCCAAGCGGGGGGCGGTGCCTCTATTTACGCACAAGATGGCAATGTTGTGTATTACGACGTGAGATTTAATAAATCACTGTGTGACTTGTCTGCCAGTGCTGTGGAACTTGGCAAAAAGGGGATTATAAATTTCCCATCAGGTACAACAGAGCTCAAGTTTGCTTGGAAAGTATTGAGTGAGCGTGAAAAAGAGTCTAAAAGCTTTGTTACCCAGCAACAAATGATTGATGGTCAGCCACAAACACTGGGGTTGCTGGGAATGCATATTGCTGTCGCAACAGAGGATCATCCTGAATTCGTTTGGGCAACCTATGAGTACAAAGCAAACTCTCCGACATGTGACGCTCAAGGTGAGCAGGCTATGCCATGGCTGTTCGCTGAAAAAACTTGTACAGCCGGTTTACCAGATAGTTTAGATAACGAGCTTGGGTGTAAATTCAACCAACCAGAGTTAAAGAATGGGCCCGCAACAGGAACGCCCACGAATATTTGTGTGGTTTATCCATATGGAACGGCTTCTGGTGACCATAAAGCGGGAGAAAACCTAGCTAATATTGTGTCACAGAACGCAAATTTGTATGACGCATTATCAACAACACACGCTTCTTCTGCTATGCAGAGGCTAAACAATTACTTCAATGTGGGTGCTATTTGGGTCAGTGATACGACGTCAAGTTCTGGTGGCATTGGTGTCCCCAATGAAAGAGGCTCTTTACGATTGGCAAATAGCGTCGCTGAAACTGACTTTCAACATGTTAATTTGAATAATAAGTTTTCTAGTAATTGCTTTGGATGCCATGAGTATTCAGGGACAGGGCAAAAGATGAGTAATAATATCACCAGTCAAAAACTAAGCCATAGCTTTATCGACATTGTAACAGGTCAAGGAAAAGCGGCTGATGTGAATGCGATTAGCCAAATTACTTCAAATGAATATGCAGCGCTCATTTGTGGTGGCGATCCAAAGCAAACAGACAAAGCAAAGCGTAAGGGCACATGTAAAAATGCCAGAAGCTACCTCAAGTGGAATGGGAATTGGACGAATATCAATACATCGGCTGGCTCTGTTTGTGGCTGTGAAGTGGAGTAAAGCACAGCTTTATTGGTTTAATTTTTAAGGCGAGCAGAGGTGTGGGAATAACCCTCTACTCGCCTTTTTGTACAAATATGAGCGGTTAAAGCTTTAAAGAAAGCCCGCACAAGCGGGCTTTCGATTAGATACTACTGGCACGCACTAATAAACTTCCATACCTGCCAGCGACCTGAATATTGTGCTGGGTGTTGATTACTTGAATACCACTTGGCCTCGTATAAGCGATTGTCCACCTGTACTTGATCGCCTCTGAGATAGACATCTTCGGCGCGCCAATTTGTAATACCTTTGCAGACACCATCACCTGGGTTGGAATTTCCTAACCATTGGTTTCCGATACCGTAATTCATCGCGCTGAGAATATCGCCATTATCTTGGGCGTATTCCCAGGCGAAAATCCCCCCTAAATTATTGGTTACTGCGTATTGGGCTTTTTTAATCACACTTGTAGGGTGATCAAAGCCGACGAAGGCAGCGTCGCTTTCTCTCCAAGCATAGTGACAATCGCAATCTGCATCGTAGCGGATAGTAAAGCCATTGATCCCTTGACCATTTTGGCCGATGACTTCATTGACAATGCGGGTGTAAGTGCCCACACCTTCTTCATCCCATGGTTGAACCGCTTTAGGAAATAGCCCTGTTGCTTGCCCGCCAATATGCGTGCCTGACGCACTTAAACTGACACCGTCAAACCCTCGTGCATACTTAGCAACACCCACAACCAGTTTATTGGCAGGGACACTTTTATTGAGTAGGTTTTGTACGCCTTGCATTACCCCATGAGAGGCGATGTTTGCACTGTGCGCATCTAAAGAGGTATGGTGGCCAATGTTACTTTTAGACCAGCCGCCAAAAAAGTCGTATGTCATCAAAAAGATGTAGTCAAGATAGGGTGCAGCACGTTCGTAATCTATGTTTCTAACATTATTAGCATGAGTCCCTATAGCACTGGTAATCGAATACTTTCTGCCAAGTTCCACTTCTAAGGCATCGAAGGCCACTCTTAAGTCTTGCATTAAATCGGCATAGTGACCGCCTTCTTCTGGTGTATTTGGCCATTCCCAATCTATATCAATGCCATCAAAAGCACGGTGTGCACGTAGATAATCGACGACAGACTGAACAAAGACTTGCCTAGCTTGTGGATCTTTTGCCATGGGGGGGAATGTATCCGAGCCGCCCCAACCACCGACCGAAGGTAGGATTTTTAGGTGAGGATATTTTTGCTTTAACTGTAAAAACTTGGGTGCAAATTGCTTATCTACAGTAGTATCGTCCTCTGCGAGGACATAATCTGGTTTATTTGCACATACCGTAGCGTCATTGGGGAGCTGACCTGGCCCACATGCCCTTAAAAACGCGTATAGAATATGGGTTAAATTATCTCCTGGCACATTATCAATGGAGCTCGGATCTGACCAGTTGGCAATATAGGTACCAACCACCTTGTTGCTTGTTTGCTTAAATGGCTGGTGGGTGCCAGTGAATTCTTGATACTGGTCTTGTGCAAAAGAAAAATGAGTTACAGACATTAACACCAGGCCAAGTAACCCTGCGCTATTAAATTTATATACTTTCATAAGTATCCCTTTACATGTTTGTCGAGCAAAAGCGTTGTTAAAGTGCTTATGCTGAATCGTTGTGCATTCAAAATGCTGACATTAAAGCTTTCTAATATCAGCTTTTTGAGAATATTTTATACTTTGTAGTTTGCCAAGTTGAACTATGGTCGAATAAATCATTCAGTAAAGGGACGGTGGTATCTCAGCAGGGCCGAGCATACTTTGAATAAACATTAACCAAAGAAAACTTGAGCTCTGTAATCGTCATTCCAACCCGCTTTTTTGAGTTTATTACGCTGGCTAGGTGCGCCGCATTCACATTGCTTGAGAATATTCATCACAAATCGTCTAAATAGAGCCATATTTTCCACTGCTCCTTCGAGCATTATTCGTGAATTATCTTCTTTGAATACAACATCCAATACATAGTGCTGACTATTTTCAATACGCCAATGCTGCCTGATATAGTGACCCAGTGATTTATGACGAGGTGACATTGAGCTGATGTAAAAAGATGTATCAATACTGGTCTTTTCTTTTATTGTCCGGTGTCGCTCTACTGCTATAATACTGCGGATACTTGGCCAACGAGCTTTGAGTGTTTCATTAAATTTAGGTTTTAGTTGGTAGACCTTACGTTGCTCTTTTCGCTCATGGGCCTGCTGAGTCACTTCTGTTACAACCTTTTCTTTCCCAGCATCAAACACCGCTTGAAATTGAGTGTTCACCGCATTCCACAAATTGGGCTGATTTTTCTTTACTTGAACCACGACATGCGCTTTTTTATCCGCTATTTTTTTAAGTGTCTCCGTTTGGCAATGCAGCGCATCCATCGTTAGTACACTGCCTTTAACATTCAGTACATCCAACATCTGCTGAACAACACGGGTCTCCCCATTCTTATTCTTCG
>NZ_AUXT01000062.1 GCF_001625595.1 Pseudoalteromonas luteoviolacea NCIMB 1942
GTCACCTGAGTGGTTGGCCAGTCCCGGCCGATGATAGTGTGGGGTTTCCCATGTGAAAGTAGGACATCGCCACGGTGAAGGAAGCAAGTTGCACAGTTACGAGCCTTTTCTAATTGAATCGTAAACCCCTCATCATTTGTCAAAACTACTCATTTCACCTTGCTTAAAGCAAATGAACTCGCTTCGCTCACTGTCGTTAACACTTTGCACTATTCTTGCATAATGAGAATGCACTCACTGCGTTCGTAGTCATTATACCAATTTCATTAAAT
>NZ_AUXT01000063.1 GCF_001625595.1 Pseudoalteromonas luteoviolacea NCIMB 1942
ATGGCAGACCCACAAGCATGCTACTAGTTTAGTGGGGATCCCTCAGGAGCTGACTCAATCCACAAAGCCAGATTTAATACTTTATTCGCTTCTGTGAAGTCTCTTTTGCGTTGTCAGCAATGCACATTGACTTCTATCTGTCGCAATCTGGATTCAAAAAAACTGAAAAACATGATATTAAACGCATTGACCGTTTACTCAGCAACCACGCTCTGTTGCGTGTATCAACATCAGTTTATGTCAGCTTGCGCCGCTTTGTTGTCACTGATAAGCATCCCGTCATTCTGGTTGACTGGAGCCATGCGGATACACAGACCAAGCACTGTATTCTGCGTGCCAGCATTGTCAGTGAAGGCCGCGCTCTGACCCTTTATCAGAAAAGTACGTTCAGTTTTCAGTACCCTTGCCCAAAAGTACAAAACGCTACTTAAAAATGATCAAGTTGCTCTTACCAACTGATTTTCGGCCCGTGATTGTGACGGACGCCGGTTTTAAAGTCCCTTAGCTCAAAGCCGTAAGAAGCAATGGCTGGCATTATATCAGCCGAGTTCGTGGTACTGAGCATCTGAAAACGGAACATAGAGACGGCTTTATCTCATGCCAGTCACGATTCAAAAATAATCGACGTAATAGCCAGTACCTTGGCGCGACTGCACTTACCAAAAGTGCAAAATATCACACCCATGCAGTGTTAGTTAGCAAGGGGCATAAATTATTAAAGCGGGATAAGAAGCACGGTTATAAGGAGCCCTGGCTGCTTGTTTCTTCTCTTCCAAAAAGACACAACTTTCTCGAAAAAGTGCTCAATCTATATGGCATGAGAATGCAAATAGAGGCAGGGTTAGAGACCAAAAAAGTGTTAGGTTTGGTTTAGGTTCAAACCTACACAGAACAACCCAACTCAACCGATTAAACATACTGTTGCTGCTAGCAACGTTGGTCCACTGGTTCTCGATGATACTTGGTGCCGTGATAGATAAGGCAGGAAAAACAAGGGCGTTTCAAACCAACACAAGCAAAAGCAGACGAGTGGTTTCATGGGCATGTGTTGGATTGCGATACTTCAAAAAAACAGTCTTTTAAACTGCGACGGTGAGACTACTTGGATGGGCTAATCTATTTCAAGCAGGTAGTAAGGTAACTCAACTGGAAAAGTTTGAATTTAATCTATCAGATTGAAATTTAATGATTATTTTGGGGTTCCCTTAGGTGTTTTACTTTGCCCGCTATTCCAATATTGGCGCTTTTTTATCAGTACTCCATTTACTTATTTAAACAATCAAGCTTATTGAGGTTACTAGAATGGCAACTCATTGTACATGCCATCGCCATCGCCATTGTCACTTCAAGCTTCAAAACGCTCTTCACACTCTTTTCACGCATGTGCGCTCAAGCTGCACTTATCAAATTAGTATTAGGTTATTTAAGGAGTGAGCATGGGTATTAAGTTGGATGTCAGTCGTCTTGATCATACGATTCAATTGGTAAACGGTAACCAGCTACATTTGCTAAAAGCAATCTCGATGGCTGTAGAGCCGGGAGAGCAAATCGCTATAGTTGGTGCGTCAGGGTCTGGTAAATCAACCTTACTGTCTTTGCTGGCAGGGCTTGAAAATCAGCAAAATGGGCAAATTCGCTATCAACATGAAAATGAGCAGCTTGATGAGATCAATAGCGTATCTGGTTTTGTATTTCAGCACTTCCATTTATTGCCAGAGTTAAATGCACTACAAAATGTTGCTCTACCGCTTCTACTAAGAGGCGAAAAAAGTGCAGAGGAACAGGCGCTTGAAAAACTGCGTATTGTAAAAATGGAAGACCAAGCATTACAGCCCGTCACAAAGTTAAGTGGTGGTGAACAGCAGCGGGTCGCGATTGCCAGGGCACTATGTAGTGAGCCTCAAATTATTTTTGCTGATGAGCCCACTGGAAACTTAGATCAAACCACGGCAGAACAAGTTTTCGAACATATGCAAAACGGCGCAAAAGAATCTGGAACTACCATGATTGTGGTGACACATGACCTGAACTTAGCGGCAAAGCTAGACAAAATCTATCACTTAGAGAATGGAGAGCTAAGGTTATGATTGATGGTTATATACCAAGAGTTGAGCGCAAGACTCAATCTAGTTTTAGTAGTTTTAGTGCGAGTCTGCTGCTAACGAGAGTCTTTTTTCTTCAAGTTCGAAAAGGGAAACATTTAATACCTTTATTGAGCTTAGCACTGTTATTTTTGTATCTAAGCCTGACCAGTGTCCTAGGGCAAGGGGTAGACAAATACTTGAATCATAACTTGCAAACCATGCTTGGCGCGGATACTCAGCTCAGTATAAATCGAAACTGGCATAATAATGAGGTCGACTGGATAAAGGTTAACGCTGCTGGTCACAGTTATATAGAGAGTTATGACATCACCCTTAGCGGCAATGGTACATACAGCCATACTAAGTTAAAAGCAGTAGGGCAAACATATCCACTAAATGGCCAAATCACAATCTCAACCGATCAGCAACTTACGCCAACTTTAATGTCAGCGGGTCCTAAAAAAGGGGAAGTTTGGTTAGAGCCGCATTTAGCACGGGCATTGAAAATAGAGGTTGGTGATGAAGTCACTTTAGGTAGTACTCAGCTATTGGTGAGCGGACTGCTGTTGAACGAACCTGATAGAATAATTCAAGGCTATAGCAGCGATAGACGAGCGCTTGTTTCTTTGCAAAGTATGCAAGATCTAAGTTTACAACCATCAGAGAGGCAAGTGCTGATCAATCATGACAGTACATTTTCCCCTGCCACACTACAACAGCTGCAAACGAGTAGTGCGGATATGCGCGTTGTGAGTAAACTGCTGAATAATTACCCAATGGCACATGCTTGGCAGCGTGTGCAAAACTTTATGGGTCTTATCAGCTTTGTAATAGTGCTACTTACCTGTTTATGTTTGTGGTTAAGTCAACGAAGTCATGTTGAGCCAATTCAATCCGTGCTTGCTGTGATGCTGGCAAATGGGGTGACGCATAAGCAAATCCCTGTATTAGTGATAACACTCATTGCCGGTATTTTACTTATCAGTTTTGTACCTGCGATGGCCTTAGCTTTAGTTCTCGCTGTGATTCTTGAGCAGCTTGTTCAGCAAAATATGTTTGAAACCTTTGAGCTCATGTGGGACATGACGGGAGTAGGCCAAGCTCTGTTAATGAGTGTGGTGCTATATGCTTTATTAACAACTCCAAGCTGGGTGAAGTTGTTTAAAAGCACAGTAAGAGATTTGCTAGAAAAGCGTGAGAATGGGGCTGTTACTTTCATTGTTGGAGGGCTATGTCCATTGCTTTCACTATTGGTTGTAGTTTTCATCAACACTGATAACTGGGTTCTAACAGGCCTGCTGTTAGCTGGTCTTGGAGTTTGTTTAGTGTTGTTATTGGGGCTAACTTGGGGGTTATTGAAACTCGCAAATCGTTTCTTTGCGAATAAAGGTGGTATTGTCGCTTTCGTTTTATTGCTCATGAAGCAGAGGTTAAACGTGAAAATGGTCCAAATATTAGCTTTGGGCTTAAGCGCGACCTTACTTTTACTTTGTTTGCGTATTGGGCAAGATGTAAATAGTGCGTTGGAGCGCGCTTTGTTTGAGGATCAAGGGAATATTTTTGTAACGCAGGCAGATCTCTCTCAGAAACAAGCTATTGAAGAGTTTGCAGTTAAAAACGGCGGAGAAGCAAAGACGTTTAAGGCATTTCAAAGCGCGCGTGTGACGCATATTAATGATGTTTTACTCTCTGAAATAGATGCACCACCGAGTGATTCTCGTACGCGACTGGAGCGTAATATCAATCTAAATTGGCAGCAAGACCAGCCAGATAACATTAAGGTTGTAGAGGGTGGTTGGCAATATGAACAACAAAATATTCCGGCTATTTCTATGGAGCAAGAAGTGTTTGAAGAACTCAACCTATCACTGGGTGATGTGATTACAATGCAAATTGGAAGTCACAGCCAAGGATTTAAAATCGCCTCAGTGCATCACTATCGTTCAGGAAAGGATTCAATTACATTTTGGTTTGTAGTGCATCAAGCTGAAGTACCCGTGGAAAGTGAGCAAATCTATTATATGGGAAGTGTTGATTTACCCAAGCAAGGACTTGAGCGTTTAGGCGAAATTTGGCAGTCACATCCAAGTATTCGAATGCTGAGGGTTGAAGAATTGCTTTCTCGTGTACGTGGAACCATTGAGACCTTTATGTACCTTATGTTGGCATATGGCTTTTTTATTGGATTGATGAGTAACTTGCTCGTAGTTGCGTCGATTCAGACTCATTTACAAAGAGACAAATTGAAAAATGGATTACTAATGAGCTTTGGCTTAAGTGAAAAGCAAGGCCGAAATATGTTGATTGTTGAATGGGGCATTTTAACCTTTGTTCCCGTATTGTGTGCCCTTGCATCAGTATATTTGTTTATTGGGCAGATCTATCAAGAAGGCTTTGGTTTTACCTATAGACCGAACAACCTGATGTTACTTTTAGAAGCACTCACAATTGTACTGGTTATTGCCTTTGGCGGGATTTGCTTAAGCGTAAAACAGCTAAAGCAAAGTGTAATAAATCTGCTAGAGCAAAGAGGGTAGTCGACTCCTTGAACTTGTATTCAATCATTACAGCAATGTAGGTCTCTACATTGCTGTGTCAACTTTATACTCATTATTTTCAATAATCTAAGGCGTTACTAGGTTGAACGCGTGCTGCACATTTTAAGCAGAATCAATCTATTCGCATGCACCAAGCGATAAAGTTGCTACTAAAGAATTTCCTGAAAAGAACTAAATGGTAATATACTATTGTTTTTTTAACTTGTTTTTACTGAAAGCAACTAATTACATTATTGTTGTGCGTGAAAATAAAAATCAACAAGGAAAAACAATACAGTGGTTTATTATGAACGCTAAGAGCGTATTAAAAAATTATATGCTAAGGGAGTCACACTGTCTCTCCAAAATGACGAAACTACTTACCAATCACCTTTTAAAATATCTGATGCAATCACCAAGCTAGAGCGTGAGCAAGAGTGGGTCCTGGGTGATTATATGAAGTCAAAAAATGTATATTGGCAAGCGCGATTTTTGGGCTTTGAACCTGCTCTTTTGCATAACATTTGTATGCCAAGTGAAGGCAGTGGGCAATTTATATAATGTATTCAAGGTGCGAAGTTTACGTTGTTGAAATCTATATTAAGCAATCAAAAGCTCTCAAAAAAACTGCTATTTTTTTACCACCAGAGTCAGGCCTTTTCGACCTATAGTGGGCAATTTGATGTTATATTATATCAGCAGCCAAAAAACTTGGCATTGGCTGGATCTATTAAATTTGTTTCCACCAGAACAGACGATAGAAAAGTATTTTGCAGCAAGTCATTTATGTGATTAAAAAAGTCCAAACAGGGCTACCCTCTGAGAAGGTGGCCCGTATATTTATCTATGGAGGACGATGAATTAGCAACATTTGCATTTTGCTAAGTTGCCAATTTGCAAATTGGGAAGCAAAGTGACACGGTCTGAGCGCCTCGTTGTAGAGAGGGAATTAAGTCTCATAGAGTCAATAAGCAAAAAATTCGCAAAAAGTTTTGCATTTTGCAACAGTTCTTTGACTTTAGCCATTTTTATTATGGCTATATCAAGATTTAAATAGATTTTTATTCTTAATCTTCTGAATTTTATAAATTTAAATTTCTTGGCTTGTAATTTGCTTTGATTCATTGTCATTCATTTTACGGAGTATGCCAATGAAGCAAGCGTTCAATAAAACAAGTGTTTTTAGCATAATGGCTGTTATAGCGTTAAGCAGTTTTGCGGCTTCGGCCGATTCCTCAGCATGTCTAAGTGGACTATATGCCATTGATAGATACGCGAGCGGGCAAAGCAGCGCGCTTTACCACATCGACACGCAGAGCAAGGCTGTGAGAGAGGTGCCAGGCGCTGACATTACTGCGAGTAACTTGGCTGGCAGCGGTGACAAGCTTTATACAATCAAGCGCTATGACACAGACAGCAACGCGTCGAAAATTTACGTTTTCGACACCGCAACAATGCAGCAAAGTGAAGTGGCTGCAACAACAAGTTATCCGATTAAGCGCTCAGCAGTATCTCCTGATGGCACATACTTACTCGCTACCAGTCAAACTTACATGTACAAGTTTGATTTAACATCTGGCGAAAAGACCATCATGGGAAAAATGAATGCAAGTGACGCTGTTTATGACGATTTTGATCACGGAGATATTGCTTATTCTCACGACGGTAATGTGATTTATGTCCTCAATGCTAAAGCTTTATATGTGTTGAATGATGGCGATATGACGCTTAACAAAGTTGGCGAACACAACTTGCATTGGGCTTCAGGTCTCGCTGTTGACGACCAAGGCGTGATTTATGTATCTGCAAGAGAGAGTGGAGAAAATGCTAAGATTTATACACTAGACCCACAAACTGCTCAGGCAACATTTTATATGGATGGCCCGGAGCACATCGCTGATTTAAGTTATTCACAAGGGTGTGGGAACATTCTGCCCGTCATCGCCCATGCCTTACAACTTGAGGTCAATAAGGCTAAGCAATTCTGGGACAGCGATGGGCAAACTGGGAAGGTAGCAAACTTGGACGGGTTCAAAGACAACAGTGTAAATTTCAACGATCAGGGTTTTCCTGTAGAAGCGAAAGACAGACTGAATAAACACAACAAGTTTACTAAAAACCCAAATGCCAATCGTTGTGCGCGCATGTGGAATAACTTTTTAGACCATCAATACACCTTAAACAGAAACGGTAAAGGGAGAAAGAAAAACGATGGGAGTACTAAGTGGTATTTTTCGACCGTTGATGGTGATTATAAAGTAATTAGAGCCCGCAAAGGTGTTTGCGAGTACGGCTATGCCTCTGGAGAGGTTGGCAAAATACTATACGACTCAAAAACAGGCCTTGTAACTGTAGAATAACCTTTGACTTTATCGGTGTGATAGCGGCTTTTATTGATTAAAAGTCGCTTTTTTAGTTCTGATTGCAACCTTTTTGCAATTGAAGACGTCTTATTGGAGTGCCTAATATACCCCTTTCATCTTTTAGTAAATATAAGGAGCGCTATGAAATATTCAATACTGGTTATTACCACCACGCTGTTTATGTCTGTCAGTGCTGAAGCTGAGATACCATCTGAAATAGCATATTTACTTGATTATGTGGAACATTCTGGGTGTGAGTACGAAAGGAATGGTAACTTTCATTCGGCCAAAGATGCTCGTGCTCACATTATGAAGAAGTACAAGTATTATCAAGATGATATTGAGTCGACAGAAGATTTTATTCGTTATGCTGCAAATAAAAGTGCGCTTTCAGGCAAGCACTACAAAATTCATTGCTCAGGGCAAGAGGCTATGCGAAGCCGAGATTGGTTAATAATAGAGCTTAATCGCTTACGGCGTGAGAAAGCAGCCAATTAAGATCTACACAGGTGAGGGTGCCCAAAATAAGGTGTCGCTAAAAAATTAAATACGTTGTAACGGTGTTTTATATTTTTAGTTGTAACTATATTTGTTTCATGTGTTTTATTTTAACTCAGGTAAATATTAAAATAAGTACGTTGTTATTTAATATTAATGAACTTGATCTTTTTGTGATCAAAAATGCACTTCAAGTGTGTAACTTAATAACATTAAAAACCAATAATTAATAATTAAAATATTCCAACCGAAGTTTGTTTCTAATATAATACAGTTAACTTGTTCGCCATACTAAAACGAACAAGTTTTCTATTATATGAACCTTTCATCTAGCTGAGATAGCTTGTAACAATAAGCTGTCATTCATCCTTAGGCAGCTGATCACATGTGTTCAAGTGGTCGAGATTACCATTTTGTCGCTCACTTATTTTTTAAATACCATCTCCAAATTTCTAAAAATAGCATGTTTATCGTGTTATGCGTTTGGGTTTTTTGTATTAAGTTATTGTAATTTTAGGGGTTTATACATAAATATGGCATTAAAAGATTTGTCTATATCTAAGCAGATCGGCATAAGTTTTACGTCGGTATTTTTAGTTTTCTTCGGTGTGAGCCTGATGACTTATCAGGGCTTAAAAGGGATCAGTGACGATCTCGGGTTTATCGTTCAAACGAGCATACCTTCAGTTGAAATTGTCAAAGATATACAGGTTGACCTTACCACCATCAGAAAAGACGAATTTGGTGTGGCAACAAACCCTAATCATCCAGAATTAGATTCATGGTTAGTGACCTTGTATGAGTTGAAGTCTGGTGTAAACGATAAAGTTTCTTTGTATAGCTCGCTTGACGTGTCAGCCCAAGAAAAGCGTCAATTTGAAGCATTTGAAAGTGCCTGGCGCAAGTATGCATCTGCGACAGCTGCCTTTAATCAGTTAGTAAGAAACGATGAAGTTAGTAAGGCAAATCAAATAGTATTAGATAGTTACCCGCATTTCTCGGCTGCAATGGATGAACTAACCGAACTTGTAAAAATTAACAGCGAAAATGTAGGCAGTGCTGAAACATCAGCTATCAAAGCTGTACAAACGGTGAGCACGGTAATCGTGATTTGCACGGTTGTGTCTGCGATTATGATTGCACTGATTTGTTTTGTGTTAAGTGGTGCAATTAAAACACCACTCGGTAAAGCAATGCATTTGGCAAGAAGTATTGCTAATGGTGATTTGAGTGCCGGTATTGATATCTGCCAAGTTGGTGAAAATGAATTAGGTTCGTTACTAACTTCTCTGGAACGAATGCGCAAACAACTTAATGGCCTTGTTGTGCAGATAAATGACAGCGCTATCCAGCTGACTACGGCGGTAGAAGAAGTAAATATGATTTCGGCGCAAAATGCGTCTGGTATGCAAAATCAGCAAAACGAATTACAGTCTGTCGCATCTGCTATGACAGAGATGCAAGCCGCGGTGTCAGAGGTGGCGAAAAGTACAGAAATGGGCGCGGAGTCTGCGAATCAAGCCAACATGAAATCGAGAGAGGGCAGCGTAGCATTAAAAAGCAATATTACACAAATCTCTAGCGTGGCTGATACGGTATCACATGCTGGTGATTTGGCGGCCAATTTAGAAAGGAATTCTCAAAATATAAATGTCGTTGTTGATGTTATTCGTGAAATTGCTGAGCAAACTAACCTGTTGGCACTCAATGCGGCCATAGAAGCGGCAAGAGCCGGTGCGCAAGGTCGAGGTTTTGCTGTCGTTGCAGATGAAGTCCGCTCATTGGCACAGCGTACCCAAGATTCAACAACACAGATCGTTGAGATAGTGAGTGATTTACAGCAGAAATCTAAAGAAACAGGTGAAGCAACAAGGACTTGTCAAAAAGGGATTGATGTTTGCGTCAATCAGACTGAAACAGTCAGTGAGACGATTAATAAAATTGAACAAGAGATCGATAGCATAGCAGCCATGAGCACTCAAATAGCTGCCGCATGCAACGAACAATCTGTTGTATCAGAAGAGCTGAATCGCAATATTGAAAACATCAATTATGCAGCGGTAGAAATGACGGAAGGCGCAAACCAAACGTCACAGGCTTGCCACGAGATTAGTGAGTTAGCTCATGGCCTAAAAACCAGTGTTGAGCAATTCAAGTTGTCTTAAATCACCTAATTTGAATTATTTGATGATTAGTTGCACAAGTAGTGAAACTACAAATATATTTTTCACGCTGTAAATGTAATTAAAGGTGGACTTCGAATTGAGGCTCGCCTTTATTTAATCTACAAACGTTATATTGAAAAAGTCTAATACAAAAATAATGCATCTTCGTTGCATGGGGTTTAATGGCTACAATTGCATATTTTATTCTTTAAAATCGAGTCTGTGTGATTAATTTATAGCAAAAAGATTATTTATTAACCATTTACCCCTAAGAATTAACAAGGAAGAAACGTGAACGGGTGTTTTGCTTTTTTTATATTAATGCTGCCCTTACTTTCAGATGCTCAAAATACCCAAAAAATAATTCTAAATGTACCGCTTGTAGAACAGGAAGAGGAGCTTTGCAGACTCGCAACGATTGGAATGATCTTTAAATATTTGGGGGTCAAGCAATACAGTCAATATGACATTGCGGAGTCTATACTTCATCAGTATGAAGATGCGCCAGTTTTTGTTGAATCTGGTATTTTAAATAATTATCCTCGTAACTGGAACAGTTATCCTGATGTAAAAGTCACTTACCTAGAAGGCTTTTTATTAGAGCGTGTTGGCAAAGTCCTTAGCATAAGCGCTAGTAACCCCCGTTTAAATGAGCTTGACGCAAAGCGTGCGCAATTTTTCACCATGTGAAAGCGTACATTGCCAATGGTATTCCGGTTATCGTGTTTCAGTATTGGGAGTTACCTCGCTCTCAAAGTCATTACCGTGTGGTCGTAGGTTATGATGAGGCAAAACGTCTAGTGTATTTAAATGATGCAAAAGGCGCGAAGAGAGTAGTGCAAACGTATGAAGAATTTTTAAACTTGTGGAATGTTGAACACCCTAGGTTGCGATACTATTCAGTCGCATTTAACACTGAACGCAAAAAAATAGACATTAAACTTTAATGCGCTTTACTAAATAGTATGGTTCATTAAATATCGGTTGGTATCGGTGTTGGAGATGCACATGATAAGAAAAAGCGCTACAGTCGATCTGGAGTCAGTTTTACTCGTTTGGCTAGCAGCTTCTGAGCAATCTCATCACTTTGTGCCTGCTACATTTTGGCGTGAGCAGTTAGACTCGATGAAAGATGTATACTTACCCAGCTCACGAAACTATGTGTATGTGAAAGATCACAAAATTGTCGGGTTTTATTCCTTAGTTGATAATACGCTTGCTGCCATTTTTGTGCTGCCAGAAAGGCAAGGTCAGGGCATTGGTAAAAAATTGATAGCGGACGCTAAGGGCAGATGTAGTAGCCTTCAGTTGGCGGTGTATAAACGGAATGTTGCCAGCGTGGCATTTTACAAAAAGCAAGGTTTTGTTATCGCTGGCGAGGAGTTGGAGCAAGTAACTGGCCAGCAGCAATTAATTATGCGCTGGCAAAACACTGTAGACGCGTAGCATTTACTTTAAGCAAGGCGCGACTAATTTTCTAGTGCAAACTTTTCTCTCACAACCATTATCGCATATTCTAATAAGTTAAGCCCTTGCCAATTTTTAGGGTCCTCAATTAATGAGTTGTCTTCAGCGAGCCCAACTTCCCAAATTTTATCGACAGGACTTGCTGCAACTATCACGCGATTTGATGTACCGAGTAAATAAGCCTTTAACTCTGGGTTTTGCTCAAACTTAAGTTGGTTAGCTTTAACAACGATGTTGAAGCGCTCTGCATTCCGCTGTTGTTCGTCAAAGTTTTTTACTTGCCTGTTAAGCTTTTTGGCTTCATTTGGGTGGCGAGAGGCCAGTACCTTAGCTGTGATATCAAGATCATTAAAGAGAGTTGCTTTAGCATACATCATGTAATGCTCTGCTTTTCCCTGATATCAGTGACCTCATTACTTGTAGAGCTCATTGTTTCATTTGCGCAGTTTCGCATGTATCAACCAAGTCTTCCGTTTAAAGTCGACGACGAGAAAGAGCGCAATAAGTACGGTCCGTTTCGCGTTAAAAGGCGCAAAAGTTAAGGAAAAGCTTACTATCGACCCATTCTGAATTGTGTTTTTACGAAATGTTTAATTATTAATCAATGACTCAGGCTAGCTGATTGTGTAAATTTGCGAAAAACTATTAAAAAGTACTCGACAATCATTTTATTCAGTGTATTCTAGACAGCGTATGAAGATATTTGATTTATTTGTTGTTTGCTTTAGTTTCTGTTTTTTTTGATAAAACCTAATTTTAGTCACTCACTTTACTTCCAATACTGTACATTTTTTTAAATTTTAACTAAATAGGTTCAATTATGTCTCAAGTAACAGGCACTGTAAAATGGTTTAACGAGTCAAAAGGTTTTGGCTTTATCGCTCAAGAAAATGGTCAACCTGACGTATTCGTTCACTACAGAGCGATTCAATCTGAAGGCTTCCGCTCTTTGACTGAAGGTCAAAAAGTTAACTTCACAGTATCTCAGGGCGCTAAAGGTCCTCAGGCTGAAAACGTAACTATAGTATAAATAGTTATGTTTGGGTGTGATTGCTAAATCACACCCAATAAATATCAATTGTAGCTTCTTAGTTTTTTAAACTTCAAAACCAACCTTTCTTATTTTCTCAAACGCTTATATAAATCTTGTATCTAAAAACATACTGCTTGTCGATAAGTGTTTATGATTTTTTGTGGCAGATGGCACTAGTTAAGCTATTTATCAGAGACACGTTTCACCTCGAAAATACGACTTTTCCTGTTTTGTTGTAAATAACGACTTGAAAATTACTTGAGAGAAAGTTTATTTTTGAGCTATATTTCAGCAGCTTAATTCGGTACATTCTCAGTAACAGTCACCTCTACAGTGAGAATAAAATGAAGCTTGATATTTTTATCGTGGATGCATTTACCGATGCACAATTTAAAGGTAACTCAGCTGCTATTGTGCCGCTTGAACAATGGATTAGCGATGAGCTCATGCAAAAAATCGCGTCAGAAAATAACCTCTCAGAAACCGCATTCATCGTTAAAAACTCAAGCAACAGCTATCATATTCGCTGGTTCTCACCCCTGACAGAAATCGATTTTTGTGGCCATGCAACACTTGCTACGGCGTTTGTGTTGTTCAATCATTTAGATGTGAGTAACGAGGTTGAGTTTACGACCAATAAAGTAGGAAGCCTCATTGTTACGTCTCAAAATGATGGGAAAATCGTGATGAATTTTCCGATGCAAAAACCTGAGCCAATTTTGCATGTGCCAACAGACCTGCTAGCTGGTCTATCAATTGCACCAAAAAAGGTGCTAAAAAATCGCCAAGCTTATTTCGTTGTGTATAACACGCAACACGAAGTTGAACAGGTGGCATACCAGTCCGATTTGTTAAAACAACTGGCTCCTTTTGATGTGGTAGTGACTGCAAAAGGTGATGACGCAGATTTTGTATCACGGTACTTTTGGCCAGCTAACGGAGGTGATGAGGACCCTGTCACAGGATCTATCCACACTGGGCTTGCGCCATTTTGGGCGGAACAACTCAATAAGCGCTCGCTTAACGCTTACCAAGCGTCTGCCCGTGGCGGGAGTTTAATTTGTCATGTGGACTTTGACTCCGCCCGAGTTACTTTGGTTGGCGAAGGTGTGTTGTATCTAAAAGGGTGTATTTTCGTTTAATAGACAGGTTGCTTGAGAGAAGTCATGAATAAAGAAAGGATAGCAATATTAGGTTTACTATTTGTGGCGCTAATGGCGACTGTTACAGTGGTCGCCCATATGGCGTGTATTCCTTTGGGTGAAGCGTGTTATCGTGCGCAATTGGCCCCAGAATTTTTAATTGAAGCTGCAAAACAAGGCACATTGCTGGCTCCCGTCGCTACTGTATTTGTGTCGGGATTATTTGGTCTTTGCGCTGCATACGCATTAGCCGGAGCCGGTTACATGAAGCGCCTGCCATTAACTAAATTGGCATTAATTACTATCGCAACATTGTGTACATTACGCGGTTTGGCTGGTATGGGGTTGAGCTTTGTATTACCAGAGCTTGTCACTTTGTTTAGTGTGGTAGCTAGTGCCCTTTGGTTTATCTGTGGCGTGCTAACTTTCTTAGCACTGAAGTGGTTGCCTTCCATTCCACCACTTCAGTCAAACATTACTACAGATACTTAACGAGCCAGTTTTTGCTAGTGCGTTTGGTGTAGAGGTAATACTTGCATGGTAAATACAAAGCCGCGGTAAGTATTGCCCACATTAGGTATGCGAGCCATAGGTTAGGTTGGTAAAGAGCAGGCCATGTTTCTGGACTTTCAAGGAAGTTTATTGTGCGTCCATACTGAAGCCATGCGAACAGTTTTGAGCTAAGGTTAATAATTGGAATATGGATTAAATAATAGAATAAAGGTACGCCTCCAAACACAGTTAACCAATGTAACCAAGACGTTTTGGGATACAATTCGCTCACCTTTTCTATGGCGATGAGTAATAGTAGCCCTGGCCCTATCGTCATTAGCAAGTAAAGTAATGAAGGAGGGTACTTGGTATTATTTAGTAAGGACATTAACGACTGAATTACGCTAGCCTGCACTTCAAATTGGTTAGGGTCACCGTAGGTATTACTGACCTTTAGTAGTATAAAAAGCGCGACTGAAAGTAGTCCGCAGCTTGCAAGGGTTTTATATCTGAGTGCGCTGCCGACTTTAAAAATAGGCGCGATACAATAACCAAGTGCCATGACCGCAAACCAAGGGATTAGTGGATAAATAATAAAAACTTGTAATTTAGTTTCTTGACCCATCGCCATTGGCAAGTGTAATAAATGCCATAGCCAAGCAAGTTGAGGCTCCATTGCGCTTAGTACTTCTTTATCATTGAGTAAGTTATGAAATGCGATGACTGATAATGATACGGTGGTAAGCAATTTCAAAGGCAGGTAAATCAACCCCGCAAGCAGAATCATAGACCAGCCGATAACCCAAATGACCTGTAAAAATACAATGTCAAAAGCAAACTGCCAACTGAAGTTAATCACGGTCACCTCTAAAAGAATCAGCCATAAACCTCGACTCAATAAATAATTACGCAGTAATAATTTAGACTGAACCTTTTCACCATAGAGGTAAGCACTGATACCTGTTAGAAATACAAACAAGGGGGCACAAAAATGCGTTACCCAACGGGTAAAAAACCATGCTGGTGTAGTGTGGTCCAAGTCAGTTGGCTGGAAAGAGGCAATCGCCCAGTAGTGGGTAGTGTTCAAAAATCTGT
>NZ_AUXT01000064.1 GCF_001625595.1 Pseudoalteromonas luteoviolacea NCIMB 1942
TTTGTGAAACACTTTAAATGAGATTTAAATCATCGATGAAATAGCCAAATAAAAAATAAAACTTAGGCTTCGCCATTAAATTAATTATAACTATCATTAGGTCTATTTCATTCTCATCAAACCACATTATTATAAGAAAATAGTCATAAAGCACCCCGAAAATTAGCCTTTATATATCAACAAACTAGGAACATTAAAAAGTTTGGAGATTGAGGGAGGGTAGTGTTCAGAAATCTGTGTCATTTCAGT
>NZ_AUXT01000065.1 GCF_001625595.1 Pseudoalteromonas luteoviolacea NCIMB 1942
AATCCCCGCCGATATGGAAGGAGCCTATCGGTTTATCCGTAACGAGAACATTGATGCAAATGCCATAGCGGAGTCAGGCTTTCAAGCAACGGTTGAACAAGCACAAAATCATCATTTATTACTCGCATTAGAAGACACGACCACACTGATTTATAAACACCCTCTCCATTCGAGATGATTTGGGTCATGTCGGACGAGGGGAAAAACAACAGGGCCTGCTAG
>NZ_AUXT01000066.1 GCF_001625595.1 Pseudoalteromonas luteoviolacea NCIMB 1942
CAGAGCAAGGCTATTCAGTTTCTGAGGCCGCAGCCTTTTTAGGGATCACAACCAAACTTATTTATAACTGGAAAGCTAAACTTGAAGAGCAACAAGCTGGTAATTCACTCAATGAAGATGAACGTGCTGAGTTAAAGCGTTTAAGAAAAGAAAATAAAGATCTCAAAATGGAGAAAGAGATCTTAAAAAAGGCCAGCGCCTTCTTTGCGAGAGAAATGAAGTAAAGTACCAATTCATCAAAGAGAATAGCCAAGTTTATCGCGTTATTAAGTTATATTCTGCTATGAAAGTGAGTCGTTCAAGCTATTACGCATGGTTAGAGCTACGCATGGTTAGAGCGTCCAGCAAAGTTTATAACGGCCGAAGATTTACATCTTTATCGCAGAGCCAAAACACTGTTTAAACGCAGCAGAGAAAGCTTAGGCTACCGTGAGTTATGTAAGAGCTTACGCAAAGAAGGTTTTAAAATATCGCGCTATAAAAC
>NZ_AUXT01000067.1 GCF_001625595.1 Pseudoalteromonas luteoviolacea NCIMB 1942
TGAATCGCCCCGAATTCATCGGAGACTATTTTGTTTAAGTCAGGCGACTTTACCTGACTCCATTAAATTATCATAGTAGTTCGCTTCATATTGAGCGGGTGAGACATAGTCAATTGAAGAGAGTAAACGTTGATTGTTAAACCAATTCACCCATTCTAAGGTTGCGTATTCAACAGCATCAACATTTTTCCATGGGCCATTTCTGCGAATAACTTCTGTTTTGAATAAGCCGTTTATCGTTTCAGCCATAGCATTGTCGTAGGAGTCACCAACACTTCCCACAGATGCTTGGATCCCTGCCTCAGTTAACCGTTCAGTATATTTGATTGAGAGATATTGACTGCCTCTGTCACTGTGGTGGATAAGCCCTTGTGGATCACCACGATGCCAAATAGCTTGTTCTAATGCGTCGAGAATAAGGTCAGTATGCATCGTAGTTGAAACACGCCAGCCTACGATATATCGTGAGAACACGTCTATGACGAATGCCACGTAAACAAATCCGCTCCAGGTGGCGACATAGGTGATATCAGCGACCCAGAGTTGATTTGGTTGCTCGGCAGTGAACTGGCGATTAACTAAATCCATTGGTTTATCTTGTTGTTCGTCTGGCTTAGTTGTTTTGCATGTTTTGCCCCGCCGGGCACCTTGGATACTCATTTGGCGCATTAATCGCTCAACGGTGCAACGTGCCACTTGATGGCCATCATTTTGCAATTGTTTCCATACTTTTCGAGCCCCATAAACAGACATGTTATCTTCCCATACTTGGCGAATGAGTATCACAAGCTCAGCATCACGCTTTTTACGTTTAGACATACGTTCAGGCTGCCTCTGTAGCTGTTTATGAGCGTAATAAGTAGAAGGTGCAATTGGCAACTCCTTGCAAATTGACTCGACACTGAAATGCTCACGGTAAGTATCAATAAAGGCCACGGCTATTTCTGTTTGCGGTCGAGTTCCGCTTGGGCGAAAAAAGCGGCGGCTTGCCTCAAAATGTCATTTGTTCGTTTTAGTTCTTTATTTTCGCGCTCTAACTCCGCTAACCGCTCCTCAGCAGATTGAGTGTTAGAAGATGATTTAGTTGGCTGAGTCTGAGATTTTTTAACCCATGCTCTAAGTGTTTCTGGTGTACAACCAAGTTTATTTGAAATGGATACTAGTGCAGCCCAAAGAGATGGGTACTCATGCTGTTGTGTGGTAACCAGCCTGAC
>NZ_AUXT01000068.1 GCF_001625595.1 Pseudoalteromonas luteoviolacea NCIMB 1942
GACACGTTACTCTTAGCAGATGCTGGCTATTTTGATTTGGAATATTTTCAACAACTTGCTGAAACTGGTGGGTGTTTTATGTTCAGAGCAAGTAAACGCATCAATCCAACAGTGCCGTCAGCGTTTCTATCAGGCGTTGAAGTTGTAAGTGAGAGTATTAAGCTCCAGTCGTTATTAGAAAAATTCGGCTCTCAATCATTGGAAATGGTAGTTAAATGGAATAAGAATGGCTCTGAATATAGACTAGCTTACGTCCCAGATAATAAAAGGCCAATCTTACTTCTCACAAAACTACCAGAAACCGGGTTCAACTTTGACCAGTTGCTAGATATTTACGCGATGCGATGGCAAATAGAGTTGTTTTTTAAAGAGTTAAAGTCGTGGAATAACCTTAAAGGATTTATGACGACAAACCCAGATATAGCAGAGCCTTTGGTGTGGTTAAGCTTATTGTTGGCATTCGTGAAACGTTTTGTATGCCATAGTGCCAGCCGACTATTCCGATGTGCGATATCAACATTCAAGGCAAACAAAAGTGCTTTAAGGTGGTTGGGAGATGTACTGAATTGTTTTGATTTAAAGCATCCTCAGAAAAAGTTCAAACAAGTATTGGCGACATCCTGCCAGCGTCAGGTAGTCGTCAAAGGTTGTAATATTAGTCGATTTTGTGTAGGGAGTGCGTCTGTTTGTGTGGCTTAAGAACTCAGCTATTACCACTTTATATTCACCACCATTTAAAATATCACCACAAAAAAACTTATAGAATAATGAACCACATAAATGACACAACCTCTCCACCAACTCTTTCAATTGTAGCAACAATCCCATCTACAACTGAGTAAAAAGTCTAATTTTTTACGATAGATCAGAGACAATCTTTTACGAAAAAATAATTAGTCACCTATATATTCACTCACAAAAGCACAACGTCTCCTTCCCAGACTCTAATAAGAGTAACTTAGTTAAGAAACCGCTAAACAGTGAACTTAAAAGCATCGTTCGCTCTAAAACGCACAAAAAGAAAGATAAAATTTACAATTGTTAATTTTAAGACCTACCGAAGAACAAAAGTAAAAACGATTATCGACTCAACACTAGCACCGCAAAAATTGATAATACAAGGCTTTGCTGATAACTTACCCCTCGAAGGCAGAGTGGATTGAAACCAAAAGGATGTTAACAAACAAAGATAATTCACTTTATAGCAACAACCTTAAGGCGTGCCAAGTACAGAGCGACGCTTGGAATAATATTCATTTCGGTTAATAAATATTATTATGTTGAACGCAAGGCTGTTACCCCTATTTTTACTCCATCATAGAAACTTAAAATCGGCTTCTATACTGGAAAAGAAGAGATTTAAATTTTTATACTAAAGTAAGTGTTTAATTTAATTAATAAGGAGAAATTTAATGAAAAAATTAATCGCACTGTCAATAGTTGCAGCTTCTCTTAGCGCCTTTACTGCCAATGCTGACTCTATTTCTACTGTGGAAGTAGAAGCAGCTCAAAAAGGATGGGGAGAAGGCATTGTAAAAATAGGAAAAGCAAAAGACCCAAGAGCAGCAGCAGTAAAACACTTAGAAGAGTTTTATGCTTTTGGCCAAGGTCAAGTTTTGTTTAAACCAACTTTAGCGTCGGTTGACCAGTTTCGCGGTACTAAGAAAGAAGCCTTATCTTATTTTGTAGGTCAAGACCTTGCTGAAGACAAAGGGTTTGCATTGGCACCATATACAAAAGTGCGCTGGGAAAACGAAGGGATCATTACCGATGACAATTCAGCGATATCTATGGGTAATTACTATTTCACTAAAACGAATGGCGAAGAGATAAAAGTAGAATATTCATTTGGATATATTAAAGGGAAAGATGGAAAATTAAAAATCAATTTACACCATTCCTCTTTACCATTTAACCTTCAATAAGGTTAATAACATAGCGCAGTAAGGCTGCGCTATAAAAATTATATAAAACAAAAAATGATCAATTTTAATATCACCTTAGTCATATCGGCATTTTCCATAAACCACTGTTAAAAAATTAGTTTCACTGAAAATTAGAAAATATATTTCTAGACTGTATATACCCCGCTGGCTTAGTGATAATGAAAAGAAGAGGAAGTTATGTCGCAATGATCACAATTGGAACTTTTGGCGAAATACAACTTATAGATAAATAAAAAGATCTACGAAACTGCTACCACATTGCCAGAGCAGGCGCTATCTTTGGAGCGTGGCGCATTCTTTGGTTCAATTATATCTACCCTAAACCATATTCTTGTTGGCGACACCATTTGGCTTAAACGATTTGCAAAGTACTCCATCCCATTGGCCTCACTTGAATATATGAAATGTATCGAGTACCCAAAAGCCCTTGAGCAAGTAATATATCCTCATTTTGATGACTTAGTGCAAGCTCGCTACAAAATGGATAGTGTCATTCAATAATTTGCTTCAGAGCTTACTCATGAAATGCTTAACTCTACTTTAGCTTATGAAAGCACATCAGGAGAGCACTTTAGCAAAAGTTTTGGTTACTTGATCCAACACTTTTTCAATCACCAAACACACCATCGGGGCCACAGGTGTCTGCACTCCTCCACCAAGCTGGTGTAAACATCGGTGACACCGATTTATTTTTTTTTGATCCCAGAGCAATAGCCAATACAAGCTGTTTTGAATTTTGCTTTTCCTTTAAGTAAAAGGTGTCGATTGTTTATTTTACGGGCTAACTTTAATTAAAAATAGCGCAAAGATACTCAGGCTCTGGTGCGCATGTTATAATTCGCCTTTATTCCACAAAAGATGATATTTGTTTTGTCTCAGCCGCTATTTTCAACTTTACCACTTTCAAACGCCCTATTGGACAACCTTGACTCTCTTGGCTATACCGCCATGACCGAAATCCAAGCTCAGACACTGCCCAAAATTTTGGCTGGCGTTGACCTTATCGGGCAAGGGAAAACAGGTTCAGGTAAAACCGCTGCATTCTCTCTCGGCTTGTTGCATAACCTCAATGTTAAGCGCTTTCGAGTGCAAGCATTGGTTGTTTGCCCTACACGCGAGCTTGCAGATCAAGTTGCGGTAGAAATACGAAAACTCGCGCGTGCAATTCACAATATCAAAGTGTTAGCGCTATGTGGTGGCGCACCAATGGGGCCTCAAATTGGTTCATTGGAGCACGGTGCTCATATCATCGTCGGGACGCCTGGCCGAATCGAAGAACACTTACGAAAAGGTAGACTTTGTCTTGATGAAGTAAATACATTTGTCCTTGATGAAGCTGACCGGATGCTCGAAATGGGCTTCGAGGATTCAATACAGTGTATCTTAGAGCACTGTCCTAGCAATCGCCAAAACTTACTTTTCAGCGCAACATACCCGCCTAAAATTGAACAACTGGCAAAGCATATTATGGACAATGCTGAAAAAGTTACGGTTACTGCCACACACGATCATGCTTCCATTGAGCAGTACTTTTATGAAGTAGAGAGTAATGATGTGCGCTTGGATGCCGCACAAAAACTGCTCTTACAATTCCAGCCAAGCTCAGCCGTTATATTTTGTAATACGAAAGCAGAATGCCAAACAGTATGCGATAGCCTCAAACAACTTGGTTTCGACAGTGCCGCATTGCATGGTGACTTAGAACAAAAAGACAGAGACCGCACCTTGGTGCGTTTTGCAAACAAGAGTTTAACCATCTTGGTTGCGACTGATGTTGCAGCACGAGGTATCGATGTTGACCATGTAGATATGGTGCTTAACTATCATATTGCTCATGACCCAGAAGTACATGTTCACCGTGTCGGTCGAACTGGCCGTGCTGGTAATAAAGGCGTAGCGTGTTCACTGATGAGCTATAAAGAGTCTCACAAGGTTAATGCTCTAGAGGACTATTTAGATAAGCGCATTGAGCCAAATGATTTACCCGCTGACGATGTCCTTAACAATCAAATTGCGCGCGCTCCGATGGTAACCCTACAAATTGATGGTGGGAAGAAGGCAAAACTAAGACCAGGTGATATTCTAGGTGCACTCACGGCTGACAAAACTATTTTAGGTACTCAGATCGGTAAGATCAAAGTAACAGCTATGACTTCTTACGTTGCAGTCGAAAGAAAAATAGCAAACAAAGCACTGAAAATGATTTCAGAAGGCAAAATGAAGGGCCGTAACTTTAGAGCCAGAAAAGCCACTCAATAATGGATTAAGCGACACGCACAGTGATAGCGACCACAGTCACTGTGCTTTTTTATATTCTTATTTCCCCATTTTTCTTTACGACCCAAGCATCCGCTCATTACGAAAAAACTAAGAAATATACAATGAAAGGTTGATGATAAAGTTAAAGCTGGGGAACAGCTCCATTTCAGAATTTCTGCATACAGCCCACAATTCTAGACGCCCACTATAAGCATTTTACCCTGTGCCATTCCCTCTCTCTCACAGCTTAAATCCATACGACTGTCCAATGGATATTTGTATAAAAGCTCAAGTTTTGGGTGAATGCTATAGACACACTTGCAGCTTCTCACATACAAACTCATCTTACTTTGATTGTCTAAAAACGCATACGCTGTTTTACTCAAAGCCTCTTCACACGCAGACATAATCTCTTCATTGATTTGATTCATGTGAATTGCTTGCAATGCTTCTTCATTCGGTATTATTTTTACACTGCTTGCTAACACACACGCCGCATAAACATCCAATACCCCTATAACGCGTACTTTTTGACTACCTCTTTCTGCGTAAACCACCATAACACAAGGCAATTTGCTTTCATCTAGAACCTGAGAGCGAATGGGTTTTAAAGTTAAGCAGTCGCTGATGTTCTTTTGCATTAATCGTTCGAGTGCATCAGTTTTTGGTAAAGCTAGACCATCTTTTAGCGGTACTTCTTGCTCGGTAATAAACTCTTGAGCTTCTAGTTCCAAAATTAATGGTTTAATCGCATGCAGTAATTCGTCATCTGTAAATGGCTTCGACAAGAAAAACGCACAACCAAATGACTTTGCATACGCAATTTGCTCTTCATCATCAATAGTCGAGATCATGCCCACAGGAATTTCTGGGTGTTCATCAACCACCGCTTGTAAAAGCTCAATACCTGTTTTCTCTGGCATTTGCCAATCTGTCAGCACTATATTTGGCTGCCAATCTTTCACCAAGGCCAGTGCATCATCAACACGGCTAGCACATGACACGAATAATTTTCTATATTCAAACTGTTGAAGTGCACGCCGGATGATTTCGCAGGTCGCATGGCTGTCGTCAACTATCAGAACCTTCACATCTACCTCAAAATTAAATTTTCATATTCAGTATAGGCAGATTTTTGTACTAAAACTAAACTTATCTTATTGATAATAAATGAAGCGAAGAAACTCAAACATGCTTCCAATTGAAGTTTACCAATATATTGCCCTGAATTTCGGCCTGCTCATTCTCGCGGCTTGGTTTTATATCTTATTATTGATTTTGCGAGAGTTTCGTAAATTTGCAGGTATATTCATGGCCGGACAAGGTACAAACGCTGGCTCAGAAGAGGTGATGGCACTGTGTAAAGATTCCGTCGATAGAGCGACCCAGTTTAATATTCAACATGAGCAAACTATCTCAGAGCTATTGCATGTTCAGGCCAACTTGGAGAATCAGCTTGCCCAAATTCGGGCTTCAACCGCAGATCACATCACTAAAGAAGAGCAAACCTCAATCAATGAGCTAAATAAAAAGTTATCGCGCTCCCACAAGTTAATTAGGCGTTTAAAAGGTGATTTGGACATCAGCGGAAAAAAACTAAAATACGCGAAATCAAAGCTAGAAGACCAATTTCAATCGGTTGGAAACTTGCAGGAAAAAAATACCAGTCTACAAAAAGAAATTGAGCAGCTAAAAGTCGAAATTCAGACCGTACACCAAGCCCCCGCCCCTTCAAATGAGCAAGAAATTCAAGCCATTGTGCAACAGTACGAACGACAAATAGAAGAACAAAACCAGCTTATAGATCAGCTCTCTATGGATCTACCCCAACAGGAAGGCGGTAACACTGAAGCCCTTAAAGAGGAGCTTCACCACGCTAAGCAAAAAATCAAACACCTTGCTAAAGAGAACAAATTTATAGAAAGTCGTTACTTAGAGGCTGTAAAACAGGGTGATGCAGATAAAAAAAGAACAAAAAGCAGTGACGCTTAACTCGCCGCTTATTCTCACAGCGATTTAAAAACTGATTTTGCCAATGGCCTAACACCGTCACTGACAACCTTAGGCCTAACTCCATCCATGAATACATCAGATAGAAATCTCACCACCAGACATCACCATGATTAAGAAAGGCGTAAACCCGAGCATTCCAACCAGCATAAGCACCGTCAAGATAAGCAAACTACACGCTGCAATCGACTTTATAATCTGGCGGTGCGTATCTCCTGCAAGAAAGTAAAGCTCAGCCATCACTAGTGGAACAACGAAACAACCAAAGGTCCACATTGGAAAGAACGGATCGCCAAATTTGGGGTCAAGGCCTAGTGAGGTACCTGTTACTAAATAACTAAATACACCTAATCTCAAAAACCATTGCGCATTCGAGACAAGAAACAAACGGAGAGCCCATTTTCTGTGGTTTCGTATATCTTTTTTAATAGCCGTGCGGGCACAAAAAAATGTGAATGCTAGGATCAAAATACCATTAATGCTCGTTCCAATACCGTCTAAAGTAATTGGGTGCTGGTCTCTTATCCAAACCAAATAGAAACCAGATACAGAGAGTAAAAACACTGTTAAAAGATAAAGGTAACCATTGATTTTATGGAACTTAGGGAAGTGACGCCGCATTTGTGGCAGTAACTGTAGTGCTCCACCAAATGCGACAAAACCTGCCCCTATCGCATGAGCAGCAAAGGCTAAATTACCTGTAAAATCTCCGACCTGATAGGGCGTTTTACCAAAAACTTCCCACCGATTCCAGACTTCCATATTGTCATTGATTACCGAAAACCCATAGAATGTTATTATGTAGTAAAAGAAAAACCATTGACCCGCTAATACTGCTACAAACCAAAATGATGCTGCGTACCGCAACCATTGATTTGCAAGTCGAGACGCTCCCCTAAGTTGGTTGCCAGTTTGATTTATCTCTTTTCTTGTCGTGGCTTCATACAAACCTGATACTGTTTTTTCCATTGTGCCCGCCTTAATAAATGAGGAAACTGGCAGCAATTTTGTCACGCCCATTAATTAACGTCGTTTCACTGGGCCTATTCATACCTTTTTATAAATTAAACTTGAAAAATAAAATAATAAGCAATTAAATCAAATTGTTAAAATTTTAGTTTTTAGGTAAGTCGGGCTATTCAAACATTTTTCTTGGGTATGTTTAAGCTCGAAAACTCACTTTATATTGATAACAATCGCTTTGAAACAAGAAAAAGTGACAGTCGATAATTCAAAACTCAAAGAGCCCAATTGCAATGTAGCCACAGTTACCCTAGGGTGAATTTTTAAGGCTCAACAGAGTGAGGTATCTGGCGAACTAAAACTAAACTTAGATGATACTAACCGTAATGAAGCCACGGGGAGTTAAAATAATAGATTGGAGCGCACTATGCTTTTGGCTCAATATCGTCTTGCCACGCGTTTGCTAAAAAGTCTATAAATGCCCTAACTGCTGGTAACTGATAACTGCGCGACAAATATACCGCCCACAATTGACTACTATTGACGTGGTAATTGCGGAGCACTGGAACTAATGTATTTTCATTGACGTATTTACGCGCGATATCATAAGGGAGTAAAGATATACCGCTTCCATTGATTGTTGCAGCGACAATCGTCGTGACGTCGTTACAGACCAATGACCCTGACACGTTAACGTCGTGCACTTGGGCTCCTTTTACTAATTGCCACGTATCATTGGCCAGATGCACCAAGCAATTATGTTTGAGCAAATCTAATGGCGTCACAGGCTCAGATTGCGAAGCTAAGTATTGAGGAGAAGCGCACAAACACGCACCTATTTTCATCAGCGGCCGAGCTATTAAGTTTTCATCAGGTGTGTTCGTATAACGCAGTGCTATATCGATTCGCTCTTCTACCAAGTTAGAAAAGCTATCACTGGCATGAATATCAATCGTTACACCTTTGTGTTGCGCGATAAATTCACTTACCGCCTCAATCAACATGGTCTGTGAAAAGCCTATCGGACTTGTGATCCTGATGGTGCCACTTAGCTCTGTTTTATCCTGATAACTCTGAGCGATTAATGCACTGACCTCATCTAATATTCTTTCAAACCGTATCAGCGCTTTTTCACCTTGTTGAGTCAAGCTTACTTTTCGTGTCGTACGGTGCAACAATCGCTGTTGTAACCATTGCTCCAATTCTTGAACATGTCGCGACACTTGTAGGCGACTCAAGCCGAGCTTATCTGCTGCTTTAGTAAAGCTGCACAGATGCGCTACTTCAACAAAGCTCTTAATTGCGGTGATCCGATCCATATTATTAGTTCAACTTAAGATGCAATCTGCATCAATTATTGGCAATTATTTCATATTAGTTTTCTTTTAATCTGAATACAACTCAACGTAAGTCAATAAAAGAGGAAATATTATGAAAATAGTTGTGTTAGGTGCATCAGGATGGATAGGCAGTCATATTGTTGCCCAAGCAAAGGCCAGAGGCCATGAAGTAACAGCACTGGTCCGGGATACGGATAAGTATGACGTAACTGATGTAACCGTAAAAAGTTTTGATCTTAATGATCAAAACCAAGATCTGACTTCCATTATTTCTGATGAAACAACCCTTGTCGCCTCAATTGGTGGTCGCGCGCTTGGTAATCACGAGATCGTAGCTAAAACTGCATCAGCGCTATTAACGCAACTACCAAAAACCAATATTGAGCGCTTAGTTTGGGTAGGTGGCGCAGGCTCATTAGAGGTCGCGCCTAATGTAAAACTGATAGATACGCCAGAATTTCCTGACGAGTACAAAGGTGAGGCACATGCACAAGGCCAAGCACTCGATGTGTTTAAGTCAACACAGAGCCCTTTAAATTGGACTTTTATCAGCCCAGCAGCTGAAATTTTTCCGGGAGATAATATGCAAGCATACCGTATTGGCTTTGATCAATTATTGCTAGATGATGAAGGCAATAGCCGTATTTCGGTTGCCGACTATGCCACAGCCCTAGTAGATGAGATTGAGAAAAGCGAGCATATTAATAAACGTATCGGTGTTGCTTACTAATAACAGCGTTGACAAGTTATGGGGCAGATTGTCACTGGCCCCATAAAAGCTCATTTATACATAGGAGCCGATGGCTCCTATGTGACGTCATTATGACCGCTTATTACCAAGCACACTTACTAATAGCGCAGGTAAAAAAGTTAAGCTCAGGAGCATTGAAAACACAATGCCACACAATACGATGATACCAACGCCACGATATAATTCAGTCCCGTCTCCCGGTATAAATACCAAAGGAGCAAGCCCAAATAGGGTGGTTGCCGTAGACATCAGTATAGGTTTGAGCCGTGTGGCGACCGCTTGCTTCACCGCAGCTACCACTTCCATACCTTGATCGACTATCAACTTACGAGTTTGGTCCACAATCAAAATTGGGTTGTTTACCACTGTTCCCAACAAAATAAGGAAGCCCAACATAGTGATCATGTCGAAAGGTTGATGGAACGGAGTCATACCTAAGTTAGCAAGCAGTGCGTTTACACCATTTAACGAGATTAAACCCAATAACCCACCAGCCATACCCAGAGGTACCGTTGCTAAGATAAATAATGGATAACGCCAGTGAGTAAATATTGCTACGAGTAATAAATAACTCAAAACTAACGCCACCACAAAGTTACTCGACAGCGATGCTTGAGTCGCTTCTAATTGATCAGCAGCACCACTGATAGATAACTTAGTGCCCTGCGCAATTTTCCCCTGTTGCCATAGCGTAGGTAATAACTCTGTTCTCACAATTTCTTCTGCGGTTTCAAGTGCCACATCTCTTGGAGGGATAATATAAACGGTTACTGTTCTCTTGCCATCTACTCGGCGCAGACTGTCGCTGTTTTTGCTCTCAACTAGATCAGCTAATGCACTCAGGGGTAATACATCTCCTGAGGGCGTCACAATTGGAGAGGTTGCAAGTTGCTCGATAGTTTGCTTCTGTTTTTGATGACTGAATATAAACATATCGATCTTGTCATCGTTCAGAATAAACTCATCAACATACGCACCATCACTTAACGAAGATATGGTGTAACCAAATTCGTTAGGACTTATACCCAACTCAGCCAACCGCTGCCATTTAGGTTTGATCTCTATCAGTGGCTGATCTAGGCTCAATGCTCGAGGATCTGAGTTGATTTGAGGGTTGTCAAAAGTTACCTGAGCTTGCTGATACACCGCCTCTGCTGCGCGATATAAATCGGTCAAATTAGTACCTGCAATGTCCACTGCAACCGCACGTGTGCCACCATCGTTGCTCGAGATAATCGAGCCTCGAGCCGAAAAAGCACGCATGTTGTCATAGCTTCTAAATTTAGTGGTAATCGCGTCCATCATTGCTTGAATATTGTCAGGATCCGTTGGTGCACTCAAAAACCAAATCCGCCCTATAGACACCGACATTGAGTAATAAGCCAGAGGTGGCATATCGGTCTCACCGTTGTCAAAGGCGTCGCTAGAAGCGTTAACATGACCATTGAAATAAACCCGCAATTCATCACCAATTTCTTTCATTTCAGACAAATTATAGCTCGGTGGTGCAATCATTATTGAGAATGCTTTTGGCTCCTCGCCTTCCGGTAAGTATTCTGCTGCTGGCATCAGCGCATAAGCAGCCCCCAAAGTAATGACGACAAATCCAGCTGTGATCCAAGTCGCTCTCGCTCTTGTCGCAACGCAAAATGAAACTAGCCCAAGCCAACGCTTTGAAAGAGATACGGTTTTTATATCTTCTTTGCGGTTAGGTAAATTAGCTAAAGTCGTCGGCACTATAAAAATAGCTACAAGCATAGAGGCAATGATTGCAGACGAAACGGCTATTGCGATATCTGAATACAACTGTCCGGCTTCTTGTTCTACAAATAAAATAGGTGCAAACACCAGCACAGTTGTAGCTGTCGACGCCAATACCGCAGGCCAAACTTCCTTCACCCCTTTTATCGCTGCATGTAGCTTACTCGTGCCACGCCTGTTTGCTTGCACAATTGCTTCGAGTACCACAATGGTGTTGTCCACTGTCATACCAATCGCGAAGGCGACTCCGGCCAGAGAGATAACGTTAATCGTTCTGTCGAACAAAGTTAACCCCAAAAACGCCGCAACGGTACATATTGGAATACCTATCACACCAACAATTGTTGCACGACCTGAGCGTAAGAACCAAAACATCACAAGTGTAGCCAACACGGCACCTAGTGCTAAGTTTGTCCACACATTCTTCAGTGAGCTTTCGACATACTGAACATCGTCACTCATAAGCAACAGCTCAAGACCATTTTGTGCGAGTAATTCTTGGTTTATTTGCTCTATAACCGGAAGTAACTGCTGTTTAATATCGATGACGTTTGAGCCACTTTCACGTCGTACCGACAGTCTCAAAGTGCGTTCACCATCAGAATAGGAAATGCCTCTTAGTTCAAAGTGGTCTAAAGACACGACTGCGATGTCTTTGAGTTTAGTTGTTATGCCATCTTGCTCGGCAATGATTAGGTTTTCTAGCTCATTTAATTGCTCAAAACGACCTACCATGCGCAGTAAATAACGGCTAGAACCACTTTCGATATCGCCAGCGGATGCATCACGGTTGCGTGCTCTAATTGCGCTTCTCAAGTCTGTTACACTTAAGCCCCGCTGAGCTAAGCGACTGGGATCAACATTAATTTGAACCTGTCTTGCAGCACCACCACCAACGCGTACCTCAGACACCCCAGTCACACTCTCCATGCGTGGTCGCACAAAGTCTTCAGCAAAGTCCCTAAGCATATCAACATCAAGGCCTAGTGGGTTACCTTGTTGCGGCTTTAAAACAAAATGCATAAATGCATTAGAAGAAAATGAGCTAGAATAGAGCCTCGGCTGATCCACGTTTTCAGGGTAGTTTGGCACTTGGCTCAACGCATTATTCACGCGAATCAGCGCATCATTCACGTCGACCCCAAATGGGAATTCGAGTTCAATTCTCGCAGAGCCCATTTGTGAATAAGACACCATGCGCTTTAAATTTGGCAAGCTTCGTAGATAGCGTTCTTGCTCAACTAAGATTTCTTTTTCTACGTCTTGCGGTGTTGCTCCCGGCCACCCAGTTTGCACTGTGATGGTTCTAACTTCGAGATCAGGGATCATCTGGACAGGGATTTTTAATGCGGTGACCAACCCCAAAATGCAGATAATTAACGATATTACGGCAACCAGAGTACCGCGTTTAACGGCGCTTTCTATCATCTGCTTCAGCCCTTATTAACCACAATCTCACTGCCATTTTTGAGCAGTTGTACCCCAGTCATTATAATGGGTGTAGTCAGGACCTCGTTGTTGCCAGACACTGCCACAATCATGACTTGTTCACCACGCTGCTCCAAAATTCTAACCGTATGTCTTTGCGCCTTATTGTTATCTGCCACAAAAACACTCAGCGCGCCATCAGGGTGATATTTCAGCGCCGATTTAGGTACCCAAACCGCTTGCATGCCCGTGTTTGGCAACTCAAATCCAACTTGAGCGGACATACCGGCTACAAAGCTAGCCTGAGTAGGCACTTCAACGTGCACCGAAAAGCTGCGCGTCGAAGCATTAATTACTGGAACCACAGCCTGAATTTGCCCTTTAAGCAGCTTGCTCTGATCGTTGTCAGGTTGGATCTCAATTTCTGTCACCTTGTTATGAGAAAAGGCGCTGATGTACTCTTGCGGTACAGCAACACTGAGCCTCAACTCATCAGCAGACACAAGCGTCAAAGTATGAGTTTGCGTTGTAACCCACTCACCTAAGTCCACATCCCGCTTCATCACAATGCCTGAAAAAGGCGCGAATAGTGTTTGCCTTCTTAATGTTTCTTTATTAACTGCTAATGTCGCACTTGCTTTAGCTAATTCAGCTTTAGCAGCGGCCGCACCGGCTCGGCGCTCAGCAAGCAGTGTCGGGGCAACAAATTGCTTTTTAGATAAAGACTCGACTTCTTTTAATTGGCGTTTCGCTTCTAGCAGAGCAACCTTAGCCGCTTCAACAGATGCCTCGCTTTGTTCTAATTCTAATTGAGCCAATGTAGGGTCAAGCTTTAATAGGGCTTGGCCCTTTGTTACGGCATCACCCACTTCAACCAAAAGTGCATTCACAACACCAGGTTCTAAACTTGCAAGTGTTGCATTCTGTTTAGCCTCTACCGTGCCACTCAACACCAGTTTATTTTTATATTGAAGGTCCTTGGCTTCAAAAACCGCAACTTCTATTGGCGCGCTCCAAACAGCTGTTGACCAACTTAGTAATAAGAAAGTGGCCAGTGCTGATACCAACGCAGACATACAGCGCATTTTTACACCTCAAATGATAATTGTTTTTAGTAAGATACTATGAATGAATCTGCCGAACGTGAAAATTGCGACAAACTCACTAATCTAGAAGTTAACGGCCAAAAAGTACATGTGGATTCATTTTAAAACACATTACTCATTACTTTTCGACCGATTGCAAAGACGCAGCAATTCTAATACATGCTATGTGTAAAAGATGTGAACTCCCATAATAACTGCCTTTGAAATATATTCTTTGAATTAATTAGTTATTTGCTAGTGCCGGAGCCAGTGTTTTGCCATCACCATCAACCTTTGACAATAATTTTAGGCCCAATATATTTGCAACTGTTGGGTAGATATCAAGGTTACTTACTTCTGATAGCTTCACACCACGCTTAAAGGCCGGCCCATGTGCGACAAACATTGCGGCCATGTCTTTACTGTAAGGATAACCATGGGCTCCTTTAGAAGTAATCTTCTTACTTGTACCAAACGCATAGGGCGGCCTAGCCTCAATAATAATCTCTGCGGTGGTATTGTCGATAATTACGCCTCTTTCTGTTAACACATCTTGATTCAACACCTCGAATCGTCCGTCTCCAACTTTCGAGAAATACATTTTGAGTTTTTCAATATCGACGTTTGCATGAGGATTTTTGTATAAATGTACGCGTGTAGTACCGTTTTTAACTTCAAAATCGTCAAAGTCAAAATCAAGTTCGCTGAGAACAATCGTTTTATTTGGTTCTAACGACACCATGCCATGATCGGACACCAAAACCAGATTTACATCATGCTCTACTTCCGTTTGTAATCGTGTCCAGAGTTGTCCTATCAATTTATCAACTACCTGCACCGCATCGTAAGTCTCTTTTGCATCTGGACCAAAATCATGCCCCATGTCATCTACAAGTGAGAAGTAACCTGCAACAAACTTTGGTCTTTGCGTACTTTCTAACTGCAACCAAGCAAGGATCTGATCAACTCGTTTTTGATAACTCCCATGCTTTGAGTAATGCATAAAGTAACTCGGTGTTCTGCCATTGAAACGTGCGTCTGATTCCGGCCAAAAATAGGTGGCAGCCTTTACACCTTGTAACTCCGCTAGGTTCCAAAGCGGGATCCCATTTAGCCACGTACTATCTTTCAGCCCTGCGCCCATTTTATAGCACTCTTCTCTGCGCTTATTGCAAAAGTAATTATCAATAATGCCGTGGTTAGATGGCAACAAACCAGTAATAATTGAGAGGTGGTTCGGAAATGTTTTAGTTGGATAAACTGGGCGCATATGACTAGCCCTCACACCTTTATTGGCAATCTGAGCTATGTTTTTAGCATCATGTTTTTCAATATAGTCCCACCTAAAACCATCTAGAGAAATTAATACAACACTTTGCTCACCTTTATTACCCGATGAAAAAGCGTTAAAAGACAAAACCGTCAAAATCAAAAATACAACCACAGTGTAATAATACTTCATTATTATTCTCGAGAATTTAAAATTTTCGATACTGTATATTTAAAATATTTCAAATTGGAAGGGCTAATGACCCCAAAAGATAAAAATTGAGGTATATCACCTAGATATAAGGTAAACAACAATATGAAATTGGAGTGTGGCATTGCCACCTCCATTTAAATCAAAGTTTGGGTAATACTTCCCTGATTTTGAGTAAGTTCAATCTTGGCTAACGCGCCGTTAATCAAAGTTAAGTTTGGCGCTAGGTGACCAATATCCATATCATAGACCACTGGAATTGAAAGATCGCCAAGTGCCATTGTTAACGCCTCCGTACCACTAACTGGATCTGAGTCGTTATCTAATACAGCATTACGGCCAATTAATATGCCAGATGCATTTTTAAAAGCGCCCTGCAGCTTTAACCCTTGCAGTGCTCTGAAGTATTGCGTTGGTGATAATTCTGCATTTTCCAAATAAAAAATAAATGGCTCATTGCCGCAGGCTATTGGGTTAAAAAACTCAGAGCCATAAAGCATCATATGAATATCTAAACAACCGCCGGTTAAGCGTCCTGAGAACGTGACAGAATCCTCTTCCCTTATATCTTTATTCAATATTTTCCATTTTACTGATTCAGTTAAATTAAAAGCTGCGTGAGGTTCCTTAATGTAATTTGCATATTGTTCTTCATAAAAATCTGCATTGACCTGCCTAAAACTGCTACCTTCAGCCAAGCTCAAAAAATCAAACACTTTTGATGTCAAGGCGTCGGTTTGATTCAAGCTAAGTTGCATTAAATTGGTGCCATGGCAAGTCGCCCAGCCTAATTTTGTGGATACGGATGTAAGTATTGTACTGACGTCTGAAAAGCCGAGTATCCACTTTGGCTTGGCATTTTGTAACCTATTCCAGTCCAGCAAAGGTAGTAGATCCATGGCCATTTCACCGCCCCAAGGCGCCATAATAGCGTCGATGCTCTCATCACATAAAAATTGCATGAGCTCTCTGGCACGTACTTCAGCGGGCTCGCTAACATGTTTGGTGTTTTCCCTCAGGCACTTGCCCTCAAACACTTCAAACCCTCGAATACGTAAATCATTTAACACCAAATCTAGACGTGGATGCAAAGGCGCTGGTACGCCAGAAGAAAACGCCGTGATTGCGACTTTACTACCACGAGATAAGGGAGCTGGGTACAACATAAAAACTCCTTTCTTATAATAAATATAAAATTTCAGCCTAAAAAACCTAAATAATCCTGATTATCAGGGGCGCAACACCCCATTTAAAGAATATATAAACTCAGCGTACCAGTTAACGTATCAACAAAGTGTTAATAAGATGATTTTATAATTTAAAAATTAAGCCAGAAACACTTCTAAGCCGCTGAAAATAATAAAGACATTGTCGATAAACACTACTTCAAAATATATAAGATTTGCAACATAAAAATGGCATCAACTTAATTGCCAAGTTGGCTGTACGAATTACGACCATTTACTATGCTTTAGTGAGCGAAACATTAAACCATACATAATCTGCACAGATTGTATCGTGCGTTTCAAGAGGAACAATAATATGTTTTATTCATGCAAACGGATGCATCTTGTCAGTACTTTGGTGCTAAGTATGCTTGTTGCTAGTTGTGGTGGCTCATCAGGTGGAGATTCGGGCAATCCGCCAACCCCCACACAGCCACAAAACAATGCACCAACAGTTTCAATAAGTGGCGAGAACTCCATACAAGAACAAAAAGAGATTTCACTCACGGCACAAGCCAGTGATAGTGATGGCTCTGTAGAATCATACTCATGGCAAATTGTTTCGGGTCCATCAACAACTCTGACAAACTCCACTACCCAAACGGTGACATTTACCACTCCTGACATCACCGAAGATATAACTATGACACTTCGCGTAACCGTTACTGATGATGACAGCGCCACAGCTAGCGCTGACTTCAACTTGAGTGTGTCGCGCATTGTTAAGTCGGTCACAATCACAGGATTGGTGACAGATGGGCCAATACCTAATGCCGCTTTAACGATCATTATTGGCGATCAAAACTTTGAATTGGCTGCCGATGCAGAAGGTAAATATACTCACACACTAGATGTGGACGAGTCTATGGATAATGACTTGGTTCGCATCAGAGCAAAAGGCGGAACCACACAGTCTGAAGTCGAATTTTATTCGCAGCTGCCCAGCTTTGCTTCGATACAATCACAGGCAGGTGAAGACGGAGTGTTAGATAAAGATGACAACTTTGGTGTAAATATTACTAATGTAACCACATCTGAGTATGCATTGATAACTAAGGAAGTTGGCGTCCCGCAATCTCAAAGCGTACTTAACCAAGCCCTAGTGGGCATAGACGCAGATGAAAAGCTCACGCTTGCTGCACTCATAAAAATAGTGGTAGATGGCGAAGGTGACAATGAATTTGATTTGCCCCCAGGTGTAAACTCAACGTTCGATTTGGTATCTAGTCAAACTGCGGTCGATGACTTGACGAACACCATTAATGAGCAAAACCCATCCCTAATTGACAGCACTAAAAATGAAATAAAAGACGATGGCGACTTAGTAGATAGTGGCCAGTCTGGCATTACCGGTGACTTTTTAATAGGCTCGACTAGTCGATTTGAAGACTTATTTTTGGAGGCCACATTAAGCACCGACAACACTGGTACTTTTGCCGATTATTCCAGCGGTAATATAACGTGGACTCAGAACGAACAAGGCCTTGTAAGTATTACATTTGTAGACGATGTCCGCAGCAACGGCTTTCCTTGCGCAGACAGCGGTGGCTCACAGTTTGTGTGTCAGTTCAAATATAAGAGCGCAACCTTTACTGTTATCGATGAAAACCCGATAGCTAAGGCAATCAGCATCAACTTCATAGGCGACGAAATTACTGTCGTTAGCGAAGGCGAAGGCACCGTGTTACGCAATGATGTCTCCCGCCCGGCAGAGCTTTCAATGATTGAGAAGAGCAATACAATCACACCTGATGGTGGCAAATTCAGTGGCGATTGGTACATCAACGCATTGTATTATGTTGAAACAGGCAAGTTTGCAAGCAAAGTTACCTTTAACAGCGATGGCACCGGCAGTGCACAAACTCCATCAGGTGCATCTCGCTCACTTTCTTGGTCAATAGGTAATAATGTTTTAACTATTACCTTATCCGCCACCGATACACTTGCAGCTAAATCATTTACTTACTGGATGATTAAGGGCGTTCATACAGGGTATCAGTTCTGGGCTACAACCGAGAAAACAGACTCAGAAAACCATAGAAGGCGCAGCGGCTTGATGCTGCCGGAGCAACAAATTACGCTTACTGAAAGTGATGCTTTAGGGCGCTTTAGAGAACATTACGGCTCGTCTGAATTACGAAACAATTTTATCGACAATTATGTAAATGGCGCTTCCTATTATTTCTTGAGTAACTTAAGAGATGCATGGCATATCTCTGGTCGAACGCTTGACATGGTGAACTACCTTGATAGTTCGTCAGACACCGGCATGTCGGTTCGCCAGTGCTCTGAAAATGCCACCAGCGAACAATGTAGCCTCCAGTGGCACCAAAAAATTGAAGTGATAACGCGCAACAATAACTCATGGTTTGCACGTGTCAGTTACCCTGCAACAAGCCCAAACAGCTCAAGAGTTGTGCAGTACCTTAAAGGCCAGTCAACCTTGACGCAATTTGACTATTTTTGGTTAGACAACAAGTTTATGTATTTTATTGAAGACAGTCAGGTGCTCTCCAATCAATTTACAATAAAAACCAATGCAGATAACTCAACGTCTCGCGTCGTGTTAACTAACGGCAATGAAATAGGCACTTACTCCATTGCTCAAGGGCTCTTGAAGCTTGATCAAGCGGGCGCCGTTGGCGTCACTAAACTCAACATGTTCGATAGAGAGTATCTCAATGTATGTGGCTATCCAGAAGGTACCAGCTGTGATTCAGGAGAGGTCCGAAATCTGTATTTTGATTCTGCCGTAGCCTCTCGTTCTCTGTCCACCCCTACCCCAGCCACGACATCATTGGCTATAGATGGTACTTGGTATATGCCCAGTTCCCCAGATTTTGTCCTTGTGATCCGTGATGGCATATGGGTGCATATGGAATTGAAGTCCGACCAAGATCCGCAAGGATTTGCAGGGCTGGAAATTGGCAGCCTAACTTGGAATGAATCTAGCGGAGAGTTAATGGTATCTAAGGTCATTGATACTAACGGCGTTTATGGCTTTGATTCCAGCCTTATGCACGTTGCCACGGTTGCAAACAACCAACTTACACTCGACGTTCAAGGAGAAAGTCCCACCGTTTTAGAGCGCTTGGTTGACGCAAACGAACCGAGGGTTGGTGGCTTTATCGAATACCCACTCAGTACAGACAAAGTCTTTGTAAACGTGTTTTTGCCTGATAACAAGTTTTTTGAAGCCGAATACAACCCTGCGATGTCTGATGGTCCAGGAATTAACTATGGCTCCTATGTGTACAATGCTGATTCAGGTTTCACCGAGCTAACTTACGAATTAAACCAGCTGAATACCGATGACACGACCTTCTTCTTGTATCAAGCTGGTCCAGATGTATTGCATTGGAAAGATACTAATGAAGTTGGGGCAGTCGTTCGTGTCATGCCCAATAGTACGCAGCCTTATCTAGACCCATACAAACTCAAATATGAGCGCTTTGCGCTTAAAGATGGAGATGTAACCCACTACATTGATATGTACAGTAATGGTACGGCTGATTTCATCACGAATGGCCAAACCCGCTCCTTCACATGGACTGTGACGCTTGGTCAGCTTAATTTGAAAGCAGTCACTCCCAGTGCAGGCCTTGCAATAGAAGCTTACGTAATTACACCGACATCTGAAATAGACGATGGTTGGAATGTGGATGTTATCAAGCTGTCACACCCAACTGTACTTGAAAATGAAGATAGCCCGGACCATCACGCTAGGTTCAGCGGTACACTTCGTAGATAATACACCTGCGCACGGCGCTGTTTCACCGCAGCGCCGCTTAATTTCAAAATTCGCAATAAAACGGTATGTATATTGCTGAGTAATTACATACTTACTAGGGTGAGTTGTGAGCGATGAAATTAACGCAAGATGAATTGGACTACATACATGAAGTTGTAGAGAGACCCTACTTGGAAAAAATCAATAGCCAAGTAGTTTCTGATTCACAGCAAAGGAATAAAATACAAGGGCTATTAGTGCAGCTAATAATGTACGACCCGCTTAGTCTACTACTCTCGCATGATCAACATGTTGCGTTGCAATCATTTGACGCCAACAGCTTACTCAAACTATTTACTAAAGATATGTCTCAAAGGCTGCCACATGAAGCAAATGAGAATGAAATGGCTTTGCTCACTCTCATCGACCAATTGCCCAATATTATTGACGACGATGGTTTTCCACGTAACTGGCGCTTTCACCCATCCCCTAAAATTACAATGAAACTGGCTAGCAACAATGATAGCCCGAAGCTTTTATTTACTGTAGACAGCCTTTCACTTTCCGGGGCTTGTGTTATCACGTTTCCTCTAAATAGTCATATGTGTGTCGAACTGTTCTTGCATGGGCAAGCCTGCTTAGAGCTTACTTGTGGGTTAGAAATTAATATTCAGGTAGAACGAGCCGTTTCTAGGGCTAAACACCAAGTCGGCTTACAATTTTCAAAAGCTACGCGAGCTAACCCCGTACTAAAATTGCTAATATTGAGCCAGTACGTAAAGAGCCGCTCTCAAGCGCCTTACTTTTGAGCGGCAAAAGACTGCCTATTAATTCCTAACGATTCAATAAGGCACCTTAGATTAGAAAGTTTGATACAAAACTCTCGCTGCTAGAAGTAAAAAGGCTGCACCCAGTACTTTTGAAATGACAGACTGGCGAGACTGCAAATTTAACTTTTCGTTGGCTGAAGATGTGGCAATCGACACAAAAACAAACCATATCGCGTCAATCGCAAACACTGTAAAGCACATCAGAAAGGCCAAAGATACAGTCATAGCCTCAGGGTCAATAAACTGAGAAAACAAAGCGACAAAAAAGATTGCTGTTTTAGGGTTAATAAACGCGACCATAACCCCTTCTTTCGCTGCGGTTAGCCAATTGCTAGCCACACGCTCACTTTGTGCGTCGTTGCTACCAGATGATTCGCTTGTGAGGATCTTAAACCCTAGATAAGCTAAATATGCTGCCCCCAAGTACAATAGTCCTGTGTACAACACTGGAAACTGAGAAATCAAACTGGCAAGACCCAATATAGACAATGCCGCATAGCTACCTACACCGAGTGCATGTGCCACACTGGCCGCAATTCCAGATTTAGCTCCCCCATTGATACTATGTCGTACAACGACAGCTAAACTAGGGCCTGGCGACATTGCCCCCAAGGTACAAATCAGCGCCAAGCTCAACCATGCAGATAATTCCATATTCACCTCTTTGAGATTGTGAGCGGCGAGTTTACCGAAGTTTCGTTAGCTTAGCTAACTCAATTAGGAACCTTAAAGAGTTTATACAATTATCGATGGGCCTTGCCTAGATGCAAAAATTACATTGACCAAGACCCATGGGAGCATAAGCCATTATTATCCAACCCACATTGTGCTCAGACTAATATCATCCATATAAAAAGTTCACCTATTTCTATTTATTCGCGACTTCTATATTATTTCTATTGCTGACGTCAAATTAGATAAAGTAGAGTAACGAGCATTGACCAATATAACTATAAAGAAAAAAGCCCTGATATTACTCTTCATCTTTCTAGTACTGATGGTAATGATCTCGCTTAGATTTTTCCCAAAAGATATGCCGCAACACCAACCCGCTGTTGCACATATTGAGAGTAAAAAAAGAACACCTTCAACCCAACCAAATAACAACACCACATCACCACACGAGCACATCGCGTCAGAAGAAATATCTGACGCGCCAATAACGTATTCAGGTCAGATTGCAGTCATGGAGAAACCTCATTAGAAGTTACTCAATAATTTTTATGGCTTATTCATGGCTTTAAAAATCGCAGCTAAAAATGGAGATGCAGAGGCAAAATATATAATCGCTAGGAATCTGAAATATTGCTTTTCTGCGTCTCTTGATGATACTGCCCTGCAAAAAAAGCTAAATGAAATTGCCAGCTACAGTGACACCGCTTCATCTACAGGCTCCTTAATAGAAAAATTCAATTATTGTAATAAGATCACTCAGTCAGAGCGCAGCCAATTTTTCTCATATTTAGCAGATGCCGCGAATAGCTGTTCGGTCGCTGCACTAGAATATTTCGCTGCAATTACTCCAGAGTTTTATATAAAATATCAAGGGTTTAACTCATTGACGCGAGATAAATACATACATAAACGAGATGCTTTCATTGAACAAAAGGTATCTTTTGTGAAACAAGCTGGTTTGCATGGCAATGAGTTAGCACTAAAAAACCTATCTTATTCATACCACTCACAACAGCTAACCCAAAATAGCCTTGCAAACTCTTATGCATTGAACAAAGTAATTGCTCAGTTCACTGACAATGGCGACACGTATAATCGCCATACAAAGTTTGAGCAAAGGCAGTATCTAAAACTTACAGCGGAAGAGCTCGACAGTGCCAATGAAATTTATGAGCACTGGATTTCGACCATTCGTGCTAACGGAGCCTATTACCCTAGTAAATATTGATATGTTGCATTGCCTTTGCAACATATCAAAAATACGCGGAGCTACAAATTACGAGGCTCTTTTTGATAAACAAACATAATTTAGGTAAGAGGCCCCGTATTAAGCTGGGCAATTATTAGAGTACAAGCACTCTATACTAAAAGCGACTTTACTCTACAGCGCCTTTCTTAGCACTTCCTCTCGCTACATACTGCGCCACTTTGCTTGTAATTTGCCACTTTTTGCCATCAAAGATTAAATTCAAATAGTCGACATAACCGTGCTGTTTATTTTCACCCCAAGTGAACTCGACAGTTGCATTGGCTGCATTTTTAGTTCTCAGAAGCTTAGTGATTTCAATCTTAGCATTCCACTTATTTCCAGTATCTACCATTTTAACGAATTGGTTACGGTCAAAATTATGAAACTTATTTCCTCCATCAAAAAATTGAATTGTCGCTGTTTCTTGAAATGCTGCTTCAACATTCTTGCCAACACCTTCACTAACCCCTTTAATGTAGGAGTTTACGGCTGCCTGTGGTGTGGTAAATTCTTGTGCACTCACTTTAAACACTGTGCTTGATAAAAGCGTCAGACCTGTTGCTAAAATAAGCGTTCTAATCATTATTCTCCCCCAGTTTTTATAGTTACTTTTGATTCTGTTTACGTGCATGAGTAAAAGTTATTTTGAAACTACTCAAACCCTTCGATTAACTAGAAACAGGTGTTTAGGTGACCATATTTCACTTAATTGACGATTCTTTAAACTTTGAAAAGTCAATTGTCCCCTGTTTTTTATTAAAATTATTCCCTATTTTTAAAACCCATTAGCTTAACGTTATTTAAGCTAAAAACGGGTAAGTAAAAAAGCAAAAGTGCATCAGATTAAACACAAAATGTATGTAAATAGGTACCAAAATATTATTAGTTTTTTGATAACCATATGCACAACCTATACCTAACAGCGAAGCGAGCACTGTATACGCCAACCCTCCGGGTAAGTGCACCACCGCAAATAAAAGGCCTGAACATACTACCGTACTACTCTGCCCAAATTGATGATGCTGTAAAGCGTTTTGCATTTGTGATTGTAAAAAACCACGGAAAAAAGCCTCCTCTGCGTAGCAAGTAATAAACAAGTTTGTTATCACTCAGCCTATTAATTTAACTAGACATACTCAGGTTAAGCAACTTACCTATAGCTCTCTCCTGACACTCCCTGACATAGCCTTTTGTTTTAATGGAGCCTCCAAACATAAGGATCTATAAAATGAAACAGAACATAATTGAAATCGTAACATTCAAGTTAAATGCAGGCGTATCTACTGAGCAAATGCTAGAGAAAAGCGCAGCTTTTGAGGAATTTTCAGCCAAACAATCCGGTTTTTTGTATCGTTCATTGGCTCATCAAGCTGATACTGATACATTCGTGGATATCAGCTACTGGGAAACATTAGAAGATAACAAGAAAATGCAGGCTGCATTTGAAGAAGTAGAAGTGTGCCAAGCATTCTGTGCTTTAGTCGATAAAGAGTCAGTTGGGATCAGTCATCATACCGTGTTGACAAAAAGCTGCGATGCTTAAATAAAAAGAGGTAGATTGTGCATAAATCGGAACGGTTATTTCAACTTGTAAATTTGCTAAAAGGACGCAAAGTTGCAGTAACAGCAAAACAGCTAGCTGAAAAGCTCGCAGTGTCTGAGCGTACAATCTACCGCGACATTCAAAACCTACAAACGTCTGGTGTTCCCGTAGAGGGAGAAGCGGGCATAGGCTACCTGATCCATGACTGCGATCTTCCTCCTATGATGTTCTCGGTGCAAGAACTACAGGCGCTGCTGATCGGCAGTCGAATGCTCAGTGCGTGGACTGACCCAGATCAAGCTAAACATGCACAATCGGCAATCGCTAAAATCGAAGCGGTCTTGCCAAATATACTGAAGCAACTCAATGACACTCTCCCCTACTATGCTCTAGGGTTTAGCCACGATGAAACATGTCAAACACACAACAAAGTTTTACGCGAAGCCATTGAAGCTAGGAATCACCTATCAATGACTTACAAAGATGTGAAACAAGACATAAGTGAAAGAACAATTGAACCGTTAGGACTCATTTATTGGGGTGGAAAATGGACTGTCATCGCATACTGTTTACTCAGAAAAGCGTATCGGGAGTTCAGACTCGACAGAGTCGTCTCTGTAACCACGCTGGATTCACACTTTGAACACGAGGCTAATAAAAACCTTGCCCACTATATAGAACTCGTAAAAAATTGCTACATGTGAGAAAGAAAATATGTAGTTTTCAATCTTATACGACCAGTAACAAGCTCTTTAACCAAATAAACACTCATTACATTAAAAATTATTTATTCAACTTAAATCACAAACCAAGAAACAAATACACACCACTCAAATACACTAAAACAACATTCAACAAAACCATTAACACCCTGTAACTTTAGCAACTTTTATTAAACGCAAATGAGAGTTGTTATCATTTGCCATCACTGTTAGTATGCGCGCTCTCTGCGAATAAACAATCATATTGCGTAGTATGGAGTGTAATATGCAATTCTCTCGTTCACTAAATTCAAAAAGTGTCGTCGCAACTGCGGTTAAAGTTGCCTTGCTTGGTGGTGTTGTTGCAACAGCACATGCGGCTGATAAAGCGGAAGCTGACATTGAGCGCATCAGCGTATATAACAAACACAATGCTCTGATTTTGGAATCAGGCACTGCGACTAAATCTAACATGGCGCTAATGCAAACACCTGCTGCTGTCGTTGTTGTAGACAAAGAGCTACTAGACTCGCAAACTGCAAACACCTTACAAGATGCAATCCGCAATGTAAGTGGTTTTAGCCAAGCGGGAAACAACTACGGTATTGGTGACAACCTAGCGATCCGTGGCCTTGGTGTAAATTACACATACGATGGCATGTATGGTGGTGCAAGTTTAGGTAATAACTATAACCCAACTCGTTCAATGACTAATATTGAGAGTATGGAAGTACTAAAAGGCCCAGCCACTGGCCTATATGGTATTGGTGCGGCTGGTGGTGTAGTCAATCTAATCGAGAAAAAGCCACAATTTGAAGAGGCTTACGAAGTAAGCACAAAAGTTGGTAGCTGGAACACATACGGCATCATGCTTGATGCAACAAACGCAATCACTGACGATTTAGCGTACCGAATAGTAGTAAACCATGAACGCAGTGATGGTTATCGCGACTTGCAACAAGATCGCGACGAGGTATACGCAAGCGTTAAGTTTGTTGCATCAAAAGACCACGAACTCCTTTTCTCTTCAGCATACATTGATGATGCCGTTCAAGTAGATTCAGTGGGCGACCCTGTACGAATCGTAAACTGGGACAGCATTGACGGTTCACCTAGAGCACTGACCGGTGACGATGTACCTAACGACCCTAAATTCATTATCGATGAAGATAGCAATAAGAAATACCTTGGAATTCAACTTACTAAAGCACAACGTGAACAGCTAGCAAAATCAATTTCAACGACAGATGGCTTGAGACCTTACGACTTAGGGGATACAAGCTTAATCTCTCCACTTTCTACACCGAATGAGGGTCAAGAGCTGCGCTTTAAAGTGCGTCATGACTGGTATTTCGGTGAAGACTCAACGCTTACTCAGCAAGTTCTCTGGCGTAAGTATGAGTCAGATTTAGTACGCCAAACAGGTGCATATAATTATGTATACTGGGACCGATCTGACAGAACCCATGGTTCAATCATCAATGCAAATCCGCGTGGGCCACTTGTAACAAACGACGGTGAACTTCATCCATTTTCAGCACGCCGTCAAGAATATCGTAGAGCCCTCTCTGATGAAAAAACTTGGCAGTATTTTGCTGATCTTCAACTAGGTTGGAGCTATGGCGATATCAGTGGTGAGCACTTAGTGAGTGCAAATTTTGAAAACCGTAGCATGGCTTTTAAGCAATGGTCCGCATATGACGGCGACGGCAACAAATCTGGTAATGCCATTCCATATATTCTGGACATTCGCAATCCGAACTGGGGAACCGGCGAATTTATGGATTACGACCCAATTGTAAGAAGCAACTACAATAAGTCAGTACAAGCATATGGCATTGGTGTACAAGAAGTACTGTACCTAACCGATGCACTTACAATGAGAGCTGGATTTGCTTACACTGGTATTGAGCAACAATACCAGCACTTAGGTACGGCTCGTACGCAAGAAGTCTTACCTGAAAATGACACAGATGATGCGGGTACTACGTATACATTTGGCATTAACTATCAGGTCATGCCTGAACTTTCGGCATTCGTTAATGTAGGTAAAGGCCGAACTGCTTTTGGCATCCTTAATTCTGTTACGGATGGCGTAAAAACGCCAAACCCACCTGACTCAGAATCAAAAACTCTTGACCTTGGTATTCGTTTTACAGCCTTTGACGAGGACTTACTTGGTTCACTTGTTGTATTTGAAACTAAGCGCACAAACTTGAGATATTCAAACCCTGAATATGACGACCAAAAAGGTCCTGAGTTTAATACCGGTATTCCTCAATACAAGTACGATAACAATGAAACGACAAAGGGCGTAGAGCTAGATTTGAACCTGGCGCTTGCAGATGCTTGGAAATTGAACGTCAATGCCACGTATCAAGATGCTGTTTCAATCAAAAATCAAGAAAGCGACCCAGCTAAACGAGAAGCAGCTAAAAAAGGTGTACCTGAAAAGATGGGTGGCGCTTGGTTAAGTTACACGGTACCACAATTTACATCAGGCGATTTCGAAATCAGCCTTGGCGTAAATTATGTTGGTGAGCGTACGGTAAACCACCCTTCATTTGGTCTACCTACGGCTAAAGTCGACAGCTATACACGCTGGGATATGGCGGCGGCATACCACTTTGATGTGTACCATGTTCAGTTTAATATTGAAAACTTAACTGATGAAACTTATTACAGTAAAGCACTATTCTTGGGTGGTTTACCGGGTGATGAGCGTAACTTCAAGCTGACTTTCAATTATCAGTTCTAAAATACGTTATCTGAGGCGGCAAATTGCCGCCTCTTTCTCTCCTTGCTTAGAGCTTAATTTTTAACACTTTCATGACTTTACCCCCCAGAGTACTTGGCTTAGTTCATATTGCTATGCACATTAGAAATACATCTTCTTTATAATACTAAGTTGGTTTACTTATTGCTTTATTTGCTTAGACAACACATATGATTTGCTCAGCTCAAATAATTAGATATTAATCACCGAGCGTGCCAAAAAAGGATGCTTTGATGAACATAACCACCTCGCAAAATAACACTCAGTTAGAACAAGTACAGCAATCGGCAACACAAAAAAGCATCGATGGACACGCGGCTTTTACTAAAGTGCTGCAAGACGCTTTGGTTGCTAAGCCAGAAAATACAAACCCTGACTATGTTATGCCAATTTCACTCAACACTGACTACGATGAAATATCAGAACAAGCCAAAAGCTACTACAATCAGGCTTTAAAAACAGCTAAGGAATTGATCGATACAAGCGCTGACATACAAGAACAGGAAATACAACTTTATAGAGAAGTCATGATTGAGATTATGGATATGCCTATAGAAGTTAAAATAGAGCCTCATGAAGTAAACCAAGCCCTACTGTTTGGAAGCCTAGGTATTGATTTCTTGGAGTATAAAGAAGCTGGCATTCGTATTGAGATGCTCAACCTTGCCGAAAAAGACGTTTTGAACTCTCAGGTACTACAAACCTCTGACAAAGAAAAACTGAAAAAATTGATTAATGAACAACAAAGCTCGCTGGAACTTCAACGAGAAGAAATGCTCGCAGGAACTTTTATTAAAGAAAACACCGACCACAGAGCCAATATAGAACATCGATTTCACGGCCTCGATTTTAGTTCATGAGGGGATCTCAAAACGGCCAAATAGTTAGCGAAATTATTGCTAAACCCCAAATGATGTAACCCTGATATCAATTCTAAAGCGCACAAAAAATATGGAATTGATATCCATTATCGTTTTTATTATCATACAAATAAAATCAACTATCTTAACAATCAAGAATTATAAAATCTCAATCGCACCATAATTCGAACACTAAGCGAACTCCATTATGTCCAAGAAAAAACTGCATAAGCTGCATGGTTGGCTGGGATTTATTTGCCTATTACCATTTATTCTAATTAGCTTTACTGGCAGCCTATTAGTATTTAAAAAAGAGCTAGACATGTTGCTCATGTCAGAATTTACGCAGGTTATAGCCAGCAATGAAAGGCTCGCTATGAATACTTTAATTAAAAATATCAATACACAGTTACCTCAGTATGAGCTAGGTAGCTGGGAAATTCTCAGTGAAGCTCACACCTCTTATACCGAAGCTGATCGCATATACCTCATCAAAAAAGGCACTGATTATTGGTACAAAGCACATTTAAACCCATTTACAGGCCAAGTAATTAGCCACCCTGTTGAACTCAATCATTACCTGACAGATTGGCTACTTGAGCTTCATTACACCCTACTCTTAAATGACATAAAAGGCTTAGATGAAGACTTAGGTACAGCTTTCACAAGTTTATTTGCACTTGTGCTCATTTTTCTTGGCATCTCTGGACTTATTATCTATCGCAAATTCTGGCGTCGAGTTTTTACTTTGCGATGGAATGCAAAATTGTTATTCGTATTCAGCGATGTACATAAAATGGCAGGTACACTCGCCTCCCCCATATTGTTAGTGCTCGGTGTTACTGGCGGCTATTACAACATCGCAATATATGTTCACGAGTGGCAAGAACACCAAGGTGGTGACGAGCACCACCATGTTGTTGAGCGACTCTATAATGACTCAATTGATTTCGATAGACTGTTTTCTCAAGCGGCTAACCACATACCTAATTTTGAAACAACTTATGTACTTATGCCCAGTGAGCCCAAACAACCAATCACTTTGTATGGCAAAGTAGATAACGGTAACCCGCTAATCAGTGATTACGCGAGCACGGTCTCATATGATGCTCAAAATGGAGGTTTCATTTTTGCTTATGATATTCGTGATCAGACCTTTGTTCCGGTAATGATAGACACATTTAGAAAGCTTCATTTTGGTAACTTTGGCGGGTATTATTCAAAAGCTCTATGGGCGTTTTTTGGATTTATGCCTGTATTGCTCGCAGTAACAGGTGGATACATTTGGCTAAAAAGACGGAAAAAACGCAGCAGATAAGTAGCGCATGAATTTTTCAAGTTGCAGTCTAAATCAAAGGTAGGCTGCCATAACCCATCCACTTTTGCCCTAACATATTAATTTATTGCCTTTTAATTTCCATCGTCCAATTCGATTTACTATAAATAACAAACAAATAACAACGAGCACTAATTAGAAATCCTAAACTTGAATTAGTGAAGCCGATGATTAGAGGTACGTATGCTGAAAAAGTTACTGGTCATTATAGTCTTGCTTCCTTTGCTCGCTTGGTTAGTTTGGCTGCAAATTGAGGTACCAAATGAAGACAGAAAGTTCGCAGTACAAAACAAAGCTATACCACAAGAAAACTTTTTGCTGAGTATTGAACCTCATATATCCTTAATCGACAGGCCGGACGAACATTTTAAATTTCCCATAGCTGTAGGTGAAATTGGACCGACACAAAGCCTCTACTCAGGGCCTAATCAATACCCTTTCTACTGCATGACTAGAGATTCTCAGCTTGGTCAGCCTGAAGTTGATAACCAACAGGGCTTGGGTGTGCCAGTGTATCGCGATGAAGAAATTATCGGTTACAGCAAAGATTGTTCTATTAAAACGATCATTAACTATTACACACTTGTAAAGCAAGAAGATGGATTTAGAGCAACTCGCCTAGACAGCGCATTGGCAGCAAAGCAAACTCACCTACCATTATTTAGAGTGGAACAAGGTTCTATAAATCGTTTTATTTATACCATTGTTATGCCAGTTAGCACGCGGGAAGTTGACGATAGATTGGCGCAATCTCAGTGGAACAAGCGACTAATCTATCAATTTAATGGTGGTTCGGGAATAGGATTTCGCCAAGGCAGACAAAAGGCTTCTCGGGTCATGACACGCCAAGCGAATCAATTATTGCAAGGCTATGCGGTAATAAGCTCCAGTGGTAACAAAACCAGTTACACCTACAACATGTTGTTGGCAGAAGATACCGCTAGGCGAGTCAAGAAACAGTTTGTTAGCCTTTATGGAAACCCCCTTTACACTGTAGGTGTGGGAGGCTCTGGCGGCGGGTTAGCACAATACCTAATAGCTCAAAATAGCACAGGGATTCTAGACGGCTTAATTCCACTTTACAGCTATCCAGATATGATCACGCAGACAACCTATGCACTAGATTGCGATCTGTTAAACAACTACTTTACTTTTAGGGCTAACGATAAAAAAGCCTGGCGTAACTGGGAAAGGCGACGACTCATCGAGGGCATGAATGCCATAAATAACTTTCCGCAAAAAGCGGGGTTTTTGCAGCCATTAAACCAATTAATGTCAGGCTTTGCTCCCAACTTTCCCGAGGGGAATAGCGAGTGTATCAATGGCTATTTCGGCTTATCGGCATTTATTAACAATCCTAGACAGGGATTTATCAGAGAGCTATTTGCCGAACATGTCGTAAACTCAACCAACTGGAGCTATTGGCAAGACATGTCTCATGTCTTTGGCATCGACGACAACGGACACGGACTCAGTACGTGGGATAATATAGGTGTCCAGTATGGTTTGAATGCGCTCAAAAAAAAACAACTATCCATTGAAGAGTTCTTGCATATAAATGCCAATATTGGTGGTTGGAAGCCTCAAGCACAAATGCAACAAGAAAGTATTGCACTACCTTTTGGCCATAAAATCCCAATCTGGCTCACACTATGGGGGAATCACAATATTACCACACCTGAAGATCTCGTTGCGCCTAGACATCTTGGTTCAATTCAGGCGATGAATAAAGCCTACCAATCAGGCCAAGTATTTATTGGCCGAGTCGACATTCCTATTATAGATGCAAGGCATTACCTTGAAAATGAACTAGATATGCACCATATGTCAGCCTCTTTTTATAGTCGATTAAGAATTAAAAGTGCCAATGGTCATAGTAAAAACCACGTTATTTGGGTTGCCCACAAAGACCATGATCCGACTCACCATGCATTTGAAATGATGGATCAGTGGCTCCTGACATTCTACTCTTCAGAAAACCAAACAGTCGCCTCGTCAAAGCCAGTAAACCTTCAAGACAGTTGTTTTAACGAAGACGGGTCGATACATGCTTCAGGAAAGCAAGTCTTTGATGGTACTTGGAATAGTCAACCAAATGGAGCGTGCCAAACACGATTTCCAATGTTTAGCACCAGCCGAATCGAAGCTGGAGGAAGTTGGGATGGCACAATGTTCAAATGCCCTTTAATTCCAGTCGATCAAGCAATCGCGAAAGGTATGTATGCACCTGTTAATTTGAACCAACATGTAACCTATTTGAAAACAGTGTTTCCTAATGGTGTATGTGATTACCAGGGAACCGATCTGGGTTTACCGAGACACCCTATATTTTATGGACACACAGGTGACGGTGATGGAACATTCGTATACCTGCCGGATTAATTTAGTAAAAACAGCTGGTTAAAATACAGAATGGACCGTGCTAGATTGTTGCTTAATAAGATACTTTAAGGAAGGATATGCTATGCACGCACTTTTTAGCTACGGCACATTACAACAAACACAAGTACAAATAGACACATTTGGTAGAGAGCTTGAAGGATTTTCTGACAAACTTATCGGCTTCGAGTTAGGGGAAGTTGAAATTACCGATGAGCGAGTTATTGCATCGAGTGGAAAAAGATTTCATCCAATTCTGAAGCGTGTCTCAAACACAGCAAGTACCGTATCGGGTACGGTATTTATGCTCACCAATGATGAACTTAAGCACGCTGATAATTATGAAGCAAATTGCTATCAGAGAATAAAAGCGCCACTAGCCTCAGGCAAAACATGTTGGATATACGCTGAAAAGTAATTAGTTTTTGTAGACAGGATCCCCAATAAAAATCCATTTTTTATCCATATTGTTTCTATATTGTGTACGTGATTTTTACGCAGAACATGGACGTTCTATTACTCTATAAAGCCCATACCTATGCCTTAGCTTTACTATGTAAAAGTACTTGCGATTTTGTATAAAATTGTTAATTGATATTTCAGTTTCAATTGATTATTACTAAGATTAGGTACACATCTTAATCACGAGTACCAATATGAAACCTATCAAACTCTCAGCTTGTGCATTGGCAATTTCTGCTCTATTGGTTGGTTGCTCCACTTCAACTACAGAATCAGAAAATGTGAAAACGGAAGCTATTTGGGCTGACATTTATGTCACGTCACAAGGAGAAAGCAGCAGAGTAATCGCCGAGCTGAATGTTAGCAGCCGCAATGGTAACAACATTCAACTATCTGACAAAGATAAACTAGAAGCAAGCGCGGCGGGCGTTACAAAAGACCTCAAACAAGACGACGACTTTTTTGATATAGATTATCGAGCTACTTTTAATACTGCGCAAGAAAACACGCAATTCACCGTACGCTTTGTACGAGGTGAAACGAATGAAATTTTAGAAACAAGCCTAAAATTACCCGCCCCGCTAAAAATTATCACTCCACAAAAAAATCAGTCCTTTTTTAGAAAGGAAACTGTGGAGATTAACTGGACACCTGATGATGCGACAGACACAGCGCTCGATTTAATGCTGACCATCACATGTAAAAACAATGAAGGAAATAATACAAGTACCGGCACAACTGTGAGAAGTATTGATGATGACGGAAGCTATAGCATCAATTTAGAAACGTTAGATGGCCTTGTCGACCCTCAGATTAATTCGAAGAAAGCATGTGAAGGCGAAGTATTTATGGAGCGGATCAGATACGGTGTATTAGACAGTAAGTTTGCAGACAGCAGTCGCGCACGAGCCATTCAGGAACGCTATTCTGATAAGTTTGAAGTAAGATTAGAGCAGTAATTGATACTGTAAGAGTAAAATACAACTCATTTCAAGCCTTGCGCGCAGCACTAGGGCTAAACCATAGAAAAGCCTATTCATTGAATAGGCTTTTCTACATTTACGTCTAATTATTGTTGAACACAATACAGTCTAGCATTGTTGTTACAACTAAGGACCGTGCCATTTAACCAAGTAAATGAACCCGTTCCTATTATACCTACAACCGATCCATTGTTAGAGTACATATCTACCGTTGAAGAACTTGTAAAGTCGTTACACACTCTCCAATCTATGCGTTGTCCAAATCTATTTGTATTTGTCCATACATGACCAGTTACTGAATTTCCATTTTCATCTAGATCAATTTCCCAGCTAGGTGTACTAGATAGCAAATTACTGCCCGTAGCTACAGTACGGCCATCAACACGCATATAAATATGCTCATCTTTTATTACTCTGGTTGCCGTTGTCGAAGAGGTTGACAATAGTGCCTTATACACACCTGACGGCGCAGCATCACTAGCATCTGCTAAAGACTGGCACTTTGCATCTGCACCCGTTGAACCACCTAAGTTACCGGAATATACTTGGCTAGTCGCAAAGACAGCTTTATTATTTGCGGGTTGCTGCCCTTCAACTAGAAGTACCCAGTGACTTGAGTGTGTGTTTGGTCTGACAGTACTACCTGATGGTACATTCTGTACCGCGACATACAAGTTACCATCAAAACTAAGTCTTGCCACTTCACCTACTTTATACTCATGTGCCGAGCTCCATAACAGCGTAGAGTTATTGAATTTTAAAGTACTTTGTAGGGCTGTTTCAACGGCTGACTTATCTGCCTTCGCTGCAAGCTGTGTATTAACCGTTGCCGTATCTGCTTTGGCTGCCAACGCATTGTCTACCGCTGTTTGGTCTGCCTTCGCTGC
>NZ_AUXT01000069.1 GCF_001625595.1 Pseudoalteromonas luteoviolacea NCIMB 1942
TACAACATGCTGAATCTAATGACGGTGGGCGATTGATCGGTGCCGATATCCAAACCTATATTAGCAAGCGCTTTAATGTTAACTATCAACTAGGTAACGTATATCGCTTATTACATAGTCTGGAATTAAGTTGGATCACAACGCGCTCTAAGCACCCCAAGCAATCGAAAGAAGCGCAAGAAGCTTTTAAAAAAGTTTAGTATGTCAACGATCCTTCACACCCCTTTTAATGTGATGCCAGAAAATATGGATATTTGGTTTCAAGATGAGGCACGGTTTGGCCAACAAAATCAAACAACACGGATTTGGGCTGAGCGTGGCTCTAGGCCAAGAGC
>NZ_AUXT01000070.1 GCF_001625595.1 Pseudoalteromonas luteoviolacea NCIMB 1942
TTCACGATCTCACCCTGAAAGTAAATACCCGTTTACATGCTTTACTTGATGATTGCGCATTAAGCCTTTTTAAAGAAATACAGCCGTAAGTATTAATTTACTTGCGGCTGTATTGTGTGGGATCTATTTGTGATTTTTAGAACAGTTGAGGCTAATTACACTCTGTTGTCCAGTTTTCACCGTCTGTACTGCACTCTAACACGTAGGTGCCGTCTGATTTATATGATTGCTTAGTCCATCTACCATCATGGTAGCGAGATGTGATAACTCGGTTTTCACCTGTATCATCAGTTTTACGCTTGTGCCACCAAGCATAAGGAATGGTCACATCATCGTGTAGCTCGTAGCCTGACTGGTCTAGGTAATAGACAATTACCGCCAACTCTAACAAGCTAAGCTTGTTTTTCATATTATACCAATCGGTTAGACCCTCTTTGGTATTACTATGTTTGTCTTGGCCAACTTCTACTAGATAGTTAATGCCATTTTTATCATAAGTAACTGAAAGACCACGATTAGGCGCGTCACTAAAGTCGACGTCAAAGTCACAGGTTTGGTCTTTCGCTTCTCTTTGCACTAATTTCCAGTTATCGATTTCGTATTTAATATTATTGATATTCAGCGTTAACTTTTCGTGGTGTACGCAAGCGCCAATATCTTCAGGGTCATTAATGACCACATCGACCGTTTGTGCATATGAATGGCCACCACTGAGTTGTATGCTTTTAATTTTACGGTCGTAATGTATGAACAAGACATTTTTCAGCGAGTCATCAACACGTGCATTTTCATCAATGAGTGTGTCGCCTTCTTTTGAGTAGATAACAATCCTGCGGTACCAGACTCGTTCATCGCTTTCAGGCTGATTTGGGGGCGTACCTTGGTAATGGAGCACGCGGATCTCCGCTGCGTCGAGGTGTTTTTTGGCAAGTTCTATGTATTTTTCAACGCTTGCTTGCAAGCCTTTAACGATGTCCTCTGCGAGCTTTTTCAGTGCTTCATCACCGTTTTCAATATAGTCACTAAATAGCTGTTCCTCAGAAATGTTGTAGTGATCGATGACTTGTTTGGTCGTTTCTTCTAAAACGATTAATAGTACTTCTCTTTGTTCATTGCTTTGAACAAGTTGCTCACACGTGGCGTCTTTAAATTCTGGTGTCTCGACCAATGACTGCCAAAGCACGGTCGTGAGTGGCGTGATATGTTGAAGTGCTTCGTCGTTTAGTGACTCAAGCGTGGGTGGCAATACCATTTGATAAGGTTTGGTGACTTCACCTAGGTCTTCGTCAATCGCACCAACTGGGACATCTACATACGTAGGTACATAAGATGCGCATTTTGCTTGTTGCTCGGTTAGCTCAAGAATATAGCTCCCTTTGTCGGTAGAGATAACAGAGGGTTCATCGGCATCTTTTATTTTATTGTTGTTGAGATCAAGCCAAACCGTTGCGCCTTGTACATATCCGTCGATAACTCGTCCTCTACGAGCGTACCTGTTTTCTTCCGTGGTTACTTTTTTATTGTTGTCCAATTCAATGCTTGGAGATTTAGAGCCGCCTTTTGAGCCACAGCCACTGATAGCGGCCGAGCAAAGTATGGCGAGGCTAAGCGTTTTTATTGGTGAATTAAACATGGTAATTCCTTATTTATATTGCAGGCTCTTGATGTACTGCTTGTGTTTACTGCTGTTTGTACCTGTTGGTCAAACCCACTTATGTATATGCGTATGCATGAGGAGGCAAAGCATCTACTTAGGTATGTCAAAATTATATTGGGTGCGTAAATGAGGGCGGTAACACAAAACAGACATTAATACGCAATTATCTGACATTCTGGTGTCCAAAATGGGACATTTGATAATTATCTAATTGTTGTTATTATGTCAAACAAGCTGTGCGTATTAAAACTAATTATTAAAATATAAGCAAACATAACAATAAGTTACTCTATGTTTAAAGATCTCTTAGCGACCTTTTTTGTAAGGTGCTTTTTTGTAATTTTTATTTTGCTTGGGTTTTACCCAAAGGCAGACGCAAATGCGGGCAAGACGCTCAGCGTGGGCGATGGTCTGCCGAGCAATCGTGTGTTTGATATTACTCGAGATCACCGTGGATTTATGTGGCTTGCTACGGAGCATGGCATTGCAAGGTTTGATGGTGCAAGGGTAAAGCGCTTTTCAAAACATCAAACACCTGAATTGAGCAACTCTTTGTGGGTAAGGGATGTGTTGTTTGACTCGCAGCAAAGACTTTGGGCCGCAGGTAAACAAGGCCTTGAAGTGCTCAACCCGCATGCCGAGGCATTTAAACAGGTGCCAACTGGGCAGGGCGCAACCTCACTCAATATTTATAGCCTTTTTGAGTCTACCCAAGGTGAGATCTGGGTCGGAGAAAAGTCAGGGCTGTACAAATTCGATAATGGCGTACTTAACCTTGTGCCTTTCAATATCGAGAGTAACGACCAGCGACCAGAGCAACCTACATTTAACGACCGTGTGTTATCGATTACTCAAGTCGACGAGTCTACCTTATTAATGGCAACGGATCCTGGGATTTTGTTGCTTGATATTACAAAGCAGCAAGCTCAGTTTATTAAAAACGAAGAGGGGGAACCTTTATTTGCAGATAAAGTGTGGCGCCTTGACGATGGCCGTATTTGGCTGAGTATGCAAGGGGTGGGGCTTGCACAGTACTTTTCTAGCGATAAGAAAGCGATAGTACAATATGTAGATGAAAATCAATTTGACACTGTAGGCTACGTGTTTGATTTAAAAATGCACGGCGACACGTTGCTTGCGGCTTCGTTGAATGCGGGGCTTGTGCAGTTGAGCGAGCAAGTCATCCCAGTGGGAGACTCACCGCCACTGCTTTCTATTTATAGAGACGAGCAAGTGCTTGCACTGGGAAGCTACACAGAAGGTGCGGTACTTCAACATGCTAACCTGAGCGCTGCGCAAAACTTTGCCTTTACTCACCCAAGCGAAACGAACCAGTTTGAAATAAATGATGTGTTGGTGTTAGAGCAACATATTTGGATTGCTGACCAATTAGCTGGACTTTGCCGTTATAAAATGAGTGGTACATTTGATGGGTGTTTAAAAGCATATGATCTTTCAGCGCAGGCTATAGCTAAGGGCAAGAGCAATACACTTTGGGTAAGTTTGTATCAAGAGTTGGTGCACCTTGATGCAGAGTCGATGCAAGTCATAGACAAGTTTAGTTTTGCAGAGATGGGTATCCCAGATTCGATATATGCAATGGTTTTTGAAAATGATACCTCTATTTGGTTATCCCATAGTTTTGATGGTTTAACTCAGTTAAACCCCAAAACAAGGCAAGTCAAAAGGTACACGCGTTCAAATTCAGAGTTACTTAACGATCAAGTGCACAGTATAGTGCAACATCAAAGCATGCTTTGGGTAGCAACATCAGCAGGGTTGCAATTGCTAGACTTAACCACGGGCGAATTTTTACAACTAGATTCGCAGGGGCCTGAATTTTCTGGGGCGATTTATGATTTGTATTTGAGCCCATCAGGCGTTTTATTTTTGCAATCAGATGCAGGTATTAAGGCTTTTGATACCTATAAAAAAGATTGGCTCATGCTACCGACTCAAATTGCCAATGTTACCAATGCCAGTGTTGCATTTAGCAATGACGGAAGAGCATGGTTTGCAAATGGTTTGGGTATTTTTGGCTGGGACCCAAGTGATGCGAGTGACGTTATTCATTATTACGACAAAGGTGACGGGCTTTACCATCAAGGTTACATCGGTAGCGCAGCATCCACAGCTCATGACAGCTTAGTATTTGCCTCTGCCGATGGACTGACTTTATTTGCTCCCAAAAAACTCATCTATTTCGACGCAAGCCCTAAAGTCAGTGAGTTTGAAATAACATTGGCTGATGGCAGTACACAGACTTATTTTAATAAGCTGTCACTTGATGAATTACCCTATCAGCATGCCAGCATTCGCTTTAGTTTGACCAACGCCAACTTTGCCAGTGTTTCAAAGCAGCAGTTTCGTTACAAGCTCGAAGGTGTGTCTGAGGCATGGGTTGAGTTAGGCAGCAGTCGAGTACTGATGATCCCTAAGCTTGCCCACGGTAAGTACATTTTGCAGTTGCAAAGTACAGACAGTAATGGCAACTGGTCTGCAACCACTGGTCAGTTTGTGTTTTCAATCAAAACACCGTGGTATGCCACTGTATGGGCCTATATCGCGTATGTTTTTACATTTATGCTTAGCTTGTTTGTGATTTATCATTTACGGGTTAAAGCCCTTAAAGGCATCCAAAAGCAATTAGAAAAAGAAGTGGCACTTCAAACGAAGGCAATTACTGAGCAAAATAAACAGCTTTTCGAAAAATCATCTGCCTTGGCAAGTGCTGAGGCGCAAAGAACTTTACTGCTAAAAACCTTGTCTCATGAGTTGATGACGCCAGTGTCCTTAATTCAGGGCCCTGCGGAGCAGTTGATGAAAGTCGAACATGCACAAGAGCGCAATACAATGGCAAACATTGTGGTAAGTAATGCAAAGCGGCTAAAAGTGCTGATCGAGCAATTAATGCAGGCTTCTGGGCACAGTGGTGGAGAAGTTCAAACAACCGAACAATCACAGCAGCTTTATGATCTTTCAAAAATTTGTCTTGAACAAGCCAGTGCATTTGCTCCCTTATTGGCGCAACACGAATTGCGACTTGAGGTAGATATTACACCTCATGTTATGGTTAAGGCAAAGCAAGATCAGCTCGAACAATGCGTGAGTAACCTGCTCAGTAACGCGATAAAGTATAGCCCCAACGGGCGACGTATTTTACTCACATTAAACAAGCCAAGTATTACAGAGCCGTCTGTTTGCATGCTAAGTGTTTGTGACCAAGGTATTGGAATTTCAACAGACGAGCAGAGCAAAATTTTTGAGCCAGAATATCGAACAGAGCAGGGAAGTAAACACAACGTAGGGCTAGGCATTGGGTTAAGTGTCGTGAAGTCAACAGTTGAAGCTTTGGGTGGCGCTGTCGAGGTCTCTTCAGTTGAGGGCCAAGGCAGTACTTTTACACTTATGTTTAAAACTGTTGAAAGTGAGCCTATTACTCTGTCACGAGCCGCTGTCGACAACGAGACAAATATTGATGAATCAATTGATAATAACTCAGAGATTCAGGACCCCCATAGCATACTAATCGTTGACGACACGCCCGACATGCTGACGTTTTTACAGAGTGTTTTTGGTGCATCTTACTCTGTAACCGTTGCACGTGATGGTGAAGAAGGGCTAGAACTGGCAAAATCACAGCTCCCAGATTTGATTATTTCAGATGTGATGATGCCAAAGTTGGACGGGTTTGGGATGCTGTCTGCGGTTAAACAACATTCGCTGACGGCGCATATTCCAGTAATTTTACTCACTGCTAATTTAAATGAGCAAAGGCAAATTGAAGGCTTAACGCTGCGGGCTGATGACTACATCACAAAGCCCTTCAATTTACAGGCGCTCGAACTTAAAGTACGCAATATATTTAAGCGTCAGGAGGCCACACTCCAGAAGTGGCGCAGCCGAATTACTCCTCAACCCACTCAGGATGCCTTGAGCTTACCCGCATTGCCTAAGCTACAATTTAAAGACCAACCTCATATCTACGACTTTTTGGATAAACTCGACAGAGTCGTCGAGCAGTATTATCGCAATACACAGACAACCGTCAGTGAATTAGCCAAAGAAATGGCGTTGAGTGAACGTCAGCTTCATCGTAAGTTAACCGCGTTAATTTCGATGGGGGCAAACGAGTATTTAAGAACGTACAGACTGTATAAATCAATTACACCATTACTTCATGGTGGGAGTATCGCACAAGTTGCCGATGACGTCGGGTTTAATTCTGGTTCTTATTTTAGTGCTTGCTTTAAAAAACACTTTGGAATGACAGCAAAAACTTTTGTACAAAAGCAACGAGATAAACACAGTCAGTTAAATTAGTACTAAGTCTCGGTGATTATTCTGTCGTTTTTATACTTTTATATGCTTTAGCTTTTATAAAGGCGGATTGCGATTATTCGCAAATGAGAAAGGGGAGCGCTGCGCATATAGCTGTACGCACTTTAAGATCTGGTTAACCCATTATATATTATATATATCCTGTTTTTTTCGTCGATATTTCTCCAAAAAACAGATTTTCGACTATAACTGATACTGAACTACAAGAAGTAGTATACAAAATTAACAGTCGCCCAAGAAAGATTTTAGATTATCAGACGCCTGAGGAAGTCTTTTCACTTGATAGTTTATAATGGTGCACTTGCATGTTGAATTCGGGTATTTTTTCCTGTTTTTCACAATAATCGGAGTAAACGTCATGACAGTAATGTATTGACGTTGATATAGTGTGGTGTGATTGCATTTTATATCAAATTTAGTGAAACAAATATGAGCCCAAAAACGCCAATAAAAATAGCCTTTACCGAATACGACATTAAACAGTTGTGTGATGATGAAAAAATCTTTTTAAAAGGGAACGCGTTAGCAAATAAAGGTGCAGTAAAAAAGTTGTCTCTTAAAGATGATGCTGTTCATGCCATAGTATGCGGGTCTGATGATTATGAGATTGAGCTAGACCCAGAAGCGCTTAATTGGTGGGCTTGCAATTGTCCTGCTGCGCGTTACCAATCAATGTGTAAGCATATAGTGGCAACTTCACTTACTTTGCTGACATCTGAAGGGGGCAAAAACGTCGTGGACGCTGACTCAGAAAGAGAGCATATAAAAAAGTATTTAAATGAAACCCAGGGCGCAAAAAATCCTGATGTTTTAATGCAAATGTACTTAGATTTACTGGCCAAAGATGACGTTAACTGGCAAGAGGCATTAAACAAAGCAATGTTATCAAAGAGCTGTGTGAGCTATAAAGACGTTAAGTCAGTTATAACAAGAGCACTTCCTTTAAAAGACATTTGGGAATGGCGAGAAGTAGACCACTATTTTTTAAACGCGGAGCGGCAGTTAGACAAGGTTTGGTCGTCGCTAAACGCACTGGATGTTAAAGCGCAGTGGAAACTGCTCTGGTATATTTTAGAGCGCCTGAATAAAGTGCTATTAAGAATTGACGATTCAAATGGGGCACGTTTTGGTATCGAAGGTGGGCTGTATCAAAATATGCCAAAGGTATTTGCGAAACTACCTTGGAGCGAGGCTGAAAAAGCAGAGTGGTTATTTAATAATTTGGCAGACCCCCAGTTTGATGTATTTCCATCCATAGAGTCTTACTTTTCTGATGAAATACAAAGCAATACTGTATTTTTAACTAAGTGCCAGCAGTACATTGAACAGCCTAAAAATAAGCAAGATGGTTGGCGGCAACACGTTGTGGTTGATGTGTTACTCAGTTTGGCTAATAGCTGGCAAGACAAAATAAATATAAAACTAAAAGTTGCGGTAACAAGCAGAGATTATTTAGAAATAGCAGAGCTTTGCCTAGATAATAACCACGACCTTGATGCTGAACATTGGCTTGAAAAGGCGCGAAAAGTCGACGACAGTCGTGATAGTGTTGCGTGTGATAGGCTAGCGATAAAAATAAAGCTACATCATGGTGAATTGCAAGGTGCGTGGAAGTTGGCCAATCAAGTATTTTCAGCCCGTCCCAGCTTTTACGAATATGAAGCACTGGTTGTATTTAAAAAACAACACAACATAGATGATGATGGGTTTGTCTCACGGGTTGAGCAAGAGTTTATCGCGGCGACTAAATTAAACAAACAATACGGTAGATTAGCTTTTGATAATCTATTAGCGTTTTATATAGCACAGCAAGACCTTAAACCAGCTTGCCAATTGATAGAAAGTTACAATGCAAATGATGACTTAAAAATTAAGTTGGCTAATGCGCTGATTAACTCATCATCTACTCAATCACTTAATTTATATGAGCAGGTCGTCAAAGAGAAAATCAATTGGACTAATAACGATGCATACCAAGAAGTCATCAAACTACTTTTAAGCCTAGAGAAAAAGCTGCCAAGCAAAGCGCAGGCGCAGTTTTACCAATTTATCGGTGATCTGGCGCACAACAATAAGCGTAAACGCAATATGTTCGCATTGTTTAACCAGCACTTTGAACAGGCTGTGAGGGAATACAAGCAATTACGGTTTTGAGTGTTTTTAAAAACCTAGCATACAACGAACGCAATTAATGAGATGACGTTGAATAGACTTTGCTCACTGCGAAAGGGTAAGCCGTTATTTATTCTTTTACTTGGTTTAATAGTTTTTTATTTCAAATGGTTGTGAGTTTTTAAGGGGGAAAGTTACACTTTAATTTTTCTGTACTGTAATTTTTTTGAAATTCTGTTTTGGGTAATTTTCTTCTCATTTAGCTATAAATATTTTCATTTGAGTTGAAAAGGACCTTTCATGCAATCGGCAGTATCTAGCAATTTTATCGGCTCTAACACTGGTTTGGTGACTGATCTGAACCAGTAAAACTGGACACTTTATTAAGCGATGTTTAATTGTTCAAATCTTTCTGGGCTTAAGTAGCCCAAGGCACTATGCCTTCTATTCTTGTTATAATCAATTTCGATGTACTTAATATGTGCTGACGCATAGCTTCACGATTCATAATTGGTTCATATTGAACGGCTTCGACTTTCGTTGAGCGGAAGAAGCTTTCAACACAGGCATTGACCCAACAGTTGCCTTTGCGACTCATGCTTTAGATTAAACCGCTCTTCTTCATTAAGTCACGATAAGCGTGAGCGCAATACTGGCTGTCGCTATGCACAATAACACTCTTAGGCTGACTTCTTCGCCACAGAGCCATTTGCAGAGCATCGCCCCGCGTGGGGAAGGGTTTTTAAAAAAATTGGATGTAAATTGGGTAATCCCCCCTAAAAATAACAGTCC
>NZ_AUXT01000071.1 GCF_001625595.1 Pseudoalteromonas luteoviolacea NCIMB 1942
GATTGGCGCAAGCGTTTTTTTCGCTTTTTTCTTAATAAATTTATTTATTTAGTTAACCTCAAAATACACATATTACAATCACAAGTTATACACAAAAACCTGTGGATAATATCTGTCTCATAAGTGATGCAAAGGAGTACCTTGATTCACTCTAAGAAAGTAAATAACAACAAGGGAAAATATAAACTACTGATTCAAGGTACAGAACACACGTCAAGCTTTGCAATAACCCTTGACGTTGAAGCATGTGATCTGAATTTGTACTTCAAACACCACCTAGAACTTTTTATGCTGCCTCAACTTTAAAAGCTAATGGCGACAAACAGAGCATATATAAATCTTTCGACTGCTGCCCAAACAGGCAACGAACGCAGTGAGTGCGTTTCCTTTGCGAAAGGTGAAATAGCCCATTTTAACAAGTGACAATGAACTCATTTATAGATGCGAAAATTCTACACCAAAAGGATGTACTAATGTCGATGAGATTCATGGATGAGTTGAGTGCAAAAAGTGAGCGCGCTCTTTTTACGCAAGGTGAAATGAGTAGTGTTGACAAATGATGAGGGATTTACGATTCAATTATACCAATTTATTGACACTACTTCTAG
>NZ_AUXT01000072.1 GCF_001625595.1 Pseudoalteromonas luteoviolacea NCIMB 1942
CGCTCGCCTTACGCATCTAGAGATACAGTGATAGTACTTGGTATCCACCAAGCTAACTTGTCTACTCCGTGCTGTTGCCATGAATTGAACGCCTAACTTTTAACCGTTATTAAAAGATAGACGACTCTCAGCTTTTTACCAAATTAAAGGTGGGTGTCTTCTTCTGTAATTTGTCTTTTAGAGGCTCGTAGCTCATTAGGGGCGCTGAATAACAGTTAAGCCCGGATATATGTCAGAGCAACGCTTTATTGCATGTGGTTAATCATCGAAATGCGGCTGGTAGGGAATAAAACAACGATAGCGAGGCAGTAAAAACTGCCCCGATAGACTTACTTAACTTGACATAATTGGAGTGTCCATATATGTCTTCTTTAACATCTCATCAACTAGGTGATAAAAAATAAGAGCTAATCGTGTTTGCTTATAGCTGGCTTCATTCTTTTTCAGCTGGGAGTTCTTCTTCTGAGCGGTGAGTGTACACACTGGCGAACAAACAGGTAGCCGCTAAGCCAATTAAAATAGATTTATAAATTTCAATATTGTAATACATATGCGTTATACCCCAAAGGTGGCTGACTTTTTCTTCGGGAAACCCTAGGCGGTCTAAGTTACGTATGAAGTTTTCACCTAGTGCGTATAGATCTACAAAGCAAAACAGTATGAATACGTAAAATAAACTGTTCGCCATATCAAACAGCTTTGGTTCTTCTCTTAAAAAATAAATAGCTGACTTTCTGCAATACAAACAGAAACATATGTCATATATTAATGCAAAGGAGAAATACCAGATGTTTTCCGTAAAGCCCGTATACTGCCCGTATACAAAGTTATCCAATATGGCAGTTGTAATGACTTCTAATAGCGTAAACAGTAAAAGGTATAGCAAAAAGACACTCATTTTAGGCAAATGAGTGGTTTTATAAAAAGCAAAAGCCAAACACGCTATAAATAACATTGATTCATAGATGGGCGCATTTATGCTGTGAACGGCAAAACTAATCGCGATAAAAGTAAGCAATAGCTTAGTAAATGGTTTCACTCAACCTCCCTAGAGTTCATCTGGAATAGGTGTTACTGGCGGATAATAAATGGTAGTACGTTGTTGTTTAGGTCCAAAACCTTTACCTGTGTTTTTGCCCGCACAAACCTGTTCTTTACTATTGATCAGATGTTTTTTCTTTATTTTCGTGCTTTTCATCAGAGGCTTCTAATTGGGATTTTTCTTCGTTACAAACGCTATTGTATTTTCCGGCAACTCCAGCCATGGAGGCCAAAAAACCGTACACATTTATTTTACACCCATTGTGCAGCTTAGTTAACACGCTTTGCGGAAACTCTGAAGTACCATTAAGGTAATTGTTCATGGTACTGCGTGAAATACCTGCTTTTTTACAGCCCTTTGAAACAGAGCCTTGTTTTGCAATGAGTTCTTTCCTTACATAGTGCCTCAGCTTTTCCCCGAATTTAAACGGGTCAATTTCATCCATAACATAAACACCACTTTAAAAATTGAACGAATGTTAACGTCCTGCATTTGTTTTTTCAACAAGTGTTGGCTATGGTAATTGTGATGAAGTTGTACAGATTCTGGCACAGTGGTTCTGTTAAATTGTGTTTATTCATTATTTAATAAAATTTGGAAGGAAACCATCATGGCTCATCATCACGCTCTAGAATTGATACAATCAAGTAATAGAAGCCTCAGACACAATAGAGCCCTTAGGCATACGCGAGTAGTGGAATTTAAAACCAACTTGCAAAAATCCATTCGTCGACTGCGAAAAAGTAAAAAATTAACACAAAAGCAGCTTGGTCATATTGTTGGTGTTGATCAGGCGACTATAAGTAATTTCGAGTGTGGTAAGACAGTAATGACGGTGGATCTCGCCTTTGAGCTTACTTTAGTTTTTGGTGGTGACTTTTCTATCGACAATAATTTGTTAGGCGTAGAAAATTCAGATGACAAGTGCACCACTCATGGTTAATAAAAGTGATAGAGAGAACTCGAATGCTTGCGTTGACACCCATTTTAATTTACCACAGTACTAAACAAGTTTCTAAACAGGAACAAGCAACACCAAAAACAATATACGCTGCTTTTGTTCAGGTATTTTGCTCCAATGCCTGACAGGAAGAGGATTTCAAAAATGAACAACCCTGTAACCTTTTATTAGTTACATGTGGAAGTGTTGTTTTGAAGGTCTAGTAAAAAATTAAGTCAGTAATTCGCTACAGTGTGTTAAGTTTGCTCGTCGTTTTAACTTCAAGTGTTCACAGAATTTCTGCTTAGCATCAGGCCTACCAACTGAGCCTTTAAACACTTTGCCATTGCAGCCATTTTTATCGCCCTCGTCGTACCGGGCATTTCGAATTTACCCATCTTGCTTGCATGTGTTGTCTCTGGGCTGAGCATGTTGTATTTCAAAACTGAAGAGTTCGAGTTTGGTTTAGTAGCTGCGGCGCTACTTGGCATGACGACAGGCTATTTACTCCAAGCCAAAGAGGATAAATCATGATCACAACGATTATTGCACTGGCGTGCGTGACCTTTGCAACTCGCTATTTATTCTTGGCCAAGCATTTACCTTTTACCATTGGTCCCAAGTTTCAGCTTTTTTTAAGCTTCAGCGCACCATGTGTACTGACTGCTATTTGGGTACCTATTGTATTTATGCAAAACGGGGAGCTAGTTTCCAATCTTCATAATCCCTATATCTTAGGTGCAACAATGGCTATTTTGCTTGCACTTAAATTTAAAAGCCTGTACATCACAACTTTTGGAAGCCTAGCTGTATTTTTTGTCTTTTTTTGAAACTAAAAAAGCCCCTGTAGCCAAAGGCGACAGAGGCTTTTAAATCTACCGAAATATTATCTTCTACGGCGTAATAACGCAGGGATAACAAGCAGTAGCATTAGTACAGGCATAGAACCACTCGAGAGCTCTACTTTTTCTGGCTCAGAGCTGCCGCTAGGGCGAACATTCACTGTTACAGATAGTGTGCCTGACGCTTGGGCATTGTGCTCATCAACGACGACATAGTTAATCGCCACTTTGCCTTCGCTATTTGCAGCAGGCATGAATGTGATTGAACTATCGGTGAATGTAACTTCACCTGAATCAGCAGTCGCACTAATAAGTGTCAACTTATCCCCTTCAGGATCAGAGTCATTGCTAATCACGTCTATAGTGATAGTTTGGTCATTGTACATCTCTGCGGTTTCATCAACTGTGATTGGCGCTTGGTTTTGCACCTGTGCTTTGGCAACGATGTTTACACGAACAAATGCAGTGCTTGCCCCACCTTTACCATCGCTCACTGTATACTGAATCGTATCAGCACCAACATAATCAAGCGCACTTTGATACTGCAAGCTTGAATCATTGTTAATGGTAACTGTTCCGCGCTCAGCTACCGCATTGATTACATACAGTGTGTCACCGTCAGCATCTGTGTCATTGGTAAGCACATCTATCACTACTGACTCGTTGCGAACAACCTCTTGCACATCATTCTTTGCAACTGGCGCTTTGTTGTCACTACGAGTAACACCTACGCCGCCTGGATCGACGATTTTGCCATTTTTAACGCCATCAGCGTCGTACTCACCACCATCGACTAAGGTTAGTCTTACACACCAAGCACCTTCAATTAGGCCTTCTTGCCAACTCGCATCATTAATGCTTGGGCAATAACCTTCTTGACCCATGGCAGAGTGAATCGCATTGCCATTTTGTGCAGAGAATGTCACCCAACCTTGGTTTGGTAAATACTTACGATATTGGGCATTTGCTGGTACCACAGCTTGTTGTGGCAATACAACTTTAACGCTATCTGTACCACTTGGCATGTTGACGACGAAGTCGAAAATACCACCGCGGTTTTCTACACCTTCATCGGCATTAACCAAGCCAGTACTTACTGCTTCCTCAGCACTGAGCGATGCCGCGTTGTTATCGCTGCCAAGCCCTAGAGCACCTAGAGACATACACACACCCGCTTCAACTTCAATCAGGCTTGACCCCCAGTTGTTGCCACTGGAAGGCAAGACATTACACTGTACGTCAATTGGGTCTAGGTAATTAGGAATACCATCGGCATCGTCGTCACCAAAACCTTCCATTGCATCATTCAACAAGTCACCATCTGAGTCTGCGTTTTCATCTAACGTAGGTTGCTCTGAAACGACCTTAAATACCACGCTTTGCGTATCAAACAACCCTTCGTTATCTATGGCTTTCGCACTTATTTGGTAAACACCAGCAGAAAGCTCTGCAGCATTGATGCTAAATACCGTCGAATCGTTGCTTTCGTTAGTCAAACCATCTTGTGCAGTCCACTCAATAACGTGTGTGTCCGCGCTATTTTGGTCTAGCACTTCGACGGTGATCGTAATAAGGCCCTGCTCAGTAACCATGATTGAGCGAGCTTCACCTTGCTGCTCTGCGTTTAGAGTTAGCTCTGGCGCAATATTAGATTCAACGATTGTAATCTGGTGGCGCTGTTCAACACTTGCATTTAAGCCTGTGGTATCCAACGAAATTACCAATGTTTCTTCTGAATCATTCACTTCATCTAGCAATGTCTCAACCGAGATTTCACCGCGCGTGCCTGACTCGATTGTCAGCTTGCCAGCAGCCATTGTGTAATCATCCTCACTTGCAGTGCCTGAAACAGCAAAGTCAATAATCACTGGGTATTCGAAGTGCTCACCACTTAACACAACAGGTACTGTTGCAGTTTGCCCTTCGACAATAATCTGACTAGGCGCTGGCATACTCACCATTGGACGCACATTGACTAATTGTACGGCTTTTGCACAAACATCTTCAGTACCACAAGCTTGCCAGTAAACTTTGTTCTCACCTGAAGGTAAGAAGTTGCTACCTACAAGCTCAACAGCCACTGGCTCACCGCTGCTATCAACTGCCGTGGCGACACCCAAATCTACTTTTGTCAGCTGTCCAGTTGCATTGACTGTTAAGTCAGCCGGCACTGTGATCTCTGGTGCAGAAGGTTGATCTTGTCGGATTTCTAACACAGCTTCGGCACGACCACCAAACCCATCCGAGATAGCATAACGTACTTGAGCTACGCCGTTAAATGTGTCGTTGGTGCTAAATACGATCCGGTTTTCTGCAATGACTGCATTACCGGCATCTGCATTTACCGCCACCAGTGACAACCTATCACCATCAGGGTCTCTGTCATTATTTAACACTGCAACAGTGACCGTTGATTGACTTGCATCTAGTTGTACAAAGTCATCTATCGCCACTGGCGCAAGGTTTGCTGTGCTAATTTGAACAAGCACCGTGCCTTCAGATGTCGCGCTGCCGTCACTGATTGCGTAACTGATAGTGGCATTGCCCGAATTTAAGGCCGGTGCATTATATAGCAGTACATCGCCATCGATGACCACATTACCAATATCCGCTGATGCCGTTGTGATCCTAAGTGCATCACCATCAATATCCGTGTCATTTGCTAGTACATCAATTTCAGCCAATACTTTTGCAGATACCACAACCGAGTCATTAACCACTGTCGGTGCATCATTTTGTGGCGCAACCGTCACCGCAATTTGTGCACTGGCTGTGAGAACTTCTTCATCACGAATTACATAAGAGATTTGCGCTGCACCATTGAAGTTTGCCGCAGGTGTATAAGTTACCTCAGAATCTGAGTACTCCACTTGGCCACTGCCCGATGTGAGTGTCGCAGAGCTTACTTTTAAGGTTGCAACATTTTCGTCACTATCGTTACCCAATACAGCAATCGTCACGACCTGATCTTCAAGTACGCTCGCAGTATCATTAACAGCCACTGGTGCTTGATTCTTGGCAATAACATTAACAACAATGTTGGCACTCGCCGTACCGCCGTTACCATCTGTGATGGTATAACTAATCGTTGCTTCACCAACAAAGTCTGCACTTGGTACATAGCTTACTTGTGCATCCGTGAAGCGCACTTCACCAGAGCCTGAAACGAGTGTAGCAGCGGTGATTGTAAGCGCATTCGCATCTGCGTCAGTATCATTGGCTAGCACATCGATTGTGATAGCATCACCTTGAACCGCATCCGCTGTATCGTCGTTTGCTACAGGAGCTTGGTTATCAGGGATCACAACCGCTTCGAGATCGAAGTCGGTGATCACAGGATCATGATCTGATGAACGATAAGGAGAGTCCGAGAACCACTTAGATTGCTGATCTTCAGATTTGCCTTCGGTGTTGTAGTCCAAACCAGCAGCTTCATCCGCGTTAATATGCCAATGCATCGTTTGCACAACGCTGTCTACAGAAGTACTTGCCGTTAGCATGTGGTCTAAGCTACCTGCCACACCGCTGTAGTAGTATGAGTAATTGTCACCTGCTTCTTTTTCAATGTTCAGATTAGCAAATCCAGCGCTGTAGAATTCAAGCATTGGCGCTTCATAAGCATATGCATTAAAGTCACCTAAAATTGCATACACAGGTGCATCTGCACTTTGAATAACGGTATTGGTTGTCGCTTCACCGTTGGCTTTGGTAAGCGCTGCGATCACGGTTTTTGCTGCCAATACGCGCTGACCATTACAAGCACCCTCGACTGCATCATCCATATCCGCGCTACATGAACCACCTTTAGAGCGGAAGTGATTAACAACGACGCGAACTTCTTTTCCGCCGTTAATTGGTTTGAATGACTGTAGCATTGGCGGTCTATGCGCGCGAGTTGCCTCGTCAAAAGGTGCATCTGTGATCACTTGTGCTGTGCCCTGTGGCGCAACTCGGTTTGCACGATAAATAATGCCAACCGTCACTGAATCAGTACCAACTTGATTGAGTTTAGGGTCAATAAATGCCCAGTCGTTGACATCATCACGCTCATTCAGACCATCAATTAAGTTCTTGATAGCGCTGCTGTCACCGTAGCCATTGTTTTCGATTTCCATCAAGCCCACAACGTCTGCGTCTGATGCTAATATCGCGCGGATCACCTTACTACGTTGGCGGTTAAACTCCTTCTCGTTGTTTGCACCACGACCGTTAAAGTCAACGAAGTAGTTAAGTACATTAAAGCTCGCCACACGGATATGTTGCTCTGACTTACGCTCAGCAGGCTTAGTACGACGTGGGTTAGACTTTTCGAAGCTAGGTAAACTTGTAGGTATTAGCTTGTAGTTACCGTAAGCATAGTGAATAACACCTGACATATTGGACGCTTGTGCACCAGAACGAAGTGGCTTATCAGCACTGAAGCCAGGATAGTAACTGATATCTTCAGGGTTACTTTGTGTCGAATTGTCATCAACAAGCAGTACGTTTCTCGCGTTAAGCTCAGCAAGCTCTAATCTGCGCGGGTCGTCTTTAGGGAACTTGTTGGTCGGTTGCATTCTCATGCCTTGAGACAAGTAAATCTCGCCATATTTCGTAAAGTTATGGCTAAGCGTTACATGCAGCTTTTGTGGCATTGAAATCCACATACCTTCCAAAGACTCTTGATCGAAGTCTTTTGCAAAAGGTAAATTCACCTCAGTTGGTGTTACTTGTGTTAGCACATCGGTTGCACAAGAGAGCGTATCTGTCACCGTGCTTATCTGAGTTAAATCGTACTTTTCGACCACTTTACCCAACACCCGTACCTGCTCTCCCACCTTCACTTTGGTGTTTGTGTCTGCGACAAAAATACCTTCTGATGTTTTGCTATCGTGATCTGCTTGTTGATCTTCTTCTTGGATGAAGAAACCACCGTGTTGACCTGCATTTTGAAAAGACGCTACAACCACACCTTCAATCACAACGGACTGATCAACAAGTGCGCTAGATTTTCCATTGCCTTGAATTGCACTAATCAAGGTAGCAGGATCATTACACGCGCCAATTTGTACTTGAGGTGGTGTTGACCCCCCGTCCGTACCACAGGCTGCAACACCACTACAACCCAAACCATCGGCTGTATTTTTTGCGAAACCTTCCCATTCAACACTTGGATCAAAGACATCGTCTAATACTGTGTCACCCGAAGTGATCCCGTCTTTGCGTCGTAGGGTTTTGTCTTTAGTCGATGTATCGCCACTGCCCCAAGCGCTGCCAGGATCGGTGCCGACTTGACCAAATACATCTGCAACTTGGCCATCGACCATTAGAACCAGTGCATCGTCACCATTGAAGTAAGTAATGGTACTGGTGCTGTCTTGGCGGCTTTTAATTTCGTCGTTTGCGCTGCTATTAGCAATAACGTGCGTTTCGCCGTGCTTTAGTTCACCAGACAACGTTTGCGTTCTTAACCCTTCAGTCGTTAGCGGCTTGCCGTTGTCTGCAAGTGTAATTGTCACGCGGCTAAGGTCTAGAGTTGCACCGGTAAAGTTTGTAATTTCAACGGCTTTGTTGCTGCTACTTCCCTCAATATACTCAGTGAAGATAACTTTGCTCGCTTCAACCTTTTCACTCACCTGAATAGAAAACTCAGGCAAGTTCACAACATCGGTGTTGCCATCTGTCACACCTATCACAATATTGCTAGTGATACCGATGTCTTTACTTGATGGCGTACCAGACAATTCACCAATTTGCGTATTGAATGTTGCCCAAGTCGGCTTGTTGATGATTGAGAAAGTCAGAGTGTCATTGTCTGCATCACTCGCTTCAGGTTTAAAACTGTATGCCACATCAACAACTGCACTGGTATTCGGTTTACCTGATATTGTTGGCGGGTTCTTAATCGTGCTTGGGTCGACGACTTCAATGTTGAAGCTCGGTAACGACACCGTCGATTTACCATCAGTCACGGAGATCTGAATATTCTCATAAACCGCAATATCGGCAACCGCAGGCGTACCAGATAAACGACCTGTTTGTGTATCAAAAGTCGCCCATGATGGCTTGTTCACGATAGAGAAAGTTAAGTCATCTTTATTCTGATCAGACGCAGTTGGTGTAAAACTATACGCTCTACCAGCGCCAACGGTGAGTTTAGGTTTGCCGCCAATGACAGGGGCTACATCGCCTAATTTGGGACAGGTGTCACCGAATAAAATTTCTGCAAACTCAGGGTTATCAACAAATGGATTACGGTTACCCTGTTGTTCAACGATGCGTTGGTGTCTATCAAGCTCTAACTGATCAATCGTATCTTCACTATGCCAATCCATGAGATTACACAGTACACCTAACGTCGGTGAACTACTTGCGCTGATGTTGTTCACAAGCTCAAGATCTGGCATGCCACCATCTGTACCATCATAGCGCACTGCCATGTAGAACATCATACGAGCAGTATCACCTTTCACTGCATCTCTTGGCTCAAACGAGTCGCTATCAGTAAAGCTACCTGGCGCGTTATCAACCGGATTACCTCCGTCATCATAGTCTTTGCTACTACGTGTTGAGTTAACCTTTACATCGGTTGGTCTTAAGTGGTGAATATCGGTGTAACCATATTGGCTCTCGCTCGGGAAGCCATGGGATTTTGGCCAACTGTGCTCGCGGTTCCAATCGGTTGTGCCACCACCATTGGTGTTTTTGTCCTGACTTCGACCTGTATAAAATAGCAATACATTGCTTGGATTATTAGGATCTTCGTCGGTATATTTTAAGGCATCCCACACTTGCGAGTACGTCATTCTTTGCTGACCTTGCCTCGCAATCTGCGACAATGCATTTTCTAGCTCAGTGCCCACTTTGCCAATCGCCGAGGCATAGTAAGTATTGTAATCGTAGTTACTACCCGGCTTGTCTGTTACGGTAATCGAAAATGCCGGTAGGCTCACTGGTGCATTGACACCATCAGTCACTGAAATGACGATGTTGTCATTGCTGCCTACATCTGACTCAGCAGGTGCGCCCGAAAGCTTGCCCGTTGCCGTATCAAAGGCCGCCCAACTTGGCTTGTTCGTAATTGAAAATACCAAATCGTCGTTTTCAAGATCGATGACAACAGGCGTAAAGATATAATTTCTAGTGGCCTGCACTGAAGTGCTTGGCGTACCAGATATCATAGGCGCATCATTCGTACCAGCAGCTCTGACGGTAATAGAAAACCCATTCAAAGCATTGGTGATGGTGCCATCATTTACAGTGATAACAATGTTGTCATACTTGCCAATATCCGCAGCTGAAGGCGTACCAGATAACATACCTGTTGCCGTATCAAAACTTGCCCAGCTCGGCTTGTTCTCGATGGTAAACACAAGCGTGTCATTATCTAAATTGGTTACACTTGGAGTAAATGCATAGTTGTCAGTCGCATTTACGATAGTTTTAGGCGTGCCGCTGATCTCAGATGGAATGTTACCACTGCCACCACATGCAGCTATACCAGAACAACCTAGGCCGTCGAAGGTATTTTTTGCAAATCCAACCCACTCATTCGCAGGGTCAAAGGCATCATCGATAACAGTATCGCCATTTTCAATGCCAATCTTGCGACGTAGCGTTTTGTCTTTTGTACTTGTATCACCTGAGCCCCAGCTACTGCCAGGATCTGTTCCCACTTGGCCAATACTGTCAACAATTACGCCGTTGACTAAAAGTGTAAGTGCATCATCGCCATTAAAATATGTTGCAGTGCTAGCGACATCACCCAGCGCTTTCAGCTCATCGCTCGCACCATTGTTGTAAAGTACATAACTTCCACCCGCAGCCAACGTCCCTGACAAAGTCAGAGGCGTCACTTCATCAAGTTTTTTGCCATTTGCGGTTAATGCAATGCTAACCGTGGTTAGGTCGATACTACTGCTGCCAAAGTTGGTTATTTCTAACGCTTTATTATTGCTGCTACCTTCAACATACTCGGTGAAGATAACATTCGCACAGGCTTGGCCTGCAACGATACTTGAGCACAGTCCTATGGCTATACAGCGCCTCAAGTATCGCAGTTTAGTGCGATGCTTATTATTAGAGTTCATATTTTTCCCGTGTGTTTATTACTCTGTTTTATTATTTTGAGTTAAATTGGTTTTATTTAGGGTACAAATATTCCCAAAGTAAAATGGGAGGCAAATATAATACTCCATTATGAACTTTTCATTAAAAATAAATCAAAAATAAGACATCAAATGGCAACAATTGAAACGAGATTAATTTAACACGAGGTCGAATGAAAGTACCATAAAAGGGACATATGTCCGCGTATAAGTAGCTGATTAAACTATACTAATAAGATGATAAAGTTACACTCCGAATGATTGACCGTTGATAATTACGAACTTATTCGAGTGATAAAAAACATAAATAAAACATGATTAAAACATCTGAAACACAAAATAAACACAATAGAACGTTCTAATTTTCACAATTATTTACAAACTGTTTATTTTTCGATCTACCATTACCTTTGATTACATCACTAATCAGAACAAAGCCATGTAATACGACCTCAACGGTTGTTTTTAAATACCTGATTAACACATTCCGCTATGCCGTTTTAAGTGCTTAAATGAGCGAAAACCCCAATAATTATTGTTAAATGACTTGGCAATAAAACGCCTAGCTTATGGCTTAATATCATTAATATGCAACACTAATCTAGACTGAATTAGCACCCATGTGTCACGCGGATCTGTGGGTACAAAGGCTAGACATATAAAAGTAAAATACGCGCAGAGTACAAGTTAGAGGTCATTGCGGCTAAGCACGATTTGCCTGTTACAGTCCTACAAATGTCGAGGTGTTTTCCAGAACCTGCTGATTTAATGACAGTGTATCGCTTAACGCGAGGTATTAATGCCAGAGATGTGGCTCTCGCCCACTTGTGTGCGATTAAAAAGTGCCTTGCAGGATTCAATCGCTTTGTTATTTCGGGTATGACACCATTTAGTCGCTCAGATACGTCCGGCCTATTTCACTGCGCCGATAACCTATTAGCACAGAAGTGCCCAAAAATCGTAAAAGCATTTCAATCGCGCGATTGGGTGTTACCCAAAAATTTAGATAGGGTCTATGATTCGTCTTTGGCACAAACTCAGTTGGGGTGGTATCCGCAGTATGGGTTTGAAAATGTCCTGACATTGTTCGATAACGACTTCGCAGAAGTACTCCCTGTGATAAAAAAGCACTCAAAAACAACCTAACATTTAGCAATCTTAATATTTACGGTTAATATAAGTGCTTTTAAAATGCACTCACTATGAACAGTGCATCTCGTCTATCAGCTTGAGTAAACGAGCCTTTTAATCGTTTCCCACCTAAGGCAATAACTTCACTATGAGTGAGCTTGCAACACCTTTTCACCCTAGATGAAAACGAATCTTGAAATTGTGCTATGTCTATGCTGATTATTACGCGAGCAATGGTACCTTGGCGTGGAATGCCACTTTCAAGCAGTACAGGCTTTCGAAGCCAATCTATCTTCAATATCTTGTCAACCTTGACATCCTGAAATGACAGTGCTGACTGTTAAGAATATGATATCAAAGAGCTTGTGGACTACTATACCTTATTGTCGAGGGTCATCAATTGATTCGAAGTATTTTAAAAATTGTGGTTCAGACATAAACGTATTACTTAAAAAAGGAGTATAAGATCATACTTTTAAATCAAGGTAAAGTTCGTGATCTTGCCCTGAAAGTTTACGACCTCTCTATTCACACATTCACTAAAATATCTTAGAATATACGACGATTTATCTTATGAGAATTATATGCTTAAGCCACTAACAAAATTATTTATTGTTATTGCGACGTTGGTTGCCTTTGTCGGGCAAGCGAGTGCGTATAATTTCATGGGAACAACTGAACATGCCACCGGAGTCCAAGAAACTCCACAATCAATGCAATCGGTATCGGACCTGAATACCACTAGCGTATCCGGTGACGACGATTGTTGTGAGGTCGACTGCTGTGAAGCCGACTGCATTTGCCCTGCAAATGCATGCATCGCCTTTGTTTATTTGAGTACGCAAAGCAACACCTCTAACGTTATCGCTCAAAGTCAATCGACTTTTAATGATGAAACACAGCGGCCAAATAGCGTACAAGCCCCCCTCTTTAGACCGCCCATTTTTACCCATTAAGGGTTAGTACACCCAAAATTCGTACACGTTAAAAATTTAAAAGTGAATTCGCACAACTTGCGAGCAGTTTTTAGCATGTTTGAGGTAAAAATGCTTAACCAATATTCTAAGTTGGCAATATCAATGATGTTGTTGCCATGTACAACGTATGCCGTCGGCCATGAAGAGCACCATCATCACGATGACCATGATAAGAACGGTAAGATAGAAAAAATCCAAGTCACCGCCTCCAGATTAGGAAGAATAGTGACAGAATCAGCAACTCGCACGGAAGTGATTAATGCTGAAGAGGTCCAAGAAAAAGCACTCATGCGACCGGGAAATATCTCCATGCTGGTGGCAGAAACGGGCGGTGTGAGAGTGCAAAATACGTCTCCTGCTCTGGGCAGTGCAAATATCAAACTACAAGGCCTCTATGGCCGCTATACCCAGCTATTAAGCGACGGCCTGCCACTTTATGGTGGGCAAACAGCATCTATTGGTTTATTGCAGATCCCACCTACCGATCTGGCTACTGTAGAGATCATTAAAGGGTCAGCCTCTTCACTTTATGGAGGGTCAGCACTCGGGGGAGTTATCAACCTTATTTCCCGTACACCTGCTGATGAGTTTGAAGGAGAGGTGTTACTCAATGCAACTTCAAAAAGCGGACAAGACGTTACGGCATATGCAGCTGCACCACTCTCTGACTCACTGAGCGGGTCAATCACAGCGGGTGGACACCATCAAAAAGCACAAGATCTTGATAACGATGGCTGGATAGATATGGCAGCCTACAATCGAGCAACTATACGCCCGCGTTTGTATTGGTCAGGAGATAGCGGCGCAAATCTGTACGTAACCATTGGGGCCATGACGGAGCAACGAACAGGTGGCACAATTGACAACGCGGTAATGCCCGATGGCAGCCCATATGTTCAAGCTCAAGATACCGTTAGGTTAGATAGCGGATTTATTTTTGAAAAGCCACTTGGCGAGGTTCTAAACCTTAATGTTCGCGGCTCAGCGATGCATCAAGAACACGAACACCAATTTGGTACAATATTAGAAAATGACGCCCATGACAGTTACCTAATTGAGTCGAGCTTGTCTGGATATACAGAGACAACAGCATGGCTAGTTGGTGTGGCATATCAATCAGACTCTTTTGATTCTCATGAATATTCTGACTTAAATTACACTTATGACGTCCCTGGTTTATTTTCACAACTTGATTATGAAATGGCCGATGACGTTTCTCTGTCACTCAGTGCCCGTACTGATTGGCATAGTGAGTACGGAACTCAGGTAAGTCCACGCGTTTCAATGCTCTATAATCCAAATAACTGGACTGTTCGCGGCTCATATGGCCAAGGTTTTTATGCACCAACCTCTTTTATTGAAGACATCGATGACACCGGTCTATCTCGACTCGAGCCACTAGATAACCTTGAAGAAGAGAAAGCAGCAACAGCGTCTGTGGACATCAGCTACACCTTTGATAGCGTTGAAACCAGCGTGACATTTTTTGCCTCTGATGTTGAAAATGTCACCGAATTGGAAATTATAGACAATGTAAACTCAGCCAAGCGAGTACGTATAGTGAATGCATCTGAGCAAAGTGAAATTCGCGGCGCCGAGCTTCTGCTTCGTTACCGCTGGCATGACATCAAGTTTACAGCCAGTTATTTGTATACTGATGCAACAAAAGAAAATTCAACAGGGCTTACGCGCACGCCTTTATCGCTTACACCAAGACACTCAGCAGGTGCAGTTATCATGTGGGAGGAGCACGGTAGTCACCTAGTTGGGTTTGAAGCTTACTACACAGGCACTCAGCACCTTGAGAATAACCCGTATCGCGATAGAAGTGAGCCATATTGGCACCTCGGTTTGCTTGGTCAAATCACGCTTGACAACGTCAGTTGGTTTTTGAATGCCGAAAACTTATTAAATGTCCGCCAAACCAAAGAGCACTCGCTTGTATTGCCAATTCAAGCGCCAAGTGGCCGTTGGACCACAGATATCTGGTCACGCAATGACGGCTTTACCGTCAATGCTGGGGTAAGAATTCAATTTGGCGGCTAAAGTGTCGAGCAGGCATTAGTTTTCATACTATTGTGGAGAGTTTCGACTCTCCTTGCCTATACCCAATAGCCAAAGCAAATTTTTACCCGCTCAGACTGCAGATTTAAATATTTACCCTACTTCTATGCGACCTATTATTCAGTTTACCGATAGTACAAAATGCATAATAGCTTGCCTTCTGACATATTAACACTTACACAATATACAACAACCGCTAACAACAGTGGTGATAAAAAAGACAATCATTACACTCGTAACATTATTAGCTACAGCAGCTCCCTCAAAAGTTGAAGCAAATGATATTATCAATGTGTATTGCTTTAAAAACGGCAAGTTACTGTGGGAAGAAGTATTTTACGATTACCGCGCAGCACAACGTACGTACGATATATGTAAAAAAATAAGCGATACACCTTGCTTATAGAAACCTTCACCTTTTGCCGTTGTAAGCAAAAAGTGAAGGTTGGCCAAAAAAGAAATGTATTAGTTACAAGCTTTTACCCACTTCCAAACAGCCCACTGTGTAGAGTTATCAGCCGGAGACTCGCCTCTTGTCCACCACTTAGCTTCATACACATTACCGTTTTGAGACGCTTGGTTGCCTTTAAGGTATACCTTACTACTGTCCCAAACAGACACATTACAGCCGCTGCCTGCGGTGACTTCAACGGAGCGCGTTAATGTATCTTGCTTGCCGGCCCCATCAGTGACCGTAAGCAATACAGTATACGAGCCGGCCGCACCATATGTATAAACAGGGTTTTGCGACTGACTAATGCTGCCATCACCAAATTGCCATGCGTAGCCAACAACCCCATTATCATCAGTAGACGAATCTGAGAATGACACCGTTAAGCTATTGGCACTGTAGGTGAAACCCGCCACAGGCGCTTGATTCATACCATCAGTTACAGAAACTGACTTAGTCACTGTACCTGTCGCACCTTCGTTGTCGGTCACAACCAATGACACTTGATAAGTGCCTGATTGCTCAAAGGCGTGATCTACACGCATTTGTGATGCCGCGCTGCCGTCGCCGAATTGCCATGCAACGCTAGCAATACTGCCATCTACATCACTTGAGCCACTTGCATCGAAAGTACAGGTTAGTTGATTACAATTAACTTGGATGTCAGCAATAGGCGGTGTGTTACCTACATTACCATTATCTCCTACAGGTACAACACCACCAAAGTGCGAAGATACTTTTGGCCAAATTAGCTCGATACGAGTGCCGCGATTAAGTTTTGTCGTACATTGCGTGCTGTTTCCATAATGATGCAACGCAATGACGTTGTTGTGTTCTGCAGACAATACAGGCGACCCCGACGAGCCACCAATAGTGTCACATTTGTAGCCCATATCCGTATTACTACCTCGCCCTGCCGTGACAGTCTGGTCTATTTGACAGTAACCAGTGTCATTTTGATCGCTCTCTATCGCAAGCTCTTTAGGGTTGCCACTGCCATGCTGTGGAATATAGATTCTTTGTCCAAGCGTTTGCGAGGTCACATCAAGGCCAAAATGACCAAACCGTTTAATCTTGTCGAACTCTTGTACCGTGAATAAGGTATAGTCAAGACTGTAGTCGGTAGCCAATAGTTGATCGCCCTTTACTTTAACCGTTGCGTTGGGCTGTCCTGTTCCACATGCTGTACGCTGATAGTTGAACCAAACTTCCACATTTTTTGCTTCTGCCGCGGTGTCAAAACAATGGTTATTAGTAAACATATGGTTACTTGCACCAACACGCCAAGCCGTACACAAGCTGCGGCCACCTATCAACAACCGAGCAACTGGACGACCGCGCTCAAATTCAACAGGGTGAGAAGACTCCCAACATGCCACATCTCGACGTTCATTAATTCCGCAAGTCGATTTTGGCTCGATAAAATCGGCAGCTAACAATTGCGCATTCGCATCCAACTCGGACTCAGGATAACCGGCGAAGAAATTATCTATCTCAATTCCATGGTGGGACTGCCACAGGCTTGGGCTTGGCACAACCAGCTTAAGTTTGATGGCGTCAGCTGAAACTGACATAGCGGATGTGACATCGCTGTCATAATGATCATAGCGATATGTTTCACGCCCCTCTAAGTCACTAACTTGTAAATAAGCACCTTCTGGCAATTCAAACTTAGCAAAATTAATCTTGATAAAGTTTGCGTTAGGATGATGGATTGTATGCTCAAAATGCCCAGAAGCAGAACGCAGAGCATGGTTTAAACTCAATGCCATTTGATACGGCACAGCCTCAGCCACGATCTCTCTTTGCTGATTTTCAAGCGAGCTGGCTTGTAAGTTGGTCGCCAAAAACAGCGCACATGCCGGTAGCATAGATTTGATTACTTTACATGATGTCATCAGTTAAATGTCCTTTATTTGTAATTATTGTGCTTTAAGTGAAAAAGGCTTTTGAAACTTATGTTATATCAAGGTTAATATCAAGATTATTTTTTGGGCAAAACTTGTTAATAGAGTTCAACGTCAATTTGCACAAGTTGGGAAAACTCTGTTATAACATGTAGTTTTCAAGCTCAAAAAATTAACACCTCTTATCTAATTTATTCTAGACACTGATCTCGGAATCAAATCGCCTAGATATCAACTCGTTGAACTTAACTGGTATTAATGAACAAGACCGTAAGCACATTACAGCTATTACTGATACGCAACATATAAAAGACATCACTTTAATTCGATTTTGACCAAGGGTGGCTTAAAATTTTACCCCTGCCTACTCAAAAGACACGAGGTCTTTAACAGTTTTCTTCAAACCGAAATAATATGTTTCATGTTCGCAAACACATGGGGATAAATTGATGCCGGAACTGAACACCAAGTTTAAAGAGACTAATGGCGTTATCAGCCCCAATTGCTTTGCACCAAAAAGCATAACTGGTACTTCACGGCGCCTCTTCAAATTGAAGAAAGTGACTATTAACCTGCGCCCAAATCAGCCAAGCAGTAAACAGAATTACTAAAGGTTTAATTACTCTTCACCTAGCAAAATGACAGAAAATATTGCAATTTTCAGCTCAATGGATGGATTCGTGCGATAAAGGCCTACATCTTGCGAATTTAGTTAGGTATCATTCTAAATGCAAGTATATTATAACATTACATCACTTTTATTAGGGGATACCCAGTGCTAAGAAAAACCCACCTAGCTTTGGCCATTTCGGCGGCGGTACTATTTACCGGCTGTTCGAAAGCGCCTGAAGAGCAACAAGCCAGTCAAGCTAATGCAGCAGAGAAAACTGTTACTGAAGCGGTAAGCAGCGACATAAAACAAAACCCTTTCTTCCAAGAGTGGACAACTCCATTTGGCGCGCCGCCACTTGGTCAAATCAAAACTGAGCACTTTTTACCTGCGTTCAATCAAGCTATGGTTGAGCATAAAAAAGAGATTGATGCGATTACTGACAATGAGCGCCCTGCAGACTTTGCAAATACCATCGAAGCGATGGAATTAGCGGGCTCAACGCTTTCGCGTGTTTCTGCGGTATTCTTTAACTTATCTAACACTGAATCAAACGATCAAATGCAAAAGTTGCAACGTGAGATTTCACCGCTCTTGACTCGTCATGAAAATGAAATTCAAATGAATGAAGCGCTGTTCAAACGTGTGGCAAAGGTTTATGAGCATCGCGGTTCGGCACTTCTAAACGCTGAGCAAACCCGTTTACTTGAACGTGTTTACAATAGCTTTGTTCGTTCAGGTGCAAAGTTAACAGGCGAACAGCGTGCTGAATTTGCTAAAATTAACGAGCGCCTTTCAGCATTGACTACTGAGTTTGGTCAAAACTCTTTGAACGACTCTCGTGCTTTCACGCTGGTACTTGAAGAGTCTGACCTAGCAGGGCTATCACAGGCGCAACGTGATGCAGCCGCTGCTGCCGCGACAGCTAGAGATTTGCCAGGCAAATACGTCATTACACTTAACCGCTCAAGCGTTCAGCCTTTCTTACAATTCTCAGAACGTCGTGACCTACGTGAAAAAGCATTTAAAGGTTGGGCCAACCGTGGTGACAATGACAATGAATTTGATAACAAAGCTATCATTGCAGAAATCGTGGAACTTCGCGCGAAACGTGCTCAACTACTAGGATATAAGCATCACTCTGAGTACGTACTAACCAATTCAATGGCAAGTAAGCCTGAAACAGCAATGGACCTACTAACAAAAGTATGGGAACCAGCTGTTGAAAAAGCTGAGCAAGAGCGTGAGTGGATCAAAGAACAGATGGCGGCTGAAGGCGTAACTCACAAGCTTGAACCATGGGATTGGCGCTACTATGCCGAGAAAGTGCGCAAAGCTAAATTTGACCTTGACCAAGGCCAAATCGCGGAGTACTTCGAGCTAAATAATATGATCGAAGCACAGTTTTACACCGCTGAGCGTTTATTCGGTTTGAAGTTTGTTGAACGTACTGACATCCCTGTTTACAACCCGGTTGTACGTGTTTGGGAAGTACAAGACAAAGCGGGTAACGCGATTGGCTTGTTCTATGGTGACTACTATGCGCGTTCAACTAAACGTTCTGGCGCTTGGATGAGCTCATTCCGTACACAGCAGAAACTGGCTGGCGATGTTAAGCCATTAATTTTAAACAACATGAACCTGAATAAACCTGCTGAAGGTGAGCCGACGTTAATGAGCTACTCAGACGCAGTGACTTTGTTCCATGAGTTTGGACACGCGTTACACGGCTTACTTTCAAATGTAACTTATCCAACACTAGCAGGTACAAGCGTACCTCGTGACTGGGTAGAGTTCCCTGCACAGTTATTTGAACACTTCATTGCTCAGCCTGAGATGCTGAAGAAATTCGCGCTTCATTATAAAACTAATGAACCAATGCCTGAAGCGCTACTTGAGCGTATCAAGCAAGCTGGTACTTTCAACCAAGGTTTCGCAACGGTTGAGTTTACTGCATCTGCGCTTGTAGATATGGCGTATCATCAGCAAACAGAAGTTAAAGATCTTGATGTTCGTGCATTTGAAAATAAAGTACTAACTGAGTATGGTAAACCTGAAGAAATCACCATGCGTCACCGTAGTACACACTTTGGACATATTTTTGCAGGCGGTTACTCATCAGCTTACTATGCCTATATGTGGTCTGAAATCTTAGATGCAGATGGCTTCGATGCTTTCTTAGAAAAGAAAGATATCTTTGATAAAGAAACAGCTGAACGTTTATATCAGTTTATCTACAGCCGTGGTGACACGCTTGACTACTTTGACGCATATGAAGGCTTTAGAGGCAGAAAGCCAACCACTGATGCACTACTGCGCAACAGAGGCTTAGACTAATCCCACCCTTAAAAAGCCGAAGTCATTGTACTTCGGCTTTTTATTTGTCAAAAACGTTTATTTAGTCGTTTTTACAAATCCAGTACCTAAAACTTCAAAGTAAAACTGACCATTGGTTGCATTGATTGGTGTTGCGATTAGTTGGTCTTCTTTATCTTTAACGTTAACGCTCCAGCTGAATGATGGCCAGCTTCTTCCTGAACCTTCGATTCGTCCCATTGCATAAAGTTGCTCAACAAAAACCTTCCCGTCTGTTTTACATACTGCAATTTTGTATAGTGCCGTATTTTTAGCCGAGCTACTCGCAGGGTCACCATTTGAAGCTTGTATCATTAACTCCCCTCCATAGGAGTTTCTATGCCCTTGAGGAGACAACAAGCGACAAATCACAGTTGGTGAAGTAACGCTTTTATTGTGTAAGACTGTGTGCTTGGGTAAGTGCTGAATGTAACCACCCCGCTGAGATCTGACGCCATTTGGTAGATCATTAAAACCTTCAACTAAGTATGCGCCCTCTCCATCCACAATAACGTCTTCGATTGCACTTATTGAATTGGACTGTTTTGAGGCGCTGTTAATTAGCGTTGCGGTATTTTCTTTTCCATTTTCTGATTTTAGGTGAAGTAGATTGGCAAACCCGTGACCAGCTGCATTATTATTAAATCCAAAAACACTATTCAAACTGATGTTTTTGTTTTCTCCACTGGCATCTGAAGCTGTCAAATAGAAACCTGATTTTCTATTATGCTCCGATCCTGAACCCGCTATGCTCAATGAATGACTGCTTGATATCTCATAGCCATGTTGGCTATTTAAATCCGATGCGCAACTACCGATAGAGCTATAATAAGCTTGGTTAATTTTATAGCCAACTTCATTTCTTGCTGAATAACAGTTATCAAACTTTAAAGAAGTGTGTAACCCCTGCATGTTAAACCCATGACCGGCGTTATGAGATGCAAATACTCTGCTATATGTTCCCAAGAAACCACGGCCAGAACTAATACCGTCACCTTCATTGTAAGATATTCTAAGGTCTGAAAAATATGCATGGTTCCAAGCAATACCCGTAGTTTGGTCTAACGTAAACTCTCCACCTAACTGCATTACGCCATCACTTTTAGAGTTATATACTGCTAGATCTCTTAGTGAGTAAAATACACCAGGTTCAAAAACTACACCGCTATCAGCCGCATTAGCTTCACTAAAGTCGAGTACACTTGTCGCTTTACCACTCCCTAGGATAGTTCTATTTACGAAGTTGTTATGCCCGTCTACTTTAAAATATGTTTTTGAACTAACATTATTTTTACCAATTGGAATATCAATCACACCACCCGTTGTAATACTATCCCCTGTTATCAACAAATCGCTGATATCATTGATACTCGTTGAATCCGCCACTTGGTTTAAATTAATACAATCCCCATGCTCAAGCAATAGTGCTAAACTACTGTTAACATTACTGGTATGTAACTCGATATTTTTCGGCGATGTATAATTAGAAAATACCACTCGGTAAAAAGTAGGTGAGATCCGCGTAATGATGGATGCTGTGGCTTGAATAAATACGGTGTCACCTTCGCTTAGTTGATGACTATTAAGCGCTTCGGATAACCCTTTAAAAAAATGTATATTGCTAGTACCTGTTGACGCATCGACATTTGTTGAATATGTTGCGGCTCCAACGGGTATTGCAGCACCAAGTAGCGCTCCTGCACTTAAAAACTGCCTTCTTCCAGCTCTGTCTACGCCGTTCACACCATCTAAAGCTCAGGGCGGGATCACACT
>NZ_AUXT01000073.1 GCF_001625595.1 Pseudoalteromonas luteoviolacea NCIMB 1942
GTGGGTGTCTTCTTTAATTTTAATTGGCGTGACCAAAAAATCGGCGAAACGCGACCAGAAAAAGAAAAGCCCCAGCAAGTGTGCAGGGGCTTTTAACTAGGTACCTTATATATTTAACGTGACAAAAATGGAGCGTCCATATATGTCATGTTTATTCTACAGTTCAGATTCTAGTTGCATCCTACTTTTATGCGGTTCAAGTCGCTCAATATCTCTTATGGCTCCAGTGAACAACCCGAAATGACCAAATTCATCAGCTTTGAATACTCCTCTAATCAGCACATACCCTCGCTTAATTTTTTCTTTACTATTCGGCTTGATATCTACCCAAATGGAATTTTTCAATATCGCTTGTTCAAAATCTGATTTATGTGCATAAACTGCATTCTCTTCAAACTCTAAATTCAAAAAGCCTATAAATTGAACTTTTTTGTCATGATATTTATCAGGAGTAGCTAACAATGCATATATAGACACCGAAGTGAATCCAATATCAAGGCCAGAAGCACTAGCTTTTTTTGTATTAATGAATGACACTAACAATAAGAGAGCTAATATCATTTTAAGTTGGTAAATTCTACTCATAATCAACCTATTTAAAGTTACATTTCCCTTCACACACCTGAATGTTTGATGCAGTTCTAGATCTCAAAATTAAAGCAGGTACAATTGGTTTACCCGGTCTCATGCCAGATAGGTATGAATACTTAAACCATTCATACTTTTGGAACATCATTATATCACCCAGTGAAAAATTCAGCCCATCAGGGTGAGTATGCCACACAGCAACAGCACCTTCGACCTGCCCTTTATAGGTAGACTTCCACCAACTCAACTTCTGTGAATCGTAGTCCGTATGGATATTAGCACCATAAAATTTGTCGCTACCTTCAATACTAAAAATTTGGGAACCGAACTCGACACCATATTGCTCAGCTATTGGATGAACATTATCGTGATACCAACCAGCAGCTTTATCTACTGATTCGAAGCCTCCGGCATCGTTTATAGTGTCTAACTTACCTTGAAGAGCATTTACTTTTTTATCGAGAGCTGTTTTTTGCTCTGGAGTTAGCGCTCCTCCCGCTCCTGGAGAATCTGAATTCAATGGTTTTCGCCCCCAATCCGCCCTCAACGCAGCTGCAAAAGCCGAACTAAACGCGCCATTGGCAAACTTTCCGCCGGTCACTTTTGAAACTGTACCTCCAACAATAGCACCGACTAAAACCTGACCAACTGGATTCCGAATTCCTCTACCAACTCCACCTGCGGCAGCGCCTAATCCTGCGGAAAAGAAGCCATGGCCAAAATTTCCCCCCATTAACTTAGAAGTCGCACCACCAATCACTGCACTAGCAGCAATCGCCCCTATACCTTCTCCACCTGGCATTGCGGCTGCTGAAAAGCCTGCTAATAAGCCTTTATTCAGGCTGCCTGTAACAGCAAAGGTAGAGCCCGCACTATATGCCGCCGTTGCAGCAGCGGCACACCACCCCTGACAGCCAGGAATAAAGTTAAGACCAACAGTGATCATGGTGTTAAGCCAAGGTACCTTGCCAACAGCACGAAGCATTTGCCAGGTTCCCGTCGCCTTCATTGCACCTTTAAGAAGCTTCTTAAACAAATACCCACTCGGATCTGTATAACTCAATGGATTATTCAACACATAAGAATAAGCATTGTAATTCTGAAGATTCTCCGGCGCTTGCACAAACGGATCTGCCTGCATAAATCGGCCTGTGTCTGCATCGTAAACCCGACCATTCATATGAAGGATGCGGTTGTCGTCTCCTAGTGCCACGGGCTCGTGCCCCGTATAACTGCGCAGGTTACGCGGTATCGTACCAAATAAACCACTTAGGTGGTCACTGACATAATGCTCA
>NZ_AUXT01000074.1 GCF_001625595.1 Pseudoalteromonas luteoviolacea NCIMB 1942
CAACTACCTTGAAAAACGCCGCTATCAACCCATCCGTATTTAAAACCCAAGTAGGCTCAGTTTGATAATTATTTAATGTCGATTTATCAAAGCGATATAACTTGAAATCCTGAGTAGCAAAGTAAACACTACTGTCAGTGTAAAGAACGCTTCTTTCTACAATTGAGTAGTTTTTTTCATAGAATGGTTGTAAATACTTGGTATGTTTTGTTCCTTTCTGACGACTCAAATCGACAAAATTGCCTGCGATATTGACTGTTCTTGAAACTCTTTGACCACCAAACCCCACTGCTGTCAGGGTAATTGATTTATGCTGCCCAGGATAAATGTTTATATTTTTCGTACCTGATCTTGGTGATAATCCATTGGTAGTAAAGAGTACTCTTCCATTTTCTTTTTCAGTCACCGAGACGTAAGTAGCTCCTGAAGCATTCCAAGCAATTTGCGCTACCTGTGGAGAAACTAACTTACCTGTAAAAGCATTTAATTCAAGGCGAGTTGGTACCTGTGTTTGGCTATATTTAAACCCTGAACAACCGTATTTATGACATGACCGTACTTGAATTGCTCCGCTCAAGCTCCCCTTCGGTTTGAGTATATAGTTTGTGGCATTAACTTTGATCGTATCTGTTAATAATTGCCCAGATGCACTTTTATATTGATATACAATTTCATAATACTGGGCTTGGTCGGCTGGAGACCATGCCAGATTATATCCACCATCAATGCTTGTTTGCCAGAATTGAGAGGATTGCTCTGGTTTCAATTCAATGGGAATAAAAATGGTTATGTCAGATACTACGATGGGTGCATATGCCTGCTCAAACTCGCAATTACACTTGTAGACATCAGCGCTAAACCAATTGTCCAAGTTTTGTTCAACTTCCGTCCTTATTCTTTCATGGATAAAAAACGGGGAATATTATTTTATTCCTCTACACCATTCAATATTGCTTTAAATAAAACAATTAATCACCACAAGTAGAAAACAAGGGGTTCACAAAAGAATAAAAACCAAATAAAAGTTCAAACAATAAAAACAAAAATTAAATAAAAAAATCAGACTTAATAAATTCTAAAAAATAATCACACCACCCTCTCAGAATAACAAAAAGCTCTCACTTCAATTAAAACAACAAACATTAATTAAATAAAAATTAAAACAAAAACAAAAACAACTTAAATAAGTAAAAACCTCTTTAAAAATATAATTCCGTTATAATTAAAAAGGGGGCTGTGCCCCCTTTTATCTAGTTAACTTGATAACTAACCAAAAAAGTTAGTCAATAAATTTAGTCGGTGCCGGTGGCACAGTTAACTTCTTCTTCGGATTATCCTCAAGCTCTTTTAACAGCTCTTTAACTGCACGCTCAACAGATGGATCTTTACCAGCTTGGATTAGTTCTGGTCGATCAATCACTTCAATATCCGGGACGACCCCTTCATTTTCGATGATCCAATTACCATCATTATCAAGAATACGGAATGTAGCAGCAATTACCTGACCTCCATCAACCAAACGTGGGTTACCAGAAATACCGATTAAGCCACCCCAAGTACGTGTACCAATCAACTTACCTAAGCCAGCTTGGCGGAAGTAGTAAGGAATAGCATCACCGCCGGAACTTGAATAACCATTAATCAACATGGCTTTTGGTCCATCATGTGCAAATTGTGGTGTTTTCGTCGGGGTTACACCACGGCGCTTCCAGTAGTTAAGCGGTTTGCGCGCAAGCCATGTAATGACGTGTTCAGGAATAAAACCACCACCGTTATAACGATCATCGATGATCAACGCATCTTTGGTCGTTTGTGGCATAAAGTTTTTGAACATTGAGCGGTTACCTTCGTACGCCGTATTTGGAAGGTGTACATAACCTATGCGACCGCCAGAAAGCTCCTCTACGTATGCTTTGCGCGATTCAACCCACTGTAAATAACGCAAGCCAATTTCGCTCTTCACTGGCTTGACGCTAACTTTCCAGCTATCGTCAAAACTTGGTGACTTACTTAAGATAAGCTCTACTTGCTCGCCTTGCGTGTTCTCCAGTAGCTCATAGAAGTTACTTACTTCATTCACATTGCGACCATTTACAGCAAGGATAAAATCACCGTCACTTGCACGCACACCGGTTTCATTAAGCGGCGAACGGAAGTCTTCATGCCAATTTTCACCTTTAAAAATATGCTTGATAGTCACAAAACCTGAACGGTGACTTGCTACTTCTGCACCAAGTAAACCGTGCTTTTTACGCTTGCCTTTTGGCTCATCACCTGACTGTACGTAGATGTGACCAGCATTGATCTCGCCAGCAATTTCACTCAACACATAATCGATATCTGTACGATGTGCAGCAGCATCAGCCATTGGCTGATAACGTTTCAAGATTGCATCCCAGTCCTGACCGTGGTGATTCTCATCATAGAACCAATCGCGTAATGTACGCCAGCCTTCAGTGTACATCTGTGACCACTCGATGCGAGGGTCAATCTTTAGGTTCATTTTGCTTAAATCAAGCTGATTCGCTTTTAAGTCTTGTTTAGCTTTTGGCTTGATCACACTGTATTTGCTACCAGCTCGCACGATAACATGCTCGCGGTTAGCAGAAACCTTGTACTCACTCACACCTTTGGCAACCGTTTCTACTTTACCTTCAGCTTTATTTTCAACTAGCTTAAGCGCACCACCTGAAAGTGTCAGTACACCGCCTTTAACACCCGTCAAAGCACGATAATTACCAGCAGGAGCAGGCAGTGATACCACACGATCCATAAACCCATCGACTTGAATGCTGGTATCTAAATCAGCTTTGTCGGCATCGCTCTTGTCATCGCTAACAATGCTTGTTTCATCACTTTGCGGCGCATTGATTGGCTCAATTGAATCATTCACCGCCACTGAGTAAATACGGGTCGCTTTGTTAAATAGATAATCAAACTCGTATGAACTGAATGCTAGGTTGTAATCACGCTCAGACGTGAAATAAATATACTGACCATCTTCAGAAAATGTTGGATTGCTTTCAGAAGTCATATCATCGGTTAAACGACTTAACTTTTTACTGTCAAGATTGTAGTGCCAAAGTGATGCATAGCGGTTTTCGTTATTTTTAACAAAAACTAAGTCTTTACTGTTTGGCGACCACGTATACTGCGTAATGCTATTTTCATCATGTAAACCACGGTCTACTTTTGTTAGTTTTCCTGACTCAACGTCTAGCAACCAAACAATATGATCTTTGTCTGCAAACAATAGCTTGGAGTTATCAGGCGACCAAATAGGGTCAAAACGCCAAATCGTACCATTGTCTGTTAATTGCTTAACTTCGTTGTTGTTAGCGCGATCTTTTAAGTAGATTTCATATTCACCCGTTGCATCGCTCAAATAAGCCACATAACGTGCACTTGGCGACCACGTCGCCGCTATTTCACGACCTGTTGGTGTATGAGATAAATTACGTGTCGGCCCATTTTTCACTGGTACCGAGAAAATCTCACCTCGAGCAGTGAAAACCGCGCGTTTACCATCATGAGATACGTCCATGGAGTCAATGAATTTACTGACATTTTTGCTATAAGGCATCGCGTGTTTACGCACACCATCAATATTAATAGTCAGCTTTTCCGTCATCTTATTCGCTTCGTTGAAACGATATAAGTAGCCGCCATTTTCATAAACGATGGCATCAGGACCCGCGGATGGCCAAAGCACATCAAACTCTTTATGATCCGTCATTTTTACAGGCTTTTTACCTTCACGATATTTGTAAAGGTTAAGCGTGTAGTCTCTATCAGATACAAAGTAAATGCTGTCATTTACCCACGTTGGTTGCTGATCAGTCGCACGGTGAGTGGTAAGTTGCTCAGAGGTATTTTTTTCTAGATCATACACCCAAACATCTTGCGCACGACCGCCACGTGAACGCTTCCAAGTTCTGAATTCTCTGTCGATAGGTGTATAAACGAATTTGCTGCCATCCGCAGATAGCATACCGCCGCCACCTTCAGGGATCGCTAAAGGTTGCTCTAGGCCCCCTTCCACAGGCACCATATATGGGCGACCCATGCGCTTACCCCAAGGAGTACGGTTGGCGCGAAATACAATATGCTTACCATCAGGTGTCCAATCTAGTACACGGTAGTCAAAGCCACCTCGTGGAGGCATCGGACCCACATCGTTATAGTAAGTCAGCTGCTTTAACCCGGAGCCATCTTTATTGATGACATAGATCTGGCGGCTGCCATTATATTCGGCAGCAAACGCAACTTTTTCACCATCTGGAGAAAATTTAGGAAAGGTTTCAAAGCCTACATGATCGGTTAAGCGGGTGCTTTTACCAGTTTCGGTATTGGCTACATAAATATCACCAGAATACACAAAAGTGACGTGCTCTTTATGAATATCAGGGAATCTTAATAAACGAGTATCTTCCGTGCTATAGGCATTTGCCACTGGGCTCGCAAGTGGCCCAAGCACTGCAGCCATGGCTGCAAATAAATGCTTTATTTTCATTATTTTCTCATATTTAGCTAGTACTGTTACATAATAACAACTTCAAAAATAATGTCAGTTTGATGCGATAAAAAGCAAAAATCCGCTTTCAAATGGTTCGAGATTAAATAGCTAGCCTTATAGATGGCTTACTCTTGCATTGGTAAGCCATCTATATGGAAATGGTGTCTACTCTGCTTTGTCAAAAAAGCGCGTCACACTAAATGGGGTTAAATCGATTGAGGTAGGTTGGCCCATCACCAATTCGGTCATGAGTTTACCAGTGATTGCTGACGTTAAGATACCTGTCCTAAAATGACCACAAGCATTTAGATAGCCTTTAATACCTGGGACCTTACCTAAAATAGGCAATTCATCAGGTGTACCAGGCCTAAGCCCTGCCCAGCAACGTTTAATATTAGATTCATTTAAGATAGGCAAACATTTCATTGCACCTCGGGATAGCTCTTGAATTTTATCCAAGCTATTGGTGGTATCAAAGCCTTTTTCTTCGGTAGAAGAGCCTATCAATATTTCACCATTGTCTTTTTGCGCAATGTAACAATCACTGGTACTAATACAACCATTTAGAATTTTTGGCATACGCTCAGACAACACAATTTGGCCTTTAACTGGATAAACAGGCATGTCCAAGTCTGTGGCTTGTTTAAAGAGTGTATTCGCCCAAGCACCAGTTGCATTGATGACGGTGTCACTACGTAGCTCACCTGCCGCGGTTTTTAAGCCCAGTACTCGGTTTCCTTCGCGCAGTACATGCTCAATCTCAGTATGTAAAAATAGTTCGACGCCGTTTTGCCTCGCCGCCTCGGTATACGCTTCAACAAGACGATAAGGGTTCACTTGATGGTCACATTTGAAATCAATGGCGCCAATCGCATTAGGCGTCACGTATGGTTCTTCAGTCTTTAACTGCTCTGCATTCAACCAGCGGATCTGATCGCTCAAATGGGGAATACCACTGACAATCTGGTCGGCGTATAACTCATCTTCACGGTTGTACATAATAAACTTGAGCCCAGTTCGTTCAAACTTAAAATCTACATCATGCTTTGTGCGCAGCTCTTCATAGAGTTCTGGATACATAGCATTCGATTTTAATGCCAGTTCAAAAAAGCAATCTGGTAATTGGTGAGGACGCATCGTCGGTATCTCCTCACCTTGTGCTTCACTTTGCAGCTTTGACAAGGTTTTGAAAAAAATCACCCCACAACCAAGTCCTACCGACTCACCAATCGCCCACAGTCCACCAGCAGAGGCACGAGACGCATTACCGGGTTTTTTAATATCGACTAAGGCAATTTTAAGGTCGGTATCTCGACTTAAGAAATACGCACAAGCCGCACCAATGGCTCCACCACCAGCAATAATGACATCATATTTGCTCATCAATTTGTTTCTTCCATAAAAGTAAAGGGAATGGGATCTAAAGGAAATCGAGGTTTTATTACCCCTGTTTTTGGATTTTGATTATGGCCTGCTTGATGAAGCAAGTCTAACGCATAACTACTACAAGTTTTACCTTGGCAATCGCCCATGCCAATTCGAGTACGCATTTTCAAGGTAGTCAGATCTTTTACACCTTGCTGTATCGCATCGTCTAACTGCTTTTTGGTTGTTTGCTCACAACGGCACACCACAGTGTCATCTTGCGCCAAATTGAGTATGCCGCTTTGACGCTCGCTGAAGCGATCAAAACCAAACCTAAAACGTGAAATTCTGCCATGCCGGCGCATTATTTTGTTTTTCTCGTTGAGCGCCACACTGGCGGTCACGGCCCCTCGTTTTAAGGCGATATTCAGTGCGGCGATTTGGCCCTCACATATCGCGGCATCTGCGCCCAATAGACCACTACTATCACCCACAACATACATGTTGTTTTGATTACTGAGAAAGTTATCATCCAGCTCTGGTATGTAACCACTCACTTTTGTGTATTTATGTTCTATTCCTAACAGCATTGCCAATTGAGTACGAGCAACAAAGCCATACCCTACGCCAATAGCATCGACTTCAATTAAGTGTGAACGACGACGATCGGCCTGCCAATTGTCATCATATGGTGCAACCGTTATTCGCTCTAAACTTTCATTTCCCTGAGCATTCACAATGCCATAACCGTAGTAAAAGGGGATCTGATGTTTCTTTAGATACCCCATCATGCTCAAACCTGAGAGTGTTAATTTAGGTTTGTTCAAAAGTGCAACAGCTTCTTTCGCAAGTTTATTAAATGAACTAGCTTCATACACGCCAACGACATTCACACCGGCTTTGTGTAACTGACATGCAACCAATGGCAGTAATGGACCGGTCCCAACTAGCGCCATTTTGGCACCTGGTTTAACAAGGCCACTCTTTATTTGCAATTGTACGCCGCCAAGCAACATAACACCCGGTAATTGCCAACCTGGAAATGGCACACTGCGCTCATGACATCCCGTTGCCAAAATTAATTCACTGTAGCTTTGCGTAGTCAGTTCGCCATTTTCACTTAACAGTAACTGCTGCTTACCCTCGGGTCCTAATACGCGAGTTAATAACTTTAGGTCGATACAATCACGGTTACTTTCATATCGTGTACGAAGTGCACTCATAGCCCGCTGCAAGTTATCATCTAAGTGGGGCAAAGATGTCGTCCTGCGCAGTGGTCCTCTATAAATCACGCCGCCTATCTTTGGCGCTTCATCAATCACTATTGATGGGATCTGATATTTCCCTAACATGGCCGCAGCTGCGGTACCGGATGGGCCGCCACCAATAATCACTACAGGACTAGACTTTACCATTGCATAGTCCCTCTTCTTTAAAGCGGTTACTCAGTGTTTCAATGTTCATGTTTGGCTCCACCAAAGTTTGGCAAGCCCGTTGCTTGTGGCGTTTATTAATTTTAACGTGGCAGCAGTGACAAACTCCCATAGAGCAATATGCACCCGTGACGACATGTTTATCGTTTTCGCATATACGTTTTGTATTTGTTGCCTGCAATACAGATAACACGGTTTCTCCCTCACAGGCAGTGACCGGCGTATTATCAATTAGGACTTGAAACTGGATAGAGTCTAAAGGCGTAATATCCTTTGTACGCGTCGCTGTTGTCATTTTATTACCTTACTTACTTTACCGAATTCATTCTGCTCCAGACTAGGGTAAAAAATTGCCAACAAGAATCATAAATTTACAAAAGTTAAGCTTTTGTTGATCTAAATTAAGCTAGTGTCAAAAAGAGCTCATATGTAATGTACTGTAATGTATTTTTCCTTTCTTTTATGATTTAGGAATAAAAAAACAAAAAATAAAAATCCAAATATACAATAAGTTATAATTAAAAAAAGATTAAAGAAAAGGGCTTAGCGGTAACTATACATAAAGTATTTAATTAAATATTTTATTTCAAAAAACACAATAAAAAGAACTAAACCAATAAGTGGAAAGGGGAAAGTTGAAACAATTGTTAATTAACTGGTAATATAGTCACTCCTGCATCCTCTTTTACATGCTCAATAACCATATAAGTGTGATTTGTTCCTACCCAAGGTATTTCGACAATCTGGCCAAGTACTTCCCGATACTGATGCATATCTGTTACTCGAATTTTTAGTAGGTAATCAAAGCCACCCGCCACCATGTCACAGGACACTACCTCCGGGATCTCAATAACGTGTTGCTTGAACGTTTCGAATACCGATTCAGTCGAGCTTTTTAACGTGATTTCGACATGTGCCACCAGCTTCTGACCCAATTTCTCTGCATTTAGCCTTGCAGCATAACCTTCAATATACCCTTCGGCTTCTAGCTTTTTAACTCTGTCTAGACATGGGCTAGGACTTAAATTCACCGCTTTAGCAAGGTTAACATTTGAAATTCGGCCGTTTTTTTGCAGCACTTCTAATATGGCAGTGTCGATGCGATCTAAAACTCTGGTTTTTATTGAAAAGGTCATGCAGCATAAAGTTCTGAAATAAAGTCGTTATACCCTTAAATTTACCGTATTTAGTTAAAATAGAACAGCATATTCTGCTGAAACTTCTATACAATGCACTCGAGTTTGTATGGTGTTCCTGTGGTAAGGGCAAAGTTGTTTCTTATCACTCAGGGACTAAAATTTAACCACTGTAAATTTACACAGCAGCTGCTCTTTGAGCTGCAGAAGACACTAGCTGTCTTCGTAGTACTTAGGTTTTTATATTGAGGGTTTAACCTATGCTATTCCAAGGCGATTTAACAACTCAGTGTCCGATCCGTCAAAAGATCCGTGACTTCTACCGCATTGATGAAGAGACTGTCATCGATCACATTTTACCGCTTGCTGAAGTCGGTGTTTCTGCCCGTACTCGCGCATGGGAACGTGCGCGTCAAATGGTATTAAATATCCGTAAAGACCAACACGGTCAAAGCGGTATAGACGCATTATTAGAGGAGTACTCACTGTCTTCTGACGAAGGTGTAGTACTGATGTGTTTGGCTGAAGCGCTTTTACGCGTACCCGATGCATCAACGCAAGATATGTTAATTCGCGATAAGCTTAGCAAAGGTGACTGGATCTCGCACATAGGTAATAGTGATTCACTATTTGTAAATGCATCGAGCTGGAGCCTACTACTAACCGGTAAAATGGTTAACTACGCTGACAAAAACAAAGGCGAAAAATTTGGTTTACTAAAACGCACGATGGGTCGTCTTGGTGAGCCAGCAATTCGTAAATCGGTGCAATATGCGATGAAAATCATGGGCCAGCAGTTTGTAATGGGCACCACGATTGAAGCTGCACTTGAGCGCGCAAAAGAGAAAGAAGCCACAGGCTACGCATATTCATACGATATGCTAGGTGAAGGCGCGCGTACGATGGCTGACGCAGAGCATTACTTCAACAATTATTTGGCGGCTATCCATGTCATTGGTAAAGCGGCAAACGGCCGTGGTCCAATTAAGAGCCCAGGTATTTCAGTAAAACTATCTGCCATCCACCCACGTTATGAGTTTACACACCGCGACCGTGTTATTGCGGAGCTTGTGCCTAAACTAAAAGAGTTAGCACTTGCGGCAAAACAGTATGACATTAACTTCACAGTAGACGCCGAAGAAGCGGATCGTTTAGATATCTCACTTGATATCATCGAAGCGGTATTCTCTGATGACGCACTAGGTAACTGGAATGGCTTTGGTCTTGCTGTACAGGCATATCAAAAGCGGGCTATTTGGGTCATTGATTGGCTTGAAGCACTATGTCGCCGAGTTGGCCGCAAGATGATGGTACGTCTTGTAAAAGGGGCTTATTGGGATACTGAAGTAAAACTCACTCAGGCTGATGGCCTTGAAGACTTCCCGGTATTTACTCGTAAAGCAACAACTGACGTATCCTACAAAGCATGTGCAATCAAACTAATGAATGCACGTGATGTGATCTTCCCGCAGTTTGCAACACACAACGCATATTCTGCTGCTACTATCCTTGAGCTTGCAAATGGTGAATTCAATAACTTTGAATTCCAGTGTCTACACGGTATGGGTGACTCACTGTACAACCAAGTTGTAACAGAAGACAAAGTACAGTGTCGTGTATATGCGCCGGCTGGTCAGCACGAAGACTTGCTTGCTTACCTTGTTCGCCGTCTACTTGAAAACGGTGCAAACTCTTCTTTCGTAAACGCGATTGTTGATGAGTCTATACCTGTTGAATCACTACTTGAAGACCCAGTAGAAAAAATCCAACGTGTTAAGCACAAGCGCAATATGCAAATTACGTTGCCAATCGATCTGTACGGTAAAGAGCGTAACAACTCAAAAGGCCTTGATCTGACGAACGTAAACCACATCACACCTATGCGCGAAAACTTGCAGAAGTGGGTTGAGCAAAACTTAATGACAGCTTCAGGTGCACCAGAAGGCCACGAAGCGGTGTTAAACCCTGCTAACCACGACGAAGTGATTGGTTCTATTCGACATCAAGACGCTGATGAAATGAAGCAACTTGTTGCAAATGCAGAGACCGCATTTGCAACATGGGCGCAAACGCCAGTAAGTGAAAGGGCTGAGGTTTTGCGTCGCACAGGTGATGCGCTTGAGCGTCATCGTGACGAACTTATCGCTATGTGTATCAAAGAAGCGGGTAAGATCACGCAAGACGGCATCGATGAAGTCCGTGAAGCGGTTGATTTCTGTCGTTACTACGCAGCCAAAGCCGAAGAGCTTGCACTTGATGAGCGTTTTAGCCCGCGCGGTGTGATCTTATGTATCAGCCCTTGGAACTTCCCACTAGCAATCTTCCTAGGTCAAGTTGCTGCGGCTATCGTGACTGGTAACACCGTTATCGCAAAACCAGCTGAGCAAACTTCATTAGTTGCCCTTCGTACCATTGAAATAATGGAAGAAGTTGGCTTGCCAAAAGGTATTGTACAGCCTGTTATCGCACGCGGTAGTGAAGTTGGTAAGCACATCGTGCCGGATACACGCATCCAAACAGTGATGTTTACAGGCTCTACAGAAACCGGTACACGTATTTCGCAAACCCTTGCTGAGCGCGGCGGTGATCAAGTACCTCTGATCGCAGAAACAGGTGGTCAAAACTGTATGATCGTTGACTCAACTGCACTGCCTGAGCAAGTTGTTGATGACGTGATCTCATCAGGTTTCCAAAGTGCCGGTCAGCGTTGTTCAGCACTTCGCGTACTCTTCGTACAAGAAGAGATTGCAGATAAAGTGATCAACATGATCAAAGGTGCGATGAAAGAGCTACACATTGGCGACCCTGCGCATCTATCTACTGATGTAGGTCCTGTAATTGATCAAAAAGCATTGAATGCGCTAAATGAACACGTTGAGTACTTAAAAGGTAATGCAACACTGCATCATGAATGTTCACTGCCAGATATGGGCGAGACAGGTCACTTCTTCTTTGCACCGCGTCTATACGAGATCAGTGACCTATCAGTGCTGAAAAAAGAAGTATTCGGCCCATGTGTTCACGTGATCCGCTTTAAAGGTACTAATATCGACAATGTTATTGACCAAGTAAATAGCACTGGCTTTGGTCTGACAATGGGTATCCACACCCGTATTGAAGAACGTGCTGAGTACCTAGCAAAGCAATCGCGCGCTGGTAACATTTACGTTAACCGTAACATGATTGGTGCGGTCGTAGGTGTACAGCCATTTGGTGGTCGCGGCCTATCTGGTACTGGTCCAAAAGCAGGTGGCCCTAACTACATTGCTAGATTAGTAAAAGAAAACCAAGCTGCAGAAAATTTCCAAGCGACTAACATCAAAGCTGACGGTGAAGAGATCACCGCTTATCAAGGAGCACAAGAGCAAGTATCGCGTATGATGAATATCTCAAAACGCGACGAAAAAGCTTGGCGTGCAATGCCGTTAAACGACCGTGTATCTGTAGTACGTCAGCTACTTGCTAAGCTCGCCAAAGTTGAGGTCCTGGATACGCTTGCCGATGACTTAAACAAAACGCTTGCCGATGCACGTGAGCAACTTATTCACGTTGAAAAGCGTTTAGATAAGGTTATTGAACTACCTGGCCCTACAGGCGAATCAAATACCCTTCGCTACGAAGCACGTGGTTGTGTCGCCTGTTATGCAGATAAAGATACCTCGTTTAACTTCTGGGTGCTGTCTGTTATCACCGCTTTAGCAGCAGGTAATACCGTGATCACCGTTGTTTCTGACTTATTCCACGAAGAAGCAATTGCTTTTAGAGACAAGCTATTAAGCTGTGGTGTGGCAGAAGGCGTACTTCAGGTAGCTAAGCTTAACCAGCTCCCTGCACTCCTTGCACACGAGCACCTTACTGCTGCTGTAGTAGGAAGTGGCTGTGAGCGTAAAGGCTATGTCAGCACACAGCTTGCTGCACGCAATGGTGCAATTCTGCCTGTCATTAGCGCAGAATACTACGATACGTTATTGAGGCGTCTTGTTACCGAAAAGACAATCAGTATCGATATAACAGCTTCTGGCGGTAATACATCGCTAATGACGCTTGTCGAAGATGATTCATAAATCACGTCATAACTTAGTCGTAAACTAAATTGAAAAGCCAGCTTATGCCTGTCTCTTATACACAAATCCTCGCTAAGAAATTAGCGGGGATTTTTTTGAACTAAACTTCCTTAGTGTGATCAGATCTTCAAACCATACACCGAAGAAGATAATCATTGA
>NZ_AUXT01000075.1 GCF_001625595.1 Pseudoalteromonas luteoviolacea NCIMB 1942
GCAAACCCGGGGCGATTCAAACTTTATACTCTTGCACTCTTTGCATGTTCAACAAATAAAAATCTAATTGGTAAAGCGCAATATGTTTAACGTGAGGTGCGATTTCAACACTGCGCTCAAAATACTTTCGCGCATTTTTTAAGTCTCTGCGATTCAAATAGGTATATGCCAGCCCTCGTAACACAGTAGGGTTGTTAGGTGCTAGCTTAAACGCTTTTAAATGGGCTTCTAGCGCTTCATCTAGATTATTTTTCTCTCGATGAAAACGTCCGTACCAATGCCACAACATGGGTGAGTGATTTGACAAAGAAAGCGCTCGATCAAAATATACCTTCGCTTGGTCAAACCTTCGACTTAAGGTTTCTAATCTTGCAAGTGAGGCAAGCACATCAGGATTGTTGCCATCAAGCTCCAAAGCCTTAGATAAAAGTGGTCGGCATGAAGCGTCCACCAGTGACTCAGGGAATGAGCCATATATTGATAAAGCCATGTACGTATTACAGAGACCACTCATCGCCACAGTATGCTCTGGACTTACTTCCAAAACTTCAGTGTAAATTTGCTTCGCCTTGGTAATTCTTTCGGGTAACTTTGATTTCGCAAGATGCTTAGCTAAGGATACAGCCTCAAAATGGGGGTCACTGTCTGAATTAATTTGCTTTTTTGTACTAAGAACATGAATAGCCAACATAACAACAAGTACTAAAATCGCAGCACCTATAAGCAAAAGTGATTGAAGCTTTGGTTTGTTTTCTACTAACTTAGTATCAAAATTACACACATCAATTTCAGTAGACAGCCGATACCCTTGGCTAGAAATACGTTCGATGTAATCAATATCACTATCTTCATTGAGCACCTTTCTTAACATTGCGACCGCTTGATAAACAGAGTTATCAGACACAGATCTGTTAGGCCACACCAACTGGGCAAGGTCATCAACACTTAGAGGGCTATTGCGGTTTGCAATCAAGATAGTGAGAAGCGCCATAACTTTTGGCGTAACAATATGTACAGAAGAAGTGCTTACATGCTGCATTTTGTTTAATTTAGGTGTGACAACCCACTTTCCGACGCGAAATTTTTCTAGCTCTGAATTCATATTAGCTTTTGTTTTTATTGCTTTTTTATTTTTTAAGAGAAATTTAAGGTTTCTATTATTGGATTTTCATTAAATCGGTCTCAGTTTTTATAAGCTCTGTGCAATAACGGAGGTCTTATGAAAAAATATATACAACTTACTGCCCTATTAACTACGACAAACCTGGCTTACGCTAAAGTCGATTTACTCGTAACCGATGCAACGATTATATCACCGATAAGCAAAAGCGAAGTATCTATAAAAACCAATCATTGGCTGTCAATTAGTGAAGGCCGAATACTTGAAATCTCAGATAAAAAGAAAAAGCCATCGGCAAAACAGATAATAAGTGCTGATGGACAATTTTTAATCCCAGGCTTAACCGATAGTCACACACATTTACGGACGATGCCTGGACTTTTAAAAACAGACAAAGACGCCCAAAACATGCAGGCAGCCTATTTAAAGCGTCAAGGCAGCAACTACTTATTTTATGGTGTAACACAAGTCATAGACCCAGCAAATACCGCGCAAGGCATCACGGACTTTAAAAAATATAACATATCACCTAACGCGTACTTTTGTGGTGCAATGCCAATATATCAAGGCTATGCGGCTCAAGGCATAAAATATCAGCACCTTAGCAAGCGCAAACCTTATTATGTTCATCAGCATGGCGACCCAACTCACCTAACCTCGCCGGCCGTCACTTCTTTGCACGAAGCAACAGTTGCGGTAAAAAGAATGAAACAAGACGGTGCAATCTGTACCAAAATATACCTAGAAGATGGGTTTGATAAGGCGAAAAATATACGCCTCATTGATAACGAAAATATTAAACAAATTGTCGCAGAAGCAAACCGCCAAAAATTACCTGTAATGGTTCACGCCAATGCTACCGATATGCATTCAATAGCACGTTGATATTCTGGCTCATGGTATTTGGAATTGGTTAGATGAGCATCAACGCGGGGACAGTGATTCTCAAGAGTTACCAAAAAATGTACAGCAAGTTGCAGATGGTATCTTAAAATCTCAGACTTACTACCAACCGTCTTTAAATGTCATGCGCAGTCTAACAGACGTCATCGTGCCAAATCATTTGGAAAAGCCAAGATATAAAACGGTATTACCTACTTGGCAAATAGGCTGGTATACATCCCACAGTGGGCAATGGTTTGCGCGCGAAATGGTGTCTGGCTGGCAAGGCCTGACACACCAGCAAAAAATTGATTACATGCGTACCAAACAAACCAACGGAAAACGCGTTCTCAACTACCTATACCAACATGGCGGTGAAATATTACTGGGCTCAGACACGCCTCCTGCCCCGACTTACGCTTCCCAACCCGGATTATCTACTTTTTGGGAGCTACAAAATATACACGACGCTGGCATGGACTTAGTCGGACTGTTAGCTAGCGCCACAATAAACAATGCGAAGGCATATGGCCTAGAATCAAAATATGGGACCATTCTGCCGGGCAAAATTGCAAATATTCTGCTACTCAATTCTAACCCTCTTGAGTCAGTCGATGCTTACGACGATATTGACCGTATTATCCTAAATGGGGCCGTCCACCAAAGAGATCAGTTTCATATTAACAATGTAAAGTGAGTTGAAATATACCTAGCTTTATAAGCCCACTACAACGCTAGGTGTATTTTTATATCCACACGTCGTTTTGTGCGGTCAACTTACTACCAGCTTCACCAGTGTTGACGACACCTTTTGGCTCAATGAGCAAAATTTCACACTCTTGTTCTGCTACAGGCTTATGTTGCTCACCTTTTTTCACAATAAACATATCTCCGCTTTTGAGTACCTCAACCCGATCTTTAAAATGTATATCTAATCGCCCTTTCAAAACGAAAAATAACTCATCTGTATCATCGTGTTGGTGCCAGGTAAACTCACCCAGTACTTTCACTAATTTTATTTGGTAATCATTCAATTGCCCAATCACTTTGGGTGACCAGTGCTCGTCAAAAAGTGTCAATTTCTCTGCCAAATTGATTACAACGTTTTTATTCACTTTTAATGCCCCTCTTTAGCCTACACATAGATTAATTTGCAATTAAACATGAATCAAATGTACATTTTTCAGATAATCATGAATTTGATACATACTATGAATCTAAGACAATTTGACCAAAACCTTTGGTTAGTTCTGGACGCGCTGTACCAAACCCAAAGCGTGTCTGGCGCTGCAAAAAGTTTAAACTTGAGCCAATCTGCTATGAGCCATGCATTAAAAAGGCTTAGAATTGCATTTAACGACCCGCTTTTTGTCAGAGAAAGCGGTAAGATGCTCCCGACTCAAAAAGCACTTGAGATTAAACCGCTCACACAGCAAGGCCTTGCCATTCTCAATCAGGTTGCAAATGGCCTTAATCGCTTTAATAAAAATACGACAAATCGACAATTTGTTATTGCTGCGACCGACTTTACAACTAAGCTATTTATCTATCCCCTGCTGAACATGCTATCCGCACTTAAAAGCAATATACGAATTAAGGTCATTGATCTTAGTTCGGAGATCCCAAATAAAGAGTTGTCTTCTAATCATATCGACTTGGTCCTGACGTTTAGTCACGAACAAGCTTTCGCAAATAACCTTAGCCAGCAAAAATTGATATCTGGGCAATATCGCGTGGTTGCTCGGAAAAAGCACCCTATTGTTTCAAATAAACTTTCTTTAAATGCTTACTTAGATGCAAAACATATACTTATCTCCCCTTGGGGGGCTGAAAGCGGAAGTTTAGACAACGAACTTAAAAAGCTCGGAAAGTCACGTCATATAGCGGCCATAATCCCACAGCTTATGAGCGCTGTTGAACTGGTAAGCAACAGTGATTTAATCGCTACGGTCCCTAGTCTCTCTATCAGGCAACATGACATTGAAAATGTACAGATATTAGCGCCACCTCTCGCATTACCTGACTATAAATTGTTCATGGTGTGGCATCCATCATACAACTTAGACCAAGGTCTAATATGGCTACGTTCTGAGCTTGAAACTATTGCAGCACAAATACTTGAAGGATATTCATAGTTATGCACAGATGATCTGTTTACATATTTAGAACAAAATTATTGCACTTGAGTTTTATTTATGACAACTTCTAAGGCAGGCAAAGCCGTTAAAACAAAAAATAATTATAGAGTAGTAAGTTATGACAGGATCTCTCAAGCTATCGCCAATAGCATTAGCACTATTGGCAAGTACCACGATGGCGCAAGCCAATGAGCCAACCGAAGAAAAAATTGAAACAATTTCAGTTCTCGGTTCAAAAGTTTCAAACCGTACCGCCACCGAGTCAACCTCTCCAATCGATATCTTAGATACTGAACAACTCAACAAAGGTGGTTTCACAGAATTAGGGCAAAGCCTTCAATCTATTGCCCCGTCTTTTAATTTTAGTAGAACTCAAGTATCTGATGGCTCGGATTTGTTCCGTCCAGCAACTTTAAGGGGCTTACAACCAGACCAAACATTAGTACTTATCAACGGAAAAAGAAGGCATACTCAAGCCATCTTCGGTTTGTCGGGAACTGTAGGCGCAGGCGCTGCGGGAACTGATATGAACTCCATTCCTATGATGGCACTAAAGAATGTCGAGATTTTGCGTGACGGTGCTGCGGCAAGATATGGTTCAGATGCAATTGCAGGCGTTATCAACTTATCTTTGAACGACTCAACGGGTGTCACTACTGGCTTTTTCCAAGGCAGCTCTACTGGTGAGGGTGATGGTGACACTTATGCGTTTGGGTTAAACCGCGGCTTCGATATTGGCAATGAAGGTGGGTTTATTAACGTATCTTTAGAGTACAGAGATGCCGACGGTACTAATAGGGCAGAAAGAGATACCGGGGGCTCCTCTACAATCGCTAAAGGCAATTTATCTGACACTATTCGCTGGCGTCAAGGAAATTCAGATAGTGAATTTATGTCTATTTTCTACAATGCAGCACTGCCAATGGGAGATAAAGAGCTCTATTCATTTGCCGGTTACTCAAACAGAACGGCATTAGGTAATGGCTTTTATCGTGACTTTGACCGCGCAGAACGTAATGTCCCACAGGTTTATCCTGACGGGTTTTTACCTCGCATTGACAACGAAGCAGAAGATATCTCCTTTGCAGTGGGTGTAAAAGGAGACATCAATCCAGATTGGAACTTTGATTTATCCACGGTGTATGGCGAAAACCAATACGACTACTCTTCTTCAAATACTATCAATGCGTCTTATGCCGCTGAGTATTTAGCAAATAACCCCAATGCCAGCAGTCAAGATATTGCCGATAATGCGGGACCTAGGGGTGGATACTCAGGGGGGTTCCGCTTTGATCAATGGACAACAAACCTAGATATCAATGGCGTGATAGACAGAGACAATGCAGAGCCTATCTACCTATCTATCGGTGCTGAATATCGCAAAGAAAACTACCAAATCGTGCCTGGTGAAGTCGCCTCATACGCTTGCGGCACCTCTAACGCCGAGCGATCTTTTGCCTCTGTAATAAACCCAGAAGTTTTCGCTGACTGTGGTTTTCAAGCATATCAGGGTTTAAGACCTGATGCAGCAAACAGTGCCGATCGCTCCAGCCATGCTATTTACGTGGAGGCTGAAACACTACTCAATGAAAATTGGCTAGTCAGTGCCGCACTAAGGTATGAAGATGTGTCTGATTCAGGCGACGACACTATTTGGAAATTAGCAAGTCGTTACGAGGTAACTGAAGAATTAGCTGTGCGTGCGGCCGCCTCAACGGGCTTCCGAGCACCATCACTTCAACAGTCAGGATATACAGCATTTACGACGACATTAGGAGGCGACGGTTCTTTAGCAACTTCATATACTGCAACGGCTGGATCTCCCTTCCCTTCAGCACTCGGAATAGATGGGTTAAAACTTGAGTCATCAGACAACTACAACTTGGGTTTGGCTTGGGATGTAAGCAGCAACTTATCGCTAACTTTAGATTTCTACCAGATCAAAATTTACGACAGAATTAACTTAGGTAGCTTCATCGGTGCTGACAGCGCAGAACTTGAAAACTTTGCAGACGCAAATACTGCGTTAAAAGCAACAGGCGCTGTTCAAGGAAACGTCTTCTCGAACTCCTTAGATTCAACCACCAAAGGGGTTGATTTGATTGCGTCATACAATACAGATTTTGGTGATGGCGAGCTTGAAATTACCTTTGCAGCCAATAAAAATAAAACGACCATCGATAGAGTTAACTCTCCTGATGGCATTCCCGATACCATTGCGCTTGATGAACAACGCCGCTCATTTTTGACCCACGGCCAACCGCAAGAACGTGCCACTTTGACGTTTGATTACCAAACAGAACAATGGTCATCTTTGTTAAGGTTCAACTACTTTGGTGAGACCGAAGTAAGCTACTTTGCTGGCAGACACATTGTGCTACCGGACTTTTTATCATCGACTAATAGCTGGCAACAAACGAGTGTCGTTGAGTCTGCGGTCTTAGTTGATGTGAATTTCGGGTATGAATTGACTAAAAACCTCAATTTGTCTGTAGGGATTGATAACATCTTTGATGAGACGCCTGACGAACTTGGAGAAGACGAGGTATTAAACTTCATTACCAACGGTGCGATGCGCTATCCACTAAGAGCGCTACCCTATGGTTTTGACGGGATGACGTATTACGCGAAAGTCAGCTTTAGCTTTTAAATAAAAATTGTTCTTGGTGCATTGAGCGCTTTTTCAGTGCACCATTTTTTACATTCTCCTCTACGCAATCAACTGTATATATTACAGCATTTAGATTGAGCTTATAAAGTTCAAATACAATTACGGACACACTTACTTAACCAGCGGAGGTTTAGCCGTCAAGACCACTTGCGTTACAGGCGATAGCGTCTCATGCACATTGCTCCCGAATTCAACATGCAAGTGCACCATTATAAACTATCAAGTAAAAAGACTTCCTCAGGCGTCT
>NZ_AUXT01000076.1 GCF_001625595.1 Pseudoalteromonas luteoviolacea NCIMB 1942
GCCAATACATAATTGGAGCCTTTGTTTATCTCAGTTAGCGATTTATTTTGAAGGGCGTTTAGATAGCGTGCTTGATATTTAACTTTTTAAGCTGACACAGAATTTTGAACGCCCTCGGTATCGATTAAAGCTAAGCCCCCACTCTGCTCCTAATTAACCACTCAGATTTTTGACAGAGTCACGATTAATGCGATTTTAGTTATTCAAGTTACAAACTAAATAGGAAAAGAAATGAATAACTCAAAGCCATCAATCAAAAGTCATCAACCGTTGAACCTGAACCCAATTGCCAAACCAGCAAACCTATTAAAAATTGGCACTGCAGCTAATGAGCATCTGTTTTATGATTTAAAACCCCTCAATGTTGTTGCATACAACCATGAGTTTCAAATTCTAAAGAAAAACAGAGAAACACAACCATTTAACCGCTTACCATTTAAAATCACTGGTAACGATGAAGCTGTGCTAGAACTATTTATGACCAAGCTCAGTAAAGTACTTGGCGTAAAAATGCAGAGTTTGTGGACTGAAATGGTGAACAACATTGAAGATTATTATTGTGCTTTTGAAGTTAAAGAGCTGAAATTAAAGCAGCACCTTATTTTTGATCTTATTAACCTCGGCAATGGCGAAGTTACTCTTGAAGCAATAGGTAAGCTGGTTGAAATAAAAAGAAAATTACTTGTACCTGAATATTTAGATTTGCTAATAGCTCACAAGTAAGCTCAAGCTTTACGTGGTCTTTACTGTCAGGTCATTTAGTTTCATCTGACCTGACAGTCTCATTTACGCTATTTAGCGGTCGTGCATTTCTGTGATAACCACAACAGAACGCAAATTGCTGCCATGCTGCATGTCAGCAGAAGAATGGTAAATGGATACCACATCGCCACATCTCATTGCCTGCGGGGCAGCGGTAGGTTGTGTCGTTTCATCATATCAAAAGTCGTCTGAAGTAAATAATCGAGGGTTGCGTTTTCTAAATTGATTATCGGCAATGTAGGTATCAAAGCTACTTTGTGCCATAAATTCGAGGTTCGCTTCGCTATTAAAACCACTGTCTGCAGTGAATTTGATGAGCTGTTCCTTTGACGTTCGGTTTGCGATGAGTTTATTAAGCTGTTGTTCTAGTTACTCAACGGCTGGCTGCAAGGTTTGTTGCTCGCCCACCGAACCCCACGCTTGTGCTTGCAGGGAAATTTGATCCTTGTCGTCATTAATCGCTATGACATTGTAACCTTGGATGGTGCCTTTTGAGGTGGTCATTTTTGCACTGTCTGGGTGATTGGTGCCGTTCGAGAATGCATTCACTCGCCCGCTCTAATTTAGCTTTTTTACGTCCAAGCTCATCGAATGTTCCACTCCATTCTGCACCTAAATTTTCAAACTCACCTCCTTTTTAAACAGTTCCACTATCAATCTATAACATCATAATACTCAACGAAAACTTGGTTGTTATTACCTATTTCCCGTTAATGATAGTAATTATTATCAGGTATGTTAATTACTTACAAAATTTAAGGAACCTTGATGCCCCGTCGTATAGTGAAAATAAAAAAGCGCGCTGCAAAAAAAACGTCTAATGACAGTAATCCAATCAAACTGGAACCAGAAGACTTCGATTATGGACTGACAACGGTAGAGGTCGACGATCTCAATCAATTTTGCAATTCAAGTATACAGCTTAACAAAGAGCCTGAGAAGGAGCTGGAAGTCTCCCTTCAGGATGAACTAGAACTGGCCACGGAATACGACATTAGTACGCCTGAGGGTTTTAAAGATTGGCTAACACTTACAGCAACATTCGGTTGGTGTTTCATTAAACAGCAGGCATTTTCGCAATTTGAAAATCAGTTGCAGGAACCCAGTTCGGTAGATAACGAAGAGCTACTAAGCCGCTTGCTTAATCAGCTTGCTGAATCCATATAGGGAGAAAAAAATGCAATTAACTATAAAAAATGTCATCTCTCTGCTGGAATATGTGACCTCTGAACAGTCAGAGGCTTTGTTTAGTTCAGCGGAATACTTACTGCAAAACCCGCCTATCGATGAAAAGCAAATTAAGATAATTTGTGAAGCAGCAGAAAGTTTAGCATCTAATCTAGAACCAATTAATGATAAAGGGAAATACAAGAAGAGATTCGCAGAGGAGGTATCCAAGAGCTTAAGACAGGTACAGGATGAATGGTTTAAGCAGTTAGAAAAAAGTGCCTTTTCACCTCTAAAAGTCAAAATTCAGAACACACTGAATGAAAGTATCAAAAATCTGGAAGAGAATGTACATAAACTAGATCCTGATTTTGAAAAAACTATATATTCTAAATTCATTGAAGGATGTAGAAACTATGAGCTGAAAACGAAATTCAATGAACTTACTCTTAACTTTTGCACTAGCTTCAACAAAGAGGTTGCCAACTTAATCAAAAAAACGCCGATGCAGCAAGTTAAGTTTGAATTACAAAAAGAAGAGCCGACTAATGCCTTTTCAGATAAGCTTGAACTATTAGCGCAGCAAGAAAAAACTCAAAACAGAAACAAGCTCGCCCAATATGGGTCAGTACTGTTAAAAGCGCTTGGGACTACTGCAACCCCCCTTTATTATGCTGGTTCTTCCCTGAATGATGTTAATTGGCAAGGTACTGCAAAGTATAATAGTGAGTTTTTGGCTGTTACTGGGGGATCCCTGCTTTGTTATGGAGTGGGCTGGATTACCAGTTTTTGGACAGAACGAGGCCCTAAAAACTGCCAGGAATTACAGGCGGTATATAGTGCCTATGAAAAATGTAAACCTTTATTTAATACCGAAGATGATCGGGAGATCCTTAATATTCTTCGCAATAAAAACTTTCCGCAACATATAAAAGAAGACAATATCTACAAAATTGGTCTGGCACAGGTCATACTTTCAAATCAGCCCACCAGTCAATTTATAAAAGCACTGAATGTTAAATTGGTGGCTCTAGAACAAAGAATCTGGAATTTGCTGGTGCAACCGGCTGTTAATTGGGATGCGCAACACAGAGAAACTCTGCAACAGCTTATGGGTATTATTCTCTATATCGAACAAACAAACCGTGAACTTTCTGTTATTAGCTTGGATAAGAGTGACACTTACCAGGGGAAAGATGCCTGGTGGAAAATATTCAGCACAGTGGGTGTACTTGCACCAGGTTTGATGATGAAACTTGGTGCACTGAATTATCTCTCTCACTGGTTTGGTAGCTCTACTTCTATCGCCGCCTCCGTTGGTAGTGAGATAATGAAAGTTATCGGTTTTCAGCATGGCAAGGTAGATTATGCTGATATTGAAGGTAGCAAACTTTCTATGGATATTTCCACGAATAGCACTAATAACAATGAAACCGTAACTGGAATAATGCTGACATCAGGCTTAGCGATTGAGGCTTTATCTATGGTGGTGGCAACGCGCATTTCTTATATGAATTATACCTCAGCAACAGATGCCCTTAAAAAGATGATTCAGGAAGCCGAAAGTACGGCAACCCATGTGGTAGATCGTTGCACAAGGTTGATTGGAGATCGTTTAAATCATATCGATAGGTCCCTTGCATTGATGGATAAAAGTGGCTTGGATGCTTATAAAAAAAATGCTTTCTCATTACCTTCATCTCGAAAAAAACTTTTAGATGCATATCAAAATGTCGCGGCCAGTTTAACTGCCCTAAGGGATGATGATATATTGAAATCAGGTCTGGTGAATTTAGGTAATAGCTGTTATCTAAATAGTTGTGTGCAATTAATGCAGTGCATTGACTCTGACGTAAATAGTTCTAAAGATGAAAGCCAGCAATCTAACCTGAACATTAATACGGCTATGGCTCAGTTGCATGAACAAATACGGTTAAGTAAACATTGGCCAGATAAAACCCAACAAGATGCCTGGGAAGTTCTTGATTTATTGTTGAGTGCATTACAAATGCCGGTGAATTTTTTGGCTAGTGTAGATGCAGCCCAAGATGACGGTGCCAACCTGCATGAACATCGCGTGTTGCAGTTAGATTTTACCGAAGATGCTGAGCTGGAGGCTCAACTTAAAAGCCAATATAGGGGGAGGACAGAGAAAAGCAAAGACAAAAAAATCATACTTGATCTAAACAAGTATCTTATTGTGGCTGTCAAGCACATTCATGACAGTAACCTCCAACCGCTACAGGAAGTTGTGATAAAGGATAAGAAAGATGTTCAATCCGATATAAACATTTCTTCAGACAAAAAACTTATTAACCAAGACTCTTCTATTAAAGTCATTAAGCATGAAGTTACACTGGCAGCTTCCTTAACGGTACCTACCGCTGCCGGAGACATAAACTGCGACTTGTTAGCCGTGATTTGCCGGGAAGGTAATGAAAGCGAGCATGGACATTATCTTTGCTACTTCAAAAAAGACGGAGTATGGTATGAGGCCAGTGATCAAGATATCAAGAAAGCTACCATTGATACTTTTACAGACGATTCCGATTTCAAGAAAAATGCCTATCTTGCACTCTACAAAAAGCTAGAAAAGTGACAGTAGAATAATGAAGAGTATGGGTTCATACCATATCTGAAATTTTAATTTGAAACGAAAACGGTTAGACACTTTGATTAATGTTGCAGAATTTATATCAAAGTGACTAACCCTCAAGCTAGATTTATTCGGTTAACTTATTGACTTGAGGGATAAACGGCAGATGCAATTGACTCCTACCACTTGTTACTGGTTACTGGTTACTGGTTACTGGATACTGGATACTGGATACTGGATACCAACTGTAACCGGCGTTTTTCAAGGTAGTT
>NZ_AUXT01000077.1 GCF_001625595.1 Pseudoalteromonas luteoviolacea NCIMB 1942
TGCAGATAGAAGAAGGGTTCACCTACAACAAAACAACCATACAAAGCCGTTTATCCTTGCTTATATTACTCACCACCTTGGCACACTGGTTTCTTATGATTTTAGGGATGACGGCTAAACTTGAGAGCAAAGATAGGCAGTATCAAGCTAACTCTTTAAAAACAGATAACGTACTGTCATTACAATTTATTGGCCAACGTGTATCCGCAGATAAAGGAATAAAGCTGTATATGCGAAGCTGCTTAAATGCCATTAAGAAGCTACAAAATGTGGGAGTAGAATATGATTATCCAGACGTATAGTAATTATTTTGTGGGGATCGTACAGGGGCAGAGTCATTGATTTTTGATGGTCACACGGGGTAGAGCTCGACAACTCTCCCCCACTCATTCGCTATTCTTCGTCGTCAAACGCATCCTCAGCGTCAGTACGTGCTTGCCTATACCCTTCTTTAGCTAAAATTTCGACATAAAATGACGTACGGTTTTCAAGTTGAGTTTGGTCAATCAACTTATTAAGTTGTGACACATGAACAGGTTGAGCTTCCGCTTCTGTATTACCAAACTTACAGTCAAAGTCCCAAAAATCAGCGCCTGCTGGTAAGGTCTTGTTACGCTCACGTTTCAGATATTTTTTAATTTCATGCTTAACCGCGTCAACACGCCTTGCTAATTTAATTTTTGGGTGAGTTAACTCAAATGTTTTTTTCATAGTTGCCTTCAAAACAAGGAATACTCGAGCCTATCACAGGCTCAATGAGTAAAAGGTGTGTATCTATAAAGTGCGAACTTCGAACTCACATAGATATAGAAATATAACCTACTTAGTTTACGTTAAAATAGGGCGCTCAGCATCAACAAAGGTAAGAAAATAGCAGCAGCCTAAATGTTGTATGACAATGGCGACCATGTTGAACTCCCAGTAGATGCTAGCTTTGCGTACCTATAACAGATAGGCAAGACTAGAAGGAATAACTGAGTCAGAATCAACGACTCTGATAATCCTCTAGTCAGCCTCCGGGGCCTTTGTTAGCTATGCTAACAGGCGCTCAAACCAAGACTGGCCGGAGGCTGTTATGGCACTTTACTGTGGTATCGATTTACATTCAAATAATCATGTCATTGTTATCAATGATGAGAACGATAAAACCGTTTTTTCAAAACGCATCGCCAATGATATCTCGCTTTCCTTAGAATGCTTAAGACCGTTTCAAAAACAATTAGTTGGGGTCGCTATCGAGTCAACATTCAATTGGTATTGGTTGGTCGATGGTTTAGTAGAAAATGGCTTTAACATGCTTTTGGTCAATACGGCTGCGGTTAAACAATATGAAGGGCTTAAATACTCGGATGATTTTAAAGATGCTTTTCATCTTGCCCACTTAATGCGTTTAGGTATTTTGCCTACGGGGTACATCTACCCTAAAGAACAGCGTGCTGTGCGAGATATGTTACGCAGAAGAATGCAGCTTGTGCAGTAACCAGTAAGCAATTGTTGTCTATTCAAAACCAAATTTGGCGCAGCTCAGGAATTCGGGTTAGTAATAGCCAAATTAAAAAGAAGTCGTTTGAAGTCACTTTATTAACACATCACGTAAAAACGGCTGCTGACACCAACTTACGTTACTGCAAACCATGACGGGAATTGGCCCCATACTTGGACTTACCATCTTGCTTGAAACGGGCACTACAACACGATTTGAATCAGTGGGAGATTACGCATCCTATTGCCGATGTGTACAAAGCTTACGCGAGAGTAACAATAAGAAAAAACGTGAAGGCAATACCAAAAGCGGTAATAAATATCTCTCTTGGGCCTTCTCACAAGCGGCACACATGGCAGTTCGCTATGAGCCCAAAGTGAAAGCCTTTTATGACCGCAAGTACCAAAAGAAGAATGGCATAGTAGCGATTAGAGCAGTAGTCCACAAACTTGCAAGAGCCGCTTACTATATGTTGAAGAACAATGAACCGTTTGATGTTAACAAAGCGTTCGGCGGATAGACCCAAGCCAGCAAAGGGGTTGGTATGAACCAGTAGACTCTGATTGGATGGGTTTATCGGCCACTTGATTTAATCATTCGCCTAGCACGTGAGCCACTAAAAGGTTGGTCATTAAGTTGAACCACAATTTCTGTCATTATTCGATGGACACGCTGCTGGCACCGAGTATTTTGTGGAGCGAACGCTTGGGGTAAGGCAACTTACCTAGAACCAGATGGGTGACTGGTGCGGTTGATTATCCGACATCAAACTAAAGAAAAAACGGGCGCGAGTGAAGATTGAGTGACTTCTGTTTGATGCTGAAAATAATTCGGCAGAAACTCACTCGCGCACTTTACA
>NZ_AUXT01000078.1 GCF_001625595.1 Pseudoalteromonas luteoviolacea NCIMB 1942
AACATATTACGGCCAATTAAACCTTCCTCGTCACATATCATCAGCACTTGCGTAAAGAGCGGTTCAATTTGTTCGTGCATTTTAGCAACGAAACCCGCTATTGATGTGTAATGCGGCTGAATATCACCCGACACACTCATAAATAAAATGTTTGTTTCACATGCTTTAGCAATACGACGACTACTGATTAAACCATGTGCATAACCAAGTAAAATAATCTTTAGCATCAACGATGGTGGATATGCCGCAGCGCCTGTTTTATCGTTGTTGTACCATGCATCAAACCCCGTTAAATCGAGTTTATTTTCAACAATATGACAAAGCGCATACTCAAAGGTGCCTGGCAAAATTTGCTCAGAGAAATTGATAGGAATGAATTTATTTTGGCAGGAGAAGTCAGGCTTGTAGTTGGCCATAACACGTTACCGTGGA
>NZ_AUXT01000079.1 GCF_001625595.1 Pseudoalteromonas luteoviolacea NCIMB 1942
CTACATTTCATTTCTACATTTCATTTCCTTTTGATAAATATATTAAATCACTCATTTAACATAAATTATAAATTTTTGATAGCAGTATTGTACGATGTGTTCTTATAGTCATTAAGGGAAATGTTTTCTACTTATATATTTGTATAACTTACTTATCGACAATCATAATTCTAAATGGGTTCGGCCGTTGGGACTCTAACTGTTGAAGCTTAGCAATAGAGCTTTCTGTTAGTACATGCCCTTTTGGAAGAAGCATAATCCCTTGAGCGCTATGCATCGCCAAGCCTAGTTCCATGCCAGGTTTTAACTGTTGTGCAGTCAGTATACTCATACTCCCGACTTTTTCAGTTTCAGCTTGATCTTTTGAGAGTACCGACAGTAAGGCATTTACAATTTTTGGGTGATAAAAGCTTCCGCCGTACATTTTTATGATCTCCAAAGCATTTTCCTTACGCTCAGACATAGGGCGTTGACTTTGATATAAATGATCAATGTAATCCCGCGCCACGGCCAAAATTTGAGCGCCGATAGGGATATCTTTTCCTTTCAAACCTTTAGGAACACCTTGTCCATTGTACTTTTCAAACTGACTATAAATGGCTTCAGAAACATCACTTAAATGCTGTGCAGGCATCAGCATTAATTGTGCCGTTGATGGATGGGTTAAATAGACTTTCTTTTTCTCTGGTTCTAGTTCATGAAACGGTTTAGAGTATAGCGAAGGGTCCATTGCCAGTAGCCCAACTTGAGACAGGTAACCTGCCATTCGAGTCATGTCTGCAACTTCAGAGCTTAAAGACAGAGCTTTGGCTAATTGAAAGCACACTTTTGCAATATTTTTAGCTTTTTCAGCATCTAAATAGGGGTTTGCATTAATAAAATTGTATAGTAATTCAACTGTACTTTTATGTTCTTTCTTTTCATTTTCATTGGCAAGTTCAAGCTGCTTCAATACCTGCTTAATTTGCGCTGTTCTTTTCTCGACTAAACTTTCTAGATTTGAGTTTAGTTCTTTTAGCTCTTCATTCTGTAATTTAACTTTGTTTTGCAGTTCATCATTTTGCTTTTTAAGCTTGCTTAATTCCGCAGCTTTATTAATTTCTAAAATAAGCTGTTCATTTTTCCAAGGTTTTTGAATATAACCATGTATCCCACCCCCATTTATCGCATTGATGGTGTCTTCTATATCGGAGTAGCCGGTAAGTAATATACGTCTTGCATCTGGAGAAATCGCTTTTGCATTAGTTAAAAATTCAGCACCATCCATCTTAGGCATTCTCATATCAGAGATTATGACATCAAACGATACTTCTCGAACCCGCTCTAAAGCTTCAAAGCCTGACTCAAACAATTCAGCTTTAATTCCGTTCTGTCTAAGCAATCTGCCCAGTGAGTTCAAAACGCTCTTTTCATCATCTAGACACAAAACAAGTATCGGATCATCACTCATAAACTTAGACAGCTCCATCTTAAATTAAATAGTTTTGTTTACAGTCTTAAAATTAGACTAAACTTTAATAAGAAACAACAAAATAGGTTCGTGAAATATGATAAGGAAAGCTTCTAAGGTCTTAATTATAGACGATGACAAATTAATGTTGCGCGCCTTATCAAAAGCAATTTCAAGAAGCTTAACTGTATCAGATGTAGTAACTCTAAATGACCCGCTTTTAACCGAAAGCTACCTATCTACAGAACAAGCAGACTATGACCTGATCATCAGTGACTTTCAGATGCCAAAATTGTCGGGTAAAGAAGTTCTAACAATCGCAAAACATTGTAACCCCAAAGCAATGAGAATAATTATGTCTGGTAACATCACTGAAAACCTAATTTCCAGAGATGATGTACCTGCGAACTACTTTATGCAGAAACCATTTAGTAAGCAAGACTTAACATTGCTAGAGGAATTTCTTGAACGGAGTGCGCAGCTTAATTATTCAGATGAGCAACAATTGATTTTTGGTATGCTTCCTTACTTCCCTTTGCCAAGCTATGAAGTAACAAAAACTCTTGACCAGATCTACAGCCCTAATGACATAAACGATAACCAGTTATTTAAGCTAATAGAAAAAGCGGTCTGCGTTTTTAAAACAGAAAATTCAAAACATGAATTTACTTGCAACATGGTACGTTTCGTCGCTACAGCATATTACATTTCTCTTGAGTTAATGCATATTACTGGGGTCGGGCAACAATGTGAAGCTATTAGCGAATACCTAATATGGGCAAGCCAAGCCTATTCAATAGCTAGTGACATAGGCATTACTAATAGCCTTTGTGAACTTGTCTATTTGACTGTATTTATAGGGTATATAGAGTACTTAATACAACAATACTTTTCCCTGAAATCTAATGTTGACTACGCTAATAAAACTAAATTGTATTCGAGGTATTTATTAATATGGGGTATAAACACTAATGTAGTTGAAAACAGGCTAAGGCTAGTACAATTATCTTCTTACGAAAAGTACGAAGATGTTATTTCGAACTTGTTTATCAAATTAAACCCTAATCAAACCGCAATAAACATCTCACAGTTTGAAGAAAAGGACACTAGTACCAGAAAATTGGTCACAGTTATTGAACACCTACGCAATAGAAAACTAGTGTTGGAGGAAGCATAATGAAAGGTATCGTATTTAGATGTCTTGAAGAACTTGTAATAGAAACAAAAGGAATGGATGTTTGGGAGCAACTTCTAGAACAGCATTGCCCCGAAGATCGCGTATATGTCAGTGCAAAGTCTTATCCAGATGAAGAGTTAGTTGGCTTGGCAACCAGTGTTTCACAGGCATTAAATTTGTCAATGCCCGAAACACTCAAGGCATTCGGTACATACCTTTTTGGCTTTTTGGCTAAACGTCATAGGTCTATCGTTCAAGAGTTTCATTCTTTTGAGCAATTAATAGTCTCAATTGACGAGGTGATTCATAACGAGGTAAGAAAACTATATGAAGAACCTAATTTACCGACAATAGAAGCCACAATACAAGACGACCGCACCATACATTTAATTTATCGCTCTCCTAGAAAGCTATGCTTTTGTGCAGAAGGGCTCATATATGGCTGCGCAGAACACTTTGACAAACAAATTCAAATTGAACATCCTGAATGCATGCACAAAGGCGATCTAGCGTGTTTTTTAATAATAACCTATTCATAATATGCAAAATTATTACAAAGCCTATCTTAGAGAAAAGTCCGCACGAGATGAACTCGAGGTTCTTCTTGAGGAAAAAACAAGCAAGCTCTACGCACTAAATGTCGAACTGGAAAAAAAGCTTGTCCTTTTGCAGCAGCAACAGCTAGCAGTGGTTCAATCAGAAAAAATGGCGACGCTTGGTACCTTATCTGCTGGGGTAGCACATGAAATCAACAACCCTCTAGCTTATTTGACCTGCAACCTAGAAACACTATCGCACTATAAAGATGATATTACTGAGTATTTAGAGCTTGTCGTAAAACATAAGAGTGAAAGAATATCAGACAGCGTTCTTATTGAAGAGCTGAAGAAAATAAATAAAACAGTAGATACAGAAGAACTAATTCAAGATTTAGAAGACATATCTCAAGATTGCCAAGAAGGTTGCAGTAGGATATCTGGCATTATCAAAAATTTACTAGACTTTGCTAAACCAAAACAAAGCGACGAATCAGAGTTTGAAATCATCGACGTAATTGAGCATTCAGCTAAATTACTCGAGAATAAACTCAAACAAATTAGCCTTGAATTGACTTGTGACACCGGTTACTTAATAAGTGGTAGTAAATCTAATATCATCCAAGCGTTCATTAATATCTTTGTAAACGCGATTGATGCTTGTCAAGAAGCGAAAGAAAAGTCCGTAATAGCTCAAGGAACAATCCATGTTTCAGTTAAAGATTCTGGCGACTGCTACAGAATCACATTTCAGGACAATGGAATAGGGATATCTGAAGATGCTGTACCCCATGTTTTCGAGCCATTCTATTCAACTAAGCCTTTAGGCGAGGGGACCGGCATGGGCCTAGCGGTTGTGTATGGTATATTGGCGAATCATCGGGCAACAATAACATTGGCTAATAATGAAAAACAAGGTGTCACTGTAACTGTCGTCATCCCTAAGTCCACACAATAAAATTCTACAATACTTACACTTAAATGCTTCTAATGGCTTAGTGATGTAGACTTTAGTCTATACCGCTAAGCACTCTATTTTGTTTTCAAATTGGTTCCGCACTGATTTACGTCAATTTTAAAAAAGATTTATTCACTAAATTATATAGCCATTAATTATATGTTATAACCGGAATAAGTTGACGTGTACGTCAATTTTCGGATTAGTTAAACTTATGTAAAAGTTTACATTTAGTTCAAAAAAAGGTACGGACTTTAACTAACTGGCTGTTATATATGCAATAGTATGTATTTTGTGCATTTTTTGAGATGAATTCGATTCATATATTAAGCTAGAGTATCAAAATCAATTATTTTCACTTTGCACCAAAAAAATCACACCTTTAGTATTAGAAAGGCACCTTCTGTGATTGTTTTTTAACCAGCAATGCATTGACGTGTTTAATTTCTATGTTAGGTTTATTTAACAAATGTTAATCACAGTTAATGTAAAGGTTGGTGATAAGATGAAAATTAGAAATCATATTAAAAATGTGCTCAAGTTAAGCACGCTAGCAATTGCGATTAGTACAACATACTCACATGCGTATGACTGTACAGGTCTTGCTGAGTGGCAACCTGACGGCACCTATGTTAGTGGCAATAAAGTACAACAGAGCAGTGTCGCTTATGAAGCTAAATGGTGGAACCGTACAGAGCCAGCTAGTCATTCTGGTCCTCATCAAGAGTGGAAAAAACTCGGTGATTGTGCGGGCTCTGGTACAAATACCCCTCCTACAATAAGTCAATTATCTCCACTAGATGGTTCTCAATTTGACGAAAATGACAGCGTTGCCATTAGCGCAAAAGCGGTTGACGTTGACGGAAACGTAACTAAAGTGGAGTTTTATGTTGACAATACATTGATAGCAACTGATACGACTGGTGTTACTGATATGTTCAATGCTGTTTGGACCGCTGGTCAGCCTGGTGTATATCAGCTCAGCGCCAAGGCATTCGATGATAAAAACGAAGCGTCACAAACAATTACTAACTCAATTACTGTTAGAACAGGTACGCCCGTAAATGAAGCCCCTACAGCGACGCTTAATATCAAATCAAAACCTGTCGAGCTGGTAGTTGGAAGTAGCGTTGTATTCTCACTTGCCGGAAGCGATGCTGATGGTACGGTCAATAAGCTTAGCTTTGCAGTCAATGGCGTAGAGCTTGTATCTACAAATGGCGCTCCTACAGAGCATACATGGGTTGCCGAAGCTGATGGTAATTACACTTTCACGCTTACAGCAACCGATGACAAAAATGCCTCGACGAGTGTTAGTACTCAGCTAACCGTAGGTGCACAAATCCCAGGGGACCGAGATGCTTGTAAGCCAGCCGGTTTATATCAAACACCTGGCGTAAATACGCCTTACTGTACGATCTATGATGTGAACGGACGCGAGGAAATGGGTGCTGACCACCCAAGAAGGGTTATCGGGTATTTCACAAGTTGGAGAAACGGGGCTAACGGCCAACCATCTTATCTCGTTAACGATATTCCATGGGACAAGATCACTCATATTAACTATGCATTCGCGCATGTTGATGCAGGAAATAAAGTATCAATTGGCGATCCAAATGCTGCTGGTAACCCAGCAACTAACATGGAATGGCCAGGTGTTGCAGGCGCTGAATTAGATCCGACTCTGCCTTACAAAGGTCACTTTAACCTTTTAAATAAATATAAAAAGCAGCATCCAGACGTTAAAACACTAATCAGTGTCGGTGGTTGGGCAGAAACAGGTGGATTCTTTGGACCAGATGGTAAGCGTGTAAACAGCGGCGGTTTCTACACAATGACTACAAACGCTGATGGCTCTGTCAACAACGCTGGTATTGAAACATTTGTAGCAAGCTCAGTAGACTTTATCAGAAAATATGGCTTCGATGGCGTTGATATCGATTACGAATACCCTTCTTCAATGAAAGATTCTGGCCACCCAGACGATTTCCCAATCTCTAACGCGAGAAGAGCGGGTCTAAATGCGTCTTATCAAATCCTTATGAAGCGCTTACGTGAAGAGCTGGACAAAGCAGGTCAACAAGATGGCCAACATTATATGTTAACGATCGCTTCGCCGTCGTCAGGATACTTATTACGTGGTATGGAGACATTCCAAGTAACTCAGTACCTAGATTACGTAAACATTATGTCATACGACTTACACGGAGCATGGAACTCACACGTTGGTCACAACGCATCGTTATATGACACAGGCGAAGACTCTGAGTTAAAAGCATGGAACGTTTACGGCACTAAAGAGTTTGAAGGTATTGGTTATTTGAATACTGACTGGGCGGTTAAGTACTTCCAAGGTGGCTTATCAGCAGGACGTATCAATATCGGTATCCCATACTATACGCGTGGTTTTAGAGATGTTCAGGGTGGTACGAATGGTTTGTGGGGTCAAGCACCACTGCCTAATCAAGCTGATTGCCCTCCAGGAACAGGGTCTGGTGAGAAGAATAAATGCGGTAACGGTGCTGTTGGCATCGACAACTTGTGGCACGACAAAAACGATGTCGGTCTAGAAGTACCTGCAGGCTCAAACCCTCTTTGGCATGCCAAGAACTTACAGAATGGTGTTGTACCAAGCTACCTAGCAGCATACGGCCTCACACCTGATACAGATCCTGCTGATCAGTTGACTGGGACTTATGCTCGTAATTATGACGCTGTAGCGGTTGCCCCTTGGTTATGGAACGCCCAAAAGAATGTGTTCATTTCTATTGAGGATGAAGAGTCAATGGGTACCAAAGTTGACTATGTAATCAATAAAGGTCTCGGCGGTATCATGTTTTGGGAACTTGCTGGTGACTTTGATTATGACGCAGCTAAAGGTGAGTACTTTATGGGCTCGAGCATGACAACCTTGGCTTACAATAAGTTCAAGCAGTCAGGCGCTCAATACGATATTCACAGAGGTGATATCGCTTTCCAAGTACCGACTGAGCAGGTAGATGTCACATTTGATGCGAAGAGCTTCCCGGTAGGTGATGACAATTATCCGATTGCACCTACGTTTGCATTCACGAACAACTCAAATATTGATTTGTCAGGCGCAAAGATTTCTTTTGATGTCCCAGTTTCAACTTCAGCAATCTTCAAGTCTAACTGGAATGCTCAAGAAAAGCTTGGCATGGCGGTAGATGTGAACAACTCAAATGCAGCAGGCAACAACATTGGTGGATTTGATAACGACTTCCATAGATTTTCTATCACGCTTAAGAATGAGTGGGGCAATACACCAGAATCATTTGTTCCAGGAGAAACTGTCAACGCTCAGGTTATGTACTACATGCCTGTAACTGGGCCTGTGAATTTCACCGCTGAGAAAGACGGAAAGCGCTATGCATTTAAATTTGAGTATCCAACATTACCGGCCGCAACACCTGGTGATGGCAATGGCGGACCAATTACACATTGCGAAGGTACTCCGATTGCAGACATCTCTGTGTATCCAACTTTCCCAAGAGGAACCCATGCTGGAGCTGGAGATTTAATTATCGACGGTAACGGTGTGTATAAGGCGAAGTGGTGGAGCAATAAACAGCCATCAACGAGCGCTGATTACCAAAAAGTTTGTAGTTTATAAAACGTAAGTTAAGTGGAGGCTCCCCCCTCCACTTATTTCTGGCAAGCAATATTCTTTTAACAAAAGCGAAAAAGCCACAAGAGGTGAGCGCGATGAACGTTCTACAAGGAAAATTTTTAACAGCTCTATCAATTGCATGTACCACATATGTCTCAACTTATGCGCCTTATTCAAATGCCCATGGCTTTATGGATTTTCCAAAAGCAAGGCAGTCAATCTGTGAAGCGCAGGGAGGCTACTGGTGGCCTGATGATGGCTCAAATATTCCCAACTTGGCATGCAGGGCAGCATTTTTAGAGTCTGGCTACGTTCAGTTTGTTCAAGAGCATGAATTCGCGTCACTTATTGCCGATTACAATAATCAAGCAGCTGTTGAAGCAGCGGTACCAAACGGAACACTTTGTGCTGCAGGTTCGAATGAAAAAAGGGGAATGAATCTTCCACATAAGCAGTGGCAGACCACAGATGTAAAACCAAGCCCAAATGGCGATCTCGCAGTAAGATTTAGGGCCACTACGCCTCATAATCCAAGTTTTTGGAAATTCTATTTAACAAAGCCAACCTTTAACGCGACGACCGATGTTTTAAACTGGACTAACCTAGATTTAATTACCGAAGTTGGCAACATCAATTTTGTAACCGACCCTGATGGCAAGAAGTTTTACGAAATGACGGTTAACATACCCCAAGACCGTAGCGGTAGGGCCATTTTGTACACTCGCTGGCAGAGAAATGATGTAGCCGGTGAAGGTTTTTATAATTGCTCTGACATCAACATCATAACAGATTCAAAACCAGTCGATTGGTTTTCGGCTGGGTATTTCGTAAAGCAAGGTCAAGAAGCACAGGTAAATGACACTGTTTGGGCTCGCGTGTTTGACAGCAACGGACAAGAAATAATAAAGCAATCACTCAAGATAACAGACACTACCTTAAACAGCTGGCAAAAAGATCTCGCGACCATTCTAAACACTAACTTTGCGTATGATGCTCAGGTGGGTGTAAAAGACAGCGCTGGTACTATTACTTTTGATGAACTGAACCTATTAAGTAATGAGGTATTTGTAACAAGTTCATCGAACACTTATAACCTGACTATTCAGGTTCAACAACCAAACACACCACCTACAGTACACAAGCCTGACCCGTTCACAATGAACGAGGTGTCTCAAACGCAACTCCATGTGCATGCTTTCGATGACTACACCATGGATTTAACTTATGTCTGGGACGTTCCAGCAGGTCTAACATTCACGGGCTCTGGCGCAACAATAACTCTATCAGCTACAGCTGTTGATAAAGACACTGTATATAACGTGGGTGTAACCGTATCTGATGGCACTCTATCTAGTGCGACAACAGCACAAATCACAGTAATTGATGTACCTAATACGCCTGCCCCTTGGCGTGCAAACGCAACATATGTCGGGGGAGACAAAGTTTCACACAATAACAAGGTATATGAAGCGAAGTGGTGGAACAGAGGCGAAGAGCCAGGCACTACTCAGGTTTGGAAAGAAATTCAATAAGATGTAAAGGTCACTCCAATACGTTGGGGTTTGGATATAACATGTAAAATAAGGTTGAGATAGTAATGAGAATTAATAATTTAACAGCAGCTATAGGAATAGCTTTAATGTCGGCAGGTGCCATCGCAGCGCCTTCTGCACCACAAATTAACTGGGAACCACAAACATACTCATTTGTTGATGTAAATCTTGATGGTAACGGCTCTTACAAGCAGATTGTTAAAGCGAAAGACGTAGTTACTGTAAACATTAAGTGGAATTCATGGAGTGGTACTGGTGGAGATAGTTATAAGGTTTATTTTGACAATCAAGTAGTTGACCAAGGTGCGCTGGCTGCAGGTACTAAGAGTGGCACAGTCAGCTTCCCTTACACAAAATCAGGTCGTCATACACTTTATCTAGAACTTTGTGATGCAACTGGCTGTGCGAAAAGTGCGGGTAAACCGATTGTAATCGCGGACACTGATGGCGGGCATTTACAACCGTTAACTATGGACGTAGACCCTAAAAACAAAAATAACGGTACTATTCCTGGAATGGTTACCGGGGCATATTTTGTAGAGTGGGGTATTTATGGCAGAGATTTCGACGTTTCAAATATTCCTGCACATAACCTATCGCACCTTCTTTATGGATTTATTCCGATTTGTGGTGCGAATGAGTCGTTAAAAGAGATTGAGAATGGCAATAGTTGGAGAGCATTGCAAAAAGCGTGTGCTGATTCACAGGATTATGAAGTCGTCATTCACGACCCTTGGGCAGCTGTACAAAAAACACTGCCCGGTACTGACAACAACGATCCAATCCGTGGTACTTACGCACAGCTAATGGCATTAAAGCAACGTTACCCTGATCTTAAAATCTTACCTTCAGTAGGTGGCTGGACATTGTCAGACCCTTTCCATGGGTTCACAACTAAAGCGAACAGAGACACTTTTGTTGCCTCGATGAAGCAATTTTTGAAAACTTGGAAGTTCTATGACGGTGTTGACATTGACTGGGAATTCCCTGGCGGCGATGGACCGAATCCTAACCTAGGCGACCCAGTAAACGATGGCCCAGCATACATCGCATTAATGCAAGAATTGAGAGCAATGCTTGATGAACTTGAGCTTGAAACAGGACGTAAGTACGAACTTACTTCAGCAATAGGTTCTGGTTACGACAAAATTGAAGATGTTGATTATCAAGTAGCTCAGCAACATATGGATTACATCTTTGCGATGACTTACGATTTTTACGGTGGTTGGAACAATGTGACAGGTCACCAAACAGGTATTTACTGTGGCTCACACTTAAGCCAAGGCGAGTGTGACGGTACCGGCTTAGACGATAACGGCGAGCCCCGTAAAGGCCCAGCGTACACGGTAGACAACGCAGTTAAAGCATTACTAGCTCAAGGCGTAGACTCTAAGAAAATAGTTGTTGGCGCAGCTATGTATGGCCGTGGATGGGAAGGGGTCTTTGATTCAAATACGACTATTCAAGGTAACCCAGTAACCGCTCCCGGTAACGGTAAGTATGCAGGTTCTACAAGTGAAGGTGTTTGGGAACCGGGTATCATGGATTACAAAGCCATTGCTAAGAATCTAGTTGGAGCTAATGGCACTGGTATAAATGGTTTCACAGCAGGATATGATGACCAAGCAGAAGCTGCTTGGGTTTGGAACCCAACTAGCGGTAAGATGTTGACTTACGATAGCCCACGTTCAGTATACGCAAAAGGCCAATATGTTAACCTACACAACTTAGGTGGTTTATTTGCTTGGGAAGTCGATGCCGATAACGGCGATATCCTCAACGCAATGTATGATGGCCTAACTGGTGGAGTACCTACAAACAGACCTCCTGTAGTAGCTGTTGATGCAAACCTGACTCTAAACTCTGGTCAATCTGTGAACCTAACAGCAACAGCGAGTGATCCTGAAGGTGCTGCTGTAACATATGCCTGGACTGCTCAAGGTCTTACGTTAACAGGCGCTAACACCGCTACAGTTGGTATCACAGCACCTAATGTAATGACTGATACTACTTTCTCTTTGAAGATAGCGGTGACAGACGATAAGAATGCAACGACAGAAAAAATTGTTTCTGTACTTGTTAAAGCAGAAGTTCCAGCTGGTGCACCAGCTGTTTCGCCTATCGCTAACACAACGGTAGAAGAGAACAAATCTGTGAATGTGTCTGTAGTCGCAACTGATCCAAACAATGACCCATTAACGTATACTTGGAACCTGCCTGCTGGATTAACCGTTTCTGGTAATGGTTCTAGTGTGTCTATTGCGGCTGGCGAAGTAAGCCAAGACACAACGTATACTGTAACTGTAGATGTGTCAGACGGTACATATACGACATCAGCTTCTTTTGATGTGACAGTTACCGACGCTGCATCAGGTGTTGCACCTTGGGATTCAGGTAAAGTATATGTTGGTGGAGACTTAGCGTCACACAACGGTAAAGTGTACCGCGCAAAATGGTGGACAAGAGGCGAAGAACCTGGAAAGGCAATGGTTTGGCAAGCTCTTTAAACGATTATGGGTTGATATTTAGGAAATCATTTCTAAATTGACAGATGGACAGGCCAACCCTCAATAAAAACAAAGGTGCTCTGCACCTTTGTTTTTTCTCTCAAATATTTCATACTATGTAAATGTCTGACAAACGTATACAAATGTGAAGCACCTTTTATTACTTCTAGCATTTATCTCATTTTATTGCTCTTCCAATGAGCGCTGCCTATCTGAAAAAAAGATAGGTATTGGGAATAGTTGGCCGCCATACGTAATGTATAATGGCGATAGCCCTTTCGGCTTAGATATCGAAATTACAAAGCTCGTTTTCAATAAAGCTAATGTATGTTTTAAATTTATAAGGCTGCCAACTTCAGCGAGAGGTTTAGCAGAGTTATACAAGGGTTACGTTGATGTACTACCCTCTGCAAGTTTCAATAGAGACAGAGCCAATAATGCACATTTTAGTGTACCCTACAGACGCGAACGTATGAGGTTATTTACTCACCTTGAATTGCCACCTATCAAAAGCCTCACTGAACTCTTCGCAGATGAATATACATTTGTTACCAACCCAGGAGCCTATTACGGTGAAGAGCTCAAGCAAATATTACAAATTAGTTGGTATCAACAGCGATTGGTCGAAGTGGCTAGCGTATCAAGACGTATTGAGTTGGTTAATAAAAAACGAATAGACTTTTTAATCGAAGATGAATACACAGGTTACTATTTTATCAATCGGTTAGGTTATGAACGGTTAAGGTTACACTCATATATTGTCAATGATAATGCAATTCACTTTATGCTAAGTCGATTGACTTTTAAAGAAAATGAAATTTCAGCAATCAATGAAGCAATACAACAATTGCATCCTGATATTAACGCGATATTAGAAAGACGGCCTGCTCCACACAAACAAAATAACGCATGGAGAAACAATTGATAAAAATACTTTTACCTTTGGTTATATTATCTGGACTTGCCCAAGCCAAAGCCGATAAGCCATTTACCATAGACAATACACAAATATATACTGACACTACACTATTTTATAGCGACAAGAATATTCGCCCGCAAAGCAGTGACTTTAAAGTAAAAAGTGCCATAACTATGTCTAATGAAGATGGAGAACGCGCCGTTTTACTTAGCGTTGAAAACCTGTCATCCGGTAGAAGGATCCTCGAGCCACATCATTTAATGGTAACTTACGCAGATGGCACAGCAAAAGTATTGACTAGCTTGCCTGACAAATTGTCATTCAAAGGCGGCGAAATAATAAATGTCACCGTAAACTTGGATAGTAGTCTGTATCCAGTGATTTCGTTAGTAACAAGTAACAACTTACAATAATAATTATGAACCCACATATTAAATCCCTTTGCGCACTCAGTTCAAAATCAGACCGAATTGTACTTGGCTTGATGAGTGGAACGTCTCTTGATGGTTTGGACCTAGCCCTGTGTAAGATATCTGGAAGTGGCACTAACACGCAATGTAAAGTATTGGCGTTTGCTACCGTCGATTACACGCAAGCAACAAAAGACAAAATACTGAAAGTATTCGCCAAGAAAAACGCAGACTTACAATATTTAACACTGTTAAACCCTTGGTTGGGTGAATTGCAAGCCAACATAATAAACAAACAACTGGAATCATGGGGGGTTTCTAATAAAGAAGTAGATTTAATTGCAAGCCATGGACAAACAATATATCACTGCCCTAAGCATTTTCATGACCTTCCTGAGTTTAATAATGCTACATTGCAATTAGGAGATGGAGACCATATTGCTGTCAAAACAGGCATCATTACAATATCGGACTTTAGACAAAAACACATTGCCGCTGGCTATGAAGGTGCACCTTTAGCCCAATATGGAGACTTCTGTCTTTTTGGAGATGATACATCAAATACGCTACTGCTAAATATAGGTGGCATTGCTAACTTTACACTTATTAGACAAGGTGTTTCTCTCAACGAGGTGGTCTGTTCAGACATAGGTCCTGGTAACACAATGATGGACCAATACGTCAAAGCACACTTCAGTTTAGCGTATGATCGCGATGGTCTTATTGCAGCTTCCGGCACAGTTAACAGTGCTCTTTTAAAAGCTTTATCTAATATAGATTTTATAAACCAGCCGATGCCAAAAACCACTGGTCCTGAACTCTTTAATCTTGACCTACTAGACAGCTGTGTCAGATCGGCATCAGTGGTCGACATAAGTAAACAAGACATAATGGCAACACTCAGTATGTTTACGGCTCAATCCATTGTAAAGCATATTCTTGATCTAAATATATGTGATGGAGTGAAAGTTCTAGTAAGTGGAGGAGGGGCTCATAACAGCACTTTATTGAAAAACATAGCACTTTTGTTGGGCGAAAACATTTATGTTGAAAAGTTGAATTTAAACGGGATCAATGCAGATTCTAAAGAAGCCGTTCTTTTCGCAATATTAGCCAACGAATGCGTTGCGGCAGATAGCGAAAGCAGTAGCGGTTTAACCCTTGGTAAGATTAGCCTTCCAGGGTAAGGTTAAGCCATTAGAAAATCGCTTTTCCATTCCTTTAGTTTAGACATAATTGTCTTAATCGGGCTATTCTCTTTGTAAGTTGCCTTACAGCTTGAGTCCAATTCTAAAATCGGGTGTTCAAGTTCTACTTGTGCATCCACAACATTTTTTACGCCGCCGGTAAGCCCTGTCAAACTTAGTTGAGTCATGTAAGTGCCAGCTTCACCATGACCTTTTAAAATAAGTTCAATAGTACCGGAGTTGATGTCTTGCTCCTTTAATTTATAGCTACCGCTGAAACTTACATCTCTTTGTAGCTCATGAGTGGCAGTGACTGCGATCACGTTACCTACTGCTGCGTCACTAGGCAAAAGGCAGTCGAGTACTAACTCTTTACCTTGCGTATCAAACTTAATTTCGTCTATTGCTGACGCGCTACCAGTCGGAAACATAGGGTCGCAATGTGTGTAAAGTTCAAATTGAATTGTTCTAGAAGTTGCCATGCTTAAAAACTAAATTTATCGAATCAGTGTTAGTGTGCACAATATTTATTGCATATATATGAACAAACCCCAGAAAACATAATTGTGTTTTCTGGGGCAGATAGTAATTGCTACTGATTAGCGAACTGCTAGCATGATAAGACCTGGCACAACAAAGAATGAACCTAGTACATATCCGAATGCCGCAGTTTTATTTCTAGCTCCAACTTCTGCTAGCTTCTCAGCACATTTAATTGGAATTTCACGAAGAAGTGGTAAGCCGTAGATAAGTCCAACAGCGAATACATTAAACATTACGTGAACAAGTGCGACAGTAAGCGCGACCTCACCAGCTGGACCAGTAATTGAAGTCGCAGCAAGTAAAGCAGTAATAGTAGTACCTATATTAGCGCCTAGAGTGAAAGGGTAGATTTGACGTGTTGTAAATACACCACTACCTGCTAAAGGAATCATTAAACTTGTAGTAGTAGAAGATGATTGAACCATTACAGTTACAATTGCGCCTGAGCTGATACCTGCAACAGGGCCACGTCCGATTGCACCGTGTAAAAGGTCTTTAGCTTTACCAACTAGTGCTTGTTTAAGTAGTTTGCCAAGCGTTGTAACTGCGAATAGAATCATAGCAATACCGATGACGACCATTGCAACACCTGCTGCTGTACCTTCTAGGAAACTTACTCCATCTTTTACAATACCTACAGCAGGCTTAACAAGTGGCTTAATGAAGTTGTAGCTCTTAAGAGATAGGTCGGCATCACCAACAAATAGGTGCGCTAGACTCGCTGAGAATTTCTCTAGCAAACCAAACATGATTTCCAATGGAAGGAAGATTGCAACAGCAAACAAGTTGAAGAAGTCATGTACCGTAGACGCTGCAAATGCTCTTTGGAACTCTTCCTTTGAACGAATGTGACCAATTGATACAAGTGTATTTGTAATAGTAGTACCAATATTTGCGCCCATTATCATAGGAATGGCGATTTGAAGCGGTAAACCGCCAGCAACTAGACCAACAATAACAGATGTAACAGTTGAAGAGGATTGTACAAGTGCAGTAGCTAGTGCACCTAATAGAAGCGCTACAAATGGATTTGTAGCAAAAGCGAAGATTTCTTTAGCTCCTTCGGAACCGCCTGACGCAAGTTTAAAACCACCGCTTACTGTACCAACGGCTACAAGTACCAAATAAACTAGAAATGCAATTGCACCCCAGGTTAGTAACTTAGATGGAAATGACTTTTCGCTGTATTCACTCATAGATTTATCTCGTTGTGTCGATGCCTAAACTTTATGGCATTTTGATGACGTTTTTATTTCATGGCGCATTTAACCAGATAAATATGACAGAAATATTTCAGTTCAAATATTCACTCCAATCAACACTATAGGAAGTGAGCATCACAATGTGCTTTGCGCATAAAAACTTAATCACAAGGTAAGCAAGCTATTGTTTATAATTAAGTTTATTTTAAAATAAACTTATTACAATCATTTACAATTAGGATTTAGGTAAACAGCAATCATTCTCAACCTCCATATTTTCTACATGATTCAACGCTAGAATTAATAAAAAATAAATAAGAGAGCGAGTAATGCGTAGTTTGTTACTGATACTAATTGGTTTTTTTCTCATTCCAGCAGGTGCTGATGTCTTACCAAATGTGGAACCAACTAGTGTTAACAAAGACACGCAAGTCGTACCGATAAATAAAGCAGCCCGTTTCTTTTTCGATTACGATGATGAATTTCACAGCGCGTTTGATTTTGACGCCTTTTCACAACAATTTAGACCGCTAAATGACCTAAACAAAAAGCCGCAGAAAGAAATGTATTCCAAATGGGTCTACTTTAAAGTCGATAGGAATACAGAAATCAGTGATTGGATACTATCTTTTGGGTTTCCAAGGCTAGCAAAAGTATCTGTTTATCAAAAGATGCCTTATGGGTGGCTAGATGTCATAAACCTCACAGAAGCGGACCCTTTTAGTAAAAGGCCAATACAAGATCCACAGTTTTACGTACCATTACAACTACACGCAGGTGAGAACACATTTCTAATCGAATATCAGACTTTTGCAAATGCGCCTGCAAATATCCGATTACACTCAAAAGAAAACTTTCTAGCGGAATCACACAAAAGCCTGATCACCAACGCAAGTTTAGCAGGCGTAATAGCAGCGATTTTATTAATTGTACTGGTAAACCTTTTCTTCAATAGAAATAACACTAATGTCTATTACGCGACGTGGACTCTGTTGTTTTTTATGATTGTTATAGATACAGCGGGGTTTACATTCCAGTATTTTTGGCCTGAACACAATGCGTTTTCAGGAAAGTTTTCGATTTTTTTAATGGCAACCGTCCCGCTATTTCACTTACTGTTTGTGAGAGGCTTTTTGCAGCTTAAGCACTATCATACCGCGCTGAACAAAGTTTATTGTACGTTCATCTGTATTTACGCTGCGCTTGTACCAATCGCTTTATTTATTAATAGCGTGTACTTCAACTTAATTCTCAGTACGCTTGTCATTCCGGTATTTGTATATACTTGCGTGTGGAGTCTAAAACAAAAAGGTCCTGGGATGAGGACATTTACATTCAGCTTGTTAAATCACTTACTATTTTTGAATATTTTTACAATAGTTGGCGCAAGTTATGGCAATTTTATGGATGTTTTCGACATTACGTCATTTATTAAGATAGGGTATTTGATTGAGGTCTTATTATTTACAATAGCACTAGCACTTCAACATAAATCTTTACAGGCGAGATTGCTTCATCAACTACAACACCAAGTACACGCGCTCAACCAAACCGTTAATACTAAACATAAAGAGGTAAATGACAAAGAAGTTCAATTAAAGGCGAAAGAAGAGAAGCTATTCACTGATCTATCTCACGAACTGAGAACGCCTCTCACCGTTATGAAAATTCAAGTTGAATCTTTGCAATACAATATTGTCGATAACGTGCAAGATTCTTACAACAAGCTCATGACTAAAATCGATGAACTACACTCGTTTATTGATCAGTTAATGCTGGTGACTGATGACAAAGATATTGCGGCATTACTGAACAAAGAAACTTTAAATGCAAAAGTGTATATAAACGAAGTTTTTCAAACATGTATACAAGAGGGTGACCCTAAAAAGTCTAAATTTAGCATTGCGAACCTCGTTAACGACCAGCTTTCAATCACTGTCGATAAACAAACAATGGAAAATGCTATTCTAGAAGTTGTAAAAAACGCCTTGCGATTTGGCGGTGCAGATGTAGAGATTTCACTAACAACATTACAAGACGGAAACAATCTCGTAGTCAAAATAGAAGACTCAGGCATGCCTTTATCCTACGAAGCACATCAGCAGTTATTCCAACCTTTGTTTCGAGACGAAGTATCAAGAAATGCAATGCTCGGCGGTAAAGGGATGGGTTTAGCTGTTTGTAAAAAGATTATCGAATCCCATGAAGGTAAAATTGATTCTCATAATAGCTTACTTGGGGGGCTATGTATTGAAATCTCTTTGCCAATTGAGGGTGTGTCCCAACAGAAGTACGCTGTCAGTTAATACTACAGAGTTTAAACTTTTGCGCTATAACTTTTGTTAAAGTAGAATTCACCGTTCGAATTTTTGGGCGTTAAGTATGAGTAGTGTAGAGTTTTGGAAATCCAAGTCATTAGAAGAAATGACAACAGCTGAATGGGAATCAATATGTGATGGTTGCGCAAAGTGCTGCCTGCATTCGTTTATTGATTCTGATGAAGAAGAAGATTTTGAGAGCACGGATTTTTTAAGAGAAGGTGAAGAGCTTTTATATACTGATGTTATTTGCCAATACAGCGATATAAATACCGGCGGATGTACTAGATATAATGAGCGACAAACGTTAGTCCCTAGCTGCGTCCAACTTACCAAAGACAATTTGAAAGACATCTTTTTTATGCCAAAGTCATGCAGTTATCGACGTTTACATGAGGGCAGAGGGCTTGCTTCATGGCACCCCCTAAGACACCAAGGTTCAAAACAAGTTATGCACGAAGCGGGGATTAGCATTAAAGACAAAGTGATTCTTGAGACACAAGTGAATTTGGAAGAAAACTTTGAAGACCATATCGTGGAATGGCCGGAGCACGATCAAAACTGACACGACTTGGTTGGATCAAATCTAAAAAATTTGTATCTAATGTCCAATTAGCAAACCAGAATTTAAGAAGTATTAAAAAAGGTAGCCTTGTAGCTACCTTTTTTTGATTTACTTACTTTCGTCATCAGGCAAAGTAACGTTTAGCTCTAAAACCGCTAAATCGTCTTCATTTTGCTCAAACTGTACGTTAACAGCGTTTGAATCAACTTTAACGTATTTGCTGATCACTTCTAAAATATCCTGTTTTAGTTGCGGTAGATAATCGGGCGTTCCTCTTTTAGAGCGCTCATGAGCGACAATTATCTGCAACCTTTCTTTTGCTAAAGAGGCGCTGCTTTTTTTCTCCGAACGGAAATAATCTAGTAAAGACAAATTAGCCTCCGAATATTCTTTTTAGTAAACCTTTCTTTTCGACGTTTAAGAATCTAAAGTCGATTATTTCACCCAGTAAGCGATCAATTGCATCACTATAGGCTTGGCCAGCATCAGACTCAGAATCTAAAATTACTGGCTGACCAGAGTTAGACGCGTTTAAAACAGCAGTTGACTCTGGAATAACGCCAAGTAGGTCAATCGCTAAGATATCTTGTACATCTTCTACCGACAGCATTTCTCCTGTAGCCACTCGTTCTGGGTTATAACGAGTTAATAACAGGTGCTCTTTAACTGGTGATAAGCCTTCTTCAGCTCTTTTAGACTTACTCTGCAGAATACCGAGAATTCTGTCCGAGTCGCGAACTGATGACACTTCAGGGTTTGTGGTAACAATCGCTTCGTCTGCGAAGTAAAGCGCCATCATCGCGCCTGCTTCAATGCCAGCTGGAGAATCGCAAATAATAAAATCGAAATCTTCTTTTAATTCATTGAGTACTTTTTCGACGCCTTCTCTCGTTAGCGCATCCTTATCACGAGTCTGAGAAGCGGGTAGAATAAACAACTTTTCTACTCTTTTATCCTTAATCAATGCCTGATTAAGGTTCGCTTCCCCATTTATTACATTAACGAAATCGTATACAACGCGTCGTTCGCAACCCATGATAAGGTCGAGATTTCGAAGGCCAATATCAAAATCGATAATGGCTGTTTTATACCCTTTAAGCGCAAGCCCAGTACCGAGCGCTGCACTTGATGTAGTTTTACCTACTCCACCTTTACCGGAAGTTACGACAATAATTTTTGCCATTAGATTTATCCTTTGACCAAAGCTGTTAATTCTAAAGATTCATTTGTTTGGGTAATTTGACAAGGGTTACCCCAAAACTCTCCCTGCAGAGAGTCGCTGATCCAGTAACTGCCGTTTACAGATACTAGCTCAGCTTCTAATTTTTGACAGAAAATACTAGCATTATCATTACCCTGCGCGCCTGCAATAGCTCTTCCACGCAATGTTCCATAAATGTGGATATTGCCATCTGCGATAACTTCTGCACCGTGACTGACGGCTCCAATGACAATCAAATCACGTTCTTTTGCATAAATTTGCTGACCAGAACGTACTGTACCATTAACGATTTTTGCGGGAACATAAACTTGTTTTTCAACGACTTCTGTCGTAGTTTGGGTTTTGACAGTCGGCGCAACGTCTTTTGTGTAATTTAGAACAGACATGCCAATCGATTTGGCTTCTTCATTATGTTGTTCATTGCCATTGCAAATACCAACGGGGTTTAATGACAAGTCACATAAAATAGACTTGAGATCAGACAAAACTAGTGGCTCGTCTTGTATCTCGGCAAGGTTAATTACGATTGGTGCGCCTTTGAAAAATTTAGGCGCTTGCGATATTTTTTCACTCAGTTGTTCTTTTACAACATTCAAATCAGAGTTTAATAACTGCAGCACTGACAAAGTAAAAAGGTTTCCCTTTAGTTCAAAAAATTGTGTAGACATAAGCGCTCAAATATAACTGCGTACTCTGTATTAAATCTTATTCTGACCCCGTACTGTGTACGTTTGAGAGCAGCAAAACTTTCCAATTATTATATATGTCATGGTATAGTGCTGCTCTAAGATAAGCAAGAATTTATAGGGTTATAATGCTAAGTGCAATTTATAAAAGTAGTAAAAAAGCCGATACCTACCTTTTTATTGAAAAAAGAGACGATTTCAGCAAAGTTCCAGCGCCTCTAATGAGCACTTTTGGCACCCCCATATATGTAATGTTAGTTGATCTTGCAAAAAGAGAAAAACTTGGGGTCGCAGATTTAGCATCGGTTAAGGAAAAATTAATCGAGCAGGGCTTTTACTTACAGATTCCACCTCCACAAGATAACCTTCTGGATGAATTTAAAAAACGAAATGGAGCAAAGAGTGACTAAGGCTTTAAAAGTATTACTTACTTCTCTGTGTTTTTCAGCATCAGTAAGTGCGACAACACAAGCTGAATTTGACCTTTATCTCGATAAACTAAAAGCAGAAGCTATTCAAAAAGGGTATGAGCAAACGTTAGTTGATTCTGCCTTCGCGACTGCAAAATTTAAAAAAAAGGTCATCAAAGCTGATAAAACACAGCCTGAAATTGTAGAAACACTAGAGACCTACCTTCCTAAACGAGTACCCGATTGGAAGGTTAAACGCGCAAGAAAGCTTTATAAAGAAAATAAAGAGCTTTTAGACAAAATAGAAGCCGAATTTGGCGTACAAGGACGATTCATAATCGCACTTTGGGGTCTCGAAAGTAGCTTTGGACGCGTGCAAGGTGGTTATCCGGTAATTAGCTCATTGGTGACGTTAGCGTTCGACGGACGAAGAGAAGTACTATATAAACGACAACTTTGGGCTGCATTAGACATACTGCGAGATGGCCACGTTGAGATAGGGAACTTTAAAGGATCGTGGGCTGGTGCTATGGGGCAAACCCAGTTTATGCCAACGTCTTTCAAGTCATATGCTGTTGATTACAACAAAGATGGTCGAAAAGATATTTGGACCACGAAAGAAGACGCGTTTGCATCAATCGCAAATTACCTAAAAAATGTTGGCTGGAACAATAATTTAACTTGGGGTAGACAAGTTAAATTGCCTTATGGATTCTCAGAAAACTATGTATTGAAACGCGGCACACGTAATCATAGCCAATGGCTCGAGTTCTTTTCGAACTCTGAACGCACACTTGAAGATTGGCAAGCACTTGGCGTTCGTCGTACAGATGGTACTGACCTTCCAAAAGTGAATATCACAGCAGCTTTAGTCATGCCAGACGATATTAATGGTCGTATGTATCTTGCTTACGACAACTATAAAGCACTGATGAATTGGAATAGAAGCTATTATTTTGTAACTAGTGTCGGATATCTATCTGATAGGATAGGCTATCCAAAAATCTAACTTTCGATTTCAAAGTGAAAAAAAAGGCAGCTAAACTACGCTGTCTTTTTAATGGGCTAATGAATGAAACTAGTAGGTAAGCGTCGCCTAAACCAC
>NZ_AUXT01000080.1 GCF_001625595.1 Pseudoalteromonas luteoviolacea NCIMB 1942
TGCAGATAGAAGAAGGGTTCAGAGACATGAAAAGTAGACGTTTTGGGCAAGGGTTCACCTACAACAAAACAACCATACAAAGCCGTTTATCCTTGCTTATATTACTCACCACCTTGGCACACTGGTTTCTTATGATTTTAGGGATGACGGCTAAACTTGAGAGCAAAGATAGGCAGTATCAAGCTAACTCTTTAAAAACAGATAACGTACTGTCATTACAATTTATTGGCCAACGTGTATCCGCAGATAAAGGAATAAAGCTGTATATGCGAAGCTGCTTAAATGCCATTAAGAAGCTACAAAATGTGGGAGTAGAATATGATTATCCAGACGTATAGTAATTATTTTGTGGGGATCGTACAGGGGCAGAGTAGTTTGATCCTAGTTTTTAATTAATCCACAGCCCTCGTAATAGTTTGGGGAGTTGTTTGTGGGAAGAGTGCAATACATATGAAAAATCATTTACTATGACCTCATTGATTATTTATGCGAATTATCCAAACTATCACCAAGTGTTTGCTAGACTTGATGTTACATTCAGTGTGTATCTCACATTGGTAAAAGAAGTATTTGGATGGTGGATAAAGTATGAGAACAGTTAAATTTGGTTTTATAGCAGCGGGTATGATTAACATTGTTGCTGTACTTTTATTCTCACGAGCTTTCACAAATTCGGTAATCAATGACTTTGACCCAGTAGTAATGTCAAACTTTGGCTTGCTTATGATTATGGTGTGGGGCTTAGTGTTTCTAGGTGCGGCAAAGGTCACAAGTGGTATTAACTGGCTAGCAGGTGCATTTGCAGTAGAAAAGCTTGCCTACGTTGTTGCTTGGTTGCTGTGGTTCAAAGATAACAATCTCGGTGTCGTTTTTGAACAGGACTTATTTGCAGGGGTCTTCTATAGTATCTACGGGTTGAATGACTTCATATTTATGGTGTTCTTCGGTTGGGTTTTTTTTACTCAGGGAAAATCAATAAAATCAGTAGCATAACAAATACGGATAGATATCGCGAAGCCGACACCTTATCTGGGTGTTGAACAAGCCCAGAGTCGTTGTGTGATGCTTCTATATAGTAAATTGAATTAGTGTGATTACCAAGGGAAACAGGCGGTATAAGTACCAAGCGATTCTGACGTAATCACACTATCAATGTTGCCGCGCTTCAGCAAGTTTTGCCAATCGTAACGCAGTCGTATTCATCTTTTCCCTCAACTAAACATTGCGGACGCCGCTAGCGTGTATATCCACATTTCTTTCGGATTTTAGTAGCCGCGAGACTTTTGATTGACCCAGATGTGGGTTAGCCAGAGAGAATTCGATGACGATTTCTTCTATGGCTCTGTCAGTACAATTTTTGTGATGACGGTCTGGCGTTTCCTGCCGTTTTAGTGCATCAATTCCGCCTTCTTTAAACAGCCTACGATGACGATAAATGGTATCGCGAGAAACGCCACTAAGACGGGAAGCTTCTGCCACATTTCCAAGCCTGTCAGCCAGAGCCAATACTTCAAGCTTTTTCTGGCTCAGTGACTTCTGTTATCTGTAGCTTTCGTCCAGCGAAGTAAGCATCGAACTGCTTATTTTTACCAGCATGGATTTCGATTTTTTGGTTCGCAATAGAGTGCTTAAGTGGTGAATCTATAAAGTAGAATGTGCCTCTATAGCTGAACGTATGGTCGTTACGGATTTTCCGATAAACCTTTGTTACACAGATGTCATCCAGATTGATATAGCGCGACACTGGCTTATAATCCGTGTCTTGCGTTCTTGATTTAACAACTAGGTTTTTACGCCAGAACTGGGGGATAAAGACATGTTGAAGGTAGCTATTAGCGCTCGTCATGTCAGTAATATTGTTGAGCCGTAACTCGGGCATCAACCTGTCTTGCAGAGCATCGAAGGCACGTTCAATACGACCTTTTCCTTGAGGAGAACTGGCAAAGATGATTTCAATTCCTAACTCCTCACAGGCCCGTTGCATCTGGGAGAAATTGCAACGTTTAGGGCCACCGAAGATGCCAGCTCTATCAACATACAGAGTTTTAAACACGCCGTATTTCTCAACCACTGCTCGCATAACTTTAAGGCATCCGGCGGTAGTTTCTGAGGGGAAAAATTCTGCATGGATATCACTGTTAGCATCATCAATCATAGCGATTAAGCACGATTTATTATCACCGAACCAGCGATGTGTACTGCCGTCCATTTGCAGCATTAGCCCTGGTGCTTCCATCCGTTCTCTGCGTTTGTGAACAAGGCTACGCCTACGCTTGGCTCGTTTTACATGATGGATATCATGTGCCCACTTAAGCAGTGTCTCGCGCTTAACAACAATGTGTTCGTGAGCCTCAAGCATTTCGGCGAGGTGCAACAGGTTCAGATCATAGTATTTCTCGCGGATCAGCGACTGAACTTGCTGCTTAAGCCTATCTGGAGTTTTATTAACTGGCTCACTGCCCGTATTCCCGTGAACAACGAACTGTACCCTTGGCTTCGGTAACGCTGTAAGTAACGTTCGACAGTACGTCTGGATTTATTGAGGAGCTTAGCGGCATTCGCTATCGTAATTTTACGCTCCGCCACTTTAGCAATGACATCAACAGTTAATTGAGCTTTGGAATTCAAAACAATCACCCTTAGCGCTCCTCAAATGCTTATACAAAACATTCAAAGAACACGGTTAAAGATAACCGTCAATTTCCCTTGGTAATTAGCGATTAAGACAAAATCGCGTGGTAATTAAAGTACGACAAAACGCTTGGTGTTAACAGCTGGAAAGAACTTAGCTCAAAACTAAACTGACAGTCACCGATAGAAAAATGGGTAACTGTCAGATCAAGTCTGAGCTAGTACAGTTAAAAGCTGATAATAAGTCAATTGTGGTTTGCAGGCAAAACCCATTGCTTGCGCTCATTCTTCGCCATGTATACTTAACATATATGCGCAATATTGAGGCGTTACGACCGTCCGCCTCTGGCGATATACGACAGCCAGATTGCCCTATTGTCCGAATCTAACAGTCCATATTAAAACTGATTCAATGCTCAAACTAATTTGAGCATTGAATCTTTGGCAGCTTGATGTCCACCCAAACTAATCTGTGATCTGAAGAAGCACCTCGATTTGCCACAAGCTCAGCACCTTCACTACCTTCTTTTGGCCAGAAAACGCCACTATTTACCACAGCTAAATCTGCCGAAGGGAGCACGTAATCAGCTCGCATGCCCCAATGTGCCGTGTGGGTAGATCCGTTTACATTTTCAGGCTTGTTTAGTTTGCCGCCCAGTGACTCTGGCGCTGCGTAGCTGTTTATGCGGTCATGCTTCAATAACTGACTAATCGCATTTGGATGTGCGTCACCTTCAACAGCGCTTGCATTCAAATCACCCAAAATGACAAATGATTGATTGCTTATTCCACCTCCCTGACCTTTATCATCGTATAAATAGCTGTTTCCTGAGTCACTAATGTAGTCTTTCCATAAACGAATTTCGTCGTGATTACGTCTGCCATTTCTGTCTTCCGGCCCATCAAATACCGGTGGTGTTGGGTGACTAGCCAGTACATTGATTTGCTTATCACACACATTGACTGGTATGTCCCAATGGGATTTAGAGGACAACCTCATAATTGCGTGTGCTTGCTCTCCAAACCAGCTACTGCCTTTCTCATCTATTGGCATTAAATTGTTGGGCATATCTTTCCATAAAAAGTTTTGGAAGGTACGCACTTGGTTTGTATCTATAGGGTATCTCGACAATAGCACCATGCCGTATTGTCCTGGGTACTTACCAAAGCCAAAGTGCGTTAAGTGAGACTCTTTACCTGATAGATGGGTTTTAACACCCGTATTGACTGGCGCAAGATACACATAAGGATATTCAATAGGCGCGAACCCACTTTGAGGGAGTTCAAGATATGCTTTTTTGAATAACTCAATCCCCTGTTCAGGGTCTGCTATATAGTCAAATTCATTGAGCAAAATCACATCCGGACGTGTCCTTTGGATGATTTTGGCGATGTTATTGATCTGTTCAATTTTGCCACTTTTTAATGCATTGGTTAGCGCATTTCCTGAAATATCAAGGTCTGCATCTCTATTATAATTTGTGGCTTCCATACTGACGTTGAAGGTCGCTATTCGGATTGTTTTTTCATTTTTGTTAGTATTTTCAAGTTCTTGTGTCGATATTTGCTCACATCCCGCGCCAAATAACGAGGCAGTCAAAACAACCGATAAAGAGAAAGGTTTCATAAATAACCTAGTATAGACTGATAAGGCCTCTATTCTAGCGCCCTATATATAAAACAGGTGTTAATAATATATTATTTCTTTGGGTAAAATAACAACTTAAAGGCCCCTTAGCAATTGCTTCAAAGAGTCAGTAAATAGCCACCGAGTCGTCAATAGGCTTTGTTCATAGGTTGGATCTTAAGAAAACTTGAAGGCGAACTCTGTTAAGTGTTAATGATCAAATGGTTACGCTAACAATCACTCAATCAAAAACTGAGCGCTTATGAACCTTAACCAAATTTGCCAACAAATTAAAGCTGTCTTTTCATCTGATAACCTGAACCAACAAGCTAAAAATGCTAAATTCCAAAAAAGATTACGCAAGCTTTCATGTGTTCAGCTTTTAAAAGCTGCATTTAAAACCCTTTCGACTCAAAAGGATGCCAACCTATCTGATATTCACCAATCTTTGCAAAGCGACTTTGATTGCGCGATTGACTACAAACTATTTCACAACCTTGCTTAAAAAATTGACTGAGCAGGCGATGTCCTCAATGACGTTTTCTTCTCTCGATTGCTCATTTTTCTCCAAAAGAGGTGTTCATCGGGTATTGCTCCAAGATTGCGCTTCCTTTGCACTCCATAAATAGTTGGCCGAACATTTGCAGCGCGATTTAACACAACCAGTCCAGTAGCAATCGAATTGCATGTTACCTATTCTGCGAGCAGCCTTGTGAGATAGACATTCGTCCTGATGTGGAAGCAGAACGAGATTTCTTGTCTGGTAGCCACACGCTTGAGGACACGTTACTCTTAGCAGAT
>NZ_AUXT01000081.1 GCF_001625595.1 Pseudoalteromonas luteoviolacea NCIMB 1942
CAAAGTGTGCTCGCACCCTGCCCTTCAGGTACAACTGTCTCAGCTTCTCCATCAAAAACGGTTAGTTTACCTTTAGTAATATAAAACGATTCTTGTTCATTTGAATGTGTGTGTGCGGGCCCACCCTAGCCAGGCTTTAAAATTGACAATAATAATGAAAAGCGACCGTCAGTTTGTCAACCTCTGGTAATTATTCGATAAAGATTACCTGCTGATAGTGTGTATTGTGCATCATTTGGGAAATCTATTTTTATTGATTCAGTAATCATTTTTTCTCCTTTAAAGTTCAATGTGTATATACGGTAACGATAAAGCCGAAACATATATCCCAGTGCCGTACATCACATGTGCTGCAACGCTTTTAAGACGGTTAGTAAAAGGTGATGGAGTATTAGAAGCCGCTATACCAAAGCCAAAGCAAGGCTGCATAATAAAAAATGGGAGAGTGACAGTTACAAGGCCAAATACTGCACTACCTGCAAAGCTCTGAACGCCCACATTGAAGTGTTGGCTCAAGAATAAAAACATGGCACCAAATGCAACCCCTATTACATAGTGACTAACCCAACCCACAAAGCCTTCATACCGTTTTTTAGGAGATTGAATGATATTGCTATGCCGAAATTGACAATTGAAGTATAAAACCCAACGGCCAACTAAGGCATAATCAAGAGATTGGATGTGGAAGATCCGTTTTAAAGCAAAGGCATAAAAATCCATAAATAGCGTTGCACCAATACCCAGTACAGCTGCATGCCAAAAGAACAGATTAAAATCAGTGGTCAAAAACATCTTGCTTTCCTTCAAGGTTTGTTAAATAAACTTCTAGATGGCTAAATAAACTATGCCACTTGAAGTCAACTTGAGGTCAAGCCCTTTTTTGAGGTAACTATGCAACAGTAAGTTAAGTTGGATAAATACTATGACGAAGGTGATATTACACTTCGGCGAAAGATAAATATTTTGAAAGTGCACTCACTAAACTTTCTAATTGGATCGGCTTAGTTATGTAATCATCCATTCCAGCTTCTAAGCATGCTTCCTTATCTCCTTTCATTGCGTTAGCAGTCAAAGCCAAAATGGGAATATCCAAATAACTCTCTCCTCCAAGCCCCCTACGGATCCGCTTAGTTGCCTCAAAACCGTCCATCTCTGGCATTTGACAGTCCATGAGTACTAACGCAAAGCTATTTTCACCGCCATGGGCAGCCAAAATTTGAATAGCTTCTTTACCGTTACTGGCAAGCTCCGGCTGTAGCCCTAAAGAATCTAACATTTTTTTCGCCACGAGCTGGTTAACGGGGTTGTCTTCGACTAACAAAACACGCTGTCCTGCAAATCTGTTTTCATCACATGGGTTATCATTTTCACTGTTGTGCAACTTGCTTTGACGACTCTCTATCAACTTCTCTAAATCATGCTGGGTAAAGGGCTTGGTATATTTACCCGAATACCCCAACTTTTTGAAGTGCTCACTGTTGTCTTTGTCGTTAAGCATGGTCAGTATGATAGCTTTAGTTGTGGGTTGCAATTCCCACTTTTTAAACCAATTGTCTGTCTTGCGGCCACTAACGTGACGACTCACAACAATCAGGTCAACATCATTTTCAAACAAGTGTGTTTGTGCGCTTCTGAAAGAATTCTTAACATCAACTTGAGTTGAGTAACACTCAAATAAATGTTTAAGCGTACGTGCAGATGCAGCTTGCTCTTCAACAATTAATACACACCCAAATGCCGACCTTCTAGGTGGTGCAGCTTTATCTCCCTTGCTAAGTAAAATATCAAAACTAAAGGTACTGCCCTTCCCGAGGTTACTCTGCAGCGAAACTTTGCCCCCCATTAATATTGATAAGGTTTTAACTATCGCAAGACCAAGTCCAGTTCCACCAAATCGTCTCGTTGTGGTGGCATCAACTTGCGAGAACGAGTCAAATAATTTAGCTTGTTTGTCATCCTCAATGCCAATACCCGTATCCCTTACAACACCCGAAAGACGTATTTTATCTCCCTCACATACTGTTTCAATGGCGACAACCACTTCTCCGCTATGAGTAAATTTAAGTGCATTACCAACTAGGTTTCCGAGTACTTGCTTAAACCTGATGGGGTCGCCAACAACCATACGATTGTCTACTAAGTGTGTTTCTAGCAATAACTCAAGGTGTTTATCGTGAGCCGCATGGGCATGTGTTTTTATCAACGCGGCACACTGTTCAATAACATCAAATTCAACTTTCTCAATTTCTAAACGGCCTGCTTCTATTTTTGAAAAGTCTAAAATATCGTTTATTACGACCATTAGCGCGTCAGCACTAGACTTGGCGGTCAAGACATAGTTTAACTGGACTTCAGTCAAGCCCTCTTTTTCTACAAGATCAAGCATGCCAATAACGCCATTCATTGGCGTTCTTATTTCGTGGCTCATATTAGCCAAAAATTCGGATTTGTGGCGGGACGCTTCTTCTGCCTTTTTCTTTGCAATGCCTAGTTCATAGTTAGAATTTAGCAATGCTTGCCTAGCTTGTTTATTTGCGAAGTTATGAAGCTCACCCACCATAATTGCAAAACCAAAGTTAAAAATGAGTTGAGCTACCATAATAGTTATAAAAAACAGCTGGATATAAATACTTGAATCATCAAGAATACTTGAAGCATTTTGGCTAACGGGTGCGCTCACCCTGAATATACCAGCAGTATTTAGACACCCTAACCCCAAAACCACGAGCGCACCAGACACCTCAAACCTGTTTCTTCGATGTTCGACCAAAATGGCCACAATCCAAGCTGAAGTGATAAATATCATTGATACAGCCAGTTTTAGCCGATAGTTATATGAATCGTGCCAATAAGTAAACAGTGATAGTAAAATAAGAAATGCGACCAAATATCCGGTGAAAACCCGCCAAGGAGGTCGTCTATCAACAGCATAATAAAGGCCTACAAGCATCATTATTAAAGAGAGTTGGCCACAAAAGTTCGACGCGATATGCTTAAAAAAGTACGGCAGTGACTGCTGCGCCGCGAATAAGCCAAAGTTTGCAACCAGCAGCCAAGGTCCAACGGCCCAAAATACGGTTGCTTTTATATCTCTGTTGGCCATCCATAAAAAAGTCAAGGCAGTTGCTGACGCTACAATCCCGACGGCACACATAAGTAGTATTGTCTGGGTTGAAAGAACTAACATCGCCACCTGCTTATTATTTTCATTATGAACCTCTGGATTTTCCTTACTAAAAAGTAGGAGACAGGTGCTTTAAAGTAAAGTATGAATACTTGAAACTTCAATTAATTAGTAGCGATTTATGCTTACGAATACGGAGGCTAAATCAAAATGCTAACGCATGTCATGAAAATCAACCGCTCTTTACCTTTGAAGCTCGCAGCACAGTTTTGCGCTTGGTTTAATACCAGTTCACTTCCATAACCCTGCAACCTTTATTTCTCTAACAAAGCGGTTTGCTAATTCCAAAGCAGCCTCACTATAAAGTGTCTAACTAGGCACTATTGCAAATTACCCACTATGATAATTTAAAATCACCGTCAAAAATTTAAAAATGGACCTTATCGAACTTATCTACATTAGTACCGTAGCAGCACCGCTTTGTGATGAAGAGTTAGAGCTTTTACGCCGGCAATGCGCAGCGGCAAATCAATTACAAGGGATATCTGGCATGCTGCTATATGATAGGCATCACTTTATGCAGGTTATTGAAGGCGATAAACAAAAAGTTGAACAGCTGTTTGAACGCATAAAAAAAGATCACAGGCATAACGACATTTCAGCATTAATCTGTAACCCCATCGAAAAAAGAAACTTTCGCCGCTGGGCAATGGGTTTAATTGACTTAGATAAAAACGAATCATACCGAAAAGTTCGCAAAAACAGACCTCACAGAAGGCTTCCGTTAAGTTATAAGTTACTCAAATCATTTCGTAATCATGAATTTGAAATAGAGGATCACATCGAAAAATCATTTGGCAACTAGTCCAACCTTTCCTTTGTTATCCCAGCTATACCGTTGCAGTTTTTTGCTTAAATACCAGTCCAAAAGTTGACCTAGTGTAATGGACTGTAATGTAAAAACATGAGTTAAAGTGAAAAAACACATATTTCGTCCATTTTTGTAGTTTTTAATCTACAACGTATATTTCCCAACTGTTTTTCTTTTATGAATAATATTTATTTAAGCATCGCAATAATTGCTGCAGCGGTGAGTTTCATCGCACTGATAAGGACCAATCAATTACGTAAAAAGGATTTGAAGGTCTTAAATGAAATTAAAAAAGCCAAAGATGCACTGAGTAAGTCGGTGCTCTACCATGGTAAAAGCGATATACCCAATTATATGTTTTTTATGCAGCGGCTAATGAAGGTCGACCGTAAGTTTTCTCGCTTCCATGTGTCATTGATAAAGTTAGGCCGCACGCCGGTGTTTGATTCAATAGAGGGGAATATTGATTCTCTCTCCGAGTTATTTAAGGACATCAGTAAATCATGCCAACCATTTGCTTTGGCGTTGCATGATTCTGAGTACCTTGTCATGGCGTTTGTCACCCATGATACCGACTCCAGCCAACAAGAAGCACAGTCTAAACAACTTGAGATTTTAGAAAAGCTACCAAGGCAAGTTTGGGTCAATAACACCCAAGTGCCTATCGATTATGCGATTTCTTCTATGAGCCTAACAGGCCAGTCATCGTTATATGGCATCGACAAGGTTCAACGTAGACTTACTTTCTCTATGAAATTCGCGCTAGAATCTGAAAATGGTGCCTTTTACCATAATGAAAAATTGTACCAAGCCGAAATGTACCGTAAGCATGTACTGTTAAAGCTCATGAATAGCATTTCATTCAACCCAGATGATTTCTATCTCGTATTTCAACCGATGTTTAAAACGTCAAACTTAGATAGACCCAAACGTTATGAAGCACTGGTTCGATGGCGAAACACCAAGAATTTAGGGCCAAAAATGTTTATGCCTATGATCCAAGATAAACCCGAGTTACAAAATGAGCTGACAAAAATCGTCGTCAATCAAGTGTACTCAATGCTCAAAATCAAGCTCGACGCACAGGAAAAACTCAAACCTATCCATTTAAATATTTCGGGTGCGATGCTTGAAAATGAACAATTGCTAGATTATCTAAAAAAGGTCATTAGAGATACGCCGTCTATTGCAGCGTTTATTACTTTTGAGATAACCCAAGGCAGTGAGCTAAGTTTAAGTGAAAACGCACAAAATACGCTACGAAAGATGTCAAACTTAGGCTTTAGCTTTGCAGTTGATGACTTTGGAAAAAGCAATGCCGACACAAGCCGCGTACTCAATAGTAAATATTTTAACTCTGTTAAGATAGATAAAGCTTATATTGCAGATGTTCAGAGCAAAGCCGACCAAGCTCCAAAACTAGACGCGATTGTACAAATAGCCAAAGAAAGTAAAAAGACGGTGATTGTTGAAGGCATTGAAAATCACCATCAATACGAATACGTGAAGCGATTTTCTAATATTTATCTTCAAGGATATTATGCTTCGGTGCCACTGACTATGAATGAGTTTCTTTCAAACGAAGCAGCATAAAATGTATTCCCTCGCATGTCAGTGCATGCGGGGTTTTCTCTAATCATTTGACTTCAGCCAAAATAGACCGCCATTAACTGAACACCAAGCCTTTTTACCACCTCGATTAATATATTCATTAACCGTATCTGTACACAGTTCAGAATAGCCCTCTTCACTACCCTTGCTCGGGTCAAATAACAGCTCTACCGCAGGGTATATAGTTTTTAACTCAGACTTTAGCTTCCTCGCACTTTGCGTATTGCCACCCTGAGCAAAAGCTAATAAGGTACGAGTCGCCAAATCCCCAAAGCTACCCTCACTTTTTGTGAGTAGCAACTCATCTAAAGAGCACCAGCTTTTTTGTTTTACGTAACAGTTATAGAGTTGGTATCGATTTTTATATGCATCGTTTAAGGTTAGAGGTAAAAGCGTTTCTAACTCATCGGTTGCAGCCTCAATATTTCCCATATTAAATTGAATTTGCGCCTTTCGACCACGTAAAATCAAGTAGGGCTGAGCTTCAAATAACTTATCAAACTCCGACTTGTGTCGAAGCTTAAACTGTTCTGTAATAAGTTCTCGCTCAATAACAAGAATCAAGTCATTAATCAATGACAACGTACACTCATCATCTTTACTGAGTATATTGTGCAAGTGCGACTCCAATTCTGTACGGTTAAACCCATCAAAAGTGGCTGGCTCCTGTGCTTGCTCTAAGCATTGCTCTGAAAATCGCATTTGGTGTATCGTACTGCTGAGTCGCGTAATTAGAGATTGCTTTGCTTCTTGCACTTCTATTTCAAAATTACGTTGTTCAGTGCCAAATATATTCCGCGCATTTATATAACTACTAAACCCTTTTAAAATACGACATAACCAATTGAGCTCTTTTAATTGCTCACTCCTCAACGCGCTCCGATCAATAAAACTCAGCGCTGCAAGCATGCCTTTACAGTAGCTTGGCAATGGCATATTTTCTTGAAGTGCAGCTTGAAGATTAGACGCTTGCAATACACATTTTTGAGGTAATTCAAGTGTATTGCACATTATGCGGTCCATACAAATATTGTAGAAATCCATCAGAGATTTGAGCTGTGATTCTTGACCTGATGCAATTTCACCAAACAATCCGTTAATCCATAAACTAGGCAGTACTGTTTGAGGTGTGACTCCAAGCCCCATTATGTAGCCTTCGATAAAAAACATATTAGGCTGGAGCTCTGACTGGAAAGAGAGCTTTGTTATGATCTTTTTAATGCTCTGCAATAGTACTAATCACTATATTCTTAGTTTATATTAATAGCATACATGACTCTTAATAATATTTATACATAAAAATAACGAAACAGGACTATTTATATTCTTTTCACTTACTTAAAAGAAAAAACATTCACATTATTAAAAAAGCACCACCTTCCAAGAAGGAAAATATTTAAAACCTTTATAAACAAAAGCATGCAGTTACAACCTTAATAACCCTGATAGCGAATAAAGGCGCTTTAAATCTTGTCCTTACGAAATTTTTCGTATCTAGCAATAGAAAACCAAACCTTTCTAATATTTAACTTTGCATTCGAAGTATCTATTTTAAAACCTTAAAATAATTATTTTAATTTCCTGAACATTAAACATAAAAAAGCGACATGTTTATCAAAAAAAAATAGTTAACTGCTATTTTCATCTCTAAAAAACAGCCCGCTAACTCTCTAATTTTATAAGTATTAATTTATTTAAATAAATTAAAAATGAGACATAAAAATAATAATAACGTAGCTACCCGCAATTATTTTTATTTACAACAATGGAAAAGGCAGGGCGGGATCACACTTTG
>NZ_AUXT01000082.1 GCF_001625595.1 Pseudoalteromonas luteoviolacea NCIMB 1942
TATGCACGGGGCTAAACCGCGAATGGTTATACTCTCGTGCAGAGCGTTTTGGTGTTCCCCGTATGCACGGGGCTAAACCGTCTATGAATAAGATTCTATTACAAACAAATGTGTGTTCCCCGTATGCACGGGGCTAAACCGGTTTCAAACATCATCCCTGTTGTTTCATTGATGTGTTCCCCGTATGCACGGGGCTAAACCGAAGTAATGCTCAATGATCAGGCCTAACAATAAGTGTTCCCCGTATGCACGGGGCTAAACCTGTTTGGGTTGTCCCGTAGCTCACTTAATTTTGCGCGTACCACAACTTGTCCTGTCACCTTTTGCATATTTTGTGTCGTGATCTGTCAGTGTGTGGCGTACTTTGATTGCTTATACTGTGTGTCATCGGTCAACGGGTTTATAAAGAAGGTAAAACACATGGCAAATACGGCATTAATTACGGGCGCATCGGGCGGCATTGGTTTGGAACTGGCACATCTGCATGCTCAGCAGGGTGGCGATGTGGTGTTGGTGGCGCGCTCTGAAGACAAGCTAAAGGCATTGGCGAGTGAGATTGAGGTTAAATACAACGTGTCGGCAACGGTGATCAGCGAAGATCTGTCAGATCCACTCTCAGCGCAGCGTATTTTTGACAAAACAGAGGCGTTAAATTTACAAATTGATGTGCTGATCAATAATGCTGGCTTTGGTGGCCATGGCATCTTTTATGAGCGCGAGCGCACGGCGGATCAGTATATGATCCAAGTCAACATCACGACTTTGACTGATTTAACGCATTTGTTTGTTAAAGGAATGGTGGCACGCAAATCGGGCCGTATTTTAAATGTGTCATCAACGGCATCATTTTTACCGGGTCCACTTCAAGCGGTATATTATGCAACCAAAGCGTTCGTGACTTCCTATACTCAAGCTATTGCCGAGGAGTTGTTAGGTACAGGCGTTACTGCAACGGCGCTTTGCCCGGGCGCAGTTAACACGGGCTTTGTGGCTGCCGGTAACCTCGAAGGGGTGGATGTGTGGAAAAATGCAAGATCAGCACGGTCAGTGGCTGAATGTGGCTATAAAGCCATGCAACAAGGTAAACTCGTGGCCTTTAACGAGCGCAAGTTGCAGTTCTTATTGAACTGGGTAACGCCATTGCTACCGAGAAAAGTGGTTCTTAAACTGTCACGCCAATCAATGGAAAAGTAACAAGATATGAAAATAGCCAGTAAATTTAGTATTCATGTCAACTGTAAAATCTTGCTTCAAGATATGGGGGTTGATGTTGAAAAGGTGCTTGCCTATTCAAAACTGCCGGCGGACATTTTGAATCGAGAAGCGATTTACTTAACCCCACAAGAGTACTTTGATTGGTGGCTGGCGATTGAAAAGGCTGCCGAAGGGCGTGACGTCCCATTATTGGTTGCGGAGCACTTATCAGTTGAGGTGTTTGATGCCCCATTATTTGCGGCGATTTGCAGTCCAAATTTAACGACTGCACTTAAACGTATTCAGCATTACAAACCGTTGATTGGTCCTATGAAAATGGACTTAGTGAGTGACGATAAAGCCACTAAAATGGCACTGCACTGTTACGGATTTGATGGGTTTGTACCAAATGTGTTGGCGCTATCTGAAATGGTGTTTTTTACCAAACTTGCCAGAATGGCCACGCGTCATCATGTTGTGCCGGTTAAGGTTACTTTGCCTGAGTTACCTAAAAATATGCCAGCCTATGAGGCATTTTTTGGTTGCAAGCCTGTGTTGGGCAGTGAACTGTCTATTACCTTTAAAAATGAAGATGTTGAGCGCCCATTTTTAACGGCAAACTCCAGTATGTGGAGTTACTTTGAAGAAGGGTTGAAGAAAAAGCTCGCGGATCTATCTGGCACTGCAACCACGGTTGAGCGTGTGCGTGCCGTACTGGTTGAGTCACTGCCCGCAGGCGAAAGTAGCATTGATGTGGTTGCTGCTAAGCTCTCTATGAGTAAACGTACCTTGCAACGAAAGTTGGCAGATGAGCAAACCAGCTATCATGAAGTGCTGCAACTAGTGCGCTCTCAACTGGCCGAACATTACTTGTCTAAATCTCACGTCTCCTTGGGTGAAATCGCCTTTTTATTAGGCTATCAAGAGTCCAATTCGTTTATTAGGGCGTTTACAGGGTGGCACGGGGTGTCTCCAGGCAGCTATCGAGAACAGTTGGCGCCTTAATTTCGAACTCTGTTTATAATGAAAGGTTTCATTCTAAATATTTGGTTACGTTATACATTTTGTTGTTTATAGCAGAGTGTGCTGCAATAGTTTTTAATCCAAGTGATAGGGGAAGCTATGCAGTTCACGGACAAAGAAATCAGCACTATAAACAAGGTTGTTACCAGTTTTGCGCCCAACACAGAGTTGGCAGTGGCCAAGTTTGTAGAGGGTGATTGCCTATTCTATGGGACAAGGTGTGGCGCAAAAGGTGCTGAGCCTGTTGAAAACCATCTCTCGGTATTCGAAATCGGGTCTTTGACTAAACTGATGACGAGCTCAATGTTGGCGAAAATGGTCATTGAAGGCAAAGTATCGCTGGATGAATCTATTAACAGCAAGCTCGATATTCCTATCTTAGGTAATAAATCTATCTCATTTGGCGCTTTGGCGACCCATACCTCAGGGTTGCCACGTTTACCGCCGGGGTTGCTTTGGCAGGCATTATTTAAACGTCGTCATAACCCTTATGAAGCATACCTTCGCGACGACTTATTATACCATCTCGAACATACAATAAAGTTGGGTACAACAGGTAAAATGCACTATTCCAATTTAGGCGCTGGACTGCTGGGTTATGCGCTTTCTGAGTTGGAAGGGGGCAGTTACACTGAGCTTTTACAAAACCGACTGTTCAAGCCGCTACATATGCGTAATTCATTCACCAACTGGCGAGATGTGGCAGGCGAATTAGTGATTGGTATTGGCAAAAATGGTGAGCCTGCAAATAATTGGGATCTGGGCGTATTACAAGGAGCCGGGGCAGTACTTTCATGTGTTAAAGACCTTACACTGTATGCCAAAGCACAGTTTGAGCACTCAGCACCGTGGGTTGAGTTACAGCAGCAAATTGCCTTTGAAAAAGGGCTAGACAAAGTAGCTTTGGGTTGGTTTGTACTGGGCAGCAAATCCAAAAATGATCTTTTATATTTTCATGATGGAGGAACTGGTGGGTATAGCTCAGCGATGTTGCTGGATATGGATACGCAATCGGGCTATATCATTTTATCTAATATTTCGGGATTGCATAAACTCAAGGGCCAAAAGGTAACAAAGCTGGGGTTTGAGCTGATGCGTACACTAAAGGGTTTTTAGTTGTACAGTACATAAATTTATTTAAAAACAACAATTAATAGCTCGGTGTAATATAAAAGTAATAGCTTGTAATAGTATTATCTTTATTCAAATCATAAGCTTTCTATCGGCCCAATGAGGCCTAAGTACATATGATTATTGGTCGAATAAAGAGGATTTTAAAATGGCTAATGAAAGCTTATATCTTGTAAAGCTTCAGTTCAAATCAGACAACGTGGGTGCAGGTTCTATGGTACTTCAGCTGGCTGTAAACCCAGCTACTGGCACGCTAAATGGTGGTGCAGAAGGCCATATTTTAGAGGGTACGCAGCACTCTCCAAGTTTTACAGCAAGTGCGTCGGGTCACTTTCATTCAACAGGCTATGGTGGCGTTACAAAAGTGGGCGCAGTCACAGGTCAAGCTATTGTTTCGTTCCCAGCCCCAGCCATTGGTAGCTTTGAAGCACCATTTACAGCATCGTTTGGTGTTGATAACAGCTGGGAAGGTGACGGCACATTCACTGTGGGCGAGCACACTTACCCATGCAAAGTCTCACTACTTGATTAAGGCATAACCTATAAGCCCTGCTTATTCAGGCAAATGTGGTGTGTTAGACACACATTTGCCTGTACCTTATTGATTGCTCCCGATGTTCTCTCTTCTTTTCTAGTAGTTAATTTATGTTTTATCAACATTGCTGAAACAGGTCAGGCTTGTACTACGTCCCTGTTTTCATTTAAATTAGCCGTCTAGGCCTTTATTTAGGTGATTGCGCGTTGCAAGTTAAACGGGAAACCAGTGTACATCTGGTGCTGCCCCCGCAACGGTAACTGTGAGCGGTCTGTCCACTGTGAAAATGGTAAGGATATGCCTAAAGCGATGATCAGAAGCCCGGAAATTGACCTGAATAACTCGAATAATGCGGTGGGCGGTGAGGAGCTGATTATGCCCGCGTATACGTGGTGTTGTGGTGCTTGGGACCTCCCATCCGTTGAAGTTGTTTCACGGATCAAATTAGGTCGAAATTAACACATGCTCTAACCGCTTGGCTGGCAGGTTCTCGCACTTTTAGATTGGGTGTGTATGCTCTACTTGCGCTGTTGATGATTACTACACGCTTCTATTACTTTGCCTCAGCATTAAACTTACCCAGTGCCAGTTTAGCGGTATTTTTTTATATGTAGTTTGTTGTGCAGCTTACGCCGAACCTTTTACGGCATTTTTTGCGCCCTGCGCAGCAACGCAGTGTACAAAATGATGAGTAACATACGTCAGTGCCCTGCGTTACTCGTCACGGCGCCAAGCTCAGGTTCAGGTAAAGCCACCATCACTGCTGCCATTGCCAAGCACTTTACGCGCCAAGGTAAAATTGTGCAGGTGTTTAAAGTTGGTCCTGACTTTATCGGCCCGACGGTTTTAGAGGTGGCCTTAGAACGACGTGTCTATCAGCTAGATTTGTGGATGATGGTATACGTTCTGTCAATGTTCCCTAGTTATGAGACACAACAAGCAATTGTGTTTGGGTGTTTGCTACAAGTATTGAGGCTTTATTTCTGAATAGATCGCCTTCTTTTATTGACGTGGACTCATCATTTTGCAGTAGCGCGGCATGACCAGAAATCACATAGACTAAGGCTTCGCTGTCAATCTCAAATTTGTCATCGCTATTTAAGTGAACGATGTCCATTGTGGTGCTACTGGTGAAGGTGCCTACTTGAGTCTTATTACCGCCATAAATACGCGTCGTCCCTTTGGTTGCTGGCGTGTAAGACTTATACCCTGCTGGTTCACCAGCTACTTCAGGTAATGCCCACACCTGCAACATACGGTTGGGTTGGTCATCTGGGTTAATTTCATTGTGGCTAAAGCCTTCTCCGCCCGCACGTTGTACCTGTACATCGCCAGCGACAAGATCTTTACCATGCTCTAAAGAACCCTCGTGGCTAACTCGGCCCTCTAATACGATTGAAATCACGTCTATTTCACTGTGAGGATGCATACCAGACTCTCCTTTTGGTAAATAGCGGGCATCTGCTAGGTATACCATGTTGCCAATGCCTTCAAAGGTTTCTGGCTTTTTTCGCCCTGCAAATACGCGGCTATCGGTGACGAGTCTGTGTTCTGTAATGCCTGCAAATCCGCCAAGTTGTAGTGTGTCTCTTGAAAGTATGTTCATGGTTGTATCCTTAAATTCGTTGATTGTTTCGAAGTGATGAGTTCAGTGTAAGAAATGTTGGTTGTTTTATATATATCTATAAATTAGAATTTATTTTCCATTTTTAACAACAATAGGCCAGGGCATGCAGAGGAATGATGTGAATACCATGCTGTTATTTTTAGCTGTGGTTGAGGCGGGTAGTTTTACTTTGGCAGCAGAGCGACTGAATATGCCCAAAGCAAATTTGAGCCGCAAAATTGCTCAGCTAGAAACATCTTTAGGGATAACGCTACTTGAGAGAACCACCCGCTCGCAGCATTTAACTGAAGCTGGGCGGACTTACTTGGCACACTGTAGAGAGATTAAAGCACAGGTGGAGTTGGCAAATGCAGCCGTTGCCAAGGCGCTTAATGTTGTATCTGGTGAGCTGAAAGTAGGCATGTCGGTGGGTATGGGACACGAAATCTTAAAGCCTGTACTCAGCCAATTTATGCATGAATTCCCGCAAATCGGTATGTCGTTAAATCTGCTTAATCGCCGAGTAGACGTGATTGAAGAGGGGTTTGATTTGGTGATCCGAATCGGAGCGCTTGAAGACTCAAGACTGATGGCCAAACATTTGGGTAAAGTGACAAGGCACTTATATGCAAGCCCACAATACCTAGAGAGTCGCTCCGCAATTACCGTGCCTGACGCAATCTCGCATTTAGATGTGCTGTTGATGAGCAGTATTCAAAAAGCTGAAACGATGGTACTGACTAATCGTCACGAAGCATGTGAAATAGATATTCAGCCAAGAATGCGAATTGATGATTATGTGGTATTAAAACAGATGGTTATTGAAGGCGTCGGAGTTGCGATACTGCCAGATTATATGTGTCAGCAATCGCTTGGTAGGGGTCAACTGGTGCAACTGTTGCCCGACTGGCAATTACCTGAAGTTGAGATTTATGCGTTATATCCTAAAAATCGCTTAAGCATTCCCAAAGTGAAAATGTTTATCGACTTTATTCAGCAGGTTTTTACAGCTCGCTTAAATTTAAGTTAAAAAACTAAAATTAATGCTTTACCTCAAGTTAAGTTGAGCTTTTAAAGTGCGGCCAACTTAAAATGGAGAAAGAAGATGTATTTAGAGCATGTCAATTTAGTGGTAAAAAATATCCAAGCGTCACTGTTGTTTTATGGCGCTGCATTTCCTCATTGGAAGGTGAGAAGTGAAGGTCACAGTGAATGGTTTGGTAAGCCAAGGCATTGGTTACACTTTGGCGATGATTATCATTATTTAGCTTTTAGCGATCATGGCGAGGGACACAATCGTGTTTTATCAGGCCATCAAGTTGGGCTTGGGCATTTTGCCTATGTCGTAAATAACATTGAAAGTGTCATTGAAAGACTCTTGAAAGCGGGTTATCGCATTGATAAAGAAGGGCAAGTGCACTCACACAGAAAAAATGTCTATTTTGTTGACCCTGATGGGTTTGAAGTCGAGTTTGTTCAATATTTAAGTGATTTACCCGCTGAACGCAATAGTGACTGAATAGTGGGTTTGAATCTTCAAAAATACTTAATTTACTCAACATGATGAGTGTGGAAAACTAACCGCAGCACCTAATTCAAAAGGGGCAATCAGCATATATGTTTAATTCAGGAAAAGGATCCTTTTGGTATGTCAGGCATTAAGCTATATAGTTTTACACTTTCTGGAAATAGCCATAAAATCAGACACTTTTTGTCTATCCTTGGGCTAGAGTATGAGTCAAATCTGTTGGATGTGCACCACAAAGAGCATAAATCCGCAGCGTTTTTGGCAATTAACCCACTCGGTCAAGTGCCGGTATTAATTGATAATGGTGACGTGATCTGTGACTCCAATGCGATTTTGGTCTATCTCGCAGAGAAGTACGATATCAGTGGTCAATGGTATCCGGTGGGAGCAAGGTCGCGCGCTGAAGTGCATAAGTTTTTATCAATGTCAGCAGGTGAAGTACTGAATGGCCCCAATCTATATCGCGGCATTAAACACATTGGTAAATCGGGTGATCTTGAGCTGGCATACGATAAGACCATTAACTTTTTTGCCTATTTAAATAGCCAGCTCAGTGAGCAAGCCTACTTAATCGGCGAAACCCCAACCATTGCCGATATCGCTTTGTATACTTATCCTAAGCTTGCGGTAAAAGCGGGAGTAAGCTTAAGTGACTTCCCATATATTGCTGCTTGGTTTACGCGCATAGAATCTGGCGAATACTTTGTCACTGAGCCTGAAAAGTAAAATTATTCTCAAAAGCTGGGCGCATTTTTCGCGCTCTCGTATAACTTCTTGACTACGCATTCAAGTAGGGCCATCGTATTTACTGTTGTAAAACTTAGTAACTAAGTTGGCTTTTCCGTTAGGAGCACGCTTAGTCGATATATGATATTTATAGATATAT
>NZ_AUXT01000083.1 GCF_001625595.1 Pseudoalteromonas luteoviolacea NCIMB 1942
ATCGCCACTGGCAATGCCTTTTAAATCTAGCTGCTTTAATGCCGGTAAGGCAGCATTCAACGTCGTTGATACCTGCTCAAACCCAACAGTTCTAAGTAGCTCAGGTGCGATGTCAACGACTTGGCTTAAATCACCATCGATCACACCAGCAAGATCCAATTGCGAGAGAGCTGGGATATGTTGCGCTAAAGTTTGCTGAACTGCGGAGAGATCAACCGCTTTAAGTAGTTCGGGGGCTGCCTCTTGAAGACTGCTCAAATCCCCTGCCATTACCGCAGAAATATCGACCTGTTGAAGCGCTGGTAGCGCATTTTCGAGAGTCTGCGCTGCACTCGACATATCTAATGCATCAAGCACTTCTGGTGCTGCATCGACTAAACTTGATAAGTCACCGCTAAAGATTTCTTTAACATTGAGTGCCTCAACTAGCGGGAGTGCACCTTCTAGCGTTTTTGCCGCATCAGATAAATCAAATGCATTCAAAATTTTTGGAGCGGCACTGACTAAACTCGTCAGATCCCCTGCTAGTACGTCTTTCACATTTACTGAGGAGATAGCAGGAAGTGTTTGTTCAACAATCGCACTCGCGTCATGCATACCCAATGAGTCGAGTACTTTTGGCGCACTTTGAACAAAAGTGTTTAAGTCTTGACTAAATGCCGCATTATTGCTGCTCTGTGATAAGCTTTTAGTCGCACTATCAAGGTACCCATTAAACTGTGTCATACCAAGCGCATCGACCAATACAGGTGCGGCTTGTTGAATACTGTCTAACTGCAAAGCCAGTGTGCTCTGCGCATCTGAACTCGATACCTGAGCTGTGGCAGTCGCCAAAGATTCACTCAAAGCATTGAGCGGCAAATTGTCGAATAATTTAGGGAGCGCAACTTGTAACTCCGCTAAGTCGCTACTCGCTGCTGTTTGCAACTGTTGAAAATCCAAAGCTGAAACTTGCTGAGCCAGCGCTTTGATAGCGCCACTTAGGCCAGTACCGTCACCAATTTTGGCATCTACTTGTGCTTTAAAAGTGCCTGATTCTTGCTCAGTTTGCGCCGCAGCTAGCACCTGCGCGCTCTGTGTCACTGCATGATTAGACTTCGCCTGTGCAGTTGCAAACTGCGTCAAATGCGTTGAAATTACTTGACTGGTACTACCAAGCAACTGATTTACATTAACATTCGCCAATTGCGAAATTACAGCCTGTAATGCGTTAGTATCTAAAGGCTTTTGCGCTTTGACTAAATTAGCCAGCATACTGCCTAATTGAACATTCGGATCAACCTGATCCTGCTTAGGAAGGCGGTACTTTACTTTGTTCTTTGAACGGTCTTTAACAGACGATTCGTGATGTTTCATAATAATACCTAGGAAGAGAAATAAGCGGGAATTTATTGATTGCGCACTACAACAGGTTGCAATGCGCCAAGGTTGATAGCTCAAGACCCTAAAACTGCGCTTAAGTCCTTGAGCTATCAAACTTGCGCTGGTGAAAAAAAGGCGGGTTACCCCGCCTCTGTCGCTTCTTTATAATCAATTGCTGCCTCGAACCACTCGATGAGTTCATCCTCGGTCAGCGCATTGAGTTCTTGCAAGCCCCACCCTGTGTACTTAGCCAGGGCAATCACCATTGCTTTTAGACGCTTGGGCGGGATACGAGAAAAGCCTGGAGCGCCTCACGCAACTTTACAAAGTCGCTCCAGTCTAGTTCTTCGATGATATCGGGAGACACTTCACACAGATGTGAGAAGTAACGGATTTCGCTTTCTGATTCGCTGATATCCGCTTTATCAACCATTAACCGATCGCGCACTTTAGGTCGTCTCATATTTAGTTCTGCATACTCATGCCCATCGACCGTAACAGGGAAAGTCAGTTTAATGATTTCAGTCATAGATTACGCTCCGATTGTCTTGCGTAGGTTCGCCATATGGTCAACACCCGCGATTTCGCGGATATCGTTGTATAGGTCGATGTTGTAGATAACTTCGTTGTTAACTTCTAGCTTGTACTTTTGAACAGCATATTGCAGCGTCATTTTCGCTTCTTCGCCGTCTTTCCAGCTACCCATGTCAACTTCTTTGAAGAAGCCATGAAGAGTAACAACTACAGGCTCAGGTGCAGCACCTTGCTTCTGGATAGCGCCACGTGCAGTTAGGTTAATAGTTCTACCTGTACCACCCCAATCGCCAAGAAGCTTAAGTACATCAGCGTTGTACTCAAGTAACGTGATTGAACCTTCTAACTTCTCTAGTTGGCCAACATCTAACTCGATTGGCGCTTGGAAGCCTGAAGTTACTTCACGTGTTTTAACCGTCACTTTTGGTAGTGAAATTTCGTCTGCAACGCCAAGGTAACCCTTACCATCTACAAACAGCTTTGATTTTTTTAGGATTTTTGGAGACATTGCCATTATACGATTTCCTCTAGGTAGTTGTTAGTTAGAATGCTCTTGAACGTGATGTGCTCAGCTGGTGTTGGTGGTGTGAAGTCAAAGCTGAAGTACACTTTACCAGCCTGAATGTTTACAGGTGTATTTAGGTCTTCATCAGCCCAAATTTGGCCACCTAAAATCGCACCTTGTGCTTTCAAGCTGTCTAGATAGGCTTGAACACTTTCAGTGACGTCTTTGATGTAAGTTGATGTGATGTTGCGGTCAACAGCCCACATATGTGCACGAAGTAATGAGTCATTGATCATGTCAGCTGTACGTACCACAGATAGGAAAGCCCACTTAGGGTCCGTAGAACACGTGCGGTTGCCCCATAGCTTGAAGCCATTTTGACGAATGATTGTTGAAACTTCTTTTTCGTTTAGTAAGTTAGCACGTGCGTTTTTATCACCAAGCTGGAAGTCTACTGGGCGAGTAGTACCAACAATGCCATTCATTGCGGTGTTACTTGGACTCCACCAGAAACCACGGTCGTTATCTGACTTAGCAATCATACCCGCAACGCGTGCAGATGCTGGTTCTGACACAGACTCACCGTCTTTGAATACCTTGACGTGTGGGTCAACAATGAAAACTCGACGAGACGCTATATCACCACGATAAGCTTTTGCTTCTGCGTCATCAATGTTAGGGCCATCTGCAATAATCACTGCACGTAATCTTTCAGCAACACCTTCTAACTTTGCAACAACTGCATTTTTCTCACCATTGAAACGGTGATGAGTGTAACCAGGGGCTACTAAAATTCGAGGTGTCACACCAAGTACCGATTCAGCACCAAGGAATGCGTGAACGCCTGTATAGCTGCCATCCGTTGAGTCTTTAACAATCTCAGCAATTTCAGCTTTAACTTTGTCTTCACCTGTTAAATTGCTTTCATCAACGCGTACGGCTACAACAACAGCACCAGCTTGGTCAAAAATACCATTGATAGCCGCCATTAGCGTACCTTGCTCTGCTGCAGGTACTTCTGTAATTGTTGCAGCAAAAGCTTCCGCGTCAGCTTTCGACATGCCTTCTGCTTCTTTATCTGCCGCTACTTTAGCTTGATATTTAGGCAAGTGAACCAAGTCAGCTGCATCTGCTCTTTTTCCAGCAATTAAAACCGGCATATTTGCTTCAGCAAACGCACTGCCATCTTTAGCGTATGGTGCTGTACCAATAACGCCAATTACTGAACTTTTTACTGTTTTAACCGGGCGTGTACCTGAATCCGCCTCAATTACTTCTACACCGTGTAGAAATCCCGACATAGATATCTCCTTTAAAGGTATGTCAATTAGCTAATAAAAAGCCATGTTGCTCAACTTGAATATTCAAGTGAGACAACATGGCTTAAGTTGAATAAGTCCCTATACAATTGCGCACAGAGAAATATGATTTATTAAAATGTTGAACTGAAGGTCAACTATGAAATGTTAAAGCTTGATCCCCTCAATGGTGATCGGCTTATTATTAATGAGGTAGAGCCCCTCAATCGTAATATCTAATTTGCCCTCGCCAGCAGGGTGTACCGATACCCCCTCCAAACGAAAGCGTGGTTCCCATTTGTCTAGAGCAGTGGCTATCGACATTGTAATATCACCCACTAAATTATGAGAAAATGGGCTGTCTAATAGTTCAAATAGACCACACCCATAGTCTCGTCGCATAACGCGACTGCCCAGTGGTGTCGTCACAATATCGCGAATGCTTTGCTTTAGGTGCGCAACGCCACCCAAAGGTTTGCCTGTTTCGGCATTCATGCCAATCATTATTTATCCCCTACAGTAAAGCTACCCACGCCAACAGCAATTTTTCCACCGCAGTTAGTGGGATCTCCCAACCTTGCAACCGCTTTTCCACCAATAGTAAAAGAGGGCGCACCAGCAGAAACAACCATCCCTGAATGCTTCACTTTAGGGTCAGGTATATACACATGGTCACTTACACTGTCACCTTCACGCAAAACATCCACGCCACCGACAGTAAACTTCGGGCCGGACGCCGTAATGGTGCCTGGTGCATAGTTAGCATGAACATCTGTAATTGCGCCATCAACTGAAATTGCAGGCATAATTTATCCTCCTTGAGCGGCGATGGTCGCACCATCCAACTTTAAAGTACCCAAAGCTTTCACCGCCATTCCAGCTTTTGATTCTACGAGCGCTTCTGCTTCAGAGGTTACTGTAACCCCACCTTGCTTAGTCGTGATTGCCATCGTGCCTTTTTTAGCAACAATGTTGGTGCCATCATCCGTTGAAGTAATATTCACTGACTTTCCCTGCAGATTGAGAGCTTCAAGTGCTGTAATAGACACATTTTTTTCACCCAATACCTGTGTTTCACCCAAAACTTTCACGTCAGCATTGTTACCCACATGAACCGATGCATTGTTTTGGCATTCGATGTTTATGTCTCCACCTGAGTAAATATTGATTTTGGCGGGTGCTTCATCTTCCCCAGAAGGTACAAAAATATCATAGGTATGCTTTTCACGGTCATACTGAACTATGGCACCGTCTTGATAACGAGTACGCTGTACATGCTCTCTAGATTCAGGTGCCACAGCTTGTAGCGCTTGCACTAAGCTGCCGCCCGCACTTGTCGCATCAGTAACGTGAGTCATCTTATGATGAGGTTGTTGATGCGCATTCGCATATAAACTACCCAACACAACGCCTTGTGCAGTATCACCACATGGCGAGAGTACTATGACTTGTTCGCCCACTTCGGGTGCCTGCCACGTCATGTCTTGCGCTGCTTGACTAGTAAGCCATGGCAGTTTCGCGGTCAGCCATTCCCCTATTCGCACTGTCACCCTAGCTAATTCGTAATCCACTTCCTCCACTGTACCCACAGAGATAAGCTTGGCAAAGCGATGCTGTAAATCTGAGGCGGCCAGTTCTGACTGCTGTCGATTAACTAACATATTTCCTCCTAAGCAGGTGTGGTAGTCTTGCTGATTAGCGTGTATTCGCCCCCTTTCGGGCCTAGATATACTTCTTTGACTTCAGGTCCGGCCGGGTCATCTGGGTATTCCACTTGATAATAAAATGCCCACTCAAGCGAAGCTTTCGCTAGCGTCGTGCTAGCCTGGTGACTGAATGTAAAGTCACTTTTCTCAGCAATAAAGTGCTGCCAATAGGTGGGCATTTCGTCCACCATCACAAGTGCCTCACACTGACTTATCAACTGGTCAAGTCTTTGCAACAGCTGCGCGTTATCGGCATCTTCCAACTCAATTTCTAGCTGCAATTGCAACACTCTTCTATCGAGCGAATTTGGACTGAGGTTTTTGTTATACGACGGTCCATACGTCACGCCTTTGTCGGCGCCTTTTGCCTGCAGTTCACTGGCTTGACGTTCGCCTAGCAGCTTGACTGTCAGTTGGGCTTGCTGCGTCAGATCTGGGTAGGGTTGTGTGGCTTTTAACAGCCCCACTTGTGCCACCCCTTGAAGTCCAGATGATAAGCATTCAAGCACCTTATTGATTAAGGTACATCTTTGCATGAGGTTAATTACTCTTTAAAGTTAAAACTTATGATGGTTGTGACTCGTGGGAAACAGGTGAGTCGAGAAGGACGAAATGCCCGAACAGGTTACGCAGGAAATGGAAAGCGCGCTTAATATTTAGTTCTGCGCACTACAACCTATTCTGTGAACTCATATTTCGGCCAAACAACTTCTGTGGGATTAGTTGCTGTTTCAGGCAACTTTCTCAGAGCCTGACGGTAATCTGAAAGTTCAACTGGTATAGGGTTAGATTTTTCCAACGTTCTTAATACCCATACATCTGATTCAATTAATAAGTTATTTCTACGCGAACGCACGGTCACCCATGAAACATCATTCCAATTGACACTGGACATTATACTAATCTCCTTAAATTTATTGATCCCAAGAAGGGGGGGTTTGCGTGACTCTATATACGCAAGGTCGGCCATAAATTGATGAGTATTCACACTGCGCTAAAAAATCCCGGTGCATTTCAGTAAAATCTTTTTTCTCTATTTTCAAAGTCACACGAGCACGCCCTGCGCCCAAGTTTCTATTAGCTTGCCTAAAAAACACATCAAGTGTTTTCCCTTCATCTGCTTTTGTTATGCTAATTTCTCGAGGGTCGGAGCCTGGCTCTGAAATATAGAGCTTGACGACATTATCCTTAAATACTTTTTTTACTTCTATATAAGCTGATACACGGTCAAGTGACGAAGATCCATTTATAATGATGTGATCGAAAATACCAACAGAGCCTCGATGCTCCATAAAAAAGTCACATTTAAATCTATCGCCTCCACCAAAATTACCATCAGCACCATCATGGTCGGCATCAAATTCAATAAGGTTGACATAATATGGATCTATATCTGCTGGAGCATTGCTACCATTCGCGCCTACGTTTAAACGCGCTTTTACTGAAAAACGTTTGGTCACCCCCTCCTTGAATACGTCAACCCCATTGATTGTTTCGACTAACCCATTTTTTAAATTATTAAAGTTAGTATCAAGCTGCTCTTGAGAGTGGTTAACTTTGGTATCCACCTCAGCAATTTTTGATCCCAGTGTGCTGTTGATATTTCCAATTTGCTGCTGCACTGTGTCACACAGTACATTGGCGCGTGCCGCAACATTAGTGAGGCGCTCTGTGATAGTTAAATTATCGCTAGACATGCTTTATCTACCTACTCTACTTTAACGGTGGTGTTTGAATCTGACTTCTGGCAAATTCACGTTGCGCTTTAATTTCTTCAGGCATCGCCACGCCGGTTTCTGACTCTCTAATTACATACCAGTCTGTCTTTTTTAAAAAAGCACGTAAATCGATATCAATATCATATTGGCTGCGCACACCGCCTAGCTCATCTACTTGATTTGTAATGTTCTCTAACATTTATTGCTCCCTTTCAAAAACAGGTCTTTCAAAATAACCCCAACGTCCTGCAGGCACTCGCCCTGCGACAATACCTGGTAGAGCAATGAGACAACTTGCGCCTTTCTCTAAATAAATATGTGGCCCATTGGTATGGCTCGTACCACCATCATGGTCACTAGCATAAACAATGCGTTCGTACCACGTATTATCAGCAGGAATAATGCCTGTGAATGAACTGGTAAAAGCAACTCGACCTTGTTCCGCTTTTATCCAAATTCCATGAGAAGCATCACCATTTAATGGAATTTCCCCTTGATAAATTGAAAAACCGCCAGCTAATGTATCTGGATACTCCACGCCTTCTTTTGGCCTGATACGCATAATTGCAAAATCTGGCGTACTCCACTTAGGTGCATCAATATTTTTTAAGTCACGCCACATTTTCTGGATTTCAGGGTGTTTTTGGCTCGACTCTACACCATGTTGACTAAAAGCAACTATTTCACAGTGATACTGTTCTACCCGAGAAGTAAAGCCGTCAGGAATCCCAATACTGCCGACGGTTAATTGACCGTTTACCTTTAACTCTTGGTTTTTAGTTAGTCTAAAGAACGGAATTTCTCTCTTAAAGTCGCTTTCAATAAAACTGTTAACTTTCGTCTCAAATTCAGTAATTTTGGTCGCCAACTTCTGTTGTTCCAATGTCAAGGTTGTATTGATATTGGCAATTTGAGAGTCAACTGTATTGCAAAGTTCGTTCGCTCTTGTCGCGACATTCGCTAAATTTTCCGTGATAGTAGTGTGTTCGTTTGACATATAATTTCCTAATTAACCTATTAAAGCTTTTCCAGCGCTGCCAAGCGTAATTCTTGTTTTAGTTGCCGATGCATTGTATCCAGCTGCACCAAGGTTAAATCCGCCAGTTCGTTGTCTAATAACATATTGAAGTTATCCATACCCGGCTTTATCTCTACGCTATCAGACGGCAGTTGCGCTAAGCTCAACGTCACACTTTGTAAAATCTTTACATCCGGCGTTCTATAGCCAAGCGTACGGTTGGGCTCAGAATAAACTCCTAGCAGGATCAGGTTGTCATCACTACCAGCAGGTTCGTCAATCTGAATAAAAACGCCGACTTCCTTAATAGCGTATTCTGGCATTGAATTCGCTTTGTCGAATAACGCGACCACTGTAACTTGATGGTTTTCTCCCACTTCATAGTTGTCATCACGTATGGGTTGTAACTCTCTCATGCTTTGCAAACGCGTTTGTGTTTGCGAAGGTGTATAGCTTTTATCACCAAAAGCCATATGGCTTATTTGTGCTTTTTTTCCGTTGGCTTTAGCAGCCAGCAAAGCATCTAGCCCCACCTGAGTAAACTGCAGCATTAATGCAGACATTAAGCGGCTCCTTGTAAATTAAAATGTTGATATATAATCTGCCGAGTTGCGCTCACCACATACTCATTCCCAGCGCCACAACTTGGCAGAACCCCTTGACCTTGTGGGGAACTATGTATTGAAAAATAACTTGTAGAAGCCCCGCAAGCTGCATAATTTTTGGCTAATTCGAGTGGTTTTATACCCACACCACCCAATGTAAAATGCTGTGCATTTCTACTCTTCGTTGCACCGCACAACCGAATGTCGCCTGTATTTGATGGAGGCTTAATCCCCTCTCCTGCAATTGAAAAGTGTGATGACTGACGTACCTTTGCCGCCCCTGTACACCATAATTTATCTTCAATTTTCGATGGTTTAACCCCCTGCCCCACTGGCGCATCAAAGCGCTGGACAATCGCGGGGGCTGTCACACCAACAGCGCCTACCCTCTCTTCAAATGCCAAGCCTAACTTTACATCTATATGTATCGAACCTCGTTGTACAGATTCAATAATACGGTGTACTCGCTTTAACATTTGAGGGGTCAGCAATCCTTGCTGTTGCTCGTCCAAATTACTATTTATCAATGCCCAGACCTGAACAGTGCCTCGGGGTAACTCTTCAACGTTACCTCCCTGCCACCACTCTTTAATTTCTGTTTTTATATTTAGGCTATCGAGCGCTTTTTGTAGTGCATACGGGGTGCCTTTCACTTGGTGAACAGAAAATGCATCGGCGATGACTTGCCTTTTGAGCACTTCACTCCAGGCTTCATCCCACTCATCTACTGATACTGACCATGCAAGCCATGGCAACAACTCTGCAGGACAAAGAAATGGATTCCAAAGGCTTGTCATTAATAATCTTGTGTCATTCAGCACACAAGCTGATTTAACTAACGCTCTTTTCTCAATTTCAGAAGCATCCTTGTCCCAATTCTCAACTGGGATTTGCTCTGCTATTTCTTGCAACTGCGCAACACTGCAAAATTCAGGAACATCAATCAGTGCTATTAATTGTGCTGTTTGGCATTGCGCCAAGCTGGTTGGATCGGCGAGCACATCTCTTGGTTGTACACCACACAACTTTGCCAGCCAAACTAACTGGGCATCACTACGCGTTGAAAGCTGTAGTAGCGAAAGCAGCAACTTGCGTACCGAGTTACTGGGTGTTAATACCTCACCCAAAGATTGAGTTAATGTGGTGGTATTTGAAGGTAGTAACTTACTCATAGACATTTTCCATGGTGACTGTAACCGACTCACAAAAAGGCGCTTCGGTGTTGGAAGTCGCGATGTCCTCAATAGGGCTTAACAAGGTCACATCTTCAACCCCAGACTGGTGAAGAGCTGCGTAGATCCCTGCTCTTGTCACTTTTTTCCCTAGATATTGCCTAGATTTGCAATATTCGACCACCGCTTGCTTGGCTGTTGAAACAAGCGTTTCACCAGAAGGTCCATAGAGAATCGACAACTCGGCCTGAACTGAGAAGGGTTTAATCGTCGCTTTATTTACAGTCACTCGGTCTCCAAGCGGCCTTACTTTAGAGACATTCTCATTCACTTTGGGTTGCGCTCTTCCTTGAGCCGTAAAATACTGTTGAACAGTTTCTATTAGCGTATCGCTCGGGCGACCATTGTCTGCATGACTCAAAACCGTCAATTCGATATCACATGGCTCAGGGCTCTGCACCGAGACATCCTTAATGTCAGCATCACAAGACATCGTATGATAAATATATGATTCACTGCTTCCTGCGGTATTCAAGCCATTAAATGCTAGCTGAATACGCTGCCTAAAGGCGTTGTCTGATTCCTGCGGTTGCGCTTTTCGCGCTATGTTGTACCTCGCAGCAATGGCATCTAAATCATTGCCCTGCGCTGAGGCCAGCATGTTACCCTGAATCGCATCGTTGAGACTTTGAGATTGTAATAGTTGTTGATAAGCTAGGGTTTGTAAAAGCAGTACAATCGGATCACTTTCCAATGAAAGCGCCGCTTTATACTGTGGGTTATCAAGTAGAAATTGGGCCTTTAACTGTTCATATAAAAGTTCAAAATCGAGCGACTTAAACAAATCTGGAACGGGAACTTTCGACAGGTCCAATTTAGTAAAACCACTCATAAAATATTTCCTAAAATAAAAAACCCACACCTAGGTTGATGTGGGTTTTGATTCACGGGATAACTGTGTAAGCTTTTTCAAGCTTAGGTGTATCTTACTGATTTTATGGGGCTAAAACAGGTCAATCCTGACCGCCTCAAACCAGTTACAAGCCCCCCAACTAAAAAAGCCACAACCGCTTATATTTCCATAAGCAACACGACCTTTAAATCAACTTTGATTGGGTGTTCAGCTTTTCTCAAGCTTAGGTGTATTTTACTGATTTTAAGGCTTTAAAACAGGTCATTCCTGACCGCCTTAAATCAGTGATAAACACCTCAAATAAAAAAGCCACAACCGCTTATATTTCCATAAGCAACGTGGCTTTTTAATTAACTTAGATGGTGTGTTGGGCTGTAAGCGTCGCCTAAACCA
>NZ_AUXT01000084.1 GCF_001625595.1 Pseudoalteromonas luteoviolacea NCIMB 1942
AGTTTGGTTGTGATCCCTAAAGAGGCTGCGGCCTCAGAAACTGAATAGCCTTGCTCTGTTACTAAAGCAACTGCTTCTTGTTTAAATTCTGTTGTATAAGTTTTGTTTTTTGTTTTTTCGTTTTGTCATTTAACACCTCAATATTAGAACATTGTCCATTATTAAAGTGTCCGGCTCAATTAAACCAGTTCATTCAGAACATCTCGAATCTGTTGTACATCAATTTGTTCGATGGAGTATTTATGTAATGGTTTTAAATCGTTTGATATATGACGGTTAACTTTGGCAATATGCTCCTCACCCCATTTACTTTTATTAAACTCCCACCATGTCAATGATATTTTGCTAAAAATCAGCTCAGGCGTCTTTAATGCCTTCTTATTCTTGAGTCTCTCTTCCATTGGATGGATACCCTGAATAAGCAATAAACGAGCACCTTTTGCTAACTCACGAGCTTTTGAAAGGGATATAGAGGGGTATTTTTCAAGTGCCATTTCTTGATGTTTTTCAGCATACTTATAGCGAAACCGCCAAAGCTTGGAACCTGTATTTTTTATTAATAAATACAATCTATTACCATCAAACCTTTTGGTTTGCTTCTGTCCGTCTTCGCAAGAAAGACTTTTCAACTGACCCGCAACTAGTCCCATAACCAATCTCAATACAACAGTACAATGCGGGGTATACTATCTATTTATGTACAAAAATAACTGGGGTGATTCGCAACATACCCTACTAACTACCTCTTCAATTTGTGCAATTCGATGAAAACAAATGAAACTACATGTAATTATAAAACCCATTAAAAAAGCCCGCAATACGTTAATTTGCGGGCTCTTTGAAAAGTTTTGAATGTCTATGAAATGATCATAGGTCGGCCTACATCATACCGCCCATATAGAGCTTAAGCACTTGTTTCTATTGAATTATTAACATGGAAGAAAGTGGTGACACCCCACCTTATACCCCTAGGATGAAATAAAGGATAAATTTATTTATTTTTCAATCGGTTGCCAATTCAAACAGAAAGTTAAAGTGACAGTCCCTTAAGACTTTTAGCTAGACAACCAATAATGTAAGTAAACACGAGTGTGTGAGATATTGACCATAGACGAAATAGCGTTCATAGTGTTATTTTTAGTAGAATAGTTCCAGTATGGAACTATATTATGTTTGACTCTCGGTCAATTCTGACCTTGACTATATAGTATGAGTCGATAGAATTCGGCTCCACGATGATACAGGAGGAGATGTAGATGAGTGGTATTGTAGAGTCTATTTCTAACTTTTTCACTCCTGGGTTAGAGCAGAGCAAAAAGGCCCAAATTAAAGTTGTGGCCAAGGGTGACGGTACATTTACAGTTCCGATGGCATCTTTTCGGAAAAGTAATGAAGTACAAAAGCAAATAAGATATCTTACTCAAGAGAAGAAAGAGGGAGCATAAGGCTCCCTTTTTTGTTTGATGAAGTGAAGGATTCATTGAGATATGCTCAAACCTACAGTAATTTTAGTGCTTACATTTACTATCATCGGTTATATCTTCTGTTCTCGAAACTATTTAACTAAACCAACCTTCAGAAAAACCAGTGGATATCATACATTTATTCTATCTGCAGCGTGGGGAATTGGTTTATGGCTTGTATCTGCATTACTATTTGGACTAACAACTCTAGTCTTTTTCTTGCTGTCATGGGAAAGCGGTTTAATCGCTCCTTTATTAACACATTTTATACAAGTGATATTCCCCAATCTCTACGTTCCTTTATATGCGATACATAGTTTTCAGATATCTATAATTGCACTTTTTCTAGCTCTAAAAGGGCCTAGCATAATACTACATTTTGTAGCTAAAATGACAGGTGAAAGTGAAGATAATGTGGCAAATGCTGTGTACTATAGTTTATCGGCTACAGATGATACGCCTGAATTTACCCAGATAACTACTCGAAGCATGACCGTCGGCTTGCCGATTGCGTTCACACTATCAAATAGTAAAGTGTACATAGGATACCCTACGGAAATTGCCTTTCATATGAACGATATTATGATATTGCCTCTTAAAAGTGGCTATAGATGTGAAAATGAGCAAAGGTTAGAGTTGGTCACTGACTATGTACCTGTTTGGGATGATATTCGAGAGGAATTATCGGCCTCACAAGAGGAAGAAGTTGATTTGGATCTAGACAGGTTTTTGATAAATATACCCGTACGTGAAATTGTTCATGCAAATTTACATGATTTTCATTACAGGAAAAACTTTGAAAAATATGAAAGACCCAAAAAGAAAAGTTATATTCCTGAAAACACTGTCGATGTAGAGCTGGAAATTCAACATAATTCAGGAGAGGAAGAACCAACGACATAAGTATCAAAGCTAACGTAGACAGGCCCCCCGATTAATTATGAGGGCGTTCAAAATTCTGTGTCAGCTTAAAAAGTTAAATATCAAGCACGCTATCTAAACGCCCTTCAAAATAAATCGCTAACTGAGATAAACA
>NZ_AUXT01000085.1 GCF_001625595.1 Pseudoalteromonas luteoviolacea NCIMB 1942
CGACCTTTTAAACATGGTATTTGATACGGAGAATGGGCTGGTCCGAGTTGTTCAACAGATGCTGGATGTACTGAATGTTAAAGGCAGCGTACTGACGATGGATGCGCTGCATTGCCAAACGGAGACACTTAAAAAAATAGCGGATAAAAAAGCGCATGTCGTGGTTCAAATAAAGAAAAATCAGCCACAATTTGTGGAATGCGGTGAACACTCAATTTCAAGCGGTGTTTGATGCTGGAAAAGAAAAGGTTGTAACAGAAGTGACTCAGCAGGCCCATGGGCGAAAAGAGCAACGTAAGGTCTACCAACTAAAACCTAAATTTAATGAAACACTCAAAGCTCGTTGGCCAAGTACCCGCAGTATTATAGCGGTAGAGCGACACCGGACAATAAAAGAAAAGACCAGTATTGATACGTCTTTTTACATCAGTTCAATGTCACCCCGGCATAAGTCACTAGGTCACTATATCAGGCAGCATTGGCGTATTGAAAATAGTCAGCATTACGTATTGGATGTTGTATTTAAAGAAGATAATTCACGAATAATGCCCGAGGGTGCAGTAGAAAATATGGCTTTATTTAGAGATTTGTGATGAATATCCTCAAGCAATGTGACTGCGGCGCGCCAAGCCAGCGCAATAAATTTAAAAAAGCGGGTTGGAATGATGATTACAGAGCTCAAGTTTTCTTTGGTTAATATGTATTCAAAGTATGCTCGGGCCCTGGCTCGAGTGGTGAGTCGCATTGATGTGGCCCAGTTTCAAGCCTGTTTCTCTAAATGGATGTAAAACTG
>NZ_AUXT01000086.1 GCF_001625595.1 Pseudoalteromonas luteoviolacea NCIMB 1942
CAGGGCGGGATCGCACTTTGTTAAAAAATATGATCAAATAGCCACAGCTTTTATTTTTGACCGTAATTATGAACCTTATAGAACATTTATCCATTGTTGAAGAAACCCGTTCTGATATCAATCAAAAGCATGATTTGGTAGATATTATTTTTCTCGTAGTCAGTGCCATCATTGCAGGCGCTGAGGGTTGGCAAGATATTGAAACTTATGGAGATGCGAAAAAAGACTGGCTCACCAAGTATCGACCTTTTAAACATGGTATTCCCCGTCGACATACAATTGCAAGAATTCTAAAATCTGTTATTGCTGAATCACTTCTTGAGGCTTTACTCAATTGGCTCAATGAACATCGTGAAATTAATAACAAACCAATTATCGCTTTTGATGGGAAAGTCCTTAGAGGCGCCTATCGGAATGATAAAAAAACCGCCTTACAGCTTGTAACTGCTTATGATACGGAGAATGGACTGGTCTTAAGTCAACTCGCGACGAAGAATAAGAATGGGGAGATCCGAGTTGTTCAACAGATGCTGGATGTACTGAATGTTAAAGGCAGCGTACTGACGATGGATGCGCTGCATTGCCAAACTGAGACACTTAAAAAAATAGCGGATAAAAAAGCGCATGTCGTGGTTCAAGTAAAGAAAAATCAGCCAAATTTGTGGAATGCAGTGAACACTCAATTTCAAGCGGTGTTTGATGCTGGAAAAGAAAAGGTTGTAACAGAAGTGACTCAGCAGGCCCATGGGCGAAAAGAGCAACGCAGGGTCTACCAATTAAAACCTAAATTTAATGAAACACTCAAGGCTCGCTGGCCAAGTATCCGCAGTATTATAGCAGTAGAGCGACACCGGACAATAAAAGAAAAGACCAGTATTGATACATCTTTTTACATCAGCTCAATGTCACCTCGTCATAAGTCACTGGGTCACTACATCAGGCAGCATTGGCGTATTGAAAATAG
>NZ_AUXT01000087.1 GCF_001625595.1 Pseudoalteromonas luteoviolacea NCIMB 1942
TATGTAGATGATAAAAAAGCAAAACGCCTGACTGATAAAGCCATTGTTATACGTTGGCATAAGCAATTTAAAGGGACTTGGTTAACCCATAAGTTTATCAATGGAGAAACACTTACAAACTCAGAGCGTTGTTTATTATCAGAGCTCATAGACGAATATAGAAAGCGCCTAGCTGATATAAGCTGGTTTATGCGAACGCTAAACGAAGACATCGCGCGTAAGGCGAATAGAGAAGATGGCTGCACAGGCCGATTCTGGGAAGGGCGCTTTAAATCACAAGCTTTGTTAGATGAAGCCGCGTTGGCGGCGTGCTTAGCGTATGTGGATTTAAATCCTGTGAGAGCCAAAATGGCAGAGACGCCAGAAGAGTCAGACCATACTAGTATTAAAAAGCGCGTTGAAACAGCAAAAGAGGGTAAACAGCCTAAGTCACTCATGCGTTTTTCTGGTAATCCAAGAAAGTACATGCCTAAAGGATGACCGTTTGAATTTAAATACTATTTAGAACTGGTAGATTTGACAGGGCGATGTAT
>NZ_AUXT01000088.1 GCF_001625595.1 Pseudoalteromonas luteoviolacea NCIMB 1942
CTGGCTAGGTGCGCCGCATTCACATTGCTTGAGAATATTCATCACAAATCGTCTAAATAAAGCCATATTTTCCACTGCTCCTTCGAGCATTATTCGTGAATTATCTTCTTTGAATACAACATCCAATACATAGTGCTGACTATTTTCAATACGCCAATGCTGCCTGATATAGTGACCCAGTGATTTATGACGAGGTGACATTGA
>NZ_AUXT01000089.1 GCF_001625595.1 Pseudoalteromonas luteoviolacea NCIMB 1942
ATTTAATGAAATTGGTATTAGTTCAATTTCTTATGCGCAGATCAGATTAATTAGTTGCCTTGAAAGTTTATTTTTTAAAATCGTAAGCAGGGTTTTATACAGGGCCCGAGCATACTTTGACTGCATATTAACCAAAGAAAACTTGAGCTCTGTAATCATCATTCCAACCCGCTTTTTTTAATTTATTGCGCTGGCTAGGTGCGCCGCAGTCACATTGCTTGAGGATATTCATCACAAATCGTCTAAATAAAGCCATATTTTCTACTGCACCCTCGAGCATTATTCGTGAATTATCTTCTTTAAATACAACATCCAATACGTAATGCTGACTATTTTCAATACGCCAATGCTGCCTGATATAGTGACCTAGTGAC
>NZ_AUXT01000090.1 GCF_001625595.1 Pseudoalteromonas luteoviolacea NCIMB 1942
GTTAACTGACTGGCATTAAGCATTATGCTCCCTTTACTTTTTATTTAGTAACTACCTTTTAAGGTAACGCCAGAGTAGTTGCTGTAACCGCGTAACATAATATGGTACGTCGCTGCACCACCATTGTTGGTCAATGTACATGTTTCGCTATTACCATTACGGTAAGGTCTGCAGTCATATGAACTCGTCGTTGGTGCTTGACCTTTTCTTACGTACAAATCAGCATCACCAGAGCCACCAGAAATTTCTACGCTAAGCGTTGAGTTTGCTGGTACGTCGATAGTGTAAGCTACTTCGCTACCTGATGCGCCAGATAAACCTGTTACAGGCACTCCATTATCTAGACAGTTTGCACCACAACCACCACCATTTGTTGATGTAGCAGCTACTAGGCTAGCACCTGAGTATGCTGAGTAGCCGTGTAGCATAATATACCAATTACCAGCTGCTGGGTTATTGATTGTACATACTTCTTCGTTACCACTCTTATAAGGGCGGCATGTATAGCTGCTCTGAGTAGCCTTTTGTCCTTGTTGGACGTAAAGGTCCGCATCACCAGTTCCGCCAGAAAGTGTAACTGTCAATGTGTCTTTTCCAGCTGGTACTTTAAATAGGTAGTGTGTTTCGCTGCCTGACGCACCACTTGCACCTACAGAAACACCATCATCTAACTCAGGTAAAGTTGGCGGTGGTGGTGGAGGCGTGCTATCTGCAAGCGAGAACAGTAGCTCATTTGGAGAACCAGATTTCGCATCACCTACTTTATCTTTTGAGCTGCGCGAGCTTAATAGAGTGTCAATTTGACTAGGTGTTAAGCCTGGGTTTTCATCTAAATACAATGCAACAACACCAGCAACGTGAGGTGCAGCCATTGAAGTACCACTAATTGTATTTGTTGCTGAATCAGAGTTGTACCATGCCGACTTAATGCTTGAACCTGGTGCATAGATATCAAGACAGTTGCCGTAGTTAGAGAAGCTTGAACGCGCATCAGAACTTGTTGTTGAACCAACAGTTACCGCGTCTGCAGCTCTAGCAGGTGAGTAGTTACATGCATTGCTGTTGTCATTACCCGCCGCAACCACAAAAGTTACTCCAGATGCCACAGCAGTGTTTACAGCGTCGTCAACTGCTTGAGAAACACCACCACCTAAACTCATATTTGCAACAGAAGGGCCTGATGCATTATCTTTAACCCAGTTGATACCTGAGATAACACCTGAGTATGAACCTGAGCCAGTGCAGCCAAGAACTCGAACGCCAACCACGTTTACATTCTTAGCAATACCATATGCTCCGCCACCAATAGTACCTGCAACGTGAGTACCATGACCGTTACAATCACTTGCATCTGCGTCGTTGTCTACAAAGTCATAACCATGGCTTGCACGACCACCGAATTCAGCATGTGATATACGTACACCAGTATCGATTACATAAGCTGTTACACCAGATCCGTCATAATCATAGTGATAGTTACTGTTTAGAGGTAAGTCTCTTTGATCTACCCTGTCTAAGCCCCAAATTGCATTTCCTTGGTCTGCGCTTGTATCTACCATAGGCGTAATAGTTACGATCTGGTCTTGCTCAATGTAGTCAATACTAGGGTTATTAAGTAGTTCTTGTACTTTTTGTTTAGATGCATTTACAACTACACCATTTAAAACACCATTGAAGCTCTTAGTAACTTGCACATTGTGCTGAGTTGTCAGTACTTGTGCTTGGCTAGTAGCATAGCTAGAAATCGCTGCGCTATTTGCTGCATTTAACACTGCCGGTGTCTTAAATACGACGATGTATTGATCTTCAATCGCTTTACTTTGGTCAACTGACATCATTTCAGCTTGAGCTAAACAGCTACCTGACATGCCTGCCAATACCGCAAAAGCGAGTGTGTTTAATTTACGCATACTTGTTCCTTTATTATGTCATTTGGTTAATTTCCAATCAAAATGTAGCGCAATTGTAGAATTAATACACAACAAATTTAACTTAAATTTAACCTTGCACATGTCATTTTGTAAGTAATAATTTACAATAGAAAGTTTTATTCATTAATTTCAATCCTTAAACAAACTTAATTCAAGTTGAATCATTATTTTGATAAAAAATTATGGCAGCGATTTCTAAAAGAATACTTTAAGTAAATTTTTCATATAGTTATTTCAATTCAACGATAAAGTACTATTGAAATGTATACTTTGAAAAATTAAGCAATAGTGAAAAAAGGAATAAACAAGGCCAAGAACCTAATTTTTTCAACATATGAATACATGACAATATTTCAAGATTGCCAAATCACTAATTGGAAATTATGGATATTGCTAGACGCTGAAAATAGCCAAGGAGCGAAGGTATTATAACAAAGCATATAGAGATATATTCCAATAATACTGTACAGATACAAACATTGACGGATTCTCAGGGTGTTAACTTTGAAAGCTAAGCTTCATTGAAAGTACGCAGCTCTGTCATAATTTTTTAGGCAAGAAAGGTGCAAAAGTTTAGCGACAGTGAATAGAGTGAGTACATTATCTTTACGTAAGAATAGTGCCAAGTGTTAATGACAGTGAGCGAAGCGAGTTCATTTACTTTGCGCAAGTTGAAATGATTAGTTTTGATAAATGATGGTGGACTAGTGACTCAATTAGAAAAGGCTAGCGATAGTGGTGGTTGCTCCCTTCACCTTGCGCTTATCGTGCATAGTGTTAACGACAATGAGCGCAGCGAATACGTTTGCTTTGCGCAAGGTAGAATGAGTAGCTTTAACAAATGCTGAGAGATTTACGATTCAATTAGAAAAGGTTCGTAACTGTGAAACTTGCTCCCTTCACCTTGGCGATGTCCTACTTTCACATGGGA
>NZ_AUXT01000091.1 GCF_001625595.1 Pseudoalteromonas luteoviolacea NCIMB 1942
TGAACCCTTCTTCTATCTGCATTCTTAACTGGTAAATATTGACTAGCTTCGCTGCAAAGTTGCGTGAATAAGGAAGTGAGCTAGAGATAAGCCATGGATCTCTGGCGGGCTTAATATGCACTTTTTCATGCTTTGATTGTTTTGGTTTTCCCGAACGATTTAGTGACTTTCTTCCTTTCACTTGTATATAGCTAACTGGCACTTCAGAGGGTTTCTACGAGCAATGTAGCCAATAAACGCTTGAGCATGTCTTGTCGCTTTTTTATAAAGGTGTGTGATGCATTGCCAACTTTCTTCGTCAACAGAGTAAAAATTTGGCAAACGTGTTCTACCAACAAAGTCCCAACCTTGTGCTAATACACTGCGAAACCAAGGTGTCTTAAAACCTGTATCCGTGACAATGATAGGCTTACAATCCTGTGGCAGTACTTGCGCTAACTTTTTCAAGAACAACGCATGTGTTTCTGGTTTTTCTTTGGTTTTGATTGAATGAACTTCTTCATAGACACATATACTTCGACTATGTGATGGCAA